>DLHX01000012.1 GCA_002483465.1 Micavibrio sp. UBA7657 | reverse complement strand
GATTGATCGATATCGATCACCTTGTCGACGAATTCAAAACCCTTGATCTGCTTGTAGGGCAGGGGCTGCTCGCTTGATTTCATCAGGATCTTGCTGGCGGCGCGATAGAGCGTGTCGATGGTCAGCGATGATTTGCCGCTTCCCGATACGCCAGTGACGCATGTGAACGTGCCGAGCGGGAATTTCGCATTCACGTTCAGCAGATTGTTTCCGCTCGCGCCGACGATCTCGATGAATTGCTTTGGCTTGCCGGGGCGGCGTGCGTGCGGCAGCGGAACTTCTTTCTCGCCGTTCAGATATTGCGCGGTCAGGCTATTGCGGCTTTTCAGCAATTCCTTCAGTGTGCCGCTTGCGACAACATTGCCGCCATGCGCGCCCGCGCCGGGGCCCATATCAATAATGTGATCGGCCATGCGGATCGCGTCTTCGTCATGTTCGACGACAAGAACCGTGTTTCCAAGATCGCGCAATTTCTTGAGTGTCTCCAGCAAGCGGTTATTGTCGCGCTGGTGCAATCCAATCGACGGTTCATCGAGAACATACAAAACACCCGTCAGTCCCGATCCGATCTGTGACGCCAAACGAATACGCTGGCTCTCGCCGCCCGATAATGTTTTCGACGCACGCCCAAGACTTAAATAATCCAATCCCACATTCATAAGAAAAGCGAGGCGCTCGTTGATTTCCTTCAAAATGCGTGAGGCAATTTCAAGCTGCTGCTTCTTGAGCTTTTTATTGAGGCCCGAAAACCATCCATGCGCTTCCTCGATGCTGAACTCACCCGCCTGGCTGATATTCAGCCCCGCGATTTTCACCGCCAGTGCTTCCGGCTTCAGGCGCATACCGTTGCACTCTTCGCACGGCGAGCTCGATTGATATTCAATCAGTTTATCGTGCTGTGAATCGCTGTCCGTATCTTTCAGGCGGCGCTCAACGTTGGGAATAACACCTTCGAACGGCTTGTTACTCTTCCAGTCATTGCCGGTTTTGCTGTGATAGGTCGTGCGGATATCGTCGTCGCCCGAACCATAAAGAATGTAATTTTTATGTTCCTGCTTTAATTTGTTCCACGGCACGGTGGTTTTGAATCCGTAATGCTTGGCAACGGATTCCATCGCCTGCAGGTAGAACGGCGCAAACCCGCCCGACCATGGCTCAATCGCGCCATCTTCAATTGATTTTGTCGGATCGGGAACGACGAGATCCGGATCGACATAAAGTTTTACACCTAAACCATCGCAGTTCGGGCATGCGCCGTGCGGCGAGTTGAACGAGAATAAACGCGGCTCGATCTCCGGAATCGTAAACCCCGAAACCGGGCAGGCGAATTTCTCACTGAATAATGTCTGCTCTTTCGTGTCGGCGTTCTCGACGATAATCAATCCTTCAGCCAGCCGCAGCGCCGTCTCAACTGAATCCGCCAAACGGTTCCCAAGATCGTCACGAATGACCAACCGGTCCACGACCACCTCGATATCATGCTTCAGTTTCTTGTTAAGCTCGGGAACCTCGTCGATCTCATATAATTTCCCATCCACTTTCACGCGCTGGAATCCCTTGGCGCGGAGATCTTTGAACTCTTTCCTGTATTCGCCCTTACGCCCGCGCACGATGGGCGCGAGGATATACAGCTTCGCCCCGTCGCCCATTTTTAAGATGCGTTTGACGATCTCCGAAGCCGACTGACTTTCAATCGGCAACCCGGTCGCAGGCGAGTAGGGAATACCCACGCGCGCCCACAACAACCTCATATAATCGTAAATCTCGGTCACCGTGCCAACCGTCGAGCGCGGGTTCTTGCTGGTGGTTTTCTGCTCGATGGAAATGGCGGGCGACAGGCCCTCGATTGAATCCACATCGGGCTTCTGCATCAGCTCCAGGAACTGCCGTGCATAGGCCGACAGGCTCTCGACATACCGGCGCTGGCCCTCGGCATATATAGTGTCAAAGGCAAGCGACGACTTCCCCGAACCCGAAAGCCCGGTGATCACCGTCAGCGTATCCCGGGGGATATCGACGTTAATGTCCTTGAGATTGTGTTCCCGTGCCCCGCGCACGGATATGGTTTTAAGCATCCGGTTTATATGGCGCGAAAGCCCCGGAAAGTCCAGAAAATCGGCGTGTTTTTAAGGGGTCTGCCGCATAATTTATTCCATAACATTTATATTGCAGGGCCCTTCGGGAATAATGTACCTTCCGGGTCAACAGGAAAAACCACCTCAACAATGAGTTAAAAATGAAAAACGATCAGAATTTGCAAAACTCTCTTGCTGAAAAGTTTCAAAACATGTCGCTCAGTGAACGCGTTAATGAATTAGCCAAAGCGATTATTTATGTGGAAAACCATACTCACGACGGAGAAGGGTCCAGAGATCTTGCCGAAGCTCAATTGACGGTTAAACTGTTAGGACAGCCTCAGGCTGCTTTAGCTCTGTAATTCGGCGAACTTTTTCAAAAACTAGTTTTTGCGCGTTCCGGTGCCCATGGGGGCAATGCTTTTTTGTGCATAATTTATTCCACATATTTACGTTGCGCCGGGATTTCGAAACAATATAGTTAGCACAAAGAAAAACCTTACAGGGAAGGGTACACAAAATGAATAATGAAATGAAAACAGCGCTTCGCCATGAATTTCAAAAGATGACGCCTCAGGAAAAAGCGAGCACATTGTCCCGGGCGGAAGGTTGGATGGAAAGACATGGGGGTGAGCAACAGGCCAGCTCCGAAATGGAATTCCATCGTGCCGCGACCAAAGCAACCATTTCATTATTGAGGCAGGCAGGCGCCCATTATAGGTTAGGCTGACAACTCCACGAATTTCTTCAAAAATTCCTTTTTACAGCTTTCCGCGTCCAGAGGTTCCGGGCGCGGGTAACGCGTGTCCGGCTTCGGCCCGAAAATGCGCAGGGCTTCCTCTTCAGTAAAACCCGCCAGCACCGTGGCCTCGAGCCACGCCGCCGCTTTGTCGGCCTCCTTGATGCGCCGCTTTAAATCCGGGTCGAGAACCGGCGGCAGGCCGAACCGTATATGAATCGCCCGCTGCAATCGCTCCTCAAAAGCTCTGTAATCGACACCGAGTGCATTCTTGAACGGCGAAATCATGTCGCCGATCACGTATTCCGGCGCGTCATGGAGCAAAGTCGCCAGCCGCCAGCCCTGCGACATCTGCCGCCCGGTCTGCGAGGCAATCGTCTCCACCAGTAATGAATGTTGCGCCACTGAAAATATATGACCCCCGGACGTCTGCCCATTCCACCGTGCGACGCGCGACAATCCATGTGCGATATCCTCGATTTCGATATCCATCGGCGAGGGGTCGACGAGGTCCAGCCGCCGCCCCGATAACATCCTCTGCCACGCCCTGGCAGGGGGTGAATCCGCACCCGTTTTGGGTGTCTTTTTTCGCAGGTTTTTCATGGTGAAAACCGTATCCTATTCGCTATACAACGTCTACAAAACCCGGCTATAATCCGCAGAATCATTGAAAAAGGAAGTCACTATGGCAGGCAGCGTAAACAAGGTCATTCTGGTCGGCAATCTGGGCAAGGACCCCGAAATCCGTTCCATGCAATCCGGCGATAAGGTCGCCAGTTTTTCCATCGCAACATCCGAAAGCTGGAAGGACAAGGCCACCGGCGAGCGCAAGGAAAAAACCGAGTGGCACCGTGTTTCTGTCTGGAACCAGGGCCTGGTCAAAGTGATCGAAAGCTACGTGAAAAAAGGCTCCAAGGTTTACATCGAAGGCCAGCTTGAAACCCGCAAATGGACCGACAAGGACGGCGTCGAGAAATACTCGACCGAAGTTGTCCTGCGTCCTTTCCGCGGCGAACTCACCATGCTGGATTCCAAAGGCGGCGGCGGTTCATCGTTACAGGACAGCGGCGCCAATGATTACGGCTCTGCCCCTCCCAAGGCGGCATCGGGCGGCGGACGCGCTGACGATTTCGAAGACGAAATTCCATTTTAAGAAAACTGAAACTCAAGGGTGATGCCATGAAAATTCTATCCTTTTTGTTGCTGCTTATGTTGCTGCCTGCGCCTCTGTACGCAGCAGATGAAAAACCTGCGGTCGCAGCCGAAGCGCCGAAACAGGATCCGGCTGATCTCGACAAACGCATCGAGCTTTCGAAAAAATGGCACGGCCTGATGCCCGTCTCTGTACGCGACCAGGTCAACCTCGCCATCGAGGAGGCCGCCTCCGCGCAGCCGGAAAATCAGAAGGAAATTTTCCGCGCCAACATGAGAAATATTTTGAACTACCAGGCCATCGAGAAAATCTCGATCGATGCCATGGCGGAGATTTACACCACCGCCGAACTTCAGGCGCTGGTTGAATACTACAGCAAGCCCGAGGCAAAAAGCGCAACGACCAAATACCAGCTTTATGCCGCCAAGGTTTACCCGGAAATCACCCGCATGCTCGACCAGGCTATGATGCGCGCCCGCACGGGTGGCACCGGTGGCCCGTCAACGCCTGTTCCTCCCGCGGGCCAGTAATTTTAAGCATTTAGTCACTTCAGGATAAAGTATGACCAATACCGCCGAACCCATCGACAACATACCGATCATCGCCCTCGAAGACGAGATGAAGCAATCTTATCTCGACTACGCGATGAGCGTCATCGTCAGCCGTGCGCTGCCCGATGTGCGCGACGGTTTGAAGCCGGTGCACCGCCGTATCCTGTTCGGCATGAAAGAGGGTGGTTTCACCTCTGATAAGGCCTATCGCAAATGCGCCCGTATCGTCGGGGACGTCATGGGTAAATACCACCCGCACGGCAACCTCGCGATTTACGAGGCGCTCGTCCGTATGGCGCAGGATTTCTCGCTGCGCCTGCCGCTTATCGACGGGCAGGGCAACTTCGGCTCGCTCGACGGCGATCCGCCCGCTGCTGATCGTTACACCGAGGCGCGCCTCGGCAAGGCTGGCGAAATGTTCCTCGAGGAAATCGACAAGGACACGGTCGATTTCCGCCCGAACTACGACGAAACCGAGCGCGAACCAACCGTTCTGCCGACTCGCATTCCGAACTTGCTGGTCAATGGCGCGGGCGGCATCGCCGTCGGTATGGCCACCAACATCCCGCCGCACAATCTCGGCGAAGTCGTCGATGCTTGCATCGCCATGGTCGCCAATCCTGATTTATCAACCGAGGAAATCAACGCCATCGTTCCCGGTCCCGATTTCCCGACCGGCGCCCAGATTCTGGGCCGCAACGGCATCCGCAGCGCCTATCACACCGGCAACGGCTCGATCACCATGCGCGCCAAGACCTCGTTCGAGGAAATGGGCAAGCGCGAGGCCATCATCGTTCATGAAATTCCCTACCAGGTGAACAAGGGCAAACTGCTCGAGCGCCTTGGCGAGGTCGCCCGTGAGAAAATCGTCGAAGACATCTCCGAGATCCGCGATGAATCTGACCGCGACGGCGTGCGCGTCGTCATCGAACTTAAAATCAATGCCAATGCCGATGTCGTGCTGAACCAGCTCTTCAAGCACACGGCGCTGCAAACGAACTTCGCCTGCAACATGGTTGCTCTCTCCGGCGGCCGTCCGCAGACCATGCTGATCAAGGACATGATCCGCGCCTTCGTGAAATTCCGCGAAGAAGTCATTACCCGGCGTACCATTTTCGAATTGGGCAAGGCACGCGACCGCGCGCACATTTTGGCTGGTCTCGCCGTTGCCGTCGCCAATATCGATGAAATCATCGCTCTCATCCGTGGCGCCAAGGACCCATCCATCGCCCGCGAACAATTAATCGCGAAAGCCTGGCCCGCAAAAGACGTTGCGCCGCTCATCGCGCTGATCGACGATCCCGAATACGGCATCGACGAGCGTGGAAATTACAAAATGTCCGAAGCCCAGGCCAAGGCCATTCTCGACCTGCGCCTCCACCGCCTGACTGGCCTCGAGCGCGACAAGATCGGCAACGAGCTCAAGGAAATCACCGACCAGATCGCTGAATTCCTCGCCGTCCTCGGCAGCCGCGAAAAACTGCTCGACGTTCTCGTCACCGAACTGAAAGAAGTCAAAGAAAAATTCGGTACGCCGCGCCGCACCGAACTCGTCGATGCTGAATTCGAAGCCGATATTGAATCGCTTATCCAGCGCGAGGACATGGTCGTTACCATCACCCATGGCGGCTACATCAAGCGCGTGCCGCTCGACACCTACCGCGCCCAGAAGCGCGGCGGCAAGGGCCGCGCCGGCATGACGACGAAGGACGAGGATTTCGTCTCCGACCTGTTTGTCGCCAGCACGCACACCCCGATCCTGTTCTTCACGTCGAAGGGCCTCGTCCACCGCATGAAGGTCTACCAGGTTCCGCTCGGCACGCCGCAGGCGCGCGGTAAGGCGTTGGTCAACATGCTGCCGCTCGAAGCCAACGAAAACGTCAACGTTTACCTCCGCCTGCCGGAGAACGAAGAACATTGGGACAAGCTCGACATCATGTTCGCGACCTCCCATGGCTCCGTGCGCCGTAACAAGCTCACCGATTTCAAGAACATCCGCGCCAACGGCCTGATCGCCATGAAGCTCGAAGGCGACGAGAAACTCGTTTCCGTCAAAATCTGCCACGAAGAAGAGGACATCATGCTGGCCACCAAGCTCGGCAAGGCCATCCGCTTCCCGGTCACCGATATCCGCGTCTTCTCTGGCCGCACCTCTACCGGTGTGCGCGGCATTAAACTCGCGAACAAAAAAGACGAAGTCATTTCCATGTCGGTTCTCAAACATCTCGATGTCTCGCCCGACGAGCGCAACGCCTATCTCAAGGCTTCGGGCGCTGCCGAAGGCGTCGAAATCGAGGAAACCAATCTCCAGCTCACGCCGGACCGTTTCCAGGAAATGAAATCCAAGGAGCAATTCCTCCTCACCGTCAGCAATAAAGGCTTCGGCAAGCGCACCTCTTCATACGAGTACCGCCTCTCGGGCCGCGGCGGGCAGGGCGTCACGAACATGGCGCTGACCTCCAAGAATGGCGGCGAGGTGGTCGCCACGTTCCCCGTCACCGACAGCCACCAGATCATGCTTGTCTCCGACAAGGGCCAGCTCATCCGTACGCCGGTTGAAACCGTCCGCATCACGGGCCGCAGCGCCCAGGGCGTTACCATTTTCCGCGTCGCACCGGATGAAGAAGTCGTCTCCGTCGCCTGGCTGATCCAGGAAGATGACGACGAAGAAGGCGACGCACTCCCCGAGGCCGTAATAGAAGACGCCGAAGAATAAGGTTCAATGTATTTCGAACAGCACCGTTTCCGCGTTCTTGATTCATGGCGCGGGCTGGCGGCTTGCTTTGTCGCGCTGTTTCACTTCCGCAATTTCATCTACAGCCATCTTTTTCATCTGGATTTCATCAACAACGCGCACCTGTTCGTCGATTTCTTTTTCGTCCTCAGCGGTTTCGTGATTTTCGCCAATTACGAGGAAAGACTGAAACAGGGCTACGGCTTCTGGAAGTTCATGCTGCTGCGCTTCGGGCGGCTCTATCCGTTGCATTTCGTTCTGTTGATGATCGTGACCATCTATTGCCTCGTCGATCTCTACATGCCGGTCATCAAGCTTATGCCGGATAACGCGTTCAGGGGAGCGGGGGAGTTGCCTTATTTCTGGTCGAACCTTTTCCTCGCGCACGGCCTCGGCATCGACGACCGCCTGAGCTTCAACCGCCCGAGCTGGACCGTCAGCGCCGAATTCTACACCTACGCGCTGTTCGGCATCCTGATCCTGCTGTTCAAAAACCGCATCGGCCCGGTGCTTGTATTGGTTACTGCCGCCACCGGCTATTATTTATACGCCAGGGGAATCTACCTGTATGGCATCTATGATTACGGTTTCCCGCGCTGCATCTATAGCTTCGCCATCGGCGCATTGCTCTGGCGCTTTTACACCCGCGTCGAAAGCGCCGCCACACCCTTCGCCCGGCGCACGCATCTGTTCAGCGCGCTTGAAATATTTCTGGTCCTCGCCATGATCCTCGCCGTGTCAGTGTCATCTGACATGATCGAATGGACCATGGCGCTGCCGTTTCTCTTCGCCGCCGCGATTTTTATTTTTTCATTCGAGGCGGGTATTCTCTCCCGCATTCTATCGCGCAAACCGTTCCTGCTGGTCGGCGCGGTATCCTATTCCATCTACATGCTCCAGATCTTTGTTGTGTCCGGTTTCACGGTTCTGCTGAAATTCCTGCCCGGGCCTGAAACCCTTCTGGAAGGCCGGATGGTCTGGGGTGACAATCTCTGGATAGGCGATGTTGTTGTTATCACTTACCTTTTCGTGGTTGTCGCCGCCGCCATTATTACCTATTATCTCGTGGAAATGCCCGGCCGCAATTTTTTCAGGAAACTGGCTGGCCGCGCCCTCGATGGCCCGGAAAATAAAAACCCGGCCCCGGCAACAAGGACCTGATTTCACATGGCGGAATCTCTGGCTACACCACAGCCCTGTTACAACGAGCGGCTATTTGCGGGCGGCGTGCGTGGCCGCCTTCACACCGCGCGCTTCCGGTGGCTGCAGGGTACACTTCGCCGTCTTGATCTGAAACCGGACTCGGTCATGGAGATCGGCTGTTACGACGGCCGCGCGGTTGAATTCCTGCCGCAGATTCCGGCGCGCTATATCGGTTTCGACGCAGGCTGGGAAAACGCCCTGCAACTCGCCGCCCAGCGCTGGGCCGCGCAGCCCCATCTTGAATTCCGCGAATGCCTGAAAGCCGACCAGATGAATCTGAACGGCGAGAAATTCGACCTCGTCATGGCGCTCGAAACGCTCGAGCATATCCCGCCGCAGGATCTCGGGCCTTATCTCGAAACCGTCGCCGCCAGCCTCAAACCCGGCGGCACGTTCCTCGTCTCGGTGCCGAATGAAATCGGCCCGGTGTTTGCCGCTAAGCATATTTTGAAGGTGGCTTTTATCGGCGGCTACGAAACCTATTCCGTGCGGGAGTTTATATTCGCGACACTGGGCATGGTCGAAAAAGTCGAGCGCCGCGAACATAAAGGCTTCAGCTACCGCCACCTGATTAAAACCCTGCGCCAGCATTTCACCGTTGAAAGCGCGCGGGGCATTCCCTTCGGCTTCCTGCCGCCATATTTCAATTTCGGGGTCGGCATCGTCTGCCATCCGAAAGCGAAGGCCTCATGACCGCGCAGAAATCTAGGACTGGCGTTTACCCCGGCACCTTCGACCCGGTCACCAAGGGCCATCTCCATTTGATCCGCCGGGCCAGCCGCCTGGTCGACCATCTCGTGATCGGCATTGCCGATAACCCTCGCAAAGGCCCCTTGTTCGACATCGACGAGCGCCTTGAAATGGTCCGCGCCGACATCGCCAACATGCATGAGAAGGGGTGCGAGATCGAGGTTCAGCCCTTCAGCGACCTGCTGGTCCATTTCGCCCGCAAAATGGATGCTTCCTGCATTTTCAGGGGCCTGCGTGCCGTTTCCGACTTCGAATATGAATTCCAGCTCACGGGCATGAATGCGCGCCTCGACCCCGAGCTTGAGACCGTCTTCCTGATGGCCGCGGACAAATGGCAGTTCGTCTCGGCCTCGTTTGTAAAGGAAATCTGCAGTCTTGGCGGTGATGTAGACGAATTTGTCACCCCGCAAGTGGCTGAAAAACTGAGGAAAAAGTACAAGAAATAAGTCTCGGGAAGCTTGACGGGCAGGGTTTAAATCCATAATGTGCGTCAGTCCTGAAAGACCGCGTAGCTCAGCCGGTAGAGCACATGACTTTTAATCATGGGGTCGTGGGTTCGAATCCCACCGCGGTCACCATTCTTTTGCCGGCAAGGAACATGGAATGCAGGAAAAACCCACCATCAACGATGCACTGAAAAGACAGGTTTCCGTTCGCTGGAAAATCACCCTCCGGCGCCTGCGTAAATTTTTCCTGACCGGCGTTCTCGTCACCGCGCCCATCGCCATCACGCTTTACGTGACCTACGTCTTCATCGTTTTCATGGACCGCCAGCTGGCGAATATTCTGCCGAACAATCTGCAGCCCGCCTATGGCGAAAGCGTATTCCCCGGCAGCGGCCTTATCATCACAATTGTATTCTTCATCGGCGTCGGCTGGTTCGCAACCAACGTCCTCGGCCAGATGTTTATCCAGATATCCGAATACATCATGGGCCGCATGCCCATTGTCCGCACGTTTTACAACGCGATTAAACAGGTCGTCGAAACCCTCATGGGCTCGCAGGCCAAGGCCTTCCGCGAAGTTGTCCTGATTGAATACCCGCGCAAAGGCACATGGACGCTCGGCTTTGTCACCGGCATTCCCGAAGGCGAAATCCAGGGCGATTTGAATCAGGATCTCGTCACCGTCTTTGTCCCGACCGCGCCGAGTCCCGTAAACGGATTTTTGCTGTTTGTCCCGCGCAAGGACATGATCTCGCTCAAGATGAGCGTCGATGAAGGCATCAAAATGGTTATCTCTTGCGGCATGATCGCGCCCGCGCAGCCGCCGCAGGATATTGATAAGGCGGCATAGCGATGGAATTGATCGACAGCATACGCGAACGCGATCCGGCAAAACCGACCTTGATGGAAGTCATCCTCGGCTATAACGGTTTTCATGCCGTCGTTTTGCACCGCATGAATCACGCGATCTGGAATATGAATTTAAAGGCGATTGCGCGCTTCCTCGCCAATCTTTCCCGCATCCTGACCGGCGTTGAAATCCACCCCGAGGCGCAGATCGGCAAAAACCTGTTTATCGATCACGGCACCGGCGTTGTTATCGGCCAGACGGCGATCATAAAAGACAACGTCACCATCTATCACGGTGTCACACTCGGCGGCGTGCAGCGGCGCGATGCCAATCCCGGCGCCAGGCGCCACCCGACAATCGAAAACGGCGCCATGATTGGTGCGGGCGCGCAAGTATTGGGCGATATCACGGTGGGCGAGGGCGCGAAAGTCGGCGCGAATTCCGTCGTGACCTTCGACGTTCCTGCGCACAAAACCGCGCTTGGCATTCCTGCTCGCATCGTCGGCGGCGATGAAGTTAATCGCGGCTACGGCATGCCCAGCCGCGACGAGATGGAAAAACTCACTGCCACGCTGGATTCCTTGGTTCTGGAAGTCGAAGAACTTCGCAGAAATATCAAAAAATCAACCTGATCTTAAATACTGGATCGCCTGGTCTCTTTCAAATAAATAGAGCAGGGTGCGCAGCGCCTCGCCGCGCGGTGTTTTCAGTTCCGGGTCTTTGCCGAGAATATATTTCGCGTCATCATGCGCCGCCGCCAGCAATTCATTATGTGCAGGCAATTCCGACAACCTGAACGCAGGCATACCGCTTTGACGTACGCCCAGTAAATCGCCCGCACCGCGCAGCTCCAGGTCTTTCTCCGAAATCAAAAACCCGTCCTCGGTCTGGCGCATGATGCCGAGCCGCTCCTTCGCCGTCTCGCCCAGCGGCCCGTAATACAGCAGGAAACAATACGACTTATCGCCGCCGCGTCCCACGCGCCCGCGCAACTGGTGCAGCTGCGATAAACCGAACCGTTCCGCATGCTCGATCACCATAATCGTCGCCTCGGGTACATTAACGCCGACCTCGATCACCGTCGTCGCAACGAGAATATCAATCTCGCCCTTGCTGAATTTCTGCATGACCGCATCTTTTTCCGTCGGCTTCATGCGCCCATGCACCAGCCCGACCTTGTCGCCAAACCTTGCATACAGAACATCATATCGTTCCTCTGCCGCCGCAAGGTCGATCAGTTCCGATTCCTCCACCAGCGGGCAAACCCAGTAAGCCCGCGCGCCGGTCTTTATCTGTCGCGCAATGCCATCGACCATTTCATCCATATGGCTGGCATCCAGCAGCCGCGTATCCACGGGCTTTCGTCCCGGCGGTTTTTCGTCTAACCGCGACACTTCCATATCGCCATAGGCCGTCAAAGTCAGCGTGCGCGGGATCGGCGTTGCCGTCATTACGAGGATATCCGTGCCGCGTCCCTTGGCTGATAACTGCAATCTTTGATGCACGCCGAAACGGTGCTGCTCGTCGATCACCGCAAAGCCAAGATCGTTGAACTCTACGCCTTCCTGGAAAATCGCGTGCGTGCCGATAATGATTTGCGCTTCGCCGTTCGCGACCTGCTGGAGCAGCGCATCCCGCGCTTTGCCTTTGTCGCGCCCGGTAAACACCACATATCTCAAACCCGCCGCATCCAGCCAAGGCTGCAGCGTATCTCCATGCTGCCGCGCCAAAATTTCCGTCGGCGCTAAAAACGCCGCCTGTGCGCCGTTCTCCACCGCATTCATCATGCTGAGCGCAGCGACAACCGTTTTCCCGCTGCCGACATCGCCTTGGAGCAGCCGCATCATGCGCGAGCCTTCCGCCATATCCTTATCGATCTCGGCAATCGATCTCTTTTGCGCTCCTGTGAGTTCAAAGGGCAGGGCGGGAATGATTTTATTCCGTAAGATTCCCGTTCCTTTAAGCGCCCGCCCGCTGGATTTCTTCTGCTTGCTCCGCACCAGTGCAATCGTCAACTGGTTCGCCAGCAATTCATCATAGGCCAGCCGCTCGCGCGCCTTGTCCTCGGGCAACAATCCGCGCTCATCCGCCGGGTTATGAGCCGCCTTCAAGGCTTCATTCCACGCGGGCCACCCCCCGCGTTTTTTATGCGCCTCGTCCAGCCATTCCGGCAATTCGGGCACGAAACCCAGCGCGGCGCCTGCCGCCTTGCGCACGAGTTTATTCGTGATGCCCTGCGTCAGCGGGTAAACCGGCTCCACCGTTTCGATGCTCGCGCGGTCCTCGGGTTTGCCGATTGCATCCGGGTGCACGATCTGCGGGTTGCCCTGGAAATATTCGACGCGGCCCGAAACAATCACGTCCGTATCGACAGGCAATTGCTTCTCCAGCCAGTCTTTATGCGCATGAAAAAATATGAGATTAATTGCGCCCGTCTCGTCGCTGCACCACACCTTATAGGGAAGACCTTTCCGTGCGTTGGGAAAATGCTTGCCGACGCGCAGCGCCAGCGTTACCACTTTGCCGTCCGGCGCGTCTTTGACCTTGGGCGAAAAACGCCTATCCACGAACGCAATCGGCCTGTGCCAGAGCAGATCGAGAATCTTCGGCCCCCCGACAAGTTTCTCTAATAATTTCCCGTTCTTCGGTCCCACGCCGGGAAGCGCCGTCAATGCCCGGAATAACGGGTCGAGCGCGAAAGGGCGGCTGGGCCGCACCGATTCAGCTTTGCGCTCGCTGGACATTACGCGCTCGCCTTGATGCGGCCGGAAAGGCGCGCAAACATAAAGCCCGCGCCCAGAATGATAATACCGAGCGCCATCAGCATGATCGGCCAGCCGATTGTGTTAGCGAAATGCTCGGCGCTGTAAGCGACAATAAAGCTGATCATGGACAACACGGCGGCGGCCAGAACCGCGCGGGATTTAAGCAGCAGCGCGGCATAAATCGCGATGCCCGCAAAACCGATCGCCACGGGCTGCAAGGCAACAGGAAAAAGACTGTAGAGACCGCCAAGTGCAAAGCTTGTACCGACGAACATCCAGAGCGGGTGCAGCGAGATGTAATTCGAGCGGCGCAGCCATTGCCCTGCCAGGACGAGGCTCGTGCCCGTAAAAACCGCCGTAACCTGGTTGTAGAAATGCCAGTCGAAATTACTCCATCCGCCGCCCGGCCCGCCGCAGAAATAGCCTGCTATATAAATCATGCATAGCACATAAAGCGTTTTGGATTCCTTCAAGACAGCAAAACCAAGCAACGAAAGGATCAGCGACAGGGCAATGGAATCAAACACCGTCCGCCCGACAAAATAATAAACGCCCGAGAAAAACAGCACGGTCGCAATCACAAAAAACAGCGGCGTGAGCTCCCTGAATTTCTCCTTGAGCTGCATATTGATCGTGCTCAAGAGCAGGAACGTGCCGAGCACGAGCGACGACGCGCCCCGGTCGAGGTCGAAATACTCAACAAAACTGAACGCGAAGCCCAGCAGGTACAGAAGGCTGTAGAGCAGCAGCGATGAAAAACGGAATTTAATGAAGGTCAACAATTGCTGAATTGCCAGCGGCGCGAACACCACCATCCCGCCGAGCGCGGCGTTATCGCCCGGGAAATATTCATCCAGCAGCACAAACAATCCCATCGGTTGCATGATAAAAGCGAGAATAAAGGCGGGCGTTGCAGCTTTTTCAAATCTCTTATCCAGTGCGAACACGACGCCGCAGATATACGCCGTGAAACCCGTGCCGAGTGTAATGATGACGCGGGGGAGTGATCCGATATCGTCCCAGATCGTTTCGATGAACACCGACAACCCTGCAAAAATAAGCGCGCCACCCATATAGGCGAACAGGCGCATAATCATTTCGCCTTTTGAAATCTCGTTGCCTCCGGATTTCTGTTCTTTCTTGCGCTCCGCCGCCGCTTTTTTAACATCCGCGCCGGACAGATTGTTTGCATCCATCAGGCGCAGGATCTGTTCAAGCCCGTCCTTTTGCGCGGCGGAAAATACCGTCATTCGACCACCCAGCCGAGAAAGCGCGAATTGTAGTAATTGTAATTATTGCCGTCGGGAATTTTAAAGCTGACGAGGCGGCCATCCTTCGCGATGCCCGAACGGTTGCGGTGCTGGCTGTCCATTGAAAACACCTCGGTCATGATATTGCCGCCGGGGCGGTAGGAATCAACGAAGGAATAGCCGTCGGGGCCGGGGCTGACATTGATGACTTTAATATCGGTGACACCGGGAATGTCGATGGTCTTCGCGCCATCGCCGCCGGGCGTGTTCAGCGAAATTTCCTGCACGGTCATTTCCGGTACGTTGACGCGCCATAAACGCGGCTTCGCGCTATAGCTCACATCTTTCTCGGCGGCGCGGTAATTGACATTCAGGCGTTCGTTATTGACGTCGAACTGGAAGCGCGAGCCGTTATCGTAATAATCGGTGACGATGAAGAAATCGGTGCTGGGGTCTTCGACGCTGACCCTTACAGCCATGGCCGAGATCGCGAAAACAACCGCGAGCAGGGCGGGAAGGGCGATGGCGGCGACAAGGGCAATATTGTCTTTCAGAAAAGCTTTCATAACGCTAAGGTCCTTTCCATGGGGTCTGCGCATACTATAGAAGATATCGAAATCCGCCGCAAACGGCTGGTATACCGCGCCTGGCACCGTGGCACGCGTGAAATGGACCTTATATTGGGCTCGTTCGCGGATAAAAACGTGGCGGGTTTTTCAGATGCGGAACTCGATGAATTCGAGGGGCTACTCCAGCTCCAGGACCCCGACCTTTATAACTGGATCACGGGTACAGAGCCCGTCCCAGCGAATGTGGAAAGCGACCTTTTCACGAAATTAAAGAGCCACAGGCCCTAGTTCTTCCTGAACACCGCGTAATCAGCATAGCCCTTATATAAAGGTATGACCTTCAGCGTGCCCTTCTTCTCGAGTTCGAGACGGCGCAGGTAATTCAGGATTTCCGGCTTGTGATAGACATGAAATTGCTTCAGCCACCAGAACACGAAGGCCCGGAACGGCGCGGGCAGCCCGGCCTGCGCGCCGAAATCGACGATATGAATTTCCCCGCCGCTCTTAAGCAAAGTCAGCGCATGGTCTAACGACTCCCGCCACGGCGGGATGATGGACAGGGCATAGGAAAACACGATCTTGTCTAACGGCTTGCTGAGACCGAACAGCGCCACCGGGTCGAACGACTGGGCGAACCCTTGCTCCACCTGGACCTTCTCGGAAAGCCCCCTGTTTTTCAAAATATTGCGTGCCGATTTTAACATTTCATCTGAAGCATCGATGCCGCAGAAACGGGCCTCTTGGTAGCGCGGTGCCATCTTACGCAAGTTCCGCGCCGTGCCGCAGCCCACCTCGCACACCACTTCCCCGGCGGCGGGGCGTATATGGCGGATCAGGACATCGCGCCCCAGCAGGTAATATTTGCGCGAGGCGTCATAGACATGCCGCGTCCAGCGGTACATCCGGTCCATCGCCGCTTTTGCGTCTGATTCAGGCGCGGGCCGGGCCATTTTTGAGGGTGTAGACATGGAAACCACCGTAAATCGAGGAGCGGTCGTGCTTGACCGCCTCTTTTGAAGCGTCGGGGTCGTAGGCCCATTTGCCGAGCATCTCGGCGGGCAGGGCCTTCGTCAGCGGGCTGTCTTCGCCTGCGGTGCGGAAGATCACGCGCGCGCCGGGCCGGGCCGTGCGCATCACGCCGTTCCACAGGTCGTTAAGTTGGTCCTTGTTCATCCAGTCCTGCGCGTCTAAAAAGACATAGCAATCAAGGCTCGCCGCAGGCTGCGATTCCAGGAACCCGGTCATCGATGTGTGATAGACCTCAACGCGGTCGGCGTAATTCTTGATCTTATTGTAATTCTCCTCGGTCAGGTAGCGCGGAATGCCGCGCTTGTTCTCGCGGTCGTAACCGCGTCCGAAAGCCTGCCACGCGAAGTAATTATCCTGGATTGGGAAATCGCAGGCCAGCCGCTCGAGACGCGCTTTCATAAGCTGCGCCATGTCGCCGTTATCTGCGACCTTTTGCAGTTCATCAAACTGCGAGGGCGGAATACCGAGGCCGTAAAGCGAAACCGGCCAGCTGAAGAGTTTCTTCACCAGCGGTTTGTCGAACAGCGGGCCGACCGTGCGGTCAAAGATTTCCTTCTGCTCCTGCATGGTCCGCGCCTGCAAAATATCGCGGGGGTCCTTGCCGTAAATCCTGGCGAGGATATGCACGAAGCTGATCGAGCGGCCCAGCAACCCGAACTGGTACAAATTCTTGGTGAAGTAATTGATGCGGCGGCCATCCAGCAGCGAATAGCTCTCCCAGTATTTCTTCGAGAACGGATCTAAATTCGGCGCGATATATGTTTCGTAGTTATGGATGTTTTCTTTCGTGTCGGCATGGCCGAAGAATTTGAAAAAGCTCTCGTAATCCGGCAGGTGCTTCAGCGCCGTGATCTTGAGGCGTGTGAGCGCAACGTGTGCGGGGTTGAGGTCCACGGCCTTTACGCGGCGCGGACCCTCGGTCAGGTAATTCATTACGTTGCAGCCGCCGGACGCGATGGTCATGATGCGGCTGTCATCATCAATCTTCAGGGCGGGCAGGTCGACTTCCGGGTCTTCCCAGATTTGCGGGTATACGAAACCACGGAATGCGAAAGCGAACAGGCGCTCCAGGAATCCGCGCTTGCTGATCGGCTTGAAATCGTGAACCACGGCCTCTTCAAGAAGCCGTTTTTTCTCGCTGTTAATTTCGCGGTTTGAAATCGCGGGATTGGCGCCCATCTGGTTTATTTTCCTTATTTGTCGCCCTTTGCAACAGAGGGAAATATATATATAAAAACGCATTCCAAGACAAATGTTTTAACCACTCGATTCACCAGGAAAACCGCCCCTTTGCCGACCCAGGTCGCCCATGCCCAGACCCCACAGAAAACCGGCGTTATATACGGTGCGCCGGAGGGTCATGACGCCCGGATTCTGGCTGAAAAAGCCCGTGCCCTTATGCCCGAAGACCGGGTCCTGCTCCATATCGCGCTGGATGACATGCGGGCCGCTACCCTCGCGGATTTATTGGCTTTTTTCGCCCCGGACGTGCGGGTCATCATCTTCCCGGCATGGGACTGCCTTCCTTATGACCGCGTATCACCCAACAGCGATATCGTCGCCCGCCGGGTCGCGGCCCTCACCAAACTGCTGGCCTGGGACAGGGAGCAGGAGCGCTACCCCCGCATCCTGATTACCACCGTCAACGCCGCCGTCCAGCGCGTCATGCCAAGGGCCGCTCTCGAAAACGCCGCCCTGATCGCCGCGCAGGGGCAAAAGCTTGAAATCGATAATTTACAGAAATTTTTCGCGGGCGGCGGCTATTCCCGGACCGAAACCGTGCGCGAGGCGGGAGAGTACGCCATTCGCGGTGGTATTATCGATCTGTTCCCGCCGGGGCAGGAGAATCCCGTGCGCATGGATCTGTTCGGCGATGAAATTGAATCGCTCCGCACCTTCGATCCAGCCACGCAGCGAACGCTGGAAAAAATAAAATCGCTGACTCTCCAACCCGCGACGGAATTCTTCCTTGATGAAGACTCAATCGCCCGTTTCCGCGCCGGTTATCGCGAAACCTTCGGTGCCGTGCAGAAAGACGACCCGCTGTATGAATCCGTCTCTGAAGGCCGTCGCTACAGCGGCATGGATCACTGGCTGGCGCTATTTCATGAAAAACTGGATACACTTTTCGATTATGTTCCGAATACATCCATTAGTTTCGATTACCACGCCGCCGATGCGCATGACGAACGCATCACACATATCCACGATTTCTACCAGGCCCGCAAAACACTTGAATCGGATTCCCTTAAAAAAGCTAAAAAAAGCGATGTCAGTCTGTCCGGCACGGTTTATCACCCGTTGCCAGTCGAACGCCTCTATATAGAAGACAGGGAATGGAAATCTCTCACAACGGAATCCGTTTCACTTTCGCCGTTCGGCTCGCCCGACGAACAGGCTTCCGGAGAAGCCAGAAAAGGTCGCGATTTCGCCGATATCCGCGCTCTGCCGGATGGCGATGTCTTTGGCGAACTCAAAAAACACATCTTCTCTTTGCAAAAGCCGGTTTTTATCGCCGCCTATTCCGAAGGCTCCAAAGAACGTCTTAAAGGCCTCATGAATCATGCAGGCATCTCTTCCAAGGAATTTGAATCCCTCAAAAAAATAGAGAAGGGCGATGTCGTCATCGGCATTCTCGCCCTTGAACATGGTTTCGTTGCCGAGGATCTCGTAATCATCACCGAACAGGACATTCTCGGCGACCGTCTCGCCCGCAAATCCAAAAAACGCCGCAAGGCCGACAATTTCCTCACAGAAGTCTCTTCTCTCAATGAAGGCGATCTCGTCGTGCACGTCGATCATGGCATCGGCCAGTTCATCGCGCTCAAAACGCTTGAAGCCGCGGGCACAATGCACGATTGCCTCAAGCTCGAATATGCAGGCGGCGACCGCCTCTTCGTTCCCGTCGAAAATATGGAAGTCCTCTCGCGCTTCGGCAGCAGCGAAGGCAACGTCCAGCTTGATAAGCTCGGCGGCGCAGGCTGGCAGGCGCGTAAATCGCGTGTAAAACAAGACCTCATGATCATGGCCGACCAGCTCCTCAAACTCGCCGCCGCGCGTCAGCTCAGGAAAGCCGAAAAACTCGATATCGATATCGGCGTATACAACGAATTCGCCGCCAAATTCCCGTACCAGGAAACCGAGGACCAGGAACGCGCCATCAACGACGTCATCGCCGATCTCGCCAGCGAACACCCGATGGACCGCCTGATCTGCGGCGATGTCGGGTTCGGTAAAACCGAAGTTGCGCTCCGCGCCGCCTATGTCGCTGCGAAAGACGGCGCGCAGGTCGCCGTCGTCGTGCCGACCACGCTGCTCGCCCGCCAGCACTTCCAGAATTTCTCGAAACGCTTCGCCGGAACGGGAATCCGCGTCGATCAACTTTCCCGCATGGTCTCGCCTAAGGATGCCGAAAAAACCCGCGAAGGCCTCAAAGAGGGCAGCGTTCAAATCGTCATCGGCACACACGCGCTGTTCAGTGAAAGCGTCAAATTCGCCAATCTCGGCCTCCTGATCGTCGACGAGGAACAACGCTTCGGCGTCAAACAGAAAGAATGGCTGAAGGAAATCAAGAATAACGTTCATATCCTGACGCTCACTGCCACCCCCATCCCCCGCACATTACAAATGTCGCTCTCCGGTGTAAAAGACATGAGCCTCATCGCCACGCCGCCGGTCGACCGCCTTGCCGTGCGGACATTTATTCTTCCCTACGATCCGCTCGTCATCCGTGAGGCGATCCTGCGCGAACATTACCGCGGCGGCCAGACCTTCTATGTCTGCCCGCGCGTGAAAGACATGGACGATCTGCAAAAACAACTCGCCGATCTGGTCCCCGAAGTTAAAATCATCTCCGCCCACGGCCAGATGACGCCCACCGAGCTAGAGGACCGCATGAGCGCCTTCTATGACGGCCAGTACGACATTCTGCTCGCCACCAACATCATCGAGTCCGGCATCGACATCCCGACTGCCAACACCATGATCATCCACCGCGCCGACATGTTCGGCCTCGCGCAGCTTTATCAGATCCGTGGCCGCATCGGCCGTTCGAAAGTCCGTGCCTACGCCTATCTTACCTGGCCGCCGGGACAGATGCTGAATCCGAACGCCATGAAACGCCTCGAAGTCATGGAAACGCTCGATACGCTCGGCGCGGGTTTCCAGCTCGCCAGCCACGACATGGATATTCGCGGCGCTGGAAATCTGCTGGGCGACCAGCAATCCGGTCACATCCGCGAAATCGGCGTCGAGCTTTACCAGCAGATGCTGGAGGAAGCCGTCGCTGCCGCGCGTGAGGGCGTCGATTTCACCGAAGCGCCGGAAGCCAAATGGGCGCCGCAGATCAATATCGGCACCTCCGTTCTCATCCCCGAAGATTACGTCGAGGATCTCGGCGTGCGCATGAGCCTGTACCGCCGCTTGTCCGACCTCGACACTCAGGACGATATTGAATCCTTCGCCGCCGAACTGATCGACCGCTTTGGCAAACTTCCCAAAGAAGTCGAAAACCTGCTCGATATCGTCGCCATCAAACAGCTCTGCCGCAAGGCGGGCATCGGTCAGGTAGAGGCCGGACCCAAAGGCGCCGTCATCGGTTTCCACAAGGACCGCCCGCCGAATGTCGATGCGCTGTTCAAATGGATCGGCGAAAAACGCGGCGGCGTGAAGCTCCGCCCGCAGGACCAGAAACTCGTCGCCATACGTCAGTGGGACAGCCCTTCCGAACGCGTTAAAGGCGTGCAATCGCTCATGAAAGAGCTTGCCGCGCTGTAATTTGGCCGGATGACAGTCCCCCTGAATTGTGCCATTATTATAAATACAGCAAAGGAGCCGGCCATGTCCGAATACGCCGAACGCTATATCCGCGACGCCCTGAAAATCTCGAAGGGCAATATCACGAAAGCCAGCAAGCAGCTGATCGAATGGGCGCTGGAAGACCAGCGGCTCATGCATGCGCTCATCAAGCCGCATCTCAACGGCATCGTTGCCTATAATGTCGAGCGCGTTGCTTCAGGCCGCAGCGAAAAAGCCAAATCGCTGGAACCGCTGGCGCGTAAAATAAAAAACAAAAATTCTCAGGATAAATTCGGCATGGAATTGCTGAAAGCCGTGGTCGACGATCACGCCACCGTGTTCGGCTTCGAGGATCAGCCCGCCCGCCGCAAGAGCGCCTCGCAGGATCACATCGACGCCATTAAAAAACTCGCCAACACCCGGACCAAGTCCAAAAAAGACAAGTGAAGCACGGCGTCTCTCCCAAAAACTGGACGATTATATCTCCCATGGGGCAGGACGCATCGACGCGTTCCTATGCGCGCGTCGAAAAATCAGGCCGCGCCGCCATTCTCATGGATTGCTCGCTGGACGAAAGGCTAGACCACGGCCTGGATGATTATATCCGTATCGCCGAATGGCTGAACGATATCGGGCTCAGGGCCCCTGAAATTTACGAGCGCGAGAAAAATTATCTCATCATCGAGGATTTCGGCAATATTTCTTTCAAAAAAGCCATGGAGAAAAATGGCCCCGATGAAATTTACGCGCTCGCGGCAGATGTGCTGGCCTATCTCCGCGAGCAGAAAAACCTTCCATCGATGCCGTTTTATTACGACAGCAATGTGCATAAAACCCACCGCCGTGTCATCGACTGGTACGTGCCCACGATCAAGCGCAGGAAAAACCCCGACGGCTTGGCGGAAGAATATTTATCCATCTGGGCTGAAATTGAAAAAAATGCGCCCACGCGCACAGATAATTTCGTCCATGCCGATTATCATGTTGAAAACCTGATGTTCCTGCCGGGCGAAAAGGGCCTGAAACGCTGCGGTATCCTTGATTTCCAGGACGCGCTGCTTGGCTCCGGCCTTTACGATCTCGGCAATTTACTCGAAGATGTACGCATCGACGTTCCGCCCGCTATCCGGCAAAAATACACGCCCGAAGATCCCGCATACCGCATTCTCGCCACGCAGTTCCACTGCCGCGTCGTTGGTCAGTTCATAAGAATGGCGGCGAAAGATTACAAAACCGGCTATTTGCAGTACATTCCGCGCACGCAGGCCTATATCCGCGCCGCGCTGCAGGACCCTATCCTGAAACCCCTCAAAAATTTCTTCGATAAAAACGGAATTACATTCGACGCAAAGCCCGACTTGACGGACATCAGGTCGCTTGTGCGTCCTGACGCGGTCTGACCAGCGCCAACCCCAGCATAAACCACAAAAACCGCGTATAAAGCAGTTCATGGAACAGCGAAAAAATCCCGAAACATAAAAGAATAATCAGGACGCCGCGTGCAAACGCATCCTCTTTTGCTTTTTTTAATAGAGCCAAAACCATAAGCAGATATGACCCGGCAAAAACCAGGAAGCCAATAATCCCCATCTCGCTCAAAATCCACAGCGGCGTGCAATCGATGATATCCAGCGTTTTTCCGGTCTCCTGCCGCTGGAAATAAAGCGCCGAGCCGAGTCCCGCGCCCTGTATAGGTCGCTCCTTAAACATGGCAATCGCGCCATGAATAATATCCATCCGCTCCGCATGCCCGTATTCCTGCGCGCTTTCCTGTTTTACCACCAATACATCCATACCGGTCAGCGGCGCTTCTATAAAATTCTTCTGCTGTTCGGCGGAAAAAATCAGGAAGAAGAGCGACAACCCAATAACCAAGCACGGCAGAATAATTTTCAAACTCTTCCGCCAGTCGAGATAAACAAAAACCATAAGCAGGAAAGCCATGCAGAGCCATAACGTCCGCGACCCGTTAAAAATAAAAACCGCCGGGAACAGCAGCCAGAAAATATAAAATTCCGGCCCGGCCTTCTTAAATCCCTGCGTGGTAACGAGCGCGGCAGCCGCAACCAGCAAAAAGCCAAACGCATTGCGATTGCCCATGAACCCGCGCGCCGCTTCCCACGGGCCGTAGGCGCTGATCTCGATATCGAACATTTTAAAAACCTGGATCGCGATATCCCACGCCATCGCCGCCATCGCGAAAAACACGAACGCCCGGATAAAATAGGGTAGGGCTTCCCTGTGATTGGCCGCCAGCCACGCGCTCGCGCCAAAATATCCCATCAGCGCAAACCAGCCCGCCAGCTTGTTCGTGAGCGCCCAGCGGCTGATTTCGCCCTGCACGAAATATCCATTAACAAACGCAAAAATCATAACCGCGCTCATCAATATCGGCGCTAGCCAGCGAAACGGCTTTTCCCATTCCGGCCACACGCTGCGCCGTCTCAAAAAGCTCATGCCGATAAACAGTGCGGCAAGCGGCAGAAGAAAATCCGCCGCCGAAATCCTCAGGCCCGGGTAATCGCCGGAGGCCATGAAGGTAAGATTGATCTGGAGAGTGATAGCAAAAAAAACGGCAGCAAACGCTGCGCCGCCGGTTGTCCTAGCCGCGAACATGCACAGGCTGGCGCTTTTTATGCCGCCATTGCCGCAGGGCGTCCTGCGTTTCGTCGTCGATCAGGGCAGGGATGCCCGAAATCATCGCCGCAATCGTCGAAAGAATGCCGATCTGCACCGAAGCCATGAACGCGGCCTCGAGCGGCATGTTGATCAGGCCGAGGCCGTACATGAAAGCACCCTCACGAATGCCCCAGCCGCCGTAACCCACCGGCAGGCTGGCAATCAAGGTAATAATCGGGATAACCGCCAGGAAACGTATGAACGAGAAATCAGTGCCGAGCGAGCTCATCACGATATAGACAGCGGCGAAATACATGATCTGGCCCACGAGCGATATGGCGATAATCTTCGCCATTCTTTCAGTGTCCGTCAGCAGCGCGCGGATATATTTATAACAGATGGCAACCCTGCGGTGTGAAAAGATGATGGCACGGCGGTTCCGGTAAACCAGCGACAGCATGACAATCGCAAGCCCCACCAGCATCAGCGAAACGAAAACAGTCGAGGCATTCAGCAAATCGGGATGGAACACGCCATTCAGGAACGGCATGAACAAAGCCGCCAGGATCAACAGCGCCAGCAATGTCATGCCCCGGTCGATCAGCGCCGCCGCCAGCGATTTCATCAGCGTAAAACCGTGGCTCATGGTCAGGCCGATACGCGCGACAATCCCGCCGAGCGATGTAATGAAAACGTAATTGGCTAAAAAGCTGACCGCCGTGATCCGCACCGAAGTGGGAAAACGCATCGGCTGCGCCGTGTCTGCATTCATCAGCAGCATCCAGCGGGCCGAGAGGGCACCAAGCTGCAGGAAAATGAAAACGAGCGCATAACCCCAGGTAACCGGGTGAATATTTTCAGCCATCAGATGAAGCTGGCTTTTATCCACCTGCAGCAGCAGGATCGCCATAATGGCGGCTGAAAACAGGAATTTGATGAGGAGGGTTCTTCGGCTCATAGTCCGACCATTTTTAAGGGCTGAACCCTTGCAGCACAAGCCTTTAAATGGTGTGCCAACAGCTTATTTTGATTGTTTAAACAATAAAACATGCCCCGGCTCGCTTGATTCGGAAACTTCATTACCATATGCTGCGGTCGTTTTACGGAGTTTACGAGAATGTCCCTAACCGCCAATCGCCTGAGCCGCATCAAACCGTCACCCACGCTGGCCGCCACCAACAAGGCCGCCGAGCTTAAAGCCGCAGGTAAGGATATTATCGGCCTCTCGGCGGGCGAGCCCGATTTCCCGACCCCCGATTTCATCAAGGAAGCGGCCTATACCGCGATCAAAAACAATAAAACCAAATACACCGCTGTCGACGGCACGCCCGAACTGAAAGATGCCATCATCGGCAAGTTCAAACGCGACAATAAACTGGAATATAAACGCGAGAACATTACCGTCGGCACCGGCGGCAAACAGGTGCTCTATAACGCGCTCATGGCCTCGCTCAACCCGGGCGATGAAGTCATCATCCCCGCGCCGTACTGGGTTTCCTACCCCGACATGGTCATGCTTGCGGAAGGCACGCCGGTTTTCATCGATTGCACGGAAGACAACGGCTTCAAGCTCCAGCCCGCCGACCTTGAAAAAGCGATCACGAAAAAAACCAAATGGATCATCCTGAATTCGCCGTCCAATCCTTCCGGCGCTGCCTACACACGCGCCGAAATGAAAGCACTCACCGATGTGCTAATGAAGCACAAGCATGTCTATGTCATGACCGACGATATCTATGAACACATCGTCTATGACGGCTTCAAATTCTGCACGCCTGCGGAAGTCGAGCCCGGCCTGTTCGACCGCACATTCACCGTCAACGGCGTGTCCAAATCCTATTCCATGACCGGCTGGCGCATCGGCTTCGGGGCAGGGCCCAAGGAACTGATCAAGGCCATCAGCATCATCCAGAGCCAGAGCACCTCGAACCCCTCATCCATTTCGCAGGAAGCATCCGTCGCCGCGCTGAACGGCGACCAGTCCTTCCTGAAGGAGCGCAATGAAAGCTTCCAGCGCCGCCGCAACCTTGTTGTGAAAATGCTGAACGAAGTGGAAGGCATTTCCTGCCGCACGCCGGAAGGCGCGTTCTATGTCTATCCGTCCTGCGCAGGCGTTATCGGCAAAACCACGCCGCAGGGAAAAACCATCCAGACCGACGAGGATTTCTCGAATTACCTCCTGGAATCCGAAGGCGTCGCTTGTGTGCACGGCGCAGCGTTCGGCCTTTCGCCATTCTTCCGCATTTCCTACGCGACGTCGGACAAGGTTCTTGAAGATGCCTGCAAACGCATCCAGCGTGCCTGCGCGGCGTTAAAAGGCAAAGCGAAGGCGGCCTAAACCCTTATCCTGTCCAGGCCGAAGAACCGCCGCATGTCTTTCATTAGCGTTCTTTTTTCAGTGACATTCTGATCGCGGTTGTTGACGAGGATGTTACAGATCTCGTCGAAGCTGTTTTTATTCTCCTCGAGCATTTCCTCGAAGAAATTTTTCAGCTTCTTCAGGTTTTCCGGCCGCGCATCGTCTATCTGCGTGCTCGGGTTTTTCGGATTGTTGATCTCGGGGATCAGCGACTTATTGAAGGTATAAATATTCCCCTTCATCTCCTGCGCGAAGCTTTCGATCAATGCCGTTTCCGATGCGTGAAAGAGAATGTTGATCAGCGGCAAATCGTTGGTCGGATCGACAACGCCAAGACCGCCGAAACTGTTCCAGTCATCTTTTTTGAATGAGCGCAGCGTGTGCCCGGTCCCGAGAATAATCATCACCAGTTTCGAATCCGGCGGCACATGTTGGCGGATCGCGCCGTGATAACTGATGCACGGATTGTCGAAGATACTGCCATCAATGCCCGCATATTCAATCGTCTTGCGCCGGTTCTTGCCGTACACGACCGTGAAATTGTGGCAGGGGAAATAGGTCGGCGCGGCGCAGCTCGCCAGGATCGCATCATAAATCGAAACATCCGGCGTCGGGTAAAGCGCCATGCCGGTCTTGATGTTCTTCAACCACACCGCATAACCACCCTGGTCGACGAAATTGTTCTGCGTGTGCACGGGTGCGTTGCCGGTTTCTCCGACTTCTTCCACCGCCTGCAACCCGTCGCCGTCTAAATTATAAACGGGGATGATCAGGCTTTTCAGCGTGTCGGTCAGCTTCGCATCGCCATACATCGCGCGCAGCGATTTCTGCAGGTGCCCGGGATGATAATGCCCCTGCCGGAACAGTTTTTTCATCTGCCCGATTTTCATCGTGCGGTTGTTGAAATCATGCACAAAGGCACGGAATTCGCGGAACCTGTCATGCGGAAAAATACTCAGGCCTTCGCGCTCGTAAAACTGCACCATCTGCGACGCGCGGTATTTCGGCCGCGTCGGGTCGTTGGGCGAGGGCATGTTCAGCGCGGCATTCAAAATCGCGCCGGTCGAGGGGCCCGTAAAAATATCGACCATGTCGGTCATCGCCAAGCCCGTGACCTGTTCGATCCGCGCCATGAAATGCGCCGGGATCAACCCGCGCATACCGCCGCCGTAGTTGAAAAGGGCAATCGTCGTTTTGGAAGGTCCGGGAGTGCCCGGAACGGAAGGAGCAATCATCTAACAGATATATCAAAAAAAAACCGGACCATAAAGGTCCGGCGAGTTGAACAGGGAGGTTTCACGTCTGGGAGACGTAAGAACCCTTGCGGGTCCTTCTCGACGCAATGTGTGGCGTCGATGCGTGAGTTTATATACTTTTCCAGCCATAAGGCTCTACGGTCAATTCGCGATGCCAGCTATGCATTTTATGCATGGGATAAAAAAATAATATTTAAAATCAATGTGTTAGATATTGGATTCCGTAGGCCGAAGTGCGAATGACGTCGCTTGTATGTTCTCGAGCAGGAAGTCGCGGAACGCCGTCAGGCGGCGCGAATTGCGGCGTTCCTCGGCATAAATGAAGTACATATCGACCGGCGGGCGCTCTAACCGGGGCAACACGGCCTCCAGAGATTCGTCACTCGCGAGCAGGTAATCGGGCAGCACCGCGAGTCCCGCGCCGGTTTTCACCGCCTGGTGAATCGCATGCATCGAGTTCGTCATCATGATGATGTTGCTGCGCGCGTTCACCCCCGCAACTTCGAAAAGCCAGTTCGGATTGCCGAACGGCCAGGTAATATGTTCCGGCACACCAATCAGCCTGTGATTTTTCAGTTCATTCACAATTTTTGGACGCCCGTATTTCTCGAAATACGATTTTGAACCACAGATGTGAAAGTGAATCGAGGCGAGGTGCCGGTGAATCAAATCCGATTCCGTCGGCTTGCTGAGGCGCAGCGCCGCATCCGCTTCCTTGAGATTGATTTTGAGAATTTTATCGTCGACGAGAATCGTCAGCTGGATGTCAGGATAGGTTTCCCGGAACTGCACGAGCTTCGGTGCCAGCCATGTCGAGGCGACGAATTCCGAAACCGTAATCGTCAGCGGCCCTTCCGGGCGCTTGCGTGTATCGCCGAGCTGACCTTTGACCACCGAAAGCCGGTGAAAAATATCTTTCGTCGTCTCATAAAGAAGTTCGCCCTGTTCGGTAAGCACAAGCCCTCGCGCGTGCCGCCTGAATAATCCAACCCCGAGATTTTCCTCGAGCGTCGCGATCTGGCGTGATACGGCAGGCTGGCTGAGCGATAGCGCCTTGCCTGCGCCCGTCAGGCTTCCTGATTCTGCGACGGCGTGAAAAATGCGGAGCTTGTCCCAATCCATATTATTCCGCGGCTTCCGCCTGTTTTTTATCGTTTACATGCGCGGCCAGGAACCTGTCGGCTTCCAGTGCTGCCATGCACCCCATGCCGGCCGCAGTCACGGCTTGCCTGTAAACATGATCGGCCACGTCTCCGGCAGCGAACACGCCCGGAATTTCCGTCGCCGTCGAATCCGGCGCTTTGATGATGTATCCGCTTTCATCCATTTTTAGTTTGCCCTTGAACAATTCCGTCGCCGGGTCGTGGCCGATCGCCACGAACAATCCGTGCGCGGTGAAATCGCTATGCTTGCCGGTCTTGATGTTTTTCAGCTTGAGGCCCGTCATCCCAGTCGCATCGCCGACAACTTCCTCGATCACCGTATCCCAGAGAACATTGATCTTCGGATTTTTGAACAACCGGTCCTGCAGAATTTTTTCAGCCTTCAGTGAATCGCGCCTATGAATGAGTGTGACCTTCGAGCAGAAATTCGTCAGGAATATCGCTTCCTCGGCTGCCGTGTTGCCGCCGCCGACAATCGCGACCTCTTTGCCCTTGAAGAAAAATCCGTCACAAGTTGCGCAGGCCGAAACGCCCTTACCGCGGAATTTTTCCTCGCTTGGCAATCCAAGCCAGCGCGCCTTCGCGCCTGTCGCGATAATCAATGTGTCTCCGGTATAAACCGCACCGCCATCGCTCGTCGCGCGGAAGGGGCGGGAATTCAGGTCGACATTGGTGATGTAATCGGTAATGAGCTGCGTGCCGACATGCTCGGCCTGTGCCTTCATCTGCTCCATCAGCCACGGGCCCTGGATCACGTCTTTGAATCCGGGATAATTTTCGACATCCGTCGTGACCATGAGCTGGCCGCCGGGCTCGTGCCCCGTGACAAGAATAGGCTTCAGATTCGCGCGCGCCGCGTAAATCGCGGCGGTATATCCGGCTGGGCCGGACCCGATAATCAGGACTTTGGAATGCAAATTGGTCATATTTACCCCTGTAGTAAATTACATTTCTCAGGCCCGATGTCCAGCCATCCGGAGCCTTATTTCATCGGCTATTTTCTGCGAATCCCGTAACGGCTCATAGCTCCAGCTCTCTAATCTGCCATCGAAAGGGCGGGTGATTCCTTTTTGCCGCAGATTCTCATGCAATTTATCCAGCCGCTTTGATCCGCCTTCGAGCGCAATCACGTAAACCGGTTTTCCCGTCGTCGCGGCATCTGAAAGCATCGACGCGCTGTCCTCCGTCACCAAAATAAAATCCGCCCAGGCCAGCATGCCGAAATAGGGATTCTCGCCTGTGCCATCCCAGAAAAAAATATCTTCTTCTTCGTAACCCCGTCGCAAGACGGGATCGAGTAAACCATCGCGCAAAATCTTCGTATTCTCTTCTCCAGTCCTCCGTGACGTCGTCACCATCAATCCGGCATCAAGAGTCTTCAACTGCTCCGCCAGATTTTTCGTGATGGATGCCGTTAATTTATGCGACTTGCTGTCGCCGCCTGCCAGCACCGCCACGCGCGGAGATTTCAGTTTTCCAAACGCGCTGAATTTCTCCCGCGCCGAAGCAAGTTTTTCCGCTGTGATTCTATTCGGGCTCGCATCCGTAATAATAACATTGCTTCCACGCGTCGGATCATGCGCGGGCAGGGCGACAAGATCGAACTGCGCGGGCGAGACGCGCGGATCCTGAATCTGTACCGTGAAACTTTTTCCATTACTGGCTTTTCTAATGTAACGCGAAGTGGCAATGCTCTTGCGCCCGCTGGCGATCACAAGGTCGGGCCATGGCGGCGACAAAGCGGGCTCGAAAATTCTCGCATGCTCAAACCCCAGCCACGGCGAAAAACTCTTCCATGGCTGGCGCAGAGTAATGCGCTTCACCTCTGCTGAAACGCCCAGCGCCTCGGCGACGCCAAGGCATTGATTTTCCGTTCCGGCCATACCCTCTGTAATGATCCAGCACTTCATTGTTCGAGTCGTCTTTCAACCATGAGCTGTCAAGCGATAAGTTTCGTAATATTTAAAAAAGAAAAGCCTTGCATCAACCCTCGCGCAACTTTATATCAAACCCGGTATTAATTCTAAAATCCTTATTTAAAGGGCAGTGATTATTCATGCGCCGTTCCAAACTAGACAAAATCGACAAAAAAATCCTCCGCGATCTTCAGGACAATGGACGTATCACCAATGTCGAATTAGCCAAAAACGTAGGCATCTCCGCACCGCCGTGCCTTCGCCGTGTGCGTGCACTGGAGGAAGCCGGCTACATCAAAAGCTACCACGCCCATTTAAGCCCCGCCACGCTGGGCTATACCGTCAGCGTTTTCGCGATGGTCAAGCTCAACAGCCACGCTGAAAACGAACTTTCGAAATTCGAGAAGCAGGTTCGTGAATGGCCGATGGTCCGTGAATGCCACATGCTGGCCGGCGAGGTCGATTTTATCCTCCGCATCGTTGCCCGCGACTGGGACAGCTACCAGAGCTTCCTGACGAATGATCTGACGAAAATGCCAAACGTCACGTCGGTGAAATCATCGCTGGCAATTCGCTCGATCAAGGAAGATCCAGGCGTTCCGGTCGACGAATAATCGTTACCTGTAATTCACTTCCGCGATTTCATAAGATTTTTTGCCGCCGGGCGCACGGACTTCAACGGAATCACCGACCGATTTTCCAATCAATGCGCGCGCGATAGGTGCGGTAATTGAAATTCTTTTCTTTTCGGCGTTCGCTTCATATTCGCCGACGATCATATAAGTTTCCTTGGCATCGGTTTCTTCATCAATGATTAAAACGGTTGCGCCGAATTTGACGACATTGCCTGACATCGTTGCCGGGTCAATGATTTGCACTTTGCTGGTGACGGCATCCAGTTCCTTGATGCGCCCCTCGATGAAGCTCTGCTGTTCCTTAGCGGCATGGTATTCTGCGTTCTCTGATAAATCGCCATGCGCGCGCGCCGTCGCAATCGCCTCGATCACGGCGGGGCGCTGAACGGATTTCAGGTTCTTCAGTTCCGCCTCCAGGTCTTTCAGACCCTGCGGCGTCATCGGGATTTTTTCCACGTATACTTCCTTTTACAGCAATATCCCGGCGCAAGCCGGGATGCCTTTAAAGATAGGGGGGTTAGGCCATTTCGTCAATCAGGCCGTCTTGCGGCGCTTTTCAGGCTTTTCGGTGGGTTTTTCCGCCGGTTTTGGCGCTTCGAAATAACTCTGCAGCGGCGCCACCTCGATTTCCTTGGCTTTCACGGCCCGGATAGCCTGCACCGCGGCATTTGCTGCTGTCAGCAGTGTGTAATAGGGAATCTTGTTCATCAAGGCTAACCGACGAATGTTCGTTCCATCGGCCACGGCCTGCGACGATTTCGCTGTCGTGTTGATCATCAGGGAAATTTCGCCGTTGATGATCGCATCGCCAATGTGCGGCTGGCCTTCCATCACCTTGTTGATGCGTTTGACCTTCAGGCCTTTTTCTTTCAGGAAGCGCGCCGTGCCGCCTGTGGCGACCAGCTCGAACCCGACATCGGCCAGTTCCTTCGCGATCGGGGCGAGGGCTTCCTTGTCCACATCCTTGACCGACAGGAATACTTTTCCGCCCGTCGGCAGGCGCGTGCCCGCCGCGAGGAACGCTTTAGCGAGAGCATGCGATACATCCGTATCGAGGCCCATCACTTCGCCCGTTGATTTCATTTCCGGTCCGAGCAGCGGCTCGACGCCGGGGAAACGGTTGAACGGGAACACTGGTGCCTTCACCGCGTGGTGGTTTGTGCTCATGCCTTTCAGCATGCCTTTGAAATCTGCAAGCTTCTCGCCTGCCATGATCCGCGCGGCGAGTTTGGCGACAGGAACGCCCGTTGCTTTTGCCACGAACGGCGCCGTGCGTGACGCGCGCGGATTGACCTCGAGAATATAAATATCCAGCACGCCGGTTTCATCATTCTTGCGTACCGCAAACTGTACGTTCATCAGGCCTTTGACTTTAAGCGCTTTCGCAAGCGTCACCGTCTGCGCCTCGATTTCTTTCACCGTCTCGGCGGGCAGGGAGTGCGGCGGCAATACGCAGGCAGAATCGCCCGAGTGAATACCCGCTTCCTCGATATGCTCCATGATCCCCGCGACATAAACATCCGTACCGTCGGCCAGCGCATCGACATCCACTTCAATCGCGGATTTCAAATAACGGTCGAGCAGAACAGGGTCGTCGCCCGAAACCTTCACGGCGGTTTTGATATATTGCTTCAGCTCCGTCTTGTTGTGGACGATCTGCATCGCCTGACCGCCGAGAACGTAAGACGGACGAATAACAATGGGAAAGCCAATTTCATCAGAAATCTCTTCCGCTTCCTTGGCCGATCTTGCCAGGCCATTCGGCGGCTGGCGCAGTTTCAGTTTTTTAAGCAACTTCTGGAATCTCTCGCGGTCTTCCGCAAGGTCAATCGCATCCGGGTCGGTTCCCAAAATCGGGATGCCGGCCTTTTGCAGCGGGTGCGCGAGTTTCAGCGGCGTCTGCCCGCCGAGCTGCACGATCACGCCTTTGACTGTGCCGCTTGCCTGTTCAGCCGTGATCAGTTCAACCACGTCTTCTTCCGTCAGTGGTTCGAAATAAAGCCTGTCCGACGTATCGTAATCCGTCGAAACCGTTTCCGGGTTGCAGTTGACCATGATCGTTTCATAACCCGCCTCACGCAAAGCATACGACGCATGCACGCAGCAATAATCGAATTCAATCCCCTGGCCGATCCTGTTCGGTCCGCCGCCGAGGATAATAATTTTTTCTTTGTCGCTCGGATCGATCTCGCTCTCCGGCTCATTAACCCCGTCGCCCTCGTAACAGCTATACATATAAGGCGTCGAGGAGGGGATCTCCGCCGCGCACGTATCCACGCGCTTGAACACGGGGTGCACATTATGTGTTTTGCGGGCCTTGCGGACCTGCGCTTCGCTTACATTCATCAACGTAGCAAGACGTGCATCCGAGAATCCAAGTTTTTTAAGTCGCACCCAGCCCTCGCGGTCGACCGGCAGGCCCTTGGCTGTAATTCCTTTTTCCGCATCGACGATATTCTTGATGCGCTCCAGGAACCACGGATCGTATTTGCACGTGTCGTGAATTCTCTCGAGCGAAATGCCGTGACGGATCGCGTCGGCAATATGCAGGATCCGCTGCGGCGTCGGCATCGCAACGGCGGCCAGTATCGCGTCGGTAAGAGATTCCGGGTTCGTCGGATCGGCATTTGGAATAGGCATAGGGTCTAAACCCGTCAGGCCTTTTTCCAGGGAACGCATGGATTTCTGCAGCGACTCTTCAAAACTGCGTCCGATTGCCATCACTTCGCCAACCGATTTCATAGACGTATTCAGCAGCGGCTTCGCGCCCTTGAATTTCTCGAACGCGAAACGCGGCACTTTCGTCACAACATAATCAATCGTCGGCTCGAACGACGCCGGCGTGCGCCCGCCCGTGATGTCGTTCTTGAGTTCATCCAGCGTATAACCGACCGCCAGCTTCGCCGCGATCTTCGCAATCGGGAATCCCGTCGCTTTTGACGCCAGCGCCGACGAGCGCGACACGCGCGGGTTCATTTCAATCACAATCATGCGGCCATCCGCCGGGTTGATCGCGAACTGCACGTTCGATCCGCCGGTTTCGACGCCGATCCCGCGCAGCGTGGCGATAGAGGCATTCCGCATGATCTGGTATTCTTTATCCGTGAGCGTCATTGCCGGAGCTACAGTGATGGAGTCTCCCGTATGCACGCCCATCGGGTCGACATTTTCAATCGAGCAGACAATAATGCAGTTGTCGTTCTTGTCGCGAACGACTTCCATCTCGAATTCTTTCCACCCGAGAAGAGATTCCTCAATCAGCACTTCCGTCGTCGGCGAAGCGTCCAGACCGCTATAAACGATCTCTTCATATTCTTCCTTGTTATACGCAATCCCGCCGCCTGTTCCACCAAGTGTGAAGGAGGGACGGATAATCGCGGGCAGTCCGACATATTCCAGCGCCGCTTCGGCTTCATCGATTGAATGAATGGTTTTACTCCGCGCCGATTCAAGCCCGAGGCGGTTCATACATTCTTTAAATTTGTTCCGGTCTTCGGCCATTTCGATGGCCTCGCGGTTCGCGCCGATCAGCTCAATCCCGAGTCTCTCAAGCGTTCCGTCTTCCGCCAGCGCCAGCGCCGTATTCAGCGCCGTCTGCCCGCCCATGGTCGGCAGCAACGCATCAGGGCGCTCCTGTTCTAAAATCTTTGCCACCACGCCCGGCGTGATCGGCTCGATATAAGTCGCGTCTGCCATATCCGGATCGGTCATGATCGTCGCCGGGTTCGAATTGATTAAAACAATTCTATAACCTTCCTCGCGCAGCGCCTTGCAGGCCTGCGTTCCCGAATAATCGAATTCGCACGCCTGGCCGATGATGATGGGTCCGGCCCCGATGATCGCAATTGATTTTATGTCGGTACGCTTGGGCATTGTTCCTCAGTTCCTGGCGGTTGTACGTCTGTAATGTTTATGTTCAGTTTGTCCCGGCACCGGCGAGAATGTCTGCGTTTCCGGGGCGAATTTTTTGAGAGTCCCTGTTTCAAGTTCGAACAGCCACGGTACGATCTCAAGCGATCCGTCCTCCAGCAGGGGCGCCACGCTCGGGTAAGTCTCCAGGTTTTTCAGGCTGAGCATCACAAGTTGCTCTTCCACCCTGTGCTGTAATTCTTCGCGGTCCGGCGTAGGGCCGCATTCTGACCTCGCCTTGGAAAGCGCTGTTTGCGCGACGTCAATAAAGCCGGCGATATCCGGGTCGTCGACATTGTCGACCAGCGCATTGATCGCGCCGCAGCGCGTATGACCGAGCAGGATGATTTTACGCACATTCACATGATGAAGCGCGAATTGCAGCGCCGCTGCCAGCGCCGTGCCTTTTTGATAGGGCCGTACAATCGCGCCTATGGCTTTATAAGCCATGAATGTGCCGGGAGCGGGGCGGAAGATCGTGCCGGGGTTGGAGCGGGAATCGATGCAGGAGATGATGAAATATTCCGGGTGCTGCCCTCCTTCGACGAGCTTGCCCATGACATTTGACTCGCTATCATATGCGTCAGCGCAGAATTCCTTGAAGCCTTTTAGCAGCGTTTCCGTCATGCTGCCTTCTCCCACACGTCATTCCCCGCGAAGGCGGGGAATCCATGGATCCACGAGGATACACCGTGAGTCTGAAGAAATGGATCCTCCGCTTTCGCGGAGGATGACGACATAGGTGATGTGGTTAACACTTTCAAGCGGCCTTCGCTTTCCGGATATTATCCACGAAACGCTCGAACAGGTAATGACTATCTTGCGGGCCGGGTGACGCCTCAGGGTGATATTGCACCGAAAACACAGGCTTGTTTCTGACTCTTAAACCTTCGTTTGAACCATCGAACAGGCTCACATGGGTCACTTCCACATCTTGTGGTAGCGACTCAGAAATCACGTGGAAGCCATGGTTCTGGGATGTGATTTCCACCTTGCCGGTCGTCAGATCTTTCACCGGCTGGTTCGCGCCGCGGTGACCCAGATTCATCTTCGTCGTTTCACCACCCAGAGCCAGCGCCAGCATCTGGTGACCTAAGCAAATCCCGAAAATCGGGATATTCTTGCCCAAAAGCGCCTTGATCATCGGCACGGCATATTTGCCTGTCGCCGCCGGGTCGCCTGGACCGTTCGAGAGGAACACGCCGTCCGGCTTGTGGCTCATGACATCCTCGGCGCTTGAATTGCCCGGAACCACGACAACCTCGCAGCCAGCCGCCGCCAGGCATCTCAGGATATTCCGCTTCGCGCCGTAATCGACCGCCACGACCTTGTATTTCGGGTTCGTCTGTTTCTGGTAGCCCTGGCCGAGCACCCACTGCGCCTCGTCCCATTTATACATCTGCGTGCAGGAAACCTCCTTCGCGAGGTCCATGCCTTCCAGCCCCGGCCAGCTCTTCGCCTCTTCATGGAGCGCCTTCAGGTCGAATTTCCCGTCCGGCGCATGGCAGATAATCCCCACAGGCGCGCCGCCGTCGCGGATCAGGCGGGTGAGGGCGCGCGTGTCCACATCGCAGATCCCGGGTAAATTATAGCTCTTCAGCCAGACATCGAAATGCTTCTGCGAGCGCCAGCTCGAGGGGTTGGTAATGTCCTCGCGCACGATCAGGCCCCGGCTGGCCGGGTTCACGGTTTCGATGTCTTCATCGTTGGTGCCGACATTGCCGATATGGGGGAATGTAAAATTGATGATCTGGCCAGCGTAGCTCGGGTCGGTAAGAATCTCCTGGTACCCGGTGATCGAAGTGTTGAAACAGATCTCGCCTACAGCCTTGGTCGGAGCCCCGAAACCCTTGCCCCATATGACTTTTCCGTCAGCCAGAATAATCACCCCGGTCGCGTTTCGGGGTTGTTTTGAGGCCTTTAAACTTGTCATTGTTGCTGGTCTTTCTAGCTTGATGCCGCTAGAAAAAGATTTAATAATCACTTTCACTCTAAAAGGAAAGAAAAATCGTGAGCAAACGCACAGAATTCAACGACGCCCTCAAGACCGCCATGAAAGGCGGGGACCAGGTTGCCGTCGGCACCATCCGTCTTATCAACGCCGGGCTCAAGCAAAAGGACATCGAAGCGCGCCCGTCTGGGAAAGAAGTCACAGATGCCGACATCCTCTCCATGCTCCAGGGCATGATCAAGCAGCGCAGGGAATCCATCACCATCTTCCGCGACAACAAGCGCGAGGACCTCGCCACGAAAGAGGAAGCCGAAGTGGCCGTCATCGAACGCTTTATGCCTGCTCAGAAGAGCGATGCCGAGGTCGAAGCCATCGTCGTCAAGCTCATCGCCGAAACCGGTGCCGCCAGCCAGAAAGACATGGGCAAGGTCATGGGCGCTCTCAAGACCCAGTACGCAGGCCAGCTCGACATGGGCAAGGCCGGTGCGGTCGTGAAGCAGAAGCTCGGCTAAATCTCTCAGTCGTCATTGCGAGGAGGCCCTTATTCTTTTTAAGGGCCGACGAAGCAATCCATCTTCAGAACTGGATTGCTTCGCTATCGCTCGCAATGACGGCATTGATAAAATGATATGCTACGAATATATTCCTTTTCATGAAAATTTTAAAAGCCCCGTCACTACCGGACCTTCCAAACCGCCCACTGAAGGCCACCGACATCGTTCCGCCCGTCGAGATATTCGAAACGCCGGCGGCGGAACAAATCCTCCGCGCAAATGTGCTTGCCAACGCGAACAACGCCGAACTCGAAATCGTCCGCAAAGCCCTGCAGTTCAGTTTTGTCGTCTACGATCCGCTCGATCACCTGGCCGAAGAGCTCAAAGGCGCGGAATTCACGCACGTTCAAAAAATACAAACACGCCTCACCGGTACGCAGGCCATCGCCTGCCTCAAAGACAAAACAGCCTCCATCGCCTTCCGCGGCTCCTCCAGTCCGCTCGACTGGATTTATGATTTTCTCCTCATCCCGTTCTACTGGCCCATCCGCCATTTCGGTTTCGGCACGGCGTGGTTCAGCGTGCGCGGGCAAGTCCGCAAATGGCTCGCTTCGCTTCCCGCTGATGTTGAATCCGTGACGCTCTGCGGCCATTCGCTGGGCGGCGGCATCGCGCACATGGCGGCGCTGGGTCTTGCCCGCGATTTCCCGGTCAATTCCGTCGTCACCTTCGGCGCGCCGAAAGCCTGCTTCCTCGGCACGGCAGACCGCTACTCAAAAGCCACCATCAAAGGTTCCGGCAAAACGCTGGCCGACATTACATACTCCGTCGTCAACCAGCGCGACATCGTCTGCAAGGTGCCGTTCAGTTTCCTCGGATACCGCACCGTCGGAAAACTGATCTACATCGATTACACCGGCGCCGTGCATCACGGCGAAGAGGCGAGGGACATCCGCGAAAAAAATTCCAACATGGACATGGATTTCCTTTTGAACTTCATGGAAGAGGAAAAAATCCAGGCGCTCGGGCCCCACAGCGACTCTACCGAAAAATTCTACTACAACATGCGCCGCACGTTTGCCTGGATCGGCAAGAACATACCCGCCCTCAAAAGCATTATCCTGCCCTCATTGATGTATATTTTATTCTCGATGTATTTCATGCGCTCCGGCCTCGCGCATCTCGGCGATAAATATATGGATGTGTTCATGGAGCCCCCCGCAACTTCGTCTTCGTCGTGGAAATACACGCCGTATCAGAAAACGAAATTCCAGAAATATTTCTCGTTTGTCGTGCGCCTCGTTCTCGGCATTGTCGTCGCGGGCGCGTTCCTCGCTGGCCTCTTTTACATCGCCATGTGGTCGACATCAGGGCTGACGCAAGGGCAGGGCTGACGCCATTGTCATTGCGAGGAAGCCAACAGGCTGACGAAGCAATCCATTTGTCGCATTCCGTGCACCAAGTTGACATAAAAACTAATTGTGTGTAAAACCAGTTCAGTTTTACAGGGGTTTTTCTGTTTTCTGGAGTTTTTAATGTATCAGTCACTTGCTCAGAATATTTTAAATACAGCCCATGCCATGAATAAAAATCGTGCGGATTTCTTTCGCGGCAGGGCAAAATCCATTTTCCAAAGCCCTGCTGCGCAGATCAATCCTGAGGTTGCACTTATGTTTGCTGCTCAGGTTATGCCGCTATATCAGGACATTACAGATATTTCGTCTCATTTGTCTTCTTCAATGCGGTTCGCGCTTGATCATCGTGTAGGGGCCGCTGTTGCTAAAATGGATCGAACGCCGACAGAAACTCTTTTGGGCGCTTACAAATTTGCCAAACTTCCTTTTCCCAAAACATGGATTGAGTATTCTACTCCGGGTGATATGGAGAGGTTTGGCTGGCTTCTTGAAGCAGTTCCGGGGGGAATTTCTTTAAAAAATGTAGGATCTATCAGTAATCTTAATCATCTGCCGATGTATATGAAAGGCAAAAATCATTATTTAATATCAGAAGAAGGTTTTAAATTTTTTAATCCCTTGAATGGGCCTGTGGAATTTGTGCACGTAGCCGAAAACACCAGGAATTCCATGTGCCGTATCGTGATGAGTGTTTTGCTTTTATTGAATAGCAGATCGAACATTATTCAGCCTATGGAGCCGGAGGAAAATTATTCCAGGCTGAATATAAAAAGAAGGAAAAACGGTCAGCCCGATATTCTTTCAATGCATGACATTCAGTTTGATGTATCGAGGCTTTTGAAAGAAAGCCCGGGTATATCGGAAAAAGAAGCTTCCGAGTCCATGGCGGCAGCTCTTGTTCGCGGCCATTTTAAAGTCAGGCGTACGGGCGTGTTCTTCTGGAGTCCCTATGTAAGAGGGGCGTCCTCACCCGAACAAAAACAAAAAATCATGGACGCGCGTTTGCAAAATGATGAAAGAACTATTTTGAAATATGGGGAATGTGCTTTGCCGAATACAAGTGCATTAGAATTCAACCCGCCGTCGTAATCATCTTTGAAGTACCCAAATAAAAAACCGCCCCTTATGAGGGGGCGGGCTTTTTTACCATGTGTCAGCGATGTCTATTTAAAAAGGCTTTTGAACGCACAAACAATGGATTTAAACGTGACCGGCTTGAAGCAACGATCTTCGTCGTTCATCATATTTACGTTCAGGTCTTTATCGTAAGCGTTTGTCATTTTTCACCTTTCCTCTACTAACGTCTGTTAGAGGCTAAAGTTGCAAGTATTATGCCAAATGGCGGCTTTATTCTGGCCTTTAATACACAAAATCGTCGCTGATTTCCATCAGGACGATTTAAGGACTTTCCTCATATAGCCGAAACAGGCCTGCATCATCTCCTGCCAGGAGGAAGCTGTGCATTGTTCTCCGTACACGATAACGTTGAATTTCTTGTTCTGTGTAAAGATCTTGGGCATGTTTCAGTCGCCGTTTGGTTCTCTTTTTTAACGAATTATTAATAGATATATATACCTTTTTTGTGCACTTTGCAAGTTTTCTGGACGTTCCCCTAATGTTCCACGTGAAACATTTTCCGTAGGGTAGTGGCCGTGCTATGAATTCCCTATGACGATTCCCCCGCGTTTTCTCGACGATATCCGCTCCCGGCTGTCGCTTTCCGATGTCATCGGAAAACGCGTCCGCCTGACCCGGGCCGGGCGGGAATATAAAGGATGCTGTCCGTTTCACAAGGAAAAAAGCCCGAGCTTCACCGTCAACGACGACAAGCAGTTTTTCCATTGTTTCGGCTGCGGCGCGCATGGCGATGTCATCGGATTCGTGATGCGTTACGAGAATCTTTCTTTCATCGAGGCGGTGGAATCTCTGGCCGGGCAGGCGGGGCTCCAGGTCCCAAAACCCAGCCCGCAGGACATCCAGAAAGCGGAAAAAGCCCGCGACCTCCATGCTCTGATCGATTCCGCGACGCGCTGGATGGAGGAACAACTCTTCGCGCCCGCCAACAAGGAAATCCTGAATTATCTGACGGGCAGGGGCCTGTCGAAAGAAACGATTCAATCTTTCCGCATTGGCTACGCGCCGCCGGACAGGCAGGCGCTCAGGAAATTCCTGCTCGCCGAAAAATTCACCGACGAACAGATTTTCGAAGCGGGCCTCGTCAGGAAAAAAGACGGCGAACCGCCTTACGCCTTTTTCCGCGAGCGCGTCATGTTCCCGGTCGGTGATCGGCGCGGGCGCATCGTTGCCTTCGGTGGCAGAATTCTTCCCGATCACATGCGCGAACCTGATAAGGGCGATTACAAACCCGCCAAATATATGAACTCGTCCGACACGCCGCTGTTCGACAAATCCCGCACGCTTTACGGCCAGAGCTTCGCGCGGCAGGCGGCGCGGGACGGCGCAACCGTGCTGGTTACGGAAGGCTATATGGATGTCATCGCCTGCCATCAGGCGGGATTTAAAGGCGCCGTCGCGCCGATGGGCACCGCGCTGACCGAAGACCAGATCGTTATGCTCTGGTCGATGATTGTCGCGGAAGAAAAAATACCGGTGCTGTGTTTCGATGGCGACAATGCCGGGCGCGGTGCGGCGGTGCGTGCGTGCGAAAGAATTCTGCCGCTCCTGAAACCGTATCACTCCGCGCGTTTCGCATTCATGCCGGAAGGCGAAGACCCTGACACTCTCATCAAGGCGGGCGGCGCGAAGGCGTTCCAGAATATTTTAGACACTGCCATTCCGCTTTTTGATTTCCTCTGGCTTGCGCATACGGGCGGCAGGAATTTTGACTCGCCCGAGAGCCGCGCTGGCGTGGTCAAGGCGCTCGAGAATTCAATCAGGACAATTTCCGATGGCGAGGTCCAGCGTCATTACCAGGAGCATCTGCGCCGCAAAGTCGGGGAGGTGTTCTTCAATCGCTCCCGCGCCGCCGGTCCGCGCGATTTCAATAAACCCGTCCGGCCTGGCATGCGCCCGCAGGCACCCGGCGCCGTCCGGCAGAAAGATGAGCGCAGCCTGCTGGCCGCCATCATCAACCACCCCCATATCTACGAGGCCATCGAGCAGCCGCTCGGCCAATTCGATTTCCGGAACCCCGCCTGCGACCGGATCCGGCAGGTGCTTTTAGGCGCATTTTCCCATAACCCAGACCTTGACGGCGAGGGTCTTCAGAACCATCTGGAATCACAAGGGCTTGCGAAAGAATTAAGTGACATCCTTAACGAATCTGTCTATCGTCTCGCGACTTTCGCGGGTCCACGCGCAGATCCCGGGTCTGTGGCCCAGACATGGCTGGCCCTGTACCGGGATTACGAAGGCGAAGCTCTGAAACAGGAAGTGCGGAGCGGCTGGAAACAGGCCTTTCAGATGTCGAGCGAGGATGACGAGCAAAGACTGAGAACCATGGTGGAACTGAAGGCTGGCGAAAGAAGCTGACAGGTTGGGGAATAATCATCTTAAGACTTTGGATTTCATAGGAATTGGGATTAAATCAACGAATCGGGTTGGAGTATTAATGGCGTCTAATAAAAAGACCAAAAATCTGGCAGTGACTGAAAAAGAGGATAGCGAAGAGACGGCGGAAACAAAAACCGCCAGTGGCTCGCTGGAGACTGTTGTCAAAAAGCTGGTCAAAAAAGGCAAGGCCGCCGGGTTCCTGACCTACGACGAAATCAACAAGGCGCTGCCCGCCGCTGAATTCTCCTCGGAGCAGATCGAGGACGCGATGGCGACCTTCTCTGACATCGGGGTGCAACTCGTCGAGAGCGAAGACGACGTCGAGGAAAAAGACGGCGACGAAAAAGACAAGGACAAGGATAAAGACGGCGATTACGAAGCCGGCGGTAACATCGCCGACGACGACACAGGCCGCACCGATGACCCGGTTCGTATGTACCTGCGCGAGATGGGTGCGGTTGAACTGCTTTCCCGCGAAGGCGAAATCGCGATTGCCAAAAGAATTGAAGCCGGCCGCGAACTGATGATCGGCGGAATTTGTGAATCACCGCTCGCGATTGAATCCATGATCGCGTGGTATACGGCGCTCCAGAAGGGCGACATTTTACTCCGCGAAGTGATTGACCTCGACGCGACCTACAGCGGAGGACCGGAAGGTATTGCTGCGGCAGCCGCTGCGGCCACGGCCTCGGCGCTGGCGGTTGCAAACGCAGCAGCCGGAAAAATTCCGGGAAGGCCGATGCCCAAATCCCCGCCTGTAAAAAGTGGCGAACCCGGCGTGCCCGGTGCTGAAGGTACCGAAGGCGGCGAGGGCGAAGAGGATGATGAGAACAATATTTCTCTCTCCGCGATGGAAGAGCAACTCGCGCCCCAGGTTTTTGAAATCTTCAGCCAGATTCAAAAGACCTACAAGAAAATGCGCAAAATTCAGGAAGAGCGGCTGGATTTGCTGAACAAGGGCAAGAAACCCGACGAAGCCAGCAACAAAAAATACCAGAAGGTAAAAGAGGAGATGGTCAATCTGATGAACGAAGTTCGCCTGTCGAACCCGCGCATCGAGCAGTTGATCGACCGCCTTTACACGATGAACAAGGAGCTGGTGCAGCTCGAGGGCAAGATGCTCCGCCTCGCCACCAGCTGCGGCGTAAAGCGCGAGGAATTCCTCGAGCGTTACTATGATGCCGAGCTTGACCCGCGCTGGCTGACGAAAGTCAAAGTCCTTAAGGGTAAGGGCTGGGCCAAGTTCGCCGAGAAGCACAAGGACGAGGTTAAAACCATTCGCGACAATATCGGCGCAATCTCCGAAGAGGCCATGTTGCCGATCAAGGAATTCCGCCGCATCGTCGGTACCGTCCAGAAGGGCGAGAAGGAAGCCGGGCGCGCGAAAAAGGAAATGGTCGAAGCCAACCTTCGTCTCGTTATTTCCATCGCCAAGAAATACACCAACCGCGGCCTGCAATTCCTCGATCTCATTCAGGAAGGAAATATCGGCCTGATGAAAGCGGTCGATAAATTCGAATACCGCCGCGGTTATAAATTCTCGACTTACGCGACATGGTGGATCCGCCAGGCAATCACGCGCTCGATTGCCGACCAGGCAAGAACGATCCGTATCCCGGTCCACATGATCGAGACGATCAACAAGCTGGTGCGCACAAGCCGCCAGATGATGCACGAAATCGGCCGCGAGCCGACGCCGGAAGAACTGGCTGTGCGCCTGCACATGCCGTTAGATAAGGTCCGCAAGGTTTTGAAGATCGCCAAGGAGCCGGTTTCGCTGGAAACACCGATTGGTGATGAAGAAGATTCATCGCTGGGCGATTTCATCGAGGACAAGAACGCGCTGCAGCCTATCGACAGCGCCATTCACTCGAATTTGCGCGAAACGACGACGCGTGTTCTGGCTTCCCTCACGCCGAGGGAGGAGCGCGTGCTCCGTATGCGCTTCGGTATCGGCATGAATACCGACCACACGCTGGAAGAGGTCGGCCAGCAGTTTAACGTGACGCGCGAGCGTATCCGCCAGATCGAGGCGAAAGCGCTGCGCAAACTGAAGCACCCGAGCCGCTCACGCAAGCTCCGCAGCTTCCTCGATACCTGATTTATAGAACGCGAAAGGAAACTTCCATGAAGTACGTATTGAACGCCTTTGTAATGATCTGCGCGCTCGGATTTTTTGCCGCGCCTGCCTTCGCCGAGAAACTCTCGAGCGATAATGTTTCGAAATTCGTCAAGGCGCTGCCCGATGTCGAGGTTTTCTCCGAGGGTCTCCATAAAGAAGGCAAGGACAAGGAGCTCAATGTCGCGCTGCAGCCCAAGCTCGGCGAAAAAAGCTATGCGCCCTATCTGATGGGCATCGAAATCATGAAGGAAAAACTTCCTTCCGATTACACCAGGCTCGGCGACATCGTGAAAAAGCATGATTTCAAATCGCAGGAAGACTGGGCGAATACGGGCGACGGCGTAATGCTGGCCTATATGGCGATCAAGATCGACCAGGAAAACCCGAACGCGCTGAAACAGCTCCGCGACATACCGGAGGCGACCAAGGCGAAAATGCCGGAGGCGCAAAAGGCCCAGCTCAATCAGAGCATCCGCATGATGGAAATTTTCACCAGCGCGCCCAAGGAAGACAGGGAAGCGGTAAAGCCGCACATGAATGAGATCGCGGCGTGGCTCGAGCGCTCGAAGTCGAAGGAAAATAAAGAAGCGCCCGCTGAGCCCGCGAAAAAGCCGGCAGAATAGATTTAACCCTAAGGGCCTATAGCTCAGTTGGTTAGAGCAGTCCGCTCATAACGGATTGGTCCCAGGTTCAAGTCCTGGTGGGCCCACCAATTTTTTCGAAACATAATATGCTCAGCATCGTCATCCCCGTTTATAACGAAAAAGAAAACATCCGACCGCTGCTGGAGGAGATCAGCGCGGCCGCGCGCGCGGTGCCGATCACGGAAGTTTTGTATGTCGATGACGGCAGCGACGACGGCACGCATCTGCACCTTCAGGAACTGTCGGCAATATATCCGTTCCTGCGCATCATCCAGCATTCGAAACGCTCGGGCCAGTCGCGCGGCCTGTGGTCGGGCGTCAGCCATGCGACAGGACCATTAGTCGTCACGCTGGACGGCGACGGGCAGAACAACCCCGCCGATATTCCGCTGCTGTTTAATCTGTACAGCGAGAAGGCCAAGGCTAACCCGCGCGTCATGATTGCAGGTCAACGGATAAAGCGGAATGACAACCTGGTGCGCCGTTTATCCTCTCGCGCCGCCAATGCTATCCGCTCTTATTTTCTGAAAGATGGAACCAGGGACACGGGCTGCAGTTTGAAACTCTTTAGACGGGAGGACTATATGGCGCTGCCATATTTCAACCATATGCACCGCTATCTGCCGGCGCTGATGAAAGGCCATTATGTCGAGGTCTGTCATGTCGACGTCTCGCACCGCCCGCGCGGGCGCGGCGTCTCGAAATACGGGTTTTTCGACCGGCTCTGGGCCGGTGTGCATGATTTATTCGGTGTACGGTGGCTGTTGAAAAGGGCGCGGCCTGACATTATTGTGAGCGAAATAACTTCTGCCAGGGAGAATGTGCGTGAGCTTAAGCGCTGATACCGTCGAGAAAATCTGGATCGGGGTCGGATTCTTCGGCCAGGCCATGTTCTTCATGCGCTTCTTCGTCCAGTGGCTGGCCTCGGAAAAAGCACAGAAGAGCGTTATGCCCGTGGCCTTCTGGTATTTCAGCATCGCGGGCGCGCTGATTATTTTATCCTACGCAATTTATCGCGCCGACCCGGTTTTCATCGCCGGGCAGAGCATCGGATTGTTGATTTACTCCCGCAACCTGTTTCTTATCCGCAAGAACGCCATTCTTGAAAAAACCAACCCGGAGCAGGCGGCCTAGTGCGCGAAGCCTCTAAAAATCTGACCGGCATCGCAGTCTTATGCGCGGCGTTGACGCTGGCCGCAATTATTTTCCGCCCGGCATTGCCGATCGACGAGACGCGCTATCTCACCGCCGCGTGGGAAATGTTTCTCAATCATAATTATTTCCTGCCGACGTTGAATTTTGCGCCGTATCATCATAAGCCGCCGCTGCTCTTTTGGCTGATCAACCTGTCATGGGAGATTTTCGGGGCACATAGATGGCCCGCTGTTCTGATAGTTTCGCTCATCAGCGCAGGCACGATTTTCCTCACCCATAAACTGGTCGGGATTTTATTTCCCGAACGGGAAGAGCTCGCGCGCCGCGTGCCGTGGATCATGGTCGCCAGCGCGCCATTCCTCGCGATGGGCACGGCCATTATGTTCGATTTTCTGCTGACCTTCTGCGTGCTGGTCGCATGGATTTTCGCAGCGAAATTTCTGAAAGGCGGCAAATCTATTCTGACCATCCCCGCAGGCCTTGCCCTCGGCTTCGGCGTGCTGGCGAAAGGCCCGGTTGTTCTGCTGTTCACACTGCTGCCATGGCTGCTCGCGCCATTTTGGTATCAGGGCGTACAGAAGAAGAAATTCTACACCGGCCTGCTGATTATGGTTCTGGTCGCGCTCGCGCCGGTATCGGTCTGGCTGTATGAAGTATCGCAGGGCACGGATAAAGAATTTTTCCACTGGCTGGTCGTCGAGCAAACGAAAGGCCGCATGACCGGCAGCTTCGGCGGAGCGCATTCCCGCCCGTTTTATTTCTATCTGCCGTTCTTCCTCGGCCTGTTCGCGCCATGGATCGTGTTTCCCGCATTCTGGAGAAAGCTGAAACTTGCACGCCGCGCCGATCCGGTCATTCGTTTTTGTTTTTTTACGATCATTCCCACGCTCGCGATCTTTATGATCATGAGCGGCAAGCAGGCGCATTACCTCATACCGCTTCTGCCGTTCGTTGCCATTTTGACAGCGCATGGACTTGAAAGCGTCCAGATGAAAACGCTGAAGCGCGTCGCGGTTGCGGCGGTGGGGTTGATGGTCATAGGGCAGGGCGCCGCATCCTTCGCGGTTTTTCCGCGTCACGATATAAGCAAGATTGCCGAAATCGTCGCCGCGCATCCTGACACCGACTGGGCCTATGTCCGTAATTATCACGGCGAGGTTGGGTTCCTGGCGAAGCGCGAAAAGCCCGTAGACGGCTTGCCGGATATGGAATCCCTACATGAATGGTTTATCAAACACCCGGACGGGATGGCCGTCGTCCGCTACCGCACCGAGGATGACATAAGGCCTTATAAAGCCTTGTATACAATGGATTATTCGAGCGCCAAGAAGCTCTCGGTTATCGCCCTGAACCCGGAATACCCCTGAAAAGGGCTAATTTATTGACTTTAACCGCCAAATCCTTATAGTCCCGCCATTCCCGGGAAAGAGGGGGTCTTTTGACCCCCCGTTGATTGAGCGGAATTGTTCGCTCCTTCAAACCAAATTGGTCCGCCGGGACAAGAAAAGGAAAAAGAACTATGAGTGGTAAGCGTTTACAATCCAAACACAAGATCGACCGCCGCCTGGGTGAAAACCTCTGGGGCCGTCCGAAATCCCCCGTCAATACACGCCAGACCGGCCCCGGCATGCACGGTGCCCGACGCGGCAAGCCGACCGACTACGGCACGCAGCTCCGCGCGAAGCAAAAGCTCCGCGGTTACTACGGCAATATCGGCGAGCGTCAGTTCCGTGGTTACTACCATGAAGCATCGCGCATGAAAGGCGACACCGGTCAGAACCTGATCGGCCTGCTCGAGCGCCGCCTGGATGCGGTTGTTTACCGCGCCAAGTTCGTACCGACCGTTTTCGCTGCGCGTCAGTTCATCAACCACAACCATGTCACGGTGAACGGCAAGCGCGTCAACATCCCGTCTTACCTCTTGAAAGAGGGCGACGTTGTTGAAGTGAAGGAAAAATCCCGTCAACTGCCGATGGTTATTGCCGCCGTGCAACTGGCCGAGCGCGAAATTCCTGAATACGTATCGGTTGATGTCGCCGCGTTCAAGGCGACGTACCTGCGCGTTCCGAAGCTCGACGAAGTTCCTTACGCAGTTCAGATGGAGCCGCACCTGGTCGTCGAATTCTATTCGCGTTAATCGAAATCAGTTTTCAAAAAAGCCGCCATGTTCTGGCGGCTTTTTTTATTGCCCGAAACAATGTTTCCATATTATATTTTCTAAAGTTTAGATATACAGGGAACAGGAAAGTCAGCGCTATGGATGAGGCATTGAAAAAATACGAAAACACTGCCGACTGCATTCAGGTCGGAGACATGCTCATGCAGGTCATAGACATCTTTGAGGAGGACAACGAGGATCCCGAAAAAGGCAAAAAGAAAACCAGCAAGCAATACCTTGTTACGCACTTCCTGGGCCCGGCGTCAGTGCAGGATGGAGTCGACGCCAATACAGGTATTTTTATCATGACTGCGGGAAGAAATAAGCTTCGTTATGCGCGGTTGCCGATAGAAATTTTAGAAAATGCCATGCCGATGGGAAAATATAAATCGGAAACGCGAGCTTTGATTGATCGTCTGCTTGCTGCCAGCAAAACTTCTGAGCCGGACACCCCCAGCCTGTAATCAGCTTTTATTCTTGCCCGTCAGGGCCGAGAGCATGCCGTGAAAGGTGCGCACTTCCTGGTCGGTCATGCCGGTGCGGGTGAAAAGATTGCGGATGTTGCGGATCATTGTCGGTTTCTGGTCGGGTGCGCGAAAAAAACCGCCTGTATCGAGGTCAATCTCAAGCCGGACGAGTAACTCCTCAAGCTTTTCATGTTCGGCGGGAAAACTGGCATTCGTCGGCGTGACAACATTATTATCCGACTGCCGCGCCATCCATTCGTAACAGATCACCATCACCGACGCCGCGATATTGATCGATGAAAAATCGGGATTGGTTTTCATGGTAAGAATGGCGTGGCACAGTGCGACGTCGTCATTCTCAAGGCCCGAGCGTTCCGGCCCGAACACAAAACCGATTTTCTGGTTTTTCTTTTTGAATGTTTCTTCAATCGCCGCGGCAGGCGTATAGACAGGCTTCACCATGTCGCGGGGGCGGGCGGTGGTGGCGAACAGGAAATGCAGATCCCTGACGGCATCCGTAAGCGTTTCAAAAACCTTTACCTCCGGCATGATCTCCAGCGCACCGGCGGACATATCGATTGCCGCCTGGCTCGGCCAGCCGTCGCGCGGCGTCACAATACGCAGATCCGTGAGGCCGAAATTCAGCATCGCGCGCGCCGCCGCGCCGATATTTTCGCCCATCTGGGGCCGGACAAGGATGATGGCAGGAGTGTCCTTCATAGTACTTTCGTCACAATTTCGCCAAAATGATTTACATAACGTTAATATTGTAAGATATTGATTTAAAACAATAAAACGCGCTTTAGTTCTCTTATTGCCAAAAATAGGGTAGATTGGAATGATAATCTATTGAGATTAAGGACAGGGGTAAAGCCATGGCACGGTATGAGGGCGGCGACGATCTTCTGAAACAGGCCCAGCAGCCTTTCAGCATCATCGAGGAATTCGCGACGCTGAGCGCCAAGCGTAAGGTTCTGCTCTGCGACCATCTCTTCATCGAAGGGTTTGAAACGTTCCAGAACACCGTAAAACTGCTCTGGCCCGAAGCGACTTTGCTCGATGTGAAAAAACTCGAAAGCTTCCTGGTTCTTCTTCGCAAAACCGCGCGCACTTAAGCGGCAAGACGCTTCTTTACAATTTCAGGACCGATAAGCGGGAGTAATCCTGCAAGTTCCGGCCCGTGATCCATGCCTGTAATCGCCTGGCGCAGCGGCATGAACAATTGTTTGCCTTTGCGCCCGGTTTTGTCTTTCACCGCATTCGTCCAGACAGTCCATGTATTGTTATCCCACGGCGCAGCGGGGAGTAACGTCGCGGCTTCCTTGATGAAATCCGGCTCCTCGATTTTCGGTTGCACGGGGCCCTTGGCGACATGCCACCATTCCTTGATGTCATCTAACTTTCCAAGGTTCGCGCGCACGGCGTTCCAAAATTCTTCGTCGATGCCGGTCAGCCCCAAAGTAGCAAGGCGTGCTTTCACATCGCTGAATTTTGTTTCATGAATGATTTTTGAATTAAGGCGCAGCAGTTCGTCCGGATCGAATTTCGGCGTGCCGCGAGAAAATTTCGAGAAATCAAAATTCTCTATCAAAGGCTTCAGATCCGCGAACGCATCGATAGGGTCGGACGTACCGAGACGGGCGAGCAAACTATTGACCGCCATCGGCTCCAGCCCCTCATTTTCCTTGATTTCCTTCATGCTCAGGCTTCCAAGGCGTTTGGATAACTTGCCGCCTTCGGTGTCGGAGATAAGCGGCAGGTGCACGAATTCCGGCGGCTTCGCACCCAGCGCCTCGAACATCTGGATATGCGTTGCTGTGTTAGAGACATGGTCCTCGCCGCGCACGACATGCGTGATTTTAAAATCGATATCATCAATGACGGAGCAGAGGTGATAAAGCGGGCTGCCGTCTTCGCGGATGGCAACCGTATCAGAAAGTTGCGCACCGTCAAATTTCACCGGGCCGCGTATGAGGTCGTTCCACTCGATGGGCTTGTGTTCGAGTTTAAAGCGCCAGTGCGCCTTGCGACCTTCGGCTTCGTATTGTTGTTTCTGCGCGTCGGTCATGCTCAGCGCGCCGCGATCGTAAATCGGCGGCAGGCCGCGCCCGAGCTGTGATTTACGCTTCAGCGCCAGTTCCTCCGCCGTTTCATAGCAGGGGTACAGGCGACCGGAATCCTTCAGCTTCTGGATGTGGTCCTTGTAGCGCTCTAAACGGAGCTTCTGGTTGGTCTTTTCGTCCCACGGCAGGCCGAGCCATGCCAGGCTCTCTTCAATCGCCTGTTCGTATTCGACTTTTGAACGCTCCAGGTCCGTGTCGTCGATACGCAGCAGGAAGTAACCATCGTTATGCCGCGCAAACAGCCAGGTAATAAGCGCCGTGCGGGCATTGCCGATATGCAGCATCCCGGTGGGCGAGGGGGCGAAACGAACGCGAACGGTCATGAAACTCCTTTGAGGTCTCTAAATAGCGGCTGGATCAGCTTTTTTCAATGATTTTCACGAAATGGTTCGTGATGGGGTAGCGGCGGTCGCGGCCAAAGGCGCGGCGGGTGATTTTGATGCCCGGTGAGGCCTGCCGGCGTTTATATTCGGCCCGGTCCACCATGGACCATATTTTGAGAACGGTGTCGCGGTCATGGCCAAGGATAACGATCTCGTTGACGCTCAGTTCCTCCTCGACCAGCAGTTTTAAGATGGCATCCAGCGTTTCATAGGGCGGCAGCGTGTCCTGGTCCGTCTGGTTCTCGCGCAATTCCGCCGTCGGGGCGCGGTTGATGGAGTTTTGCGGGATAGCCACGCCGGTGGGGCCAAAGGCACCGCGCGGTCTGTGCTTGTTGCGCCAGTTCGAAAGCTCGTACACTTGCGTCTTGTAAACATCCTTCAGCACGTTGAACCCGCCGCACATATCGCCGTAAAGCGTGGCATATCCCACCGCCATTTCGGATTTGTTGCCGGTGGAGAGAACCATTTTCCCCGAAGCATTCGACAGCGCCATAAGAATGATCCCGCGCGCGCGAGGCTGAATGTTTTCAAAGGTCGTTGGCGGGGCGTTTTTGAGATGCGGGCTTAAAACACCCTGCAACGCATCGACGGTTTTTTCGATGGAGATTTCATCGACCTGTATGCCGAGATTTTTTGCGAGCGCCTGCGCATCGGCGATGCTAACGCTTGAAGTGAAAATCGAAGGCATCATAATGCCGTGAACGCGCTCCGGCCCCAACGCATCGACCGCAATCGCGGCAGACAAGGCGCTGTCGATGCCGCCCGAAAGACCAATAATAATGCCGGGAAAATTATTTTTGCCGATGTAATCGCGAAGGCCCAGCATCAGTGCCTGATAAATTTCTTCCTGCGGCGAGAACGGCGCGGCGGAATTTTCAACGCCGCCGAAAATGATACCCTTGTCGTTTTTCTCAAGCAGCACGTGATAGGTCTGTTCGGCGAACTGGTCGCCCTCGAGCAGGATATGACCTTTTTCATTCATAACGAATGAGCCGCCATCAAAAATCAGTTCATCCTGTCCGCCAACCTGGTGCACGTAAATGAGCGGCAAGCCTGTTTCCTTGACGCGGTCGGCGGCGAGCTTGTGGCGTACGGCTTTCTTGCCGCTTTCAAAAGGGGAGGCGTTCGGCACAACGAGAATCTCCGCGCCGCTTTTTTTCAGGTGCTTCGCGATTTTCGGATACCACATATCCTCGCACAGCATCAGGCCAAGCGAAAAACCCCGGAATTTTATTGGGTCCGGCAGCGGCCCGGCGGTAAAAACGCGGGCTTCGTCGAAGACGCCGTAATTCGGCAGATGATGCTTGGATTGCGTCGCCGTAATCTTGCCGTTCTCGATCATGTGCATGACATTGTGGATCTGCCCGTCAATCACCCACGGCGCAGGGATGATGGCCGCCGCCTTATCCTTGCTGAAAGCCACGAGCTTCTCGACGCATTTTTTAACCTCGTCGAGGAAGGATTGATTGAGAACCAAATCCTCGGGCGGGTAACCGCACACCGCCATCTCAGGAAACACGACAAGGTCTGTGTTTTTCGGAACGGAATCCCAGATGGTGCAAATCTTTTTGAAATTATAGTCGAGGCCGCCCACGATGGGGTTCATCTGGGCGAGCGAAATATGAAGCTTTGATGTCATTATTCCGCCGCTGCAGCCGCCGTTGAAAGATAGCCGCCTTGTCGGAGGCCCTTTAATTCATCCGCGAGAAGAAACGCGAGTTCCAATGCCTGGTTCGCATTCAGGCGTGGATCGCAGGCCGTGTGGTAACGGCTCGATAAATCCTCGTCCGTGATTTTCTCGGCGCCGCCAACGCATTCGGTCACGTTCTGGCCGGTCATTTCGAAATGAACGCCGCCGGGGTGTGTGCCTTCTGCTTTGTGAACTTCAAAGAAGGTTTTGACTTCGGACAAAATATGCTCAAAGCGGCGGGTCTTGTAACCCGTCGTCGATTTGATCGTGTTGCCGTGCATCGGGTCACAGGACCAGACGACGGAGCGGCCTTCTTTTTTCACCGCGCGGATAATCGGCGGCAGGCTTGCTTCGGCTTTTTCGTGACCCATGCGGGCGATCAAGGTCAGGCGGCCCGGGATATTGTCAGGGTTCAGCGCATCGATCAGTTTCAGCAATTCATCTGTCTTCATATCGGGCGAGCATTTCAAACCGATCGGGTTTTTGATGCCGCGCATGAATTCGACCTGCGCGTTATCCAGTTGATGCGTTCTCGCGCCGATCCACAGGAAGTGCGCCGAAGTGTCGTACCATTCGCCCGATGTGGAATCGACGCGGGTCATCGCTTCCTCGTAATTAAGGAGTAGCGCTTCGTGAGAGGTGTAGAATTCAGTCTGTTTGATCGCAGGGACAGTTTCGCTATTGATCCCGCAGGCACCCATGAAGCCCAGAGCCTCACTGATCCGGCCCGCCATCTCCTCATATCTCTTGGTGAGGGGGCTGTCCTTGACGAATTCGAGGTTCCAGCCATGGACGCGGTGAAGGTCCGCATAACCGCCATCGGCAAAAGCACGGAGTAAATTCAACGTCGCTGCTGACTGGTTGTAGGATTTCAGCATTCTTTCAGGATCATGACGGCGCGATTCTTTCGAGAATTCAAAACCGTTGATGTTGTCACCACGGTAAGCGGGCAGCGTAACGCCGCCTTGCGTTTCCTCACCGCTCGAGCGTGGCTTGGCGAACTGCCCGGCGATGCGGCCAAGCTTCACGACCGGCAGAGAACCGGCGTAAGTCAGGACCACGGCCATCTGCAGGATGACGCGGAACGTGTCGCGGATTTTATTGGCGCCGAATTCAGAGAAGCTCTCGGCGCAGTCGCCGCCCTGGAGCAGGAAAGCCTGTCCCTCGGCGACCTTCCCCAGCCGGGCCTGGAGGTTGCGCGCCTCGCCTGCAAAAACAAGCGGCGGCATCCTCGAAATCTCGGTTTCGATGCGTTTCAGGGCTGCCTGATCGTCATAAACCGGCATCTGTAAGACCGGTTTCGTGCGCCAGGATGAGGGGGACCAGTTCCGGGACATAAAATAATCCGTTAACCTTTTAGCTTTAAAATTATCCTTATATATAGCAATTCGAGGGGTTTAGCCAAGCGAATAAGGCCTCTGATAATCCAGTAATTTTTTCGGTTTTGAGCACCTTCCTGCTTGTCAGGGCGAGTGCTGCGTTATTAAGATTGAGGGGGAACGGGGTAATAAAGCCTATGGTCGAATTTGCAGACGATAGTAATAACATGGACTGGGCGGCCATCTTGCGGGCCATGAGCCCCGCCTTTGATGGTATCCGACCGGACCCTTCATGGGCCACGCGCGACGCCGTCCACCAGACTACCAGGAAAACCCTCCAGACGCTGGACCAGGATATCGAAACGCTGGAAGGCGAGGCGAAATTCATTTTCTCGCTGTCCTCCGGGGCGGAAGGACTGACGCAGCAGAGCGTGGCGATGCTCTTGCGCTGGCACATCGCCGAGCGCGCACCCAGCCTTTCGGCGCTGGCGATCTTCGCGGCAAAATATCTGGGCACCAATATGCCGCCGGAAATAGCGCGGGCTGTCTTGGCTGCGAGCGTTCTGGGCGAGGTTGAAAACAATCTGCCGTATCACAACAATCTTCATTACAAAAAAGTTCTGTTCCAGACGGCGCGCCTGATCGCCATGCATAATAATATTTATGAAGGCACCGATCAGACATTCAATTGCAAAAAAATCGGCATGCTGATGATCGCCGCCTGCATCCACGATCTCGGCCATGACGGCAGGGGCAACACGATCAAGGGCGTCTTCGAACCGGGCAGGTTAGAGCGCCGCGCGTTCAAGCTGGCCTTCCCGTATCTCGAGGCCTGCGGCCTCGATTATGCCGACCTGGAAAAACTGCGCGTTATGCTCCTGTGCACGGATGTCGCGCCGCTCGGCGATCCGGCCAATCCAGTGAACCAGATGAAATCGGCCTACCGCTATCACTTCCTCGGCCAGAAGAGAAAGACCGGGCCGCTTAATCTCGATGAGGACCTTGAGCCGCTGCAAAGGGACGCCGATCTCACCATGATGTGCGCAATCCTGCATGAAGCCGATATCGGCACGTCGGCGGGGCTTGATTACAATGTCACGACGTATGAGACAGGTTTGTATAAGCGTGAAATGGGCGAAGAGCAGGCCTTCCCCAAGGACATCGTGGATTTCCTGAACGATATCTGTCAGCGGCAGATGCTGACTGACGCGGGTCAACGCTTGTTCGCCGCCAACATGGCCCGGATTTTCGCGCTGGCTGAAAGGGAAATCGCCGACGGCAACCATGCTTTCCCGCAGCCTGAATATTCCGACTTCCTGCTGCTTCACAGCGGCGGCGCGGACGGCGCAGGCAAAACCATCAACTAATTTATTTTAGATCCCAGCGCCGGTGCAGCCACAGCCATTGGCCGGGATCAAGCACGATCCAGTCCTGGATCATGCCGTTTGCTTCCTTAAGAACATCGGCGACAGGCAGAGGTTCGCCGCTGCCATCGAACAACCGCATGGGCGGATACGCCGTCAGTTCGAACTGCGCGGGGCCGGTGCGGCGGTTCTGCACAGGAATCAAAGGCGTGTTGTATTTCTGGCAGAGAACAACGGCGATGGGGTTCGTCATCGCCGGGTAGCCGAAGAAATCGACGGCGATACCTTCGTGGTATTTCTGGTCGATGAGGATGCCGAGATATTCCTTGTTCTTCATCACAGTCATCAGGTCGCGACCGCTGGAGCGCGCTTTTGGAATGGCCTTGATGCGCCCGCCGAGCGTGCGCGCATATTCAAGAAGATAATCCGTCATCGGGTTGTTGGGCGCGCGGTAGGTAAGGTTGGGCACAACATTGAAACGTACATGCAGGGTCGTCATGTCAATTTCCCAGTTCGCCTGATGCGCAGCGATGAAAACGGCGCCCTGACCGGCATCGATTGTCTTTGTGATGATGCCTTCATTAATAACAGAGACGCGTGTTCTGGCAATTTTTTCGAGATGCGGGTATTCGGCAATGACGCGGCCCAGATTGTCCCACATATCCGTAATGATTCTCGATTTTTCGGCGTCGGGCAGGCCCGGTAAAGCGAGGTCGAGATTTCTTCGTGCCTTGCGCGACGCGGCGAGGCGGGGCCCAACCGTGCGACCTATAAATCCGCCGAGATTGGAAGCGGGAACGGGAGTCAGTAAAAAACAGATGCCGAAAAAAACATAAAGGACGATTGCTTCGAGAATATATCGGAGTTGTTTCATTTACCGGGCCAGCCGCGTTTTCAGGAAATCCGTCAGGATCGATTCATTGTCCCATGCCAGTTTTATATCCGCCACGTGCACCGTGACATCCGGCACGACCGGCAGGCGTAAGGAGTCTTTTTTAGTGGTCAGAAGTTCGGCATTCCATTCCTTGGCGCGCTCTTGCAGATTTTTAACATCTTTCTCAGTATAGGGGTAATGATCGGGGAAGCTGATGGTTTTGACGATGTCGAGATTCAAGCGCTCGCGCATGAAGGAGAAAAATTTCTCAGGGTATCCGAGTCCCGCGAAGGCGACATATTTTTTATCGGTGGACAGCGGCACGACAAGTTCAGGCTCAAGTTTTGCACGGATAAGCGGCTTGTCGGCGGGGAGTAGGGCGGTAATACCGCGCACATCCTCGCCGATCAGGATGAAGATATCGGCCCTTGCGATCCCTTTTTTCAAAGGCTCGCGGAGCGGCCCCGCAGGCAGCATCTTGCCGTTGCCGAAACCCATTTCACCATTGATGACCACGATTTTCACATCCTTGTGGATGCCCGGGTTCTGAAGCCCGTCATCCATCAGGACGAGATCCGCATTGTGCTTTGCCGCCAGCAGCGCGCCCTGCACGCGGTCGACGGCAATGATTGTGGGCGCGTGCTGCGCGAGAATCAGGGCTTCGTCGCCTGTCGCCCATGAATTATGTCTGGATGTATCCACCAGCAACGGCCCGCGTTCGCCGCCGCCGTAGCCGCGCAGCAGGAAAAACGGCTTTTTCGCGAGACTGTTTTTTGTGATGGCATTCATCACCGCGATGGAGGTGGGTGTTTTGCCGGTGCCGCCTGCGTTGATATTGCCGATGCAGACAACCGGAATGTCCAGTTTCTCCGGCGTCACGGAATGCTGGTGGAATTCATATCCAATTCGGTAGAGGAGAGAAAATGGCGTCAGAATTTTTTCCCTCAGCGAGATGTCGCCGTCTTTTCTATACCAGAATGCAGGCGTTTTCAGTGCCATGGCTGCGTCCCGGTTTTTTCAGTGGAAAAATCCAGCCACGGCGAAATGGATTCAATCACGATATCCACGACCCTGGCCTTCATGCGGGTAAACTCCAGGCCGCTTTGCTGCATCGCTGCAAGTCTTTGCGGGTCTGACAGGAAGGCGCTAATGGATTCTTCGAGTTCAGATTCGTTATTAACGCCGATTGCGCCTCCCGCATTGCTCATCTCTTCAAACAGCTCTTTCTGGAACTGGACATTGGGTCCGTAAAGCACCGCGCAATTGAGCTGCGCGGCTTCAATCGGGTTATGACCGCCGCCGCCGTCATCACTGAAGGAACGCCCGATGCAGGCCAGCGGTGCCAGACGGTAGAAAAGCCCGAGTTCGCCGAACGTATCAGCAATGTAGATGTCGGTATCGTAAGAAGGCGAAATTCTGATTTCACCGCGCAGGATAAATTTCAGAGTGGCCTGCTCGCATGTGGTGATGATGTCCTGCCTGCGTTCGGGGTGGCGTGGAACGATGACGGTCAGGAGGTCCGGAAATTTCAGTTTCAGTTTTTGATGTACGCGGCAGGCGAGGGATTCTTCGCCCTTGTGCGAACTTGCATATAACCATAGCGGACGTTGGCCGATGGCGCCGCCCGCCGCTTTTAAATCGCTTTCGCTGAAAGAAAGAGGTTTGGCGCTGTATTTGATGTTGCCTGTGGCCGTAACGTTTTTCGCGCCGAGCGCGCGGAAACGCGCGGCTTCTTTTTCACCCTGCGCGAGGATGAGCGAAAAAGCGCTGAGAATTTCTTTCGCCGCGCCGCCGAACCATGACCAGCGGCGGAAGGATTTTTCCGAGAGGCGGGCATTGACGAGAATGGCAGGGATGCCGCGCGTTTTTATATCGGTGAGCATATTCGGCCAGAGTTCGGATTCCATCCAGAGCACAAGGTCGGGCTTCCAGTGATCGAGAAACTGCTTCGCCCATGCCGGGTGATCGACCGGGTAAAACTGGTGCACCGCCCCGGCGGGCAGGTTTTTGCGCATCATGCTGGCTGAAGAGACCGTACCGGTAGTCATGAGGATCTGCGTGCCCGGAACCAGCCTTTGTAGCCGCTCGACCAGGATAAGGGCCGATTGCGCCTCGCCGATGCTGGCGGCATGGACCCAGATCAGCGGCGAATTGCCCCGGGCAAGGCTGGCCCGGCCCAGCCGCTCGCCCAGATGGGCAGGCAGCTCCTTGCCCCTCCTGGAGCGAGCATGCAGCAGGGCGCGCAGCAGGGGGCCGCTGGCCCCGGATACCGATTTATAAAGTTGGAGCATTTTATGCCAAAAAGCCTCTAAAGCCTTGTTTTCCGCAGTAGATATAAGGCTATAAAGCGGGATTTGGCAATGATTAAGGGCTTAAGGCCTTAGTTCTGGCAGCTGCCGCTGTTCATGCCGCTGGGGACGTAATGGCATCCGGGGGGCAGGCAGGCCTTTTCCCGGTACAGGATAGGATCAAGCTTTGAGCGCCTGACGATCACGCCGGTTTCGATCTGCAGGGTCGCGCCGCCGCAGTTATTAGGATCGAGAAGGCCGAAGAAAACAAGCTGGTTGTCTTCCTCCCAGGGCGTGAAATCATTGACGGTGGCAACGTCAAAGTTCTCCGCCCAGCGATCCGGCACACCGAGGCAGGCTTCGGGAAGGATGCGTTTGTCCGGCGTGTCGCGGTAATTTTCGAACGTGAAAAAGCCATCGGCATCGGGAATTTCGATGAAATCGACGCATTTGGATTCCAGCCACACGTCACGCATGCTGGTGCAGAGATAGTCCGTGCCGGACATGCCATGAATAGGCCCCGCTTCGTAATCAAGCGTGAGAGAGCGATGGCCGCGGAACCTGTGCGGATAATTTGCGGCCAGATAAGAACGCATTGCGCCGCCGACCAGGTATTCCAGCGCCATATCCATGCTGTTGGGAGGCAGAACGATCCCCCAGCGCGGGGTTTCGCTGAACATATTGAACGCTTCGTAGGCGAGAATGTTCATGAACTGATCGAAACAGGTATATTCAAGGACGCTGTCCGGCTTGACGATCAGGTTCTGATTCTGGGTGATTTCACGCTGGGCTTCCAGCCATGCACGGGAGCGAAGCGACTCGTAATACAGGGGGTCGCACGGAGTCGGGGCTGCACCGGCCAGAGCGGGCGAAATGCCTGATATAAAAAGAACAAGTGCCGTCAAAACGACATAAACCGTTCTTTTTGAACTATAAAAGTTCATGCTTGCCCCTGGGGAAACGTATAAAACACAGCTCCTACCTAAAATTTTACAGGAAAACAGGGCCTTGGCGCAAATGGCTTTTATCAGGGCGCAACGCATGTAGCACCCCCCTCGTAATGGCAGTTCGGCGCCACGCAGAACTTGTCGAGTATTTCCTCGGTTGACGTGACACTGACATTGCCCCGGGAATCCACGTCATATGTTTTCAAAACGGTAATCAGGCCCGTAGGGATGGGCGGGGTGCATCCCGTCTGTCCGCCTTCATGCTCCAGAAGCCAGTTGTTGCTGAAGACTCTGTCGAAAATCACATATTCGTAATCTGTGTTCTCTGAAAGATCGATCATGTCCTGCGTAATCTTCGTACCGCCTGTGCACATCTCGGGCAGAACCCGCGGATCGATATCGATGAGTTCCGAAAACTTCCAGAAGCGGTCATCGGTCACGATGTCTGTGCATTTCGACAGGAAATAAACCTGGTCCATGAAATTGCAGTTGTAACCGCCCGCGCCGCTGATCTCGATATAGTCCAGAGAGGTCGCCGCGCCACCCAGAAACCTGTGGCTGAAATTCTGGTCGATGTAATTTCTGAGACTCGTCCGCACGAGACCCTCAAGCGAAGTGGCGAGCCTGTCGGGGCCCATATAAACATTTATGCCCACGCAGGGAACGGGGAACCAGTTGATCCAGCCGATAAGCCAGTTGCTGGTGATCGGTACGTGGTGCGGCATACACAACATGCCGCCGAGGAAACCGGGTCCTGTTAAACCGATAAAACCCTGAGGCGTCATGAACTTTTGAAGAAGCTCGGTGAGGAGGGCTGAGACATCAATCTCACCTGAGCCTGCGTCGGCGAACGCCTGGAGATCGTCAGGAAGAATATTGTATGCATCTCCGAAAAGTTCGGCCGGGTTAAGGCCGAGGCTGGGAGGGGTGCTGCCGCTGCCGGTCCAACGCTCAGTCTCCGAGAAAAGCGGCGCCGCGCGTTCGACGGCCAGGTCGTTGAACTGGTTGAAGCAGGTATATTCCAGAATTGAATCCGGTTTGCGGATCAGGACCTGCGCCTTGATCATGTCGCGCTGGGATTCCAGCCACGCGCGGGCGTAAATCTGGTTCATGAAATCGGCGTCGCAGGTGCAGCCGGGTGCAGGGTTGTTGGTGGGTATGCAGACGCCGCCGCCGGTGGCTTTCGGCTGGTTGGGCGCACCGGGCGCTGTCGGTCCGTCACCCCGAAGGAGCGGAAGGTTCGGCGTTTTGGGAACGATGCAGGGAACGCCCGCGAAACATCCGGCCTGCGCCTGGTTCATGGCAAAAATCATGAAACAGAAAACAACGCCGAGAATAATTTTCAGGCTGAAAAAAGAGAAGCGGGAATGGCGCGGCATCGTGATCATTTTTGCCCTGCCATTATATACTGGCCCTGATTGGGTTCCCATACATAAACCGTGTAATTGTAATCATTCACCGTGCTTTGATAGGCCAGCAGACTGCGAACGCCCTTCGTATGGTCATTACCAAGTGCAAGTGCGCGGGCAGGGATATCGCCGAGTTTTTGAATGCTGCTCTCGTTTTCCGAGAGGATCATGAAGCTGCAGGGCGAGGATATCTTGCCGCAGTTTTTGTCATGCACGATGAACTCATCCAGCCCGTCCTCATTGAGATCCACGGGTGCGATCAACAAACCGTCCGAAATGTCGCGCTGTAGATAGCGGCTGAGAGCAAGGCGGGAGCTGTCCCCGATTTTAGCGCCGAAACCGAGTTGTTCAGCGGCATGGGCAGGGACGGCAGGCGCCATGACTGCAAAAACCCCTGAAAACAGGAATAAAACTGCGAAAAATCTCAAAAGCCGCCCCGTCGAAGGTCAAATGACCGCTTCTGTAATTTTAGCAAATTACAGCCGTTGCTGGCAAAGAGTTTGGAAAATAAGGGTTTTTTGAGTTAAATCAGGCCGCTTTCGACCCTGGGAGGTCGATATCGAGAATCGCCATGTTGAAATCATAGGACGTTTCGCCGTCTTCCTCGTCTTTGTAGATGGTGCCGATGAATTCGCCGTTGATGTCGACTTCGACGGAATCGCCGCTTTTACGCGGTTTCAGGTAGATATTAGGGTTGTTGAACGTCGTCTGCATATAGGCCTGCAGGCGGGTGATTTCTTGCGGTGTGAAATTAGCCATGATCTTCTTCCCTTTATCTCGTCCGCTTTAGGCGGCTTTCAGCCCATTGCTTACGCTGTCATGACAGGTTTTGGCAAGCACTTTTCTGTCGGTGAAATCGCGGGCGCGCACGGGCGGGTGGAAGGTCACACGCAAATCCGCGCCCGATGTTTTGGCGAAACGGAACAGGTGCGGCGGCAGTTCCATGTCGAGATCGAGCGGCCACGCATACAGGTCGCGCTCATCTTTCGTCTGTGGTGTTTCGCCGTTCACTTTCAAAAGACTGATCGTGACAGGCTGCAGGAAAATATCTTCGTTGCCGCTCCCCAATGCGAGCGTAAACAAACTCGATTTGAACGGAAAAACTTCATAGCCGCTGGTGGATGTCCCCTCGGGGAAAAGGATCAGGCTGCGGCCGTTCGCAATTTTTTCAGCGAGCTTTCCGGTTTCGCGGCCAATCGAAGTTCTTTTTCTCTCGATGAATTCCGTCTGCTGGAGTTTCGAAAGAAAACCGAAGACAGGCCATTTTTCGACTTCGCTTTTGGCGACGAAGGACGCACGCAGGATACTGCCGAGCAGGGGCACATCGAGATAGGAAAGATGGTTCGACATGTAGAAAACCTGGTGGCCGCGCAGCGGAACGCCTTCGATGGTATATCGGATTTGAAAAATCGTGCGCACGCCGTTCTCCCAGAGAAACGGAATAGCGTAAGCGTGCTTGCCCTTGTGAAATGCGAGGATCAGCATTTGCGGCGGCACGAGTACAATCGACCACAAAACAAAAGCCAGCATTTTAAGGGAAGCTTTAAATGAGCTCATCGTCGCCGCGCTCTTTGGGCAGCGGTGAAAACTGTTCGACATTACTCTCGCCCGAAAGCGATTTTTGAATTTTGCGTTCGTAATGCTTGCGGTAACGGCTGCTGACCATGTTGGTCTGCATCAGGATGCAGACGTCGGTGGTGTTGAATTGTTCATCGATCACGGCGCCGTCGCCGATTGTCGCGCCGACACGGAGGTATCCCTTGATCAGCGGCGGCAGCTTGGCGAAGGCGCGCTTGCGGTCGATATCTTCCTTCGGGATGATGTTCATGTTGATGTAGCGGCCCTTCAGCGCGCGCGGGCGTAGATATTCCGGCGCTAGGTGATAGTGATGCAGGTATGACAGCGGCGTCGAAATGTTCTTGATGTCGGTGCCATGCAACGAGGCGCAACCGAACAGCAGGTCGATTTTGTGATCGGTCATGTAATCGGCGATACCCTGCCAGAGCAATTGCAGGACCGGGCGCGTGCGGTATTCCGGCATTACGCAGGAGCGTCCGAGCTCGAGCAGCGAGTGACCTGAGTTCAGAAGCGGTGCAATGTCGAATTCGGTGCTGCTGTAGAACCCGCCGAATTTCATCGCCAGTTCGCGGCGGAGCAGGCGGTAGGTGCCGACAATGCGGTCGCCGGCAGGACGGCGTTCGTCGGTGACCACGAGGTGATCGGCGTATTTGTCGAAGTCGTCGCGGTCGAGGCGCACCAGCGCCATTTCCTTGTCCGCCGTCGCCGCCAGCTCTTCATAGAACACGCGGTAGCGGAGGCGCTGGGCCTCTTCGATCTCGCGCTCATCGCGGGCGAGGCGTACGATCACGTTTTGATCGGAGCCGGCCTGTTCCATGTTATCGGGCGTTTCGTTTTGCATATATTATTCCGTGCCGGGCATCCTAAGCTTTTGAGTGCATAAATCAAGATTAAATAAGGGATACAGGGAATTGGCGTCCCCGAGAGGATTTGAACCCCACGCGGCTTTGCCGCGCTATCTTTTAAAAAGGAGGTTCAAATTGGCGAAATCTTAGTTAATTGGCGTCCCCGAGAGGATTTGAACCTCCGGCCCCAGGTTTAGGAAACCTGTGCTCTATCCAGCTGAGCTACGGGGACACCGCAGCCCTTCTATAAAAGGACAGGGGGAAATTAGCAAACTCAATGGATATAGAGGTGAACTTCGTTCGAAGACGCATCCGGGCTCTGCTTGTGCGAGAGGTCGATACGGTCGAGCGGCAGGCCCATCTGGGTGAGGGTGCGCAGGACTTTCTCGGCGTTGCGACGCGCCTTGGTGCTTTCGATTGCGACCTCGGCGGCATTTCCATTCGCAGGATGCACGGCGACGAGATCAAAGCGTGCATCGGGGTAACGCTGCAGCGCTTCGTTGACGGCGACATAGACCGGCTCTTCGTAATTCACGTTGGCCTGGTCGAATTTGATTTTGACCAGCGGGCGCGGACCCGAAAGCGGCGCAGCCTGGCGGCCATAGCTGCCATTGCCGCCCATCAGACCAGGCGAGCCGGCGGTGACAGGCATCGACGCATCAGCCGAAGCCTCTGTCGCAACCGACGAGAACGGACGGTTGGAAAGCGATTTGCCGTACAGGTCGCCATTCGAAACGGCGAGGGCGAGCGTGCGGAGGTTATTACGCTCGGAGCTTAAGTATGTCGTCGTGCGTGTAATGTCATCGTTTACATTGTTCAGCAGGCGCTCGATAATCACCATCGTGTTGTTGACGCCGTCTTCAAGTTCGGAGAGACGGACATGGTCTTCCTCGATTGCGCCCGAGAGACCGTAAGCGGCGCGGACGGCCTCTAACAGGTAAGACGCTTCGGAAGATGTCGTGGCGGCTTCAGCGGCGAGCTGGTTCAGCGTGGCGACAGAAGAGCCAAGATTCTCAAGGCTGCTTTCAGCAAGGCTGACGCGCTTGAGGAGGCGCGGGTTGCCGGGCGTGGTGCCGGCTTGTAATTGCGTGTTGATCGTGGCGACAGCTGCGTAATATTCAGCAGCCTTACCTTCGCCCTCGCGCTGGAGCGCGTTGAGGTTGGCGGAAAGCATAGCGACTTTACCTTGCAGTGTGTCGAGATCGGTCGACAGGTCATTGACCTTCTGCGTGACGATGGTCGATGTGGGTTCGAAATATGTTTTGCCGCGGACCTGTTCGGGCGAGATGTCCTGCATCTGCGCGGGCTTGCTGTAGATCTGCGATTTAAGCTGATCATTCATCGGATAGGCGTTGATCTCGATAGGCCTGGAGACAGGCTGCTGCGCGTGCGCCAAAGAAGCCGTCAGGCCCGAGCAGGCCACGAGGCCCAGCGTCAGGGCGAAAACGTTCCGGAAGGTCATGTTTCTGGACATCCTAAAAATTCAATACGTAATGGTTTTATATAATGCAGGAGATTTGAAAGCTACTCGCTATAAAAGTCAACCCCTGCCAGCATCGCCTCTGGAACAGGTGGAGTCAAGCACCCTGAGCAGGGTTGTGCATAGATTTGTGTGAATCTTCAAAAGTTTGAGCCCGAATAAGGCCCTGCCGGATTGCTTGCATTCGTTTTTTCTTTCAAGTATGGTCTGCTCCGCTTTAAGCCTTATTTACAAAGCACCATGCGCCCGTAGCTCAACGGATAGAGCATCTGACTACGGATCAGAAGGTTAGGAGTTCGAATCTCTTCGGGCGCGCCATTTCCCTTAATCAAGCTAGATTATCCCGCCACGAGGGTATGAACCTCGATATTGTGGTGTTTCGGCTTTTTATAAATCACATCCGCCGACAGGATAATCATATGCTCGAAAAGCAGGTCGAGGCCGCTCTCAATCCTTAACGGCCATAGCTGCTACTTAATATTAACTTAATAGTTTTGTGAAAGCATAAATCTCTTGGCGGTAATCGTAAGGAGATAAATTATGGCGGATGATTTTTTTGGTTTGGGCAGGGCAGCTGAGAGGCTTAAGGATCAAATCGTAGACAAGGCGACACGCGACGCGAAGGAAGCCGCGAAACAAAAGGCCCTGAAGGAGACCGGCGTTAGCGAGCAGAATTTGCGTGACGCGCAGGATCCCACCGGCGCGGCACAGCGCAAGCTGGACCAGAAAACGCGCGAAGCCCAGCGTGGCATCCAAAATAAGGTCGATGAGACGACCGGAAAAGCAGAAAAGGGATTTTTAAAAGGTTTCAATGGCGGCGGGTCAAGCCCGGATGCGTTAAAAAAGGATGAGGAAGCCCAAAGGCTAGAGGAAGAAAAGCGTCAAAAGACCTTGGCCGAACCTCGCGGGCCAAGCGAGCTCTACAAGAAAGAACTCGCGGAACAGGAAGAGCTGACCAGAAAACTTAACGCGGAAAAAGAAGAACGAAAAAAGAATCCTCCTGGCAAGAGCAAAGCGGAACTGGATGCGGAAGAGGAGCAGAAGAAATATATGCGCCCGCAATCTTATGATGGATCGCCATCGACGCCTTCGGGCGCGATACCGATTTCCTATGAGGTGGGCTCTGTAAATCCGCAGGCAAAAGGCGATCTGTCCGGCGACTACGAAAAGGCACTCGGCCTGAAGGGTGCGGACCCGGAAGAGGTTGCGCCGCTGGCGAAACCCGGACAGACATTTAAAATTTAGAAGCTACTGCGACTTGATAGCGCGTAAATAACCGCCGTCGCACCAGAGAGCGCCATTGGTTACGTCGTAATATTTCTGTGCTTCTGCAGCGCATGCGCCATAACTGGTGCAGGCGGGTCCGCCGTAGGTAAGCGCAAGAACTTCGGGGGCACTCAGGGCGCGGTTATAGATGCGCACATCGTCAACCTTTCCGAGAAAAGGGTTTCCACCCAGATTGCCGGAACCGATATTGACGGCTCTCGTGTTCGAGAGAGAGCCGAAAGTCCCGGGGATGGCCGCGGCTGAAAGCAGGGAGCCGTTAACATAAATTCCATGCGTGTTACCTGTACGATCAATGACAATCATGATGTGCGTCCAGGTATTTAGAATCGGGGCGGCACTGACTGTACGGGTATGACATTCATCGCCATCACATATATAGGAAACCCAGGAGCCGGCCCCGAACTCCAGGTCGTAACCCGGGTTTGTTATGTTGCCGCCGCCCTTGGACAATGGCATGTCGTAATTTCCTGCCGATCCTGTGGCGTAAACCCACAGGCCGTAGCTGAATGAATTGCTGCCAAAATCAAGGATGCCGCTCGCAGGATCGGCGATAGCCACGCGGTCGTTCGTAGCGGTTGCGCCTGTGTCGCCGCTAAACTCGAGTGCGCCTCCAACCTGGCCGGTTGTAGGTGTCGGGCTGTTGGTAAATGTGCCGTCATTGCCGTTACCCGATGAATCTACGGCTGTTGGGCCGCTGGTTTCATTTAACTTCCAGTGACCGACAAGTCCGGTCTCAAGACAATTAATTCGTCTGTATTGTCCGGAGGCATTGCAGAATTTGTAGGCCTTCAGGGTCGTGTCCCATTCACGGCTGGCCGCCGGCGAGCACGCTCCGAGGTCGACACTGTCCAATTCGATCACGTCCCAGTTCGTCCCGTCGCAAAGCTTGAATTCCGAGGTGCCGGAAAACCATTCGCGGGTCCCCGCGACGGCCGCAGGCGACGAGCAGGCCGCGAAAGCCGGGATCGTATGAAAGAGGAGGAGGGATATAAGAGAGGAAAGAACTAGATGGCGCATTTTACCGCTTCTCTATTCGTCGGGTTGTGTCGTATTTTCGCAGAATGTCCTGAGTACACAACCAACCAGCGGCATAGTAGTTCCACCGGGTACAACTATTCAGACATAGCAGGAATAACAGGCGCTTTTTCCCTTGCAAAAGCCGTCAAAAGGATTAGCGTGCATGATTATCACAAATTCACCTTAACCCTTTTAGGAGGACAGGAATGTCGTTTGGATTAGCTGAATATATTTGGCTGGACGGGGCGAAGCCTACCCGTTTTATGCGCTCAAAAGCGAAAGCCGTAAAAGTTGGAAAAAACCCGAAAATAGAAGATTTTCCTGAGTGGAGCTTTGACGGCTCCTCGACAGAACAAGCCGTAGGCCACGACTCGGACTGCATTTTGCAGCCCGCGCATTTCATTGCGGACCCGGTTCGCGGCGAAGGCAACTGGCTTGTCATGTGCGAGGTTTTCAACCCCGACGGTACGCCCCATGAATCGAATTCGCGCGCGCAACTTCGCGCCGTTCTCGATGCAGGCGCGGCGAAGCAGGATCCGTGGTGCGGTTTCGAACAGGAATATACCTTCTTCAAAGGCCGTACCCCGTTGGGTTGGCCTGAACATGGCTTCCCCCGTCCGCAGGGTCCATTCTACTGCGGCGTCGGTGCGGATGAAGTGTTTGGCCGTGACGTTGTCGAGAAGCACGCGAAACTCGCGCTGCAAACCGGCATGCTGTTCTACGGCATCAACGCCGAAGTTATGCCCGGTCAGTGGGAATTCCAGATCGGCTACCGCGGCGACAACAAGGAAGACGCGGGCGCGCTGAAGATGTGCGACGAAACATGGCTGACGCGCTGGCTCCTCTGCCGCGTGGCGGAAGATTTCGGCGTTACCGTCTCGTTCGATGTTAAGCCTGTCAAAGGCGACTGGAACGGAACCGGCATGCACACGAACTTCTCGACGAACGACACCCGCGACCCTGCGAAGGGGAAGGCCGCCATCAAGGCCGCCACGGATGCGCTCTCGAAAAAGCATCAGGAGCACATCAAGCTCTATGGCGCGAACAATCACGAGCGCCTGACCGGTCGTCACGAGACCTGCGACATCAACACGTTCCGTGTTGGCGATGCAGACCGTGGCTGCTCGATCCGCATCCCGAAGCCCGTCGCCCTGAAAGGCTATGGCTATTTCGAAGACCGCCGCCCCGGCGCGAACGCCGACCCGTATCTGGTCACGGCGCGCCTGTGCACAACGGTATGCGGCATTCCGGAATCAGTTATGAAATTCTCCAGCTGGCCTCGCCAGGATAGCAAGATCGCTGTCGCAGCCGAGTAGTCATAAATAAACAATTCAATGAAAAGAGCGCCTTAGGGCGCTCTTTTTGTTGGTGTGAATCTTGCATTTCTGCAACCGCCTTATTCTCTTTTGTTCCAGCCTCTTAAAAGATAAAATTAAATAAGGGTCTGTTGCGTTATGAAAACCTAACATATTCAATTTGTTAACCTTTTAGGCTTAGGCTGAAATGACATTATTGGATTAATTCTGATTCAAACTCCCAAAATGCCTTAAAATGACGCCTGATAATAAAGACACAAAAAAGAACAAGCTCAACCTGACGATTGAAAGTCTTGAAATGGAGCTTATGGACCCGGACAGCAAGGCGAAAAAAGCCGCTGCGTCGAAGTCTGCTGCCGATTCCACGGCCAAAAAATCAGAAACGATATCGGGAACGGACGCCAATCTGCCCGTGCAATACCGTCAGCAGGGTGGAGACCAGAACCGCGCGCTGAAAACCTATTCATCCAACCTGCAGAAGGCCGAAGAATCCGACAGCGAAGTCCGTAAAAAAGGCCGCATGGGCGACCGCATGGTCGCGCAAGGCCTCATTACTGAATCGCAACTGAACGTCGCGCTTCAGGAAAAGAAAATCAGCGGCAAGATGCTCGGCGAAATTCTCGTCGAACTCGGCTTCATCACCGAAGATGTGCTAACGCGCTTCCTCGCTGAATCGTCCGGCTTTGAACTGTTCGATCCCAAGCACACCATCGTCGATGGCGATGCGCTTGCACTGCTCGAGAAAAAAGTCGCGCTCAAATACAACATGCTGCCGATTTCAAAAAGCGGCAACGACGTGCGCGTCGCGATGGCCGACCCCTATGACGTCGTTGCGCTGGACACGCTCCGCAGATTTTTGCCCAAGGGCGCACAGATCAAGCCGCTCGTCACGACAGCTAAAATATTAGGGGAAGCAATCGACGCCGCCTACGGCTACGCCAGCTCGATCAACGCAATCCTGAAAGAGCTCGAGGAATATAAAGACGAAAAAGACATTGCCACGCTGAGCGAACATGAAGCCTATTCACACCCGATCGTCCGGCTCGTGAATGGATTGCTGTTCGAGGCCGTGAAGATGGGCGCATCCGATCTTCACTTCGAACCCGAAGAGAATTTCGTGCGCCTTCGTTATCGTCTCGACGGTGAAATGTTCACCGCGCAGATCCTGCACAAGCAGCACTGGAGCGGTATTTCGCAACGTATCAAGATCATGTCGCAGATGAATATTGCCGACAAGATGAGCGCGCAGGACGGACGGTTCGGTCTCGACGTCGCGGGCCGCGTCGCAGATTTCCGTGTTTCATCGCTGCCGACAGTTCACGGCGAAAACATTGTTCTCCGCGTTCTCGACAAGAGCGCCAGCATCATGCCGCTCAGCAAGCTTGGCTTCAGCGAGCACAATACGAACCTGATCAAACGCTCGCAGGAAAAACCCGAAGGCATCATCATCGTCACCGGCCCGACGGGCTCCGGTAAAACAACATCGCTTTATTCTATGTTGAACGAGATCAACACGGTCGACGTCAACATCCAGACACTCGAAGACCCGGTCGAATATTCGCTCGGCATGATCCGCCAGACCCACGTGCGCGAAGGCGTGCTGGAATTCGCGGAAGGGATCAAGGCCTTGCTCCGTCAGGACCCGGACATCATCTTCATCGGCGAAATCCGCGACGGCGAAACCGCGAACATGGCCCTTAAGGCCGCCATGACCGGTCACCAGGTTTATACGACGCTTCACACCAATGACTCATTCGGCGCCATTCCGCGTCTTATCGACCTTGGCATGAAACCGGGCATGATTGCCGGCTCTATTATTTCCGTATTCGCCCAGCGTCTGACGCGGGTTCTCTGCCATAATTGCAAAACGGCCTATAAGCCGGACGAGCATGAATGCAAGATTTTGGGTGTCGAGCCTTCCGCGGCACCGCAGATTTACAAAGCCAGGCAGGGCGGGTGCGATATGTGCGCCGGTCAGGGATATAAAGGACGTATTGCTGTCGCTGAAATTCTGTTTTTCGACGACGATCTCGATCTTTTGCTGGCGCGCGGCGAATCAAAGGCCGATCTGAAGGCGCTGGCTGTGAAAAAAGGCTTTAAAAGCATGAAAGACGATGGCATTCTTAAGGTGCTTGAGGGAATCACCGACCTCCAGGCGCTCTCCAAGGTTGTCGATATTCATAAATAACCTTAAATCTCCGCCCGTCCTTCTGATCAAGAGTTCATGGAACGTTACAAATACAGAGCTGTAAACGAAAACGGCAGGCCGATCCGGGGCGTGATTTCTGCTGCCAGCGAAACCGACCTTTATAACCAGCTCCAGTCCGCCGGCCTTGAACTTGTCGATTGCAAACCCGTACACGAGAAAAAAGGTCTGTCGTTCGGCACAAAGCTGAAGCGGGTGAAAATCCGCGATCTCATCCAGTTTTTCATGCACATGGAACAGATGCAAAGCGCGGGCGTCCCGCTGCTTGATGCGCTGGCCGACATCCGCGACACCACGGACAACAGCCGCATGCGCGACATCATGACGGAAATCTACCGCGACGTTTCCGACGGGGCGTCTCTGTCCGAAGCGATGGCAAAGCACCCCAAGGTTTTTACAAATCTTTATTTGTCGCTCATCAAGGCCGGAGAAGACACGGGCGATCTGACCGCGGTCTACAGGCAGCTTGTGAAATACCTGAAATGGGTTGCCGAAATGCAATCCAAAGTCAAAAAGGCCATGACGTATCCCATCATCGTCCTGGTGGTCGTCCTGGTAACAATCGTCGTCATGATGGGTGTTGTTGTCCCCCAGATTGTCGACTTTATCCGCAATATGGATCGTGAGCTCGGCTGGGTTACGACTTCACTGATCAACACATCGGATTTCTTCAAGAACCCGCTTTTCCATCTGTTTGGTATGCCTGTGCCGGGCGGCGTGGTCGTGCTGCTGACGCCGGTGGTCCTCTTCGCCATCATCAAGGCGCTCTGCCGCGCATCGGAAAGTTTTGAGTACAATGTGCATAGCCTTATGCTGAAGACGCCCATTCTCGGCAATCTGATCCGCAAGACCAGCATCGCGCGTTACGCCCAGACCTTCGGCGCATTGTTTGCAAGCGGCATCGATGTTATCAGCGCGCTGAAATCGGCGCGCCAGACGGTAAATAACCGGGTGCTGCTGGAAGCGATGGAAATGATTGAAAACTATGTCCAGACCGGCAGCCCACTGTCCGAAGCGTTCAACTATTCCGGGGAATTCCCGAGCATGGTGGTGCGGATGCTGAAGATCGGCGAAGAATCCGGAAACCTCACAGTGGTGCTGGAGCAGGTGTCGGAATTCTATACCAAGGACGTCGATGAAACGGTCACCAGTTTGATCGCCACGGTCGAGCCGACCCTTACAGGTATCCTCGGTCTTATGATATTATGGATTGCGGCTGGCGTGTTCGGCCCGATTTATGCAATGATAGGAGAGCTGGAGATGTAACTCTGCTCTGTTCTGTGTACGCCGGTTAACTTTCTGATTTCAAGGTTTTCATGTCTCTTTCGTTTCTCGCCCCTAACCGCACTGTAATGCTCGTCAGCGACGAGGCCGCTTATATTTATTCCACCAGCGCCCGTGGCGTGCGCCTGGTCGAGACCGTGCCGTGGGAGGCCGAAAACTTCGAAGGCAATGTCGCGGGTATCCTGAAGAAAGATTGCGGCAACAAGCCTGTCCTGATTCTCAATGACATGGTCGAGCAGCATTACCGCAAGGAAAAAGTCCTGAAGGCGGGCGTCAGCGTCATGGATAAATCGGGAATGCTGAGGCGCAAGCTGAACGTCGCGTTCCCGAACTACCCGGTCAAGGCCGCGTATCCGCTTAAGGAAAAGCCGCCCAAATCCGAAAGAAAAATCCCGGCGGATATTTATATTTTTGCCGCCGTTCCCGACACCAAGCAGCTCGCGCTGACCATCGGCGCCACGAGCAAGTCGCTGGTTCCGGTTTCAGGTTTCTGCCTGCTGCCCGTGGAATCGTCCGACATGGTCCAGACGCTGTCGGCGAAACTCACGAAAAAAGGGGAGCCCAAATGCCGTTGGGTTCTGTTCATCGGCCAGCATAAGAACGGCTCGCTCCGCCAGATCGTCACCAAGAACGGCGAACTGGCCCTGACCCGTATGACGCCCATTGTCGAAAGCGACAATGATGTCGAGGCATGGGCGAACGAAGTCCACCAGGAATTTAAGGCCACGATGAGCTACCTCACGCGCTTCGGATTCCAGTCCGAAGACGGCCTGCATGTCATCGTCATGGCGAATGAAACCGCCGGCGAGGCTATCGAGGCAAAAATCGAGGAGCCCTGCAAATATACGGCGCTGACATCGTCAGAAGCCGCACGCGTGCTGAATGTTGCGCTCGGCTCGCAGGACGATTTCCGTTACGCCGATCCGCTGCATGCCGCATGGGTGGGCCGCAAGGCGAAATTCATCCTGCCGATGCGCGCCGCGCAGATCGACAATGTTTCCAAGCCGAGAAAAACCGCGATGGCGGCCTCGGTGGTTTTGATTCTCGGCCTCGGCGTCCTCGGCTACCAGATGCTCAGCCAGATTGCCTCGATGGCTACTTTGTCCGGCGATATCGATGAATCCAAAAGCAGGCTTTCACAGCTCAGCGTCCAGTATGAAAAGGAAGTGCAGCGCAAGGAAGAGCTCGGCTTTGACGTTCGTCTCGTCCAGAGCTCGATTGCCGTTCAGGACGCGCTTGAGAAGGTCAACATCAAGCCGCTCGGCTTGCTCCAGAATATCGGTCGCGCGCTGGGCAGGGACCTGCGCTTTGATCGCGTTATCATGACGCGACCGGCTGACAATCTGATGAACTCGCTTATTGATGCCGCAACACCGCAAACGTCGCCGCCTGTTTTTGAGGTCACGTTGCAGATGACCTATCCAAGTACCACGAATATCGACAAGGGCAACAAGGAAGTGGGCGACCTCAAGGGCCGTTTGCAAAGCCTGCTGCCCGACCATACGGTCGAGGTCACAAAACTCCTGAAGGACTACGAATATGTCGAGGAGATTGTCGTTGAAACGGGCGACCTCGAGAAAAAAGACGTAAGCCAGGACTTCGTCGCGGAAATAAAAATTAAAGGGCCGCCGCTTGAGCCGGTCGCGGAGGTGTCGCAATGATCCGGGTTCTCGGCGCAAAGCGCATTCTCACAATCGTTGCTCTTATCGCGCTCAATGCGCTGATGGCAGCAACTCTCTATTTCTATCTCATGCCTGAAAAAATTAAAAAGAATCGTGAGCTGTCAAGTTTGCGCGGACAGATCTCAACGGTGCAGACGGATATCGGTCGCATGCAGATTGAATTTGATCAGCTTGCCGTTCAGCAGGCCCAGTTCGAAAAATTACAAAAACGCGGTTTCTTCAGTACGCAGGGTCGCCGCGACGCGGAAAAAGTTCTTCAGAGAATACAGCAGGAGGCGGGCGTCGTTTCGGCGGTTGCCAGTATCCAGCCAGGCAAGATCGAGGACAGCGAGGAGGCCCAGAAGGCCGAGCATAAAATTCTCGTCAGTCCCGTCACGATCAAGCTCTCGGCTGTCGATGACGTCGACGTCTATAAATATATGTATCTGATCGAGCGCTTTTTCCCCGGTCACATCTCGTTCCAGAAAATCATGCTTGAGCGCAAAACAAACATAAACAACACGGTGCTGCGCGCGATCGCCACCGGCGGCAAGCCGCAACTCGTTACCGCTGACATTCAGGCTGAATGGCGCACGATGATCCCGCAGAAGGATGTTATCGGCGCACCCATTCAGCAGGAGGGAGCGCCACAATGACACGTCGCATCCGCTCAGCTTTTTCAATGATGATTTTAGGTGGCGCCTTGCTGGTCGCCGCTGGCTATTCAATGGCGCAGGACGCTGTCGACCCCATACCGATGGGCATTTCATCGCCCGCCGCAACAGGCGAGCCAGCACCGGCTGATGCACCTGCGGCAGTAACCGATCCGGCTGCGGCACCTGCCGAAACGCCCGCCGCGCAAACGCCTGAACAGGCTGCCGCCGCCGTGGCGGTTGGCGAGGAAGCCATCAATCCGAATGATATTCCCTCTGTGCTGTTCACATACTGGGAGCACACCGCCATCACCGATGCGAAACGAGCGGTTGGCAGCACGCGCGAAGTCACCCAGGAAGAATGGCAGAACATCAAGGACGAGCCGCTGGGCGTCAAGCCGCCGCCCGAAGAACGCGATATCACGCTGGGCGGGATCGTTTATGTAACGACCGCTGACTGGACCATCTGGCTGAACGGCAAGCGCGTGACGCCCAAGGCCATCCCGCGCGAAGTCACCGACCTCAAGGTGTACAAGGAATATATCGAGATGAAATGGTACGACGATTACACGAACCAGATCTTCCCGTTACGCATGCGTGCTCACCAACGTTTCAACATCGATACCCGGATTTTCCTCCCCGGCTGATCAGATTAAAAGTTCATGGCTGAAGACATACTCGTTCTGGATAATGTCAACATTACGTACGGTAAACTGACCGCCGTGCGGAACGTATCGCTTCGCCTCAAGGCCGGTGAAACATTCGGCCTGATCGGGCTCAATGGCGCAGGCAAAACCAGTCTCATCAAATGCATTCTAGGTCTTCGCACGGCAAGCGGTGGGCGCATCACCGTATTCGGCAAGCCGCCTCAATCAAAAGCCGGACGCGAATTGCTCGTCTTTCTGCCTGAGCGTTTCGAGCCGCCCTGGTTCCTGAGCGGCATGGAGTTCGTGAAATTTTCACTGGCACTGTATCGCGAACCGTTCGACGAGCAAAAGGTCATCGATTACGCCCGCAGGCTCGCCCTCGATCCGGACGCTCTGCGCCGCAGGGTCCAGACTTATTCCAAGGGCATGCGCCAGAAACTCGGCTTGATCGCCACGATCCTGACCGGCTCCAAGCTCATGATTCTGGACGAACCCATGAGCGGCCTCGATCCGCTGGCCCGTGCTCTGGTCAAGGATCTGCTGGTGGAATGCCGGGGGCAGGGACGCACGATTTTCCTGACATCCCATATTCTGGTGGATATGGACGAAATCTGCAGCCGCGTTGCGGTTTTGCACGAAGGAACCATGCAATTTGATGGTCCGCCCGCCGAACTGCGGAAAACCATGAATGCCGAGAATCTTGAAAGGGCCTTTTTACAATCCATTGAGAAAAAGGCCGCTGCGTGATAAGTTTAACAATAGGGGGGAAGGGAATCTTTATAAGTCCCGGCCTTCTGCAACCATAAGGCTTCAAAATGCGTATTCTTCTTGATCATCTTTTCACATCCTCCAGGCCCGCCATTCTCGTGCTAGGCGCATGTGCGTTTATGATAGCTGCGCCCGCATTCGCGCAGGACGATATTCTATTGCCCGCTGACGAGGCCGCGCCTCTGATCGAAGACGGCGTACCGGAAGAACCCTTGCAGGATCCTTCGGTGCTGAGTGCGCCGGTTGAGCCTGGCGCTGAAGCGCAGGCCGAAGACGCCATGCAGAATCTGCTGGAAAATATCAACGAAGGTAACAAGTCGGGTGCTGACGCTGCGCCTGCCGTTCCTGAAACCGCGCCGCAGGTTGTCGAGGGCGCACCGCCCGCCGATGCCGGCCTGACGCCCGAGCCTTCCGCAACGGCAGAAAGCAATGTGTCTGTCGTTCCCGCTTTGCCGGCTGATCAAACTCCGGATGAAAATCTCTTCTTTGATGCCGACACGCTGGTTCCGACCGGCGAAATGGGCTCAAACGCGCCGCGCAAGGTCAACCCGGCGCTCCAGCCCGCATCGAAACTCATCGTCGTCAAAAAAGATTACAGCGGCGGCAGCCGCGAGGCGCAACTTGTTTCGGCGGAGCGTGCTATCGCTCTTGGCCGTTACGATTCCGCACTCGAGATTTACAACGAGATGTATGCGAAAAACAGCCGCGACCCGAACATCGTCATGGGCCGCGCCATCGCGCTCCAGCATCTCGGCCAGCAGGAAGAAGCCGTTGCTGCCTATGAGGAGCTGCTTGATCTTCGCCCCGGCAACACGCAGGCGGAAATCAATATGCTCGGCCTGATGGGCCAGAAATACCCGGCTGTCGCGCTGCAGCGCCTTGGCGAGCTGCGCGAGAAAGAGCCGCGCAATGTCGCGATTGTCGGCCAGATGGCGGTCCTCCAGGCCAATATGGGCCAGTATGAAGACGCGATGAAATATCTCGGTATGGCGGCGAGCATCGAGCCGAACAATGCCAACCATGTTTACAACATGGCCGTGGTCGCCGATCTCGCGGGCCAGAAAGATTCCGCCGTGCAGTTCTACGAGCAGGCACTCGAGGTCGACAGCATTTACGGCGGCAACAGATCCATTCCGCGCGACGCCGTGTTCGAACGCCTGTCGCGGTTGCGCTAGACCGGCATGGGCGCCGAACTGCCGCCTCTCATCATCAACATCATAATGGTCGTTGTCGGGTTATCGCTCGGCAGCTTTGCGACGGCGCTGGCGCACCGCGTGCCCGTACGCAAATCCATGAGCAAGTCGCGCTCCGCCTGTCCGCATTGTAATCACACTCTCGGCGCCGCCGATCTCATTCCCGTAGCGTCATGGGTGATGAGCGCGGGCAAGTGCCGTTACTGCCGCAAAGGCATAAGCATGAGCTACCCGCTCATGGAACTCGGCGTGCTGATGGCATGCCTGGTGACATACTGGGTGAAAGGCTGGACGCCGGAAGCGGCGTTTATCATCGCCGCAATACCCTTCCTCGCCGCGTTGCTTGTCATCGATCTGCGGCACATGATTTTGCCCGATGGTTTGCTGATCATCGTCGCCCTGATCGGGATCGCGCGGATGATTTACAAGGCAGTTTTCCTAAGCGATTCACCGGACATGGGAATGCTCATGACCTTCTGCATCGAGATCGCGATGTTCGCCGCCATCTCATGGACCATCGGCTTCATCATGGAAAAAATCATGAAAAAGGAATCCCTCGGGATGGGGGATGTAAAGTTTTTTGCCGTAGCAGGGGTCTGGCTGGGATTATCGAAATTGGGCTGGTTCTGCGGCCTCTCGGGCTTCTTCGGGGTCCTGTTCGCAGCAATTTTCCGTAACTTCACAAAGGGAGGGCAGTTCCCCTTCGGTCCGGCCCTTATTGCCGCGCTTTTCCTGCTTGTTTTGACGGATGGTTCTCTTTTTTAACGAATTCATTTAAAATGAAAAACAGGTAAAATTTTACTTTCCGTTCATAAAGTTAAGCTAAAACTATAGTACGGCTATTCTGCCCAGCCGTCCCAATCTTAAGGAGACCTCCCTTGGACCTGACGCAACTTCTGGCATTCACAATGCAAAACAAGGCATCCGACCTGCACCTCAGCTCGGGCAGCCCGCCTGTCATCAGGGTCCACGGCATCCTCAAACGCGTCAAAGGCGATGCGCTCTCGAGCGATGACATCCGCACGATGCTCTATTCGGTCATGACCGAAGACCAGCGCGCCGTCTACGAAAAGGATATGGAACTCGACTTTGCCATCGCGCTCGGGGAAAAAGCGCGTTTCCGCGTCAACGGATTCACCAGCCGCCTTGGCTCGTGCGCCGTCTTCAGAACAATTCCAACTGAAGTGCCGACGATGGCGCAGCTCGACCTGCCGCCCGTCATGCGCCGCTTCGCCGATCTTGAGAAGGGCATCATCCTCGTCACCGGTCCGACAGGCTCCGGTAAATCGACGACGCTCGCCTCGATGGTCAATCACATCAATCTCCATCAGCCGAAACACATCCTTACCATTGAGGACCCGGTCGAATTTTTCCACAGTTCGAAAAAGGCGTTGATCAATCACCGCGAAGTGGGAACGGACACCAGTTCATTCGCACGCGCGCTGAAGTCATCACTGCGCGAAGACCCCGACGTCATCCTCGTCGGCGAGATGCGCGATTACGAAACGATCTCTCTGGCGTTGACCGCCGCTGAAACGGGCCACCTGGTGTTTGCAACCCTGCACTCATCCTCGGCGGCTAAAACCATCGACCGCGTCATCGACGTCTTCCCGACGGGCGACAAGGAAATGGTTCGCGCGATGCTTGCGTCTTCGTTGCAGGGCGTCGTGGCGCAGACTCTTTTAAGACGTGCCGATGGCACGGGCCGGGTCGGCGCGTTCGAAATTCTCGTCGGCACCAACGCCGTCAGAAACCTGATCCGCGAAAACCAGATTCCGCAGATTTACTCCATGATGCAGACCGGCTCGCGCTACGGCATGGTCACGATGGAAGATTCAGTGACCAGCATGCTCGAGGCCGGTATCATCGATAAGGACGAGGCGCGTGAAGCATTGATGCGTGTCGGCGGCGGCGATGAAGATCGCGACGAAGAATATGCTGACGGCGCACTCGGCGGCGGCAAAATAGGCGGTGAAACACCTATCACCGGTTCCGAGAGCGGTGGCAGCGGTAAAAAAGCCGAAGGCTCGGCTGAAGGGTATTCATTTTGAACGCACCCGTCATATTCAACTATCTCAACGCGATGAACGATCACAAAGCCAGTGATCTGTATCTGACCGTCAATCATCCGCCGACTCTTCGGACGGAAAAGGGTTTTGTCACGCTCGAAAAAAAGCCGCTGACGCATGATGACATCAACAATATTCTTAATACGGTACTGACCGCCCGTCAGAAACGCGATTACGAAAGCCAGATGGAACTGAACACGTCCCTCGATATGGGACGTTACGGACGCTTTCGTCTGAACGCGCTGCGTCAGCGTCAGTTTCCCGCTCTTGTCATTCGCCGCATCATTTCAAAAATCCCGAGCTTCGCGGATCTGCGCCTGCCGAAGATCCTGGAAAAACTTTCCATGGATAAACGTGGTCTCGTCCTGCTCACCGGCATGACCGGTTCGGGCAAGTCGACGACGCTGGCAGCCATGGTCGATTACCGCAATGCACTGGAAGAGGGGCACATCATTACGATTGAAGACCCGATCGAATATTATCACGAGCATAAAAAATCGGTCGTCACGCAGCGCGAAGTCGGCGTCGATACGGAATCTTATGCAATCGCCCTCAAGAATGCCCTGCGTCAGCGCCCCGATGTTATTCTGGTCGGCGAGATCCGCGACCGCGAGGTTATGGAACAGGCTTTGACCTCGGCCGAGACGGGACATCTCTGCTTAGCCACGATTCACACGGCGAACTCCTACCAGGCCATCGAGCGCATCGTGAACTTCTTCCCCGAGGACTACGCCTCGCAGATCCGCCTTAATTTGTCCGTTAACCTGAAAGCCATTGTCTCGCAACGTCTCGTGCCTTCTATCGAAGGCGGCATGGTTCCGGCCATCGAGGTCATGCTGAACCAGGGCCACGTGCGCGAGCTCATCCTCAAAGGCGAAATCAACAAGATCAAGGATGTCATGGAGCAGAACAGCACGCTCGGCATGTGCAGCTTCGACCAGTCCTTCCTCCAGCTTTATCAGCAGGGCCTCATCACCGAAGATGTCGCCATGCTCAACTCCGACAAGCAGGCCGACCTCAAGGTCAAGCTGCAGCAGATCAAGCTGTCCGGCAAAAAGGGCGGCAGCCGCGAAGCTCTTAAATCCTTCGATACATCCGTCATATCTCTTAAGGATTAAGTGTTTATCATATGGGTAGTGCCCACTATGGCTATTGTCTGGTCATCACCGATATGTTCTAATATTGAAAGTCGCCTCTAATGGCGCGTCCTCGTTTTCTTATTTCATCCTGAATGGGTTCCTGTCTAATGACACAGCAAAAAAAGATTAAAACTCAAAGGCTTGCTTTGGTTTTACCAGCGTTGCTTATGGTTGGCTTCGCAACCGCCAGCTGCGATATGGCACGGAATCAGTTGAAAGCCGATCGCGCCGCGGACATGGAAACCCAGGACTTCCGCGATGGTCTTGCACCCCGCCTGCCTGATGTTGAAGACGAAGGCGCCGATTCATTTGCGGGCGCCGGCATCCCGACGCTGCAGCCCTACATTTCCGCCACCGACACGAATATGAAGCCTATGCCTCTGGTTTCGATTTCGGTGAACCAGTCCGTGCCTGTCCGCGATGTTTTGTTCGAACTCGCCCAGCAGGCCGATTACGATCTCGAGCTTGACCCGCGAATCACGGGATCGATCATCTTCACCGCCCGCGAGCGGCCCTTCGACCAGGTTGTCGAGCGCATTGCCGATATTGCCGGTCTCCGTTTCAAATTCGAGAACGACCGCCTGCGTGTCGAACTCGATACGCCTTACAACAAAGTTTATAAAGTTGACTACCTGAGCTATATCCGGAGCAATACCGGTAATATCCGCAACGACATCGGCGTTGTCCAGGGTGAGGGCGCCGACACCGGCTCAAGCTTTGAAGCCAGTTCCTCCAGCGAAGCCGACTTCTGGGGCGAGCTTGAAGTCAACATTCAGCAAATTCTTGGTTCTGCCGAAGGCGCCGTTCTGCGCACTCGGCGCGACCCGCGCATAACCGCGACCGAGCAAAACCCGAACGTCCAGGCCGTTGCAGCGACGGACGAGCAGGGCAATCCTGTTTCCGGCAGCGAAGGCGTCAATGTTCAGGCACAGGCGCCGCAGGCCGTGCTAAATGTCCAGTCTTTGCCGACCGAAGAGGAAGAGGCCGCTGCCAATGGCGGAGCCCCGGCACCTGAGAATGATCCTATGTTGCCGACCTTCACGCTCAACAGACAGGCAGGCTTGATCAACGTTTATGCGCCGCAGCGCGCCCAGAAAGAGGTCGAAGAATACCTCAAGCTGGTTCGCCGTGCTGTCACCGCCCAGGTTTTGATCGAAGCGAAAGTGCTGGAAGTGGCGTTGACCGACGAACATGCGACGGGCATCGACTGGCGCCTGCTGACCGACAGCGGCGAAGGTCTCTTTCAATATGGTACGTCCAATTTGTTTGAGGCTGGTACTGGGGCATTAGGTCTGGATGTCATTCCCGCTGTGGGAGCAACAAACGGCGCCCTTTCCCTGCGTAACATCCCGACACGCGCTGACCTCACCACGAGTGACCAGCTTTCTAACTTCGGGCTCGGTTACATCGGCAACGATGCACAGGCGCTTATCCAGGCCATATCGGCATTCGGTAACGTACGTGCACTGGCCAGCCCGCGCCTGACCGTGCTGAACAACCAGTCAGCTGTCCTGAACGTTTCCAACAACCGCGTCTTCTTCGATATCGACATCGATGTCACGACGGACGAGGGCGTATCGCAAGTCGATATCGACAGCGACATCAGGAACGTTCCCGAGGGCGTTATCATCAACGTCCAGCCTTCGATCAATCTTGATAAGGGAACAGTTGCGATGGCGGTCCGTCCGACGATCACGCGCGTTATCGCCCAGAGGCCCGACCCGGCAGTTCAGTACGTAACGGCGGCCAACGGTATTGAAGGCGTTGAATCGCTGGTTCCCGAACTGAACGTGCAGGAAATAGACTCTGTCATCCAGGCGCGTTCTGGCCAGGCGATTGTGATGGGTGGATTGTTACAGGACCGCACTGAAGGTATTCAGGAAGGCGTTCCGGTCGTGAGCGAGCTACCTGTTGTCGGAGCTTTATTCCGTCAACATAATGACCTCGTGCGCAAAACAGAACTGGTGATCTTCCTCAAGGCGACCATCCTGGCTTCGCCCGAGGACTCCATTCATGACACAGACCGCGACCTTTACCGCGGCTTCTCTGGAGATCGCCGTCCCTTCAAGCTTTAACCGATGGACTTGATCCATGTCCCGGCCTCTCGTCCTCTATGTCCTGACCGCAGCTCTCAGGGACAGGCTTGTGATGGCGATGATCATCACGCTTGTCGTCGGCACCAGCCTCGCCGTTTTTCTCGGCTCAGCCGCCATCGCTGAAAAACAGCAATTTGCCATGGTGTTTGCAGGCGCGGGGTTGCGCCTAGCAGGTGTTCTCGGCCTTGTTCTTTTCACCGTTTTCTTCATCCGCCGTTCCTTCGATGCCCGCGATGTCGATTTTATCCTCTCGCGCCCCGTCAGCCGCGTCGAGTTTTTGCTCTCTTATGCCGCCGGGCTTTCATTACTCGCACTAGGCATGGCCGCCGCGCAAACCCTTTGCCTTTATATCATCGGCGGCAATTTATTTGGCCCCAGCCATATATCATGGGCAGTCAGCCTCGCCTTTGAAAACATCGTCATGGTGAATGCCGCGCTGTTTTTTTCGATGATCCTTTCGAGCGCCGCCACCGCTGCCACGGCGACCGCCGGGTTTTATATTCTTGCGCGACTGATGGGCCAGTTGCTTGGCATCATCGATTCCACCGGCAAGGGCACTGTCATTTATAATCTCATGGAATATATCCTGCAGGCTATTTCAGCGGTCATGCCGCGCCTTGATCTTATGGCCCAGACATCGTGGCTGATTTACGGCCAGTCCGTCGAAATCAGTTCGATTTTATTGCAGGCCGCAATATTCACAATTCTCATCATCACCGCCGCCCTGATCGATCTTGTCCGAAGGCAGTTCTAATGCCCGTCGCACGGCAATATATTTTGTATGCTTTTTTTGCTCTCGTGATCGCGCTGCAGGTTCTGGCATGGCTGCAGGTCCGTACCGAGCAAGCGCGCTGGCTGAACGTGCCGCAGGTTCCGAGTGAAAACGGTGCCGCCGCTTTTGCGCTTGGCGACCGGCAATTCGCCTACCGCACAATGGGGGTGATGCTTCAGAACCTGGGCGATACGGGCGGACGGACGACAGCATTCAGGGATTACGATTATGATCGCCTGACGGAATGGTTCAGGCTTGCTCAAAAAATGGATCCACACGCCAATTTCGTCTCCATTTTGGCTGCTTTTTATTTCAGCTCTACCGATAATCCGGCACAGCTTGTCCCACTCGCCCAATATCTTCACGATGTAGGCAACAGCACGGAAGGCCACAGGTGGCGCTGGCTTGCGCAGGCGATATATCTCGCACGTTATAAAATAAAAGATTTAGACAAGGCTTATCTCTGGGCGCAGGAGCTTGCGTCCATTCCGCGCTCCGATCTTCCCGTCTGGACGAAGCAAATGCCCGCTTTTGTGCGTAACGCGGAAGGCGACAAGCAGGCCGCCTATGATATAATGATTGAAATTATGCGCAGCGGGCAGCACAGCCTGCCGCGTGAGGAAATGAACGCCATGCAATATTATATCTGCAAGCGCATTCTCGACGAGGCGCAGGCCAAAAACGATCCGGTCTGCCAGGATATGTAGGCAATGGAACAACTGCAGTTCACGATCCCCGAAATTCTCTCGCTCATCGGCGTAACCCAGTGCGTCTATTTTCTTGTCTATATGATCATGAGGGCAGGGCGCCTGTCGCGCGCCGGTCTGCCGATTTTATATTTCTTTGTCCTCGCGCTCGCATTTTTATCTGACGCGGCGGAGCGGTTCCTCGGCGCCAGCATCGATAATTATTTTTACCTGCAATGGGCGACATGGTTCCTGGGGCCGCCGCTCAGTGTTTTGCTTGTCATCCAGGTCGCGCAAATCAGCCGCACGCCCGAACTGAAACATTTCTGGGTTCTGGCGCTAATCCCGGCGGCATTTCTTATCACACGTTTGATGGTGCCCCCGGAAAGCACCTCTGAAATGCAATCCGCCCTGATAATATTCGGCATCATCGCCGGCTGTATCAGCCTGCTGGCCATCTGGCTTCAGCGCGACGTTTTCGCCGCCATAACCTCCGAAAAAACCGGCAAGGCGCGCTATTGGCTAATTCTTGCGCTCGTTTTTACCAATATCTTCATGCTGGGCGTCATGATGCTCAGTCTCAACCCTGCCTATGCGGAAAATGCGCTGTTGGTACGGACGGTTCTCGGGCTTGGCTTTGTTTACCTGGTGGGCACCAGCCTGTTCCGGATATACCCGCAGGCGGTCATGCTGTCCGATATAGGCCCCGACATACTTACGGCCCGGGACCTCGAAATCGCCCGCAGGATCGAAAGCCTGATGAGCCTGGAGAAGGTGTATCACGAACCGGCCTATTCCAGGGCTGATCTAGCCCGGGAGTGTGAAGTTTCCGAGGCGGCCCTGTCCCGGATCATTAACCTTCACTTCAGCAAGACCTTCCCCCAGCTCATGAACGAGCACCGTATAGAGGACGCCAAAAGGATGCTTAAAGAGACCGATGCCAGCGTCCGGACCGTGGCCGGGGAGGTGGGTTTCAATTCCTTGGCGACCTTTAACCGGGTCTTTAAGGAGCTTACAGGCAGCTCCCCGGGGCAATTCCGGCAGGATATAGCCGCCTAAGCTTTTACAACGTTTTTATGGGATATCACCTTGTCAAACTGACACTGTACGTGCCTGATTTTTAAGGTTTTATTTAGAGAATCGGTCAAAAATCAAAGGATAGGGCTATTTCGAGGGGATAAATCTGTGTATAGTTTTAGGGGTTTGAACTACCCCTCTCTACCACCCCTTCCTAACAACTCTTGATTTTAACCAACTAAGGAGAACCAGTATATGGATACTATGGAATTGAAAAATCGCCGCTCGGAACGAGGCTTTACCCTCGTCGAACTGGCGATCGTGATGATTATCATCGGTCTTTTGATCGGCGGTATTCTGAAGGGCCAGGAACTGATCGCCAACGCCGAAGTCGGCGCGACGGTCTCCCAGGTAAAAGCTTTGGACGCGGCAACCTCGACATTCCGCGACAAATATGACGCACTGCCGGGCGACTTGCTGACTCCTGCCACAAGATTGCCTAACTGCACAGCTGTCGGCGGATGCAACATCGCCGGTTCAGGCAACGGTATCCTCAACACAACGCCGGGTGCTACACCTGCTGGCGAAGCGACCAGATACTTCGTCCATCTTTCGATTGCCGACCTGATCGCGAACATCGATCCGAACGGCGGCGCGGCTGCCTGGGGATCGTTGTATCCCGAAGCGAAAGTCAATGGTGGCTTCCATATCGGTAGCGCTACGGCAGGTACTGCAGCTGAATTTGCAGGCATCATCAACGCAACGGGCGTCAGCCAGGGTCTGTACCTGACGATGACGCAAACTCCGGGCGCTGCTCCTGCGGCTTCACTGACGCCGAACCAAGCACAGCGTATCGACACCAAGCTTGATGACGGTGTTCCTGGCGCGGGCTCGACCAGAGCTTATGGCGGCGCAACGTGCGGCACGGCTGCGGCATATGCCGAAGTTAACGCCGGTAACACCTGCGGACTGTTCACCAGAATCCAGGGTTAATTATTCTTGAGCTAACCGGATTTGAAAGGGCCCCTGCGGGGGCCCTTTTTTTATTCCCTCCGTCATTGCGACCCCGGCGAAAGCCGGGGGAAGCAATCCAGAAAAATAAAATGGATTGCTTCGTCGGCAAAAGCCTCCTCGCAATGACGGTTAAGCTGCTTTACTTTCGGCGGTTTTCAATTCCGCAATCAACGCATCGCCTATACCTGACGTCGAAACCTCGCGGCTGCCCTTCGCCATGATATCGGCGGTGCGAATGCCTTTATCCAGCACGCTGCGTACGGCCTCTTCAATCGCATCGGCAAGGGCAGGTTGCGCCAGCGAATAACGCAGGCACATCGAAAAGCTGAGGATGGTCGCCAGCGGGTTGGCCTTGCCTTGCCCCGCGATATCGGGGGCGGAGCCATGCACGGGCTCGTACAGACCCGGCGATCCCGGCGCGCCCAAAGCGGCGGAAGGCAGCATGCCGAGCGAACCTGTAAGCATTGCGGCCTCATCCGACAAAATATCGCCGAACAAATTGTCGGTAACGATCACATCGAATTGCGACGGGTTGCGGAGGAGCTGCATCGCGCAGTTATCGGCATACATATGCTCAAGCTGGACGTCTTTATATTCAGCATGCAGGGCGGTGATTTCCTCGCGCCAGAGCTTGCCGGATTCCATGACATTGGCTTTTTCGCAGGACGTGACCTTGCCACGGCGTTTGCGCGCGAGTTCGAACGCCACGCGTCCGACGCGCTTGATCTCGGAGGAGGTATAGGTTTGTGTGTTGAAGCCCCGGCGCTCGCCATTGCTGAGGGTCTCGATCCCGCGCGGCTCGCCGAAATAAACGCCGCCGGTCAGTTCGCGGACGATCAATATATCGAGGCCTTTGACGATTTCAGGCTTCAGCGTCGACGCATCAATCAGCGCATCGAAAACAATCGCCGGGCGCAAATTCGCGAACAGGTCGAGCTCTTTCCTGAGGCGGAGCAGGCCTGCTTCTGGCCGTACCGTATAATCAACGTTATTCCATTTCGGGCCGCCGACGGCGCCGAGCAGAATCGCATCGCATTCCCGGCAGAGCTTCAGCGTTTCATCGCTGAGCGGCTTTCCGAACGCATCGTAAGACGCGCCGCCGACCAGGCCTTCCTTGATCTTGATTTCCGCGCCGCGCGTATTCGCCCACTCAATAATTTTACGGGTTTCCACCATCACTTCCGGGCCAATGCCATCACCGGGCAATAACATGAGTGTCTTCGCCATTATTCTTTCCTCAAATCCAGGGGCGTTTCGATTTTGTGTCTTTTTCAAACGAAGAAATATGCGCTTCTTTCTGAAGCGTCAGGCCGATATCGTCAAGCCCGTTCACAAGGCAGTGCTTGCGGAAGCTGTCTACTTCAAACGGGAAGGAAAACTTGTTCCCGCGCGTCACGACCTGTTTCTCAAGATCGACTTCAATGGGCGCGCCGGGATTTTCCTCGGCCTCTTTCATCAATTCGTCAATCTGTGCCTGCGGCAGGATGACGGGGAGAATGCCGTTCTTGAAACAGTTGCTGTAGAAAATGTCGGAATAGCTCGCGGCGATGACGCAGCGTATGCCGAAATCGAGCAGTGCCCACGGCGCATGTTCGCGTGATGAACCACAACCGAAATTCGCGCCGGTAATTAAAATCTCGGCATTGCGGTAGGCGGGCTTGTTCAGCACGAAATCCGGCTTCTCGCTGCCGTCTTCGTTATAGCGGATATCGAAGAACGCCGATTTGCCAAGCCCGCTGCGCTTGATCGTGCGCAGGAACTGCTTCGGGATGATCACGTCGGTATCGACATTGATCATCGGCAGCGGCGCGGCAATCGCAGAAAGCTTTTTAAACGGTTTCACGGGGCGGGTCCTTCCAGCCTGTTATATTCGGCCATCTTCATCTCGGCAAACGCATCCAGCAGAGCCTTATCAAAAAACCCGGCCTTTTCTCCGCGCATACGCTCCAGAACTGCGGGAATTGTAATATCCCGGCCGCCGTAATGAGGGCGGGCAATGCTCCAGCCATCGAACGCTTCAACAAGGCAGGCCAACCGGACAGGTTTAGAGAGGTGCTCTGGCCCCAGCTTCAGGTAGCCTTTGCCATCCATCTGTTCGTGGTGTTTGAGTATGATATCGACCATCAACGTTTTAAACGGGTGCTCAACGTCGCTCAGTTCTTTCTCGGCAATCTGCACCCCCAGTTTCGTATGCTCACGGCGGCGATCCTTTAAATCGCCTTCGGGCTTGTCGTCCTGATCCCAGAGGGAAACAGGTAATAAGCGCTTGCCGCAATCATGCGGCAGGAGCGCCCAGTACATGTTCCGTGCGACGGTTTTACCGAGATCCATATGCAGGCAGGTTTTTTCGACGTCGCGGGCCACGCGCTCGGCATGTTCATGGAAAATATAGGTGATGCTATCGGGCCGCTGCCCATCGTAGGCTTCAAGCAAATCGAGTTCATTAAGAATGAAGGGTTTGAACACGTTCTGGCACAACTCGTCAGTCTCAAAATCATAATCGTCCGGCCACTCAGACATTATAAATCCCTCACATCGGTCAGTTTACCCTTGATTGCGGCGGCGGCGGCCATGGCAGGCGACATCAAATGCGTGCGTCCGCCGCGTCCCTGACGGCCTTCGAAATTGCGGTTGGAGGTTGAGGCGCAACGTTCACCGGGTTTTAATTGATCCGAGTTCATACCAAGGCACATCGAACAGCCGGGTTCGCGCCAGTCAAAACCGGAGGCAATGAAGATTTTATCGAGGCCCTCGGTCTCCGCCTGTTCCTTCACAAGGCCGGAACCCGGAACGATCATGGCTTCAACAGTGCCTGCGATCTTTTTGCCTTCAACGATTTTTGCGACTTCGCGCAAATCCTCGATGCGGGCGTTGGTGCAGGAACCGATAAAGACTTTATCAATCGTAATGTCCTGCATCTTTGTGCCGGGTTTCAAGTTCATGTACTCCAGCATGCGTTCGACCGATTTTTTCTTGTTAGGGTCGGTAAAGTCAGCGGGCGAGGGGACGGCACCTGTAATCGGTACGATATCCTCCGGCGTCGTGCCCCACGTGACGAGGGGCGGAATCTCTTCGGCCTTCAGCGCTACCTCAACATCATATTTCGCGCCGTCGTCGGAGTTCAGCGAGCGCCAGTATTCAACGGCCTTGTCCCAGTTATCGTTCTTCGGCGCCATCGGGCGGCCCTTGATATATTTAAACGTGACTTCATCCGGCGCGATCATGCCCGCGCGTGCGCCGCCTTCGATCGACATGTTGCACATGGTCATGCGGCCTGCCATGGAGAGGCTGCGTACCGCTTCACCTGCGTACTCGATCACGTAACCGGTGCCGCCTGCCGTGCCGATCTTGCCGATGATGGCTAAAATCATGTCTTTAGCCGTGACGCCGGGCGAAAGTTTTCCATCGACAGTGATACGCATTGTCTTTGCCGGTTTTTGAATGAGCGTTTGCGTCGCAAGCACATGTTCCACTTCCGACGTCCCGATGCCGAACGCCAGCGCGCCGAACGCGCCGTGAGTCGATGTATGAGAGTCGCCGCAGACAATCGTCATGCCGGGCTGCGTGAATCCCTGCTCGGGGCCGATGATGTGGACGATGCCCTGGCGCTTGTCCTTCATGTCGAACAGCGTGATGCCGAATTCCGCGCAGTTTTTAGAGAGGGTCTCGATCTGGATGCGGCTTTCCTCTTCCTTGATCGGAAGGGAGCGATCATAAGTCGGCACGTTGTGATCGGCCACGGCCAGCGTCGCCTCGGGCTTGCGCACCTTGCGGCCGGCCATGCGCAGTCCCTCGAATGCCTGCGGCGAGGTGACTTCGTGCACCAGGTGGCGGTCGATATACAGCACGCAGGTGCCGTCATCCGTGCGGTGGACGACATGATCGTCCCAGATTTTCTCAAATAACGTGCGCGGTTTCATAGGCTGAAATAAACCACAAATTCTCGTGATAAATCAATCATTTCCGTTGGGCAGCTGCATTAATAAAGCCGCAATCTATTTCCAATAAACTAGGCTTTGCAATGTATTAGCGCAATAACGGGGGTTTAAAATTATGTTTCACAATATAACCGAAGGCGTTCCCGTGCAGTTCAGCCTCGATCACGGGCTGGTGCGCATCACGTTTTCCGACCCGGCCTATGTGCGCTCGGATGTCATTATTTTCAACCGCAAGGATTCCAGCCTGCATGCCGTTCTGAACGAGGGGCTGCATTTGATTGCGAGGATCGATGGCGACCTGACAAAGACATTCGCCTCGACGTCCGAAGTCGTGCTTGCCGCGCCGCATTATTACTCGGGCGCGATCAATCTCAGAACACCTTTGATAGTGAAGAACTAGGAGGCCAGGCGCCTCAAAAACAAACGGGCCTCTGAGGGCCCGTTTTTTATTCTGCTTATTTCTTTTTCTTTTCTTTTTTCGGCCCGTCTACAGGCTTTTCTTTCTTCGCCTTGTTGGCCTTCTGTTCGGCCTTCAGGGAAGCTTCCACTGCCAGGCTTTCTTCGTCGAAACCGTGACCGGTGGTGCGCTCGGTAATACGCGCCGATTTACCCGAACGGTCGCGCAGGTAGTAAAGCTTCGCGCGGCGGATAGAACCCTTACGCAGGAGTTCGATGCTGTCGATGCGCGGGCTGAAGAGGGGGAATACGCGTTCCACGCCTTCGCCGTAGCTGATCTTGCGGACGGTGAAATTCTCGTTGAGACCTGCGCCGGCGCGGCCGATGCAGACGCCTTCATAGGCCTGGATACGCTCGCGCGTGCCTTCCTTGACCTTGACGTTGACCTTGACGGTATCGCCGGGGCTGAATTCGGGGATCTTTTTGTCTCCCCGGATTTTCTGAAGCTGCTTGGCTTCAAATTTTTCTAAAACGTTCATCGTTTTCTTCCCTTATACAGTCCCGAAATACCCGTGAAGGCGCGGACCGCTTATCGTTTTATGGGTTAAAAGTTGGGGTCTTATACCCTCATAAAGAGGCAAAAGCAAAGAAAAAAACCTCAAAAATCACCCCCAACTTACCCAAGGAAAGGGGCCTTCTGGCCGTCTAACCCTATATATGATAGACCAAACCAATGCAGACAAAGCCAAACGGAGGTATTTATGCGGTTTTTCCTGATTTTAAGCGTTCTTTTTGCTGGTTTTACGACTGAGGCCATGGCCCAGGAGGCCAGCCTGGTTAAGTCCGGCCAGACGGTCCTCAATATCTCGGCCAGCGAGCGCCAGAACGTCCAGCAGGACCTTCTGATTGCCTCCCTGCGCTATGAGACGGAAAGCGCGGATTCGGCCGCCCTTCAGAACAAGATCAACACCCTGATTACTAAAGCCCTGGAGGCCGGGAAGAAATATAAGGAGGTCCAGGTCGCGACCGACCATTATTATGTTTATCCCTACGACCCCAACCAGCAGCCCCACCCCGACCCGGAAGAGAAGATCGACAACCACGAGAAAAAGCCGGTCGTCTGGCGCGGCAGTCAGGGTTTGCAGTTAAAGAGCAAAAACTCGGCTGACTTGCTGAAGCTGCTTGGCGAATTGCAGGTCATGGGCATGCAGACCAACAACCTGTCCTACACGCTTTCGCCGGAATCTTTTGAAACCGTGCGCGATGGCCTGATGGAATCTGCCCTCACGAAACTGCGTGAGAAGGCGGAGCGCGCCGCCAAAGCGCTCGGCAAGAAAGAGGCCGAGCTGGTCGAGGTGAATGTCGATACGGCGTATCCCAACTATCCGATGCCGATGATGGCGCGCGCCGAAATGGGCATGCAGGCCATGGATATGAAAGCCGCCGCACCTGTTGCCAGCCCCGGCGATTCCGAAATCACGCTGACGGTTTCTGCCCGCGCAGTTTTGAAATAGTTACTTCTTAAAAAGATCAGGGCGGCGCTCTTGAGTCAGTTTTTCAGACTCGGTGCGCCGCCATTCTTTTACCTTGGCATGATTGCCCGAGGTCAGCACGTCCGGAACCGCATGCGTTTTACCGTGTGAATCCGTCCATTCAGCCGGGCGGGTGTAATGCGGATATTCCAGCATGTTGTTTGAAAAACTTTCTTCGCCTGCAGTTTCCTCGTTGCCCATGACGCCGGGCAGCAGGCGAATGCACGCATCCATCAAAATCATCGCCGCAGGCTCGCCGCCCGAAAGAACATAATCGCCGATGCTGACTTCCTCGAATTTATGCGCATCCAGCACGCGCTGGTCGACACCTTCATAGCGACCGCAAAGCAATGTGAGGTGTTGGTCTTTTAACTCCTCAGCGAGTTTCTGCGTGAGCGGGCGTCCGCGCGGGGATAAATAAATCCTTCGGCCCGGATCCTTGATCGAGAGCAGGGCGGATTCAATTATGTCTGCCCGCATCACCATGCCTGCGCCGCCGCCAAACGGCGTATCATCGACCGTTTTATGTTTGTCCTGCGCGAAATCGCGGATGTTGATGGCGTTATAACTCCACAGCCCTTTTTCCAGCGCCTTGCCGCTTAGCGATTGACCGAGCATGCCGGGAAACATTTCCGGGAACAGGGTCAAAATATTCACGCGCCACTGTTTCATTTCAAATCCATATACGCGCTAGAATTCACGATGGAGACAAAGCCACCTTTGACATTAATCTCGGGGCAGGTGTCGTTGGTGAAGGGAAATAAAAATGTCGAACCGTTCGCCTTTATCTCCAGCAAATCACCTGCGCCGTAATTTTGCACATTGACGACCGTGCCAATCTCTTTCCCGTCTTCGGTGACGGACAGACCGATCAAATCGGTGTGATAGAACGTATTCTTCTCTTTGATCTTGGGCAGGGCATCGCGCTCGACCCATATTTCAGTGCCGCGCAACGCTTCCGCGCCGTCGCGTTCGACAACGCCATCGACAGCGGCCAGCCAGTATTTATTCCCAGCAGAATTTTTCATCGTGATGGAGAGCTGATCCGAAGAGCTTTCACCCGTGAAAACCGGGGAAAGCTCTTCGATCAAGAGGGGATCTTCGCCAAAGGGCAGGATTTTCACCAGCCCTTTGACGCCGTGCGCGGATGTGATTTTGCCGAGGCAAACTCTTTTTTCTCCCTCTCCCTTGGGAGAGGGTAGGGGTGAGGGGTCAGGAGGAAGATTTTTTTTAATCATTTCCAAAACGCCTTCTATATTCCCAAGCACTTCATTGTTCCAGAAGCGAAGAATTTTAAAGTTGTTCTGATTGAGAAATTCAGAACGCTTTGCGTCCTTTTCCGGCGTGTGTTGCCCACCGTCCACTTCAACAATCAAACCGATTTCTTCGCAAAAGAAATCAACAATGTAAGGCGGGATAGGGTGTTGACGGCGAAATTTACAGCCGTTCAGTTGTCTGTCTCTCAGCCGACGCCATAATTTCTTTTCGGCGTCGGTCTGGTTCTGACGTAGGTTTCTGGCCGTTTTAACAACATCCATAAACCCCTCACCCGATCTCGCGTTGCTCGATCACCCTCTCCCGGTGGGAGAGGGTTTTGTTTAACCTGCGGCCGCTTCTTCAGCGGGAGGAGCAGCTTCATTCGCTGCTTCAGCCGGAGCTTCAGCAGGTGCAGCTTCAGGAGCAGGAGCCGGTGCTTCTTTAGGCGCTTTCGCGGCTTCTTCAGCGGCTGCTTTCTTCGCGGCTTTTTCCTCGAGGCGGGATTTCGCTTTCTCACCGGGCGCGGATTTCTCCGGGCGGTTCGATTGCTTCGGCATGTCGATCATGCCGGCTTTACCGAGGAACATCGCCACGCGCTCGGACGGTTTCGCGCCCAGCTTCAGCCAGTGCTCGATACGGTCCTTCACGAGTGTCACGCGGTTTTCATTGCCCGTTTCCAGCAGCGGGTTGTATGTGCCAACGCGCTCGATATAACGGCCGTCGCGGGGAAAGCGGGAATCCGCAACCACGATACGGTAGAAGGGCAAATTACGACGTCCGCCCCGGGACATTCTGATTACTACTGCCATGTTAGTCTCCTTTAGGTGTTAAAATTAAAAGTTAAAAACAAAAAAACTACTTCTTCTTTCCTCCGAGGAGGGAACTCAAATCGCCGAGCGGGTTGGCATTTGACGCCGCGCCGCCGGGCGCAAAAGGATTAGGCCCCAATTCGCCTTCCATCGCGGCCATGTCTTCGCCGAGCGCGTCAGGGTTCATCGATTCCGCGAGCATCGACAAATCGTCCATCTTGCCGCCCATCATCTTGTTCATCATGCCCATCATCTTGCCGGTGCCCATCTTCTTCACCTGGCGCATCATCTTCTGCATCTGCTCGAGCTGCTTGGTGATCTTGTTGATCTCCTGCACCGAAGTGCCGGAACCATTCGCGATACGGATGCGGCGCTTGGCGTTGAGAAGCTCAGGCTTCGCACGCTCGGTTGGCGTCATGGAATAAATAATCGCTTCCTGGCGCTTGATAAAACCTTCATCCATACCGGCATTTTCAAGCTGCGAGGCCATGTTGCCAAGGCCGGGCAGCAACTTCATCATCGCGCCCATGCCGCCCATTTTCTTCATCTGCTGCATCTGGCTGAGCAAATCGTTGAAATCGAATTTACCCTTCTGGAATTTTTCGGCCATTTTCGCCGCGTCTTCGCGGTCGACGGTCTCGATGGTTTTCTCGACGAGCGAAACGATATCGCCCATGCCCAGAATACGGCCCGCGATCCGGTCGGGATGGAATTGCTCAAGCGCGTCGATCTTTTCACCAACGCCAAGCAGCTTGATCGGCTTGCCGGTGATCGCCTTCATCGACATCGCCGCGCCGCCGCGCGCATCGCCGTCAACGCGCGTTAACATTATTCCAGTCAGCGCCACGCGGGCGTCAAAGTTTTTGGCGGTGTTGACGGCGTCCTGACCCGTCATCGCATCGGCAACGAGCAGAACCTCAACCGGGTTCGTGGCTTTTTTAACCGCCTCGATTTCTTTCATCAATTCTTCGTCAATCGACAGGCGACCCGCCGTGTCTAACATGACGATGTCGAAACCTTCCTTGCGGCCCGTATCCATCGCGCGTTTTGCAATGTCGACAGGCTTCTGGCCTTCGACAACGGGCAGGGTGGCAATCCCGGTCTGCGTGCCGAGTTGCTTCAATTGTTCCTGCGCAGCGGGACGGTAGATGTCCAGCGACGCCATCAGGACTTTTTTCTTCTGCCTGTCGGTCAGGAATTTCGCGATTTTCGCGGTCGAGGTTGTTTTACCCGAACCCTGCAATCCAACCATGAGATAAGCCGACGGCGCTGAGCCGAATTTCAGATCCGTACTTTCCGAACCCAGCATTTTGACGAGTTCGTCGTGAACAATTTTCACAATCTGCTGGCCCGGGTTCACGCCCTTGATGACGTCCTGGCCGACGGCTTTTTTCTTGATGCCCTCGATGAAGTCTTTAACTACGGGGAGAGCAACGTCCGCCTCAAGCAGCGCCACGCGGATTTCACGCGCCACCGACATGACGTCGTTCTCGGACAGGCTGCCCTTACCGCGCAGCTTGCCAAATACATTCCCGAGTTTCGTACTTAAAGATTCAAACATTCAAAAGCCCAAACAAGTTTTTCGCCCCAGTGAGCGTAATCGCCGACTAGGGTGTATCCGTAGACACTGACGTCAAAGGTCAGGTGGAATGGCCGGAAATTAGGGGGTAAGGGGTTTAAAGTCAAGGTTTTATAGCCTTTTAGCGGCCTATGATCTATATTCCTGTCCCTGTTGTCATCCCGGCGGAAGCCGGGATCGGGTTGATAAATGGTACCGGATTCCGGCTTTCGCCGGAATGACAGTTGGGTAAGGGATTGAAAAACATGCGCTTTATCAAGATGCACGGCCTTGGCAACGACTTCGTAATCCTCGACCTCCGGGACGGGACGAGCCCGCCTGCGCCCCATAAAATCGCCGCCATAGCCAACCGCAAGACCGGCATCGGCTGCGACCAGCTCATTATCCTCGAGCCTAAAAAGAACCCGGAAAGCGCGCTGTTCATGGCGATTTACAACCAGGACGGCTCCGAGGCCGAAGCCTGCGGCAACGCGACGCGCTGCGTGGCCTCGCTCATCATGAACGAAACCGGCAAGGACATGGTCGTGATTGAAACCGTGGCTGGCACACTGCCGTGCTGGAAGGAACCAGACGGAAGAATAACCGCCGACATGGGCGAACCGAAATTCGGCTGGAAAGATATTCCGCTCGCGAAAGAAATCGACACGCTGCATCTCGGCATCGGCGAGGGCGAAGTGAAAGACCCCGTTGGCGTCAATGTCGGCAACCCGCACGCGGTATTCTTCGTTAAAGACGTCGAAAAACTCGACGTCAAAACAATCGGTCCCGGCTTCGAAAACCATGAGCTTTTCCCGCGCAAGGTTAACGTGGAATTCGTCGAGGTACGCAGTCCGACCGAACTTCGCATGCGCGTCTGGGAACGCAACGCTGGCGAAACCCATGCCTGCGGCTCCGGTGCTTGTGCGACGCTTGTGGCGGCTGTTCGCCGTGGTTTGGCTGAGAGAAAAGCCGATATCGTGCTCGATGGCGGCACGCTCAGCATTCACTGGCGCGATGACAACCGTGTCCTGATGACCGGCGCTGCCGCCCTCGTATTTGACGGCATCTATAAAGACATCTAAAACCACGGCATGACCAAGTCCGACCCGCAAGTCGTAACATTCGGTTGCCGCCTCAACGCATATGAATCCGAGGTGATGAAAACCCATGCCAAAAAGGCCGGGCTGCAGGACGCCATCATCTTCAACACATGCGCCGTGACAAAAGAAGCCGAGCGCCAGGCACGGCAATCCATCCGCCGCGCGCGCCGCGAAAACCCAGATGCAAAAATCATCGTCACCGGATGCTCGGCGCAGGTTAATCCGAAAATGTATTCCGAAATGGCGGAAGTGAACCAGGTCATCGGCAACGATCTGAAACTTAAAGCCGAAACATGGGGCCTTGAGAGCGAGGAAAAGGTTCTCGTCAATGACATCATGTCGGTGAAAGAAACAGCGGGGCATCTTATTACTGGCTTTGAGGACCGCAGCCGCGCATTTATACAGGTCCAGAACGGATGCGATCACCGCTGCACGTTCTGCATCATTCCCTACGGTCGCGGCAATTCACGCTCGGTGCCCATCGGCGTGATTGTCGATCAGGTCCGTGCACTCACAGCTGCCGGATATAAAGAAATCGTCATGAGTGGTGTGGATATAACATCCTACGGCCCCGATCTTCCGGGCTCGCCGACGCTCGGCCAGATGATCCGCCGCGTTCTCGCGCTGGTTCCTGAACTGCCGCGCCTCCGTCTGTCATCTTTAGATCCCGTCGAAATCGATGACGATCTCTGGAGATTAATCGCCGAAGAGCCGCGCTTCATGCCGCATCTGCATCTTTCATTACAGGCGGGCGATGATCTTATATTGAAGCGCATGAAGCGCCGTCATCTGCGCGATGATGTCATCCAGATGTGCAGCCGCGCACGTGGATACCGCCCCGATATCGCCTATGGCGCCGACATTATCGCGGGCTTTCCAACCGAAACCGAAGAAATGTTCCAGCGCACCTTGGATATAGTCGAGGAATGTGACCTCACGTTCCTGCATGTGTTCCCGTATTCTGAGCGGGAAGGGACGCCCGCCGCCCGTATGCCGTCTGTCGACAAAGCCATCCGTAAGGAACGCGCCGCACGTCTCCGTAATCTTGGCGAAAAACAGGTTCAGAAATTCCTGAGTCAAAACATTAATAAAGATGTTCACGTTATTGTGGAAAAGGATAATTTTGCCCGTGCTGAAAACTTCGCTCTCGTGAAACTTGAGGGTCAGCCTGAACCGGGTGAATTGCTGGCGGTCCGCACAAAAGCGGTGCAGGGGAACGCCCTGACGGCTGTGGCTATTTGATATCGATGGCCCTATATTCCTGACATGGTTTTCTGGAAGAAAAAGAGCAAGTCCACGGGCGAGGGCAGCAATGAGCGCGCAGACCGTATCTTTCATCGCGACGATGATGCCGCCATCGAGCCGCCTGTTGAATATGATGCCGAGATTGATCCCGATCTAAAGCATAGTTTTGAGCAATCCGAGATGGAGGTTCTTGATGATCTCGACGAAATCCCGGTTCCGGCCCATACACCCGCCGATGACCTGCACGAGCAGGAAGATTTAAGCGACCACACGAACGAGGGCGGCTGGTTTTCGCGCCTGACGCAGGGACTTTCGAAATCGTCATCGAAACTGACGAGCGGCATTTCCGATCTTCTTTTGAAATCAAAACTGGATGCGGGCTCGCTCGACGATCTTGAGGAAATTCTGATCGAGGCCGATCTCGGCCCGAAAACCGCCGCGAAGGTGATCGGGGAGTTTTCGCAGAAACGTTTCGGCGATGACGCGGGCGAGCGTGAAATCCGCACGGCGCTGGCCGAAACCATGGCCGAGATCCTCGATCCTGTCGCGAAGCCGTTAAAAATTGAAAAGCCTGCAAACGGGCCGTTCGTCATTCTCGTGTGCGGCGTCAACGGTGTCGGCAAAACCACGACCATCGGCAAATTCGCCCAGCGCCTGAAAAACGAAGGCTACAAAATCATGGTCGCGGCGGGCGACACGTTCCGTGCCGCGGCGGTCGAGCAGCTGAAGGAATGGGCGTCGCGAACCAATTCGGGTTTTTACTCCAAGGATGTCGGCGCAGACGCGGCTTCGGTTGCTTTTGAATCGTACGAGAAAGCCAAAAAAGAAAACATCGATGTGTTGTTGATCGACACGGCAGGGCGGCTGCATAACAAACAAAACCTGATGGCCGAACTTGAAAAAATCGTCCGTGTTCTGAAGAAACAGGATGAAAATCTTCCGCACGCGACTTTATTAGTGCTCGATGCCACCACCGGCCAGAATGCCTTCGCCCAGCTTGAGACATTCAAAAGCATGGTCAATGTGACCGGCCTGATCGTCACCAAGCTCGACGGCTCGGCCCGGGGCGGGGTGTTGGTGGGCCTCGCCGACCAGTTCGGCGTGCCTGTCCATGCGATTGGAATAGGCGAGCAGGCCGGGGATATGCAGCCCTTCAGCGCCCGCGATTACGCACGTTCTTTGATGGGCTTGCCCGCATAAATTAAGCCTTTGACACATTAGACATATTCTTGCTAATTCTTTTTCTAAATAGAGGGAAAAGAGTTCAGGTATGAATCGCCAGTCTGCTTATAAATCTTTGCCGCACGAATTTAATGCAAAGAGCATAAAAGCTGTTTCAGTGCCGATACATTTACCGACTGCGCTGGGCGACTGGATACATATGTCTGTCGTCGAGAATGACCAGGTTCCCGATCCGCGCGACATCGCGCAAATCCTCAATGCCGTGAAAGAGCACACGGTCCTGATTTACAATACCGATGGTCTGACCGGCGACCTGGCAAAAATCCCATTTTCAGACCTCGTAAAAATGAACGAGAACGAACCCGTCGAAATCCGCATCCATTCGCTGTGCCGTTTCGGCGATGCGTTGTTCAGCCAGAGCTGCGATTGCGGCCCGCAACTATTCGCAGCGATGCGCACGATCATGGAGCAGGGCGCCGGGATCATTTTCTATCTCGACCAGGAAGGCCGCAATGCTGGCCTCACGGCTAAAACCGCTGCCAATCATATGGAGCAGGTGGATGGAATTGATACGTCCCAGACATTCCAGGCGATGGGGCTGCCGTGCAACGATTTTCGCAATTACGGCGTAGTGATTGATGCCCTCAATCTGCTCGGCATTTCCAAAGTCAGCCTGATGTCAAACAACCCGGCTAAAATTATGGCGCTCACGAATGCAGGCATCGAAGTCATTCCGCACCCCATTCACATTGCCGCTACAGCTGATTCTTTGGAATATCTGACGGCCAAGAAGGATCATATGGGCCACATGCTGCACGCGGAACTCGGAAACGGCAGCGGACATGCCATGGTTATTACCATGCTGCGTGAATTATTGCCCAGGCTCAGGCCCGAACATATGCTGGAATTGGAAAAAATCGTAGCCGCTAAGCCTGCTACGCTGACAACGGAGCCCTTATGAAACCCTACATAGGCATTGCCGGGGTTACCACCCGTCAGCAGGCAAAGGCCATCACAGGTCAGTTTTATTCGAACGCGGTAGGCGCTGGCGGTAATGGCCATTATGGATTGATGGGTTATTGTCTGACGTCAGAAATGATTAATGGACACGACGACAGAGTTGATCCGCGCTACATAAAATTAGATGATTTAAATGTTTTATATTTCAAGCAGCCATTCGGTCGCAACGCCATTCATTATTCACCTCACCCTGAGGCGCCTGACGATTATTTTACAAGCGACCTTTACAGTATTTTTATGGGCAAGGGCAGCGAGATTTATAAAAGCGGGGCCGGGAGGGTTTTGCAAATTAACCGCGCTTTTAATGTCAGCCCGGATTTGCTTGCTAATATAAAAGACGCAGAAGAGGGGATGTTGCCGGCACTGGAAATTATTTTTCAGGTCGGGCCGGAGAGGATAACAGATATGACGCCGGGCGAGTTGGTCGCTCGACTTGACCCATACAGCAAAAATATAAGTGCGATTTTGCTGGATTCTTCCTTTGGCACGGGTCGCAAAATGAACGTGCAAAGCTTTGCGCCCTACATAAAGGCGCTGGAAAAAGTGTTCCCTGATAAAATCCTTGTTTTCGCAGGTGGGCTGAATCCTGAAAATGCGGCTGCCCAGGTTTCTGCATTGGGCCAGCTTACAACGCGGCCTTTTTCAATAGATGTTGAAAGCGGTGTCCGTAATGAGGGAGATGAACTCGATCTTTATAAAACCGAGGCCTTTATTCAGCGCGCTGCAGAAGAGTTTGAAAGGCTATATCACAGTCCCATAGTTTCCGTCCCTCATAGTACTCTGGGCTAAGATCTACAGCCTTTCTTTACCCTTGAATTTATTTGAAAATCGGCCAAGATAAGCTGGATGCCGAAGCCGCCCCGCACATTCAAAGCCAAGAGCTACAAAGACCCGCAACTGGCGCTGGATGCCGTGACGGAGATTTACGAAAGCAACCTCGCTTATCTGCAGGCCCAATTCAAAAGCTTCGCCGAAGACAAGGTCACCGACGACCACGAACATATCAGCGTCTATTATCCTTACATAAAAATCGTAACCAAACAGGCCCGCCGGGTGGATACGCGCCTCGCGTACGGCTTCGCCCCACGCCCCGGCACCTACAGCACCACTCTGACGCGCCCCGATATTTTCCAGCACTACTATCTCGAGCAGATGCGCCTCCTGATTGCCAACCATAATGTCCCGATCGAGGTTGGCGTCAGCACGACGCCCATGCCCGTGCATTTTGCGCTGGGCTCGAATTTCCACATTGAGAACGGCCTGACGGCAGAGCAGCTCCATACCCTGCCTGAAATTTTCGACATTCCCGACCTCGATGTCATGGATGATGAAATCGCCAACGGCACTTATGTTCCGCCGAAGGGCGAGCCTTCGCCGCTCGCACTGTTCACCGCGCCGCGCGTGGATTTAAGCCTGCAAAGGCTCAAGCATTATTGCGGTACATCGGCCGAACACTTCCAGAATTATATCATCTTCACGAACTACCAGTTCTATATCGATGAATTCGTGCGCCTCTGTCATGGGCTGATGGCACCGACCGAAGACCAGGCCATGCGCAAGCAGCGCTCGGTCTTCAGTGCGTTCGTCGAGCCCGGTGACCGTATAACGCCGAACAAGAATGCCGAAAATTACAGCGCAGTGATATCCCAAGCCGCGCCGCAAGCCATCCGCCTGCCGCAGATGCCGGCTTATCACCTGAAGATGCCGGGCGGGCAGGGGATCACTCTCATTAATATCGGCGTCGGGCCATCGAACGCGAAAACAATTACCGATCACTGCGCTGTCCTGCGCCCGCATGCATGGCTTATGCTCGGCCATTGCGCGGGATTGAGAAATTCCCAGCGCATGGGCGATTACGTTCTCGCCCACGGATACTTACGCGAAGATAATATCCTCGACGAAGAAGTCCCGCCGAACATCCCGATCCCCGCGCTCGCCGAAATCCAGCAGGCGCTGGAACAGGCGGTCAGCCAAGTCACAGGTCACAAAGGTTTCGACCTGAAGAAATTCATGCGTACCGGAACGGTAGCGACCACCGCCGACCGGAACTGGGAATTACGTTCATCGCTCCGGCAAAGCCGCCGCCTGAGCCAGAGCCGCGCCATCGCCATGGACATGGAGGCCGGGACAATCGCTGCCAACGGTTTCAGGTTCCGCGTGCCGTATGGCACCTTGCTTTGCGTCTCCGATAAACCGCTGCACGGGCAACTCAAACTTCCCGGCATGGCCGATGCGTTCTACCGCGAGCGCGTAAAACAGCATTTGCAGATCGGTTTATTGACCATGACGTTGCTCCGCGATCAGGAACCCGAAAAACTTCACAGCCGTAAACTGCGCAGCTTTAACGAAGTCGCGTTCCAGTAGATTTCAATTAAATCGTGATATCGATAACGGAGCCGCGTCCGGTCTGGCCGCTGGCTTCAGCTTCTCTCAAGAGGCTCTGGAGGTCTTTGGAACTACGGGTTTCCGGCTCCTGTACCTGGCCGAGCTGGCTGGAAGGCTGCTGGACCTGATTCGGCTTCGGCTCGCGGTTATCCTGCGGGCGCACCTGCGACCCGTTCTGCCCCGGTTGAAAGGGGGTAGCGAGAGGAATTTGTTGTTGTCCGCCAATACCGTTAAGGGGTCCGGCCATGATTCACCCGAGGGTCTTCTTTGTTAACTCAGAAGCTACTCAGCCAGTTTATTACGAAATGATTAATAAAGCTTTAGGAGCCATATTTGTACAATAAACACGCATTTAAATCAAATTGATTGCGATTAACCGTTTTGTAACGTCTGACAGGTATAAAGGTCCCAGGATTAAGGTAAAAACACTATGGACCTCAGCTTTCTTGATAAATCATCCGACGTGACCCCGCTGCTCGTAAGACTTTACGACAGCCACAAACTTTATGGTCTCGCCAAGGATAAAAAGCCGCTTGCCCGGGCCGAGTTGATGTCGATCATCAGCGACTTGCTGGGCATGAACCTTTCGCCGCGCGAAAGCGAACTGATTGCCGATGTCCTGATCGCGCTGATGCGCCAGGCTGAAAAAGATTTACGTCAGGCATTGGCCGAAAGACTTTCAATGCTTGAGAAGGCGCCTTTGCGCCTCATTCTCCAGATTTCTCACGATGAAATTGAAATCGCCGCGCCGGTCCTGCGCAACAGCGCCGTTCTGGGCGAGCTCGACCTTATCTATATCATCAAATCGAAAGGCGCCGATTACTGGTGCGAAATTGCTGCCCGTAAAAAACTCAGCGACCATGTCATGAATATCCTGGCCGACACGCGTGACTTCGACACGGCTCTGACGCTGGCTGAAAACACCAATCTCAAACTGACGGAACATGCGCTTAATGTGCTCTCGGACCTGGCGCAGGACAGCGAAGATATCGCGACGCCGCTCCTCCGCCGCGACGAAGTCGACAAGGGTATCGCCGCCAAGCTGTACCAGCATGTTGGCTATGAGCTGAAACGCTATATTGTCGATAACTATGAAATTGAATCCGGCATGCTGACGGATGCAATCGATGAAATCATCCTTGAATTCGTTGATGGCGTCGACGAAGACCAGTATGTGCCGACGGCTTCGGTTATTAAATCGGTCGAGCGTTTCCATGAAAAAAATCTCCTGACGGTCAAAATGATGCTCGGCACGCTCAAGCGTGGCCAGACTCAGACCTTCGTCGCGATGTTCAGCAAATTCACCGGCCTGCCGTTAGAGACGGTTATCTCGATCCTGCGCCAGTCCAGCGGGCAGGGGCTTGCCGTTGCCTGCCGTGCCAAGGAAATCAACAAGCAGGATTTCATCTCGATGTATCTTCTCAGCAACCGTATCCGCAACAGCGGCAAAATGGTTGACCTGAAAGACATCACCCGCGCAATCACATATTTCGACCGCATCCAGCCCGGCATCGCCAGGGGCATCATGGAAAATTCGCTCACAAGTCTTCAGGATTAATTATTTTTGGGAAAGAGCCGCAACGCCGGGCAATGTCCGGCCCTCGAGCCATTCCAGGAACGCGCCGCCCGCCGTCGAGATGTAAGTGAAATCATCCACCGCGCCTGCATTTTCCAGCGCCGCGACAGTATCGCCGCCGCCCGCAACACTAATCAGTCCTTGTTTTGTGCGTTTGGCAGCTTCGACGGCGAGGGCATTCGTGCCCGCATCGAACGGCTTGATCTCGAACACACCCATCGGCCCGTTCCAGACCAAAGTTTTACAATCTTTCGTCTCATCGAGAATATATTGAATCGTTTTCGGGCCGACATCGATGGCCATGCGGTCGACCGGAATTTTTCGGCTGTCATGGGTTTCATAATCCGCGCCGGGCTGGATGGATGTTACCGTTATGGAGTCAATGGGCAATAAAATCTTGCAGCCCTTCGACGCCGCGTGATCCATGATCCTTTTCGCTTCTTCCGCCATATTTTTTTCACACAGCGACATGCCCACATCCGCGCCTTGCGCATGCAGGAACGTGTTCGCCATCCCGCCGCCGAGAATAAGAAAATCCACGCGCTCGACGAGATTCATGAGAACTTTCAGTTTCGTTGAAATTTTCGATCCGCCAGCAATTGCCGCGACGGGTTTTTTCGGATGTTCCAGCGCGCTATCTAACGCGTTCAATTCCTCTTCCATCAAAAATCCGGCTGCTGGGGGCAGGAGATGGGCTAATCCTTCCGTCGAAGCATGCGCCCGGTGCGAAACCGAAAACGCATCATTCACATAGATGTCGCCGTTTTTCGCTAATTCCTTACAAAATGCCGGGTCGTTCGCTTCCTCGCCTTTGTGAAAACGCACATTTTCAAGAATGGCGATTTCGCCGGGCTGTAACGAAGCGGCGAGGGATTCCGCTTTCGCTCCAATGCAGTCCTGCGCGAATTTTACTTTTGTGCCCCATGATTGCTCGAGAGCAGGGAGCAAAAACGCCAGCGACATTTGCGGGTTTTGCTCGCCCTCCGGTCTGCCAAAATGTGACAGGATGAGCGTTCGCGCACCATTTTTGCGCAAATAATCAATCGTTGGCTTTAATCGATCAATGCGCGTCGTATCAGTGACCTTGGCGTGCTTTGCAGGCACGTTGAGGTCCGCGCGCATCAGGACACGCTTGTTATTGAGATCGATATCCCGGATGGTTTTGAACTTCATAAGTTACGCCTTGATGGTTTTGAAATTTTCGGTGGCTTCGATCAATCTCGAGCGGATCGGCGGATCTAACGCCGAATGGCCTGCATCCGGCACGACGATATAATCCGCCTCCGGCCACGCATGGTGCAGTTTATACGCCGTCGCGATGGGGCAGATGATGTCGTAACGCCCCTGAACAATTACAGCCGGAATCGAGCGGATTTTATCGATGGTTTTCAGCAGGCTGTTCTCCGCCTTGATCGCTTCGTTGCTGAAATAATGCGCCTCGATGCGCGCCAGCGCCAGCGCATGCTGTTTCTGCTCTTCCGTTGTAATGGTTTCATAGTTAGGCAGGAGCGACGAGCACGCGCCTTCATAAAGGCTCCATCGGATGGCGGCCTGCAGCCGGGTTTTTTCATCTTCCCCGGTCAGGCGCTTGTAATAACCGCTGAGCAGATTGCTTTGTTCGCTCTCGGGCAGGAAATTCGAGAACTGCTCCCACGCTTCGGGGAAAACAGTCCGGATGCCATAGAGGAACCAGTCAACCTCGTTCTGCTCGAACAGGAAAATCCCGCGCAGGATCAAACTGAGGCAGCGCTCGGGATATAAATTCGCATAAAGAAGCGCGAGCGTGCTGCCCCATGAACCGCCAAACAAATGCCAGCGCTCAACGCCAAGATGTTTGCGGAGTAATTCAATATCGTTCAGCAGATGACGCGTTGTGTTTTTCTCAAGACTGCCCAGCGGATGCGAGCGTCCGCAACCGCGCTGGTCGAAAATGATGATGCGGTAATGATCGGGATCGAAAAACCGGCGGTGTGTCGGCGTTGCGCCCGCGCCGGGACCGCCATGCAGCAGCACGATCGGCACGCCGTCCGGATTGCCGCTTTGCTCCCAGTAAAGATTGTGAACGTCGTCGACTGCGAGAAAGCCGCTGGAATAGGGCGCCAGCGCCGGAAACAAATCCATCAGCGGCGCGCGGCGGCTATCTTCGTACTTTTTGTCGGCTTGCGGTTTTTTGGCCATAATCAAATAGTAAAGAAATTAATGAATCTATTTCCTTACCTTAGGCACTTAGCCACCGGATGGCAACTCCGGCGATTTTTCATCGATTTTCACCTCTATCGCCGCTGGATGGCTGATCTGCATATAAGGACCGTTATAGCTCTCGATCCACCCGCGCACGCGCACCTGTTTCCCGTTCCACTGGAGCGGGTCGAGATTCTGTTTCGAGAAAGCGCGCTTGTCCTCGGGTGCGATGGAAATCGTAAAATCGGTTTTCCAGTCCTTGCCGAAATTCAGGTAAATGCGGTTTTGTTTCAGCGCCGCGCTTTCAATGCGTCCTTCGACGATCTGAAAGCTCCCTTCATGGGCTTCGGCTTCTTCCGGCGGCAGGACTTTGGAATAATTCTCCCAGATCCCGGCTTTGTCTTTCATCGCCGTTTGCTCGAGGTCGTACATCTGCTGGGCCATTTCGGGATTTCTCTGTGCCGTGCGAACGCGGGCAAGGCCGAGCGATAATAACGTGCCCTGAACCCAGGCCTTGTCGGATTCACGCTGAATCTGCGCGATGTCCTGACCCATCCGGTTGATGCGGCCTTCCTCTCGGTTGACGGTCTGGTAAAGCAGGACTGTTTTCCCAACCAGCATGTCGCGCAGAATCTGCATCGCGGTCAGCGAAAAATCGCCGGGCTCATCAGGATTGAAATCAGGGAAATCGATCCCCGTCAGCCGGACGATATGCCCGTCCTCGAGCTGGATCGTCTGCGGATCGATCACGGCCTTAACATTGACCATGCCGGTCCGGCGCAATTCCGAAAAATCGCCGGAGGGCAGGCGGGGAACGGTTTCCGCGTACGCTGCGTTTATAAAACAATTGGCCGCGATCAGAAAAAGAACTAATATCCGGAGCATGATGACAACAGATTGGACAGCTTTCATGCGCATTTGCAAGACCCCGTTTTTCGCCGCCGTGATTATATCCCTCGCGGCGTGCAGCACCAACCCCGCCACAGGCGCAAGGCAATTTACGGGCTTGATGTCGCCGGGGCAGGAATCCTCGGTTGGCGCGTCCGAACACCAGAAGGTCGAACAGCAATTCGGATTCTATAACGACCCCAAATTAACAGCCTATGTGAACGAAGTCGGCAACAAGGTCACGAAAGACACCGAGCGCGCCGACGTCCAGTATAAATTTTACGTCATCGACAGCCCCATCGTAAACGCCTTCGCGCTGCCGGGCGGATACATATATGTCTCGCGTGGATTGCTGGCTCTGGCCAACAGCGAGGCCGAACTCGCCGCCGTGCTGTCGCATGAAACCGGCCACATCACCGCCCGCCACTCGGCTGAGCGTTATTCGCACGGCGTTGTGACGTCGTTAGGCGCGGCGGTGCTCGGTGCCGCCGTCGGCAGCGATGGCGTTTCACAGGCACTCGGAGTCGGCTCTAATCTTTATTTAAGTTCCTATTCGCGCGGACAGGAGAACGAGGCCGATATGCTAGGCCTGCGTTACATGACACGCGGCGGCTACGAACCGTCAGCAATGTCGTCGTTCCTGAAGTCGCTGCAGAATGATACGTCGTTAGAGAGCAGGATGCAGGGCGGCGACGGCGGCGATTCCACCAGCTATTTTTCAACCCACCCGGCCACCGCCGAGCGCGTCAGCAGCACATTATCGCAGGCGGCTAACTATCCGAAGGGCGGCGCGGTCAATCACGACCGCCACCTCCAGATGATCGAAAACATGATCTATGGCGACAGCGAGAAACAGGGCTTCGTACGTGGCAACAGCTTCTTCCATCCCGGCCTCGGCTTCGCCTTCAACGTTCCCGAAGGCTTCACAATTGAAAACCAGCCGAGCCAGGTTGTCGCCGTATCTAAAAACGGCGCGGCGATCATTTTCGATCTCGCCAATGATGCCGGCGACCCGATGATTTACCTGACTCAAAACTGGATGAAGAACGAAGCGGTCGAAAAACCTGAGAATATCAGCATCAGCGGTATGCCCGCCGCGACGGCTGGCTTTGCGGGTAATCTGAATGGCAAACCCGTGACGATCCGCCTTGTCGCCATCCGCTTCGGCAATAAGATGGCGCGCTTCCAGGTCGCAATTCCGCAGGGCGCCAATGCATCATTGGTCAATGCGCTGAAAACCTCGACTTACAGCTTCCGTCCGCTGAATGAATCGGAACGCCAGGCCGTGCGCCCGTACCGTGTGTATTCGATCATGGCAGGCAACAGCGACACCGTTTCGACAATGGCGCAACGCATGCCCGAGGGCGCGCTGCGCGAAGAGCGTTTCCGCGTGCTGAACGGCCTTGGCTCCGGTGAGGGAGTCAAAGCCGGTCAGAAATATAAAGTGATCGGAAATTAATCAGCCGAACAAACGCTGTCCGTCTTCGCTGTGGCGGCTCATGGAAACGCGGAGCTTGTCCATCGCGCGTTGCTCAAGCTGGCGCACGCGCTCCTTGCTAATGCCGAGCGTCTTGCCCAGATCTTCAAGTGTAACGGTCTCGTAACCGAGGTGACGTTCCTTGATGATCGTGCGCTCGCGGTCTGACAAACCGTTCAGCGCCTTTTTCAGCCAAGCGGACCGCGTCTTGGCGTCTTTCATGCCGATGACGATTTCTTCGGGGTTAGGATTTCCGTCTTCAAGAAAATCCTGCCACTCGCTGTCGCCGTCTTCGCCGACGGTAGCATTAAGTGAGTGATCGGTTCCCGCTAAACGGCCTTCCATGCTTTCGACATCGCTGACATCGACGCCGAGTTCTTTCGCGATCTGCTCGCGGCCAGCATTGTCCAGACCTTCGCGCTCAGTCCTGTTTTCGATCTTAGCGCGCAGGCGTCTGAAATTGAAGAACAGCGATTTCTGCGCGGCGGTCGTGCCGGTGCGGACAATCGACCAGTTGCGCAGGATATAATCCTGGATCGCGGCGCGGATCCACCACGAGGCATAAGTCGAGAAACGTACTTCGCGCTCGGGATCGAAACGCTCAGCCGCCTGCATCAATCCGACATTGCCTTCCTGAATGAGATCGCCCATCGGCAATCCGTAATTGCGGAAGCGGCTCGCGATTGAAACCACGAGGCGGGTATAAGAGGTCACCATCTCGTGCAGGGCTTTTTCATCCCGGTTGTTCTTCCAGCGGCGCGCGAGGTCAAGCTCATGGTCGCGTTCAAGCATGGGCTCGTTCATCGAGGTGCGGATGTAATCTAGATTTGCTCTCTGGGTATGTGGATCGTCTATGTGGGCCATTGTTCGGGTGCCTTTACGAGGGGTTATAACCTCTATACGCAGCCAACGCCCGAACGGATCGAAATGTTTCTAAAATATTTCAGATTTTTTACAGCCTATGGATATTAATATTCCATAATATCAATGACTTCGCCATTTTCGGCGAAACCGACGCAGGCCAGGCTGCCGCCAAAGCCGCAGCCACCATCTATTGTGGCGGTCACGCAATTTAAATTCATGCCGCCACGGGCGGGGTCATACCCGCGTATGACCTTTTTGAAAGGCAGATACGCGTCACTGATTTCGTTAAATTTCCCAGCCGACCACCAGAAATGGTCGCCCTGGTCACCGAGCGGCTTTTTAGTATTCAGCCCCGCATGGACGAACAGCATCGGGTACTCGCAACTTTCATTTGTGAAGGCGGCGCGGGAATGGTGAACGCTGAACGTCTCATGACCCGGGTGACGGCGAATGGCCTCCCTGATCTGGGCGGTCCATTTCGTCAAAGATACCGCGCCGCCGCGGCAGGCATCAATGCCGTCATGGGCCGAAATGCCATAGCTCTCTAACGTAGGGGAAAGACCGTTGCCGAGCATCCAGAGCAGGACATTGGTCGGATCGGGCGCAAACTGGAGCTGGAGGAGCTTTTGCCACATTTCCTCCTGCTGGCCCTTTAAATAAACGATATCGCTGCACATCATGCCTTCAATCGAGAGGATCATGCGCCGGAATGTCAGGATTTCATCGACGCAGGCGGCGGCACCGGTGCTGTAGCCGGTATAATTGCCGAGATAGACCAGCCGGTCGCCGGGGCGGATGGCGTCGTAAATGGCATCATGCACGGCAGTCAGGCGGTCCGTATCACCATGAACGGCGGAAACGGCCCAGATGCGCCTTGGGGCACCAATACTCGCAAATCGGGAATCGCCAGGAGTCTGTTGCACGGAACTTACGGGATAAAAGAGGGGACAGGTCTGTGGATAATTCCGGAAGAATTCCCAGAATCATATAAAGGATACATTAAAATCAGGAGGATAGAAAGCGTGAATTGGAGAAAAGAAAAAGCCCCGGCCTGAACCGGGGCTTCTTATTTCCTTCCTTGGGAGAATACTTTAGGCCGCTTCTTTCTTTTTCAGCGTGCCGAGCATGGTTTCCAGCTTGGCGGTGGCCTTTACTTCCGTGATTTTCTGCACGGCGGCGACTTCGCGGGCGAGCCGCTCGAGTGCCGATTGATAGATCTGGCGTTCGCTGTAGGACTGCTCCCCGTCGTCATTAGAACGTTTCAGGTCGCGAAGCACTTCCGCGATTGAAACCGGGTCGCCGGAATTGATCTTCATTTCGTATTCCTGGGCGCGGCGGCTCCACATCGTGCGGCGCACGCGGGCGCGGCCCTGCAGGGTCTTCATGGCGTCCTTGAGGCGCGAACCGGTGCTCAGCTTGCGCAGACCGGACGTACGGGCCTTGATGACCGGAATCTTGAGGCGCATACGCTCCTTCTCAAAACCGATGGCATAAAGACGGATTTCTGAACCGCCGATGGTCGCCGTTTCGACGCCCTCGATCTGGCCCACGCCATGGGCGGGGTAAACCACGAAATCGCCTTTCAGGAAGTCCTGATTATCGTTGGCCATTTTCTTTTTTTCTTTTGGTTTTACGGTAGTAGGTGTCGGTTTTTTCATGTGCGCTCGCTTCTTTTTGCTCTTTTTGTTTACGATACCTAGTCCGGTTTTCTGGAAAAGAAAGGGCTAAAAAACCCCGCCCGGGCCGCGAGGCCCGCTGCTTTCCCTGTATGAACCGGTAATGCTTCGGTTTAGAGGAGTCAGAGGGTACCCAAAAATTCGGGTTTTTTCAACTATTTACTTTTGAGAACTTTATAAGTAATTGATATATATGAATTATTGCTCTGTGAATCTTTTCGATCGTTTCTCGCGAATTTCCCTCAATTTGGTCGAAGGAGAGAATTTTTCGTTTAAAATCAAAGACAAAACAGAAATATTTGAAGAAGTTTTTAAAAGCGAGTGCGCAACACCATCAAAACGGTAAACAAATTCCCTTGGAATCAGGTCCTGAATGATTTTTTGCGATAGTTTGGACATAACACCATGCAGGGTTGCACACTCCACGGCGACACGGCTGTTATGGGTGGTTTCAAATTTGGCCGCAAAAGAGGCCGACCCAGCGTCGAACTTCCTGATCCGGCCCACATTCACATTGCAATGATTGCCCTGGCAGAAATAACGCTCAAACCGCTCGAAATTGTTCTGCATCAGGTCGAACCCGAACCGGGCAAGGCGGGCTGTCTCGTACACCATGGGGGTCAGCCGCCCGTCGTCAAAGATCTCTGAAAGGTCAAGCGAGGTATTGTTCGTGAGGGTGAGGGCCCGAAGCTGGCAGGTCTTATCCAGCGTGCATACAAAGAGCTCTGGATCTCCTGACAATTCCTTGTCGAAATCTAGGAACAGAACCGGGCTATCGTTTTTGGCGTGGGATATTTCAAACTTTTTTAAATCAGCATCATAGTGATAGTTAAATCCCGTCCCCCACGCTCTAAATGAGCCAGACGAATTTTCGCTTTCGCGCTTCACGCAACCAACCCTGTGTAACTTTTTTTTATGGTTAACCGGAGTGTATCACAGAAGAGCATATATAAGTCAAATTTCATATAAGAAATTCATGAAATTTACTTATATATCAACTATTTACGAGAGAGTGGCGCGGACAGTTTCAGGGTTTTTTTCTGCGTATCGAGAGCCGCTTTGACCCCCACCGGGAACGCGTACAGATCCTTCCCGTGGCCGAATGGAGCGTTCATAACCACAGGGACTCCTAACGATTCCGTGTGTTCGCGGATGATGTCCTCGAGCGTGAAGCCGAACGGGCGGCCGGTGTCTTTCGAATCGGTGAACTGACCCATGATGATGCCGCTGACTTCTTTTAAAATATTTGTGCGCCGCAAATGAAGCAGCATGCGGTCAACGCGGCTCAGCTCTTCGCCGCAATCCTCGAGAAATAGCAAGGAGTCCTTCCAGAATTCTCCCGGCAATGTTTTGGGGAGGTATTGAAAGATGCTGAGGTTACCACCGATCAGCGGACCTTCCGCCTTGCCGGGTGAAAGCACTTTAATTTTATTCCACGGATAGGAAATTTTCTTACCCGCGAGAAGGTCGAGCAAATGATCGAGCTGCTTGTAGCCGGTAAGATTTTTGAACACCGGCCCGTGCACCGTTGGAATGCCGGTGTGGGCGGTGATGGCGTTGAGCAGGGCGGTAATATCGCTGAACCCGATTAGAATTTTCGGTTTGCGTTTCATGGCTTCGAAATTGATCGAGTCGAGCAAATGCATGGAACGGTTGCCACCGCCCGCCGCCCAGATGGCAGTGATGTCGGCGCGTTGCCACAATCCTTGCAGCGCGAGCGTTTTCTGAAGATGCGTTCCTGCGGACTGGTTCTCGCGCTCGTAAGTCTGCGGGTGAATGAAAACCTTGTAGCCCTTTTTCTCGAGGAGGGTTTTTGATTTTTCGATGTCCTTCTTCTCGACATAGCTCGAAGGCGCCATGACGCCGATTGTATCGCCGGGCCTGAGAGGGGAAGGAATCATGGGAATATCACTTCGTGATTTTTTCGATCAGCTCGTTCAGCAGTTCTTCCGAGCGCAGGTTTTCAACCTGGCAGGTGCCCGCCGCTTCGTGGCCGCCGCCGCCATATTCAAGGCAGAGCCTACCGATATGGGTTTTCGACGTGCGGTTGAGGATTGATTTGCCGATAGCGAAAACGGTGTTCTGCTTGTTCTTGCCCCACAAAATATGAACCGAGATGTTGCACTGGGGGAAGAGGGCGTAAATCACGAAACGGTTGCCAGCCCAGATTGTTTCTTCCTGGCGCAGGTCGAGAACGATCAGGTTTTTATGAACGGTGGCGCAGCGCTGGATTTGCTCGCGGAATTTCATCTGGTGTTCGAAGTAAAGGTCGACGCGTTCTTTCACGTCCGGCAGCTTCAGGATGTTGTCGATTGAATTGTGCTTAGAGCAGAAATCAATCAACTTCATCATCAGCTGGTAGTTCGAAATGTTGAAATCGCGGAAACGCCCCAAACCCGTACGCGCATCCATCAGGAAGCTGAGCAGCTCCCAACCCTCGGGGTTCAGGATTTCTTCTTTGCTGAAATTGGCGGTGTCGGCTTTATCGACGGCAGCCATCATATCTTCGGGAATATCGGGAAAACGCTCGGCGCCGCCGAAATAATCGTAAACCACGCGCGCGGCAGAGGGCGCTTTCGGGTCGATGACATGATTGTCCGGTTTGCCTTTGACGCGCTCGACTTCGCTGGCGTGATGGTCGAAAGCCAGGTAAACGCCTTCAACATAAGGCAGGTTGGTGGTGATATCGCTGGCGCCGACCTCGATTAGTCCGTCCTGCATGTCTTTCGGATGGGCGAAAGTGACGTCTTCAATGAGTCCCAGTTCCTTCAGCAACACGCCGCAGACCAGTCCATCCATGTCGCTGCGCGTGATCAGGCGGTACTTTTTATTGCGTTCCGGCATGATCTTGGCTTGCTTCGACATCTGGATCTCCCCGCATTGTCGTCATTCCGGCGAAAGCCGGAATCTGATTGCTAATTACTCACCCGACCCCGGCGTGCGCCGGGATGACAGAAAAAACTTAACTCGCCGCTGCTTCTTTATCGTCTTTTTTTTCTTTTTTCTTTTTCTTGGCGTCGGCGATGACGTAAACGGGCGTCTTGTTTTCCTTGACGGTGTCCTCGTTGACGACGACTTCCTGGATGTCTTCCTTGTCGGGAAGTTCGTACATCGTATCTAACAACAGGTTCTCAAGGATGGAGCGAAGGCCGCGTGCGCCGGTTTTGCGCTCGATGGCTTTTTTCGCAACGGCGCTGAGTGCGTCGTCGGAGAATTTCAGGGTCGCGCCCTCCATTTCAAAAAGCTTCTGGTACTGCTTGACGAGCGCGTTCTTCGGCTGCGTCAGGATGGTAATCAGCGCAGCTTCGTCGAGGTCTTCCAGCGTCGCAATGACGGGCAGGCGGCCGACGAATTCCGGGATCAGGCCGTATTTCAGCAGATCTTCAGGCTCTAAGCTCTGGAACGCTTCGCCGGGTTTTTTCTCGTCCATGTTTTTGACGTCGGCACCGAAACCGATATTCGTGCCGCGTCCGCGTTGGGTGATGATCTTATCAAGGCCCGAGAACGCGCCGCCGCAGATGAACAGAATGTTCGCGGTGTCGACTTGTAAAAATTCCTGCTGCGGGTGTTTACGTCCGCCCTGCGGGGGAACGCTGGCAACCGTGCCTTCCATTAATTTGAGAAGGGCCTGCTGAACGCCTTCGCCCGAAACGTCGCGGGTGATCGAGGGGTTATCGGATTTGCGCGAGATTTTGTCGATCTCGTCGATGTAAACGATGCCTTTCTGCGCGCGCTCGACGTTATAGTCGGACGCCTGCAGAAGTTTCAGAACGATATTCTCAACGTCTTCGCCGACATAACCGGCTTCGGTAAGCGTCGTCGCATCGGCCATCGTGAAGGGAACGTCGAGAATACGCGCCAGCGTCTGCGCCAGCAGCGTCTTGCCCGAACCGGTCGGGCCGACGAGCAGGATGTTCGATTTCGAAATTTCGACTTCCGCGCCCTTGCCGCCATGTTCGAGGCGTTTGTAATGGTTGTGAACCGCGACCGAGAGAATGCGCTTGGCGCGTTCCTGGCCGATCACGTAATCATCGAGAACTGTTTTAATATCGCTGGGCGTCGGGACGCCATCGCCGTGACGGACGAGCTGGCTCTTGTCCTCTTCACGGATGATATCCATGCAAAGTTCGACGCATTCATTACAGATGAAAACATTCGGGCCCGCGATGAGCTTGCGGACCTCGTGCTGGCTCTTGCCGCAGAAGGAGCAGTAGAGAGTATTCTTTGTCTCGCCGGATGCTGCTTTGCTCATGGAAGGTTCTCTATCCCGTTATCGTTCTTTTGTTCAATCTGCCAAGCGGTGCCGCGCTGTGCAAGTCTCTTAAGATTTAAAATCGGCTTTTCCAGTCTTAAAAACAAGTCCCCCGATTTCCACATGCGTCCTTGCGCCACACCTCAATTATAATATATCTAAAGTGACGAGATGCTTAATTCATTATAGAAAATTATGACGCAAGGCAGCAGCACCCAAAATCTTCAGGAAATGGTCGAAAATTTCTCCCTGTTTTCCGACTGGGAGGAACGTTATCGCTACCTGATTGATTTAGGCAGGACATTACCGGAAATGGATAACGCACTGAAAACAGATGAAAATCTGGTTCAGGGCTGCACCAGCCGCGTCTGGATGGTGGCCGGGGTGAAGGATGGCCGCTTTCATTTCAGGGCCGACAGCGATGCCCATATCGTGCGTGGTCTGATCGCGTTGCTGGTGGTCGCGTACCAGGATAAACCGGTCGCGGAATTAACCAGTATCGATGTCGAGGGTGCGTTTAAAAAAATCGGGCTCGACCAGAATTTGAGTCCGAACCGCCGTAACGGCTTCTTCGCGATGGTCGAAAGAATCAAAACGCTGGCGGAAACGCGCGCGTGATTCTCAGAGCGTTCCGCTCGCCGCTTTCGAATAAGTGTTCTTATCCAGCAAACGAATCTCGACGCTGAAGGAGCAGTTTTTGTCCTTCTTCGTCTTCGGAAATTTTCCCTGCAGGAAGGCGAGGAGCTTCTCGCTTGTTTCCTTCATGATTTTTTCATCGCGCGGCATGATTGCGAGCTGAAGGTGAACGAAAGCCTGGTCGTTCTTGCCATCCGACGTCTGGTGCTTGTCGTGAATGACGATGCGGCTTTTGACCTGCGTCATGTCATAAGGCCCGCTGGCCACCAACGCGTCATGTAATTCCGAGAGCAAAGCGCCCGGCACGGGCCGGTCGATGACATTGTCGGAATATTCAAGAATCATGTGCGGCATTATTCTGCTTTCTTCTCTTCCGGCTTTTCTTCTTTGGGCTCTTCTTTTTTATCGTCGTCCTTGTCTTCTTTTTCAGCGTCTTCGTCTTCTTCGTCTTCTTCGGCTTTTTCGTCCTTCGGCAGCTTCGCCTTGCGCTCCTCGTCGGTCAGGTAATGAACGCTTTTTAAAACATCGCTCAAGAGCTTGTCGGCGTCGTCATGCGCTTCGCCGATCATCTCCGCCTCGACCGACAGGGCCGAACCATGCCCGATCCAGAGCTGCGCGATATATATAGTCGACAGCATGCCCGATTGTCCCTCGCCGATCAGCGCCGCCTGCTTGTAATTATCCTCGGTGCGATAGGTTGTGTCGAATGTCTGCACCACCGTGCGGTTGGTCATGGCGCGCAACGTCGCTTCCATCACTTCGGCGCTGTAATGCTTGTAAACCGATTCATCGATCTTGTTGCAGATGACGCGGAAATTCACCGTCGAGGCCATGTCATAGACCTTGGTGTAGCTCGTCATGTCATAGCATTTCGTTTTGTCCTCGTCGTCGCACTTGCGGGCGGTGTAGGGGCTGGACGGGAACGTCACCGAAAAATCACACGGCGCCGGGGAATAGGTGACAGGGGTTTTGTCTTCGGCATGAGCAGGGAGCGACATTAATAATGCTATCCCAACCATTATTGTCATCCCGGCCCTCATTGTCATCCCGGCGAAAGCCGGGATCGCGTGCCAATTCCTTGCCCGATTCCGGCTTGCGCCGGAATGACAGCTTTTTTTAATTTTCACAGCACGTCTCCATCTCTTTGAGCCAGTCCTGTTCGGACGATTGTCTGCGTTCCTTCATATTCTTGACCTCCCACACACCCGGCGCTCCATCCTTTGGTACGAACACGAACGGGATTCCCTTTTTCTCGGCATATTCGAACTGTTTTTTCGGGTTGTTTGCCTTGTGATACATCTCGACGTTAAACCCGGCATCGCGGAGCTCTTTTGCCTTTTTCGCGGACACCGCGCGGTCGTTCTCATCGATCAATGTGACAAGAACATCCGTAGGTGCCACGCGATCAAAAGAAAGTGCGCCTTCTTTTTGTCTTATGCGGTCAAATAACCTTGAAAAGCCAATCGAAATGCCAACGCCTGGCAGCTTCTTGTTAATGTAATTGCTCGCAAGGTCATCATACCGCCCGCCGGAGCAAATCGAACCATAACCCGGATCATCGACGAACACCGTCTCATAAACCGTGCCGGTGTAATAATCGAGACCACGGACAATCGAAAGATCTCCTACAGCAGCGCCCTCTGGGAGATGTCCAAGCTGGTCGAGTACAAACGATAATTCAGTTATTCCTTCTCGAAGTGTTTCATTGCTCGTATTTATATCTTTAGAACCTACCAAAGCATCTTCTAATTCTTCGCCTGTTTTGAATTTGGTTTCGCAAAGAGTGATGAAGGGTTCAATGAGAGCATGTAACCCCATCCCTAAACCAGCTTGCATTCCGGCTTCATCAAGTCTTGCTAAAACGATAGGTTTTCCAAATTTAGGCAATTTGTCTATTTCACGTATAATTATAGTCTTCATTTCCTGCGTTAAAGATATTGAGGTGCCAGTTCTTGTAGGCACCAGAACTCCATCAAGAAAACCAATCAAAATTTTCCGATTGGAAATTCTCAGCTGAATCTTCTCATTCTCCATTCCCGGCAGCGCCGCGAGAATTTCCCAGATAATCGCCGGCATCTCCGCATCGAAATGCAGCGGCAGGTTATCAGGATTAATCACGTCAATATCGCACTGGTAGAATTCGCGGAAGCGCCCCGATTGCGGCCTCTCACCGCGCCAGACTTTTTGCATCTGGTAGCGCTTGAACGGGAAAACCAGTTCGTTGAAATGCTGGGCGACGTAACGCGCTAACGGAACAGTCTGGTCGAAATGCAAGGCAAGGCGTGGCTCATTGTCTATGAGGTTAGCACTAATAAGTTCACCATTGGGGCCAACTACATGCTTTGGCTTATGCAGGCGCTCGATGACGTAAACTTCCTTGTCCACATCCGCGCCGCCATCGCCACCCTTGGCCTGAATGACATTCAGCTCCTCAACCGCTGGCGTTTCGATCGAACAGTAACCGTACGATTCAAAAACCTTGCGGATATGGTCCAGCCATTGCTGCTCGACGAGGCGAACCTCGGGCAGCCATTCGGGAAAGCCTGAAACCGGGCGGGGCTTATAGATGGATTTTTTTTCACTCATGGAGGAGTTTTAGCCTATTTCCGGGGGCTTTTCCAGCCAGCCTAGCTAAACAATAAGCTATAATTTAAAGGCTTTGGCCGTGTTGCCAGCCAACACCAATGTACTGTCATCGCCCGGGGCCATCATGCTCTGCTCGAGCGGGGGCTCTGCCGCGCCCGGTTTAGCAAGCGCCTTCTTGTAATTATCGTCGGAGAAATTGATCACTTCATTCAGCCCGCCATTATCCGCAAGCTCCTTGATTGAATCGGCCAGTCTTCCCTCGGCCAGCGACATTTTCATGCTCGCATTCGAAAGATTGCCAAGGGCAGGCGAGGCGAGCGACAGCTCATTCTCGGCCTTTTTGACCAGCTTCGTATTCTCGACCAGCATCTCTATTTCAGGCGTGAAGCAAACCGCCGCTTCATAATTGCTGGGCGAGAGGTCCAGCTCGTCGATTTTAGAGCGCACATTGCCCATGGCGATGATGCCGTCAGTGCTGCCGGCTTTGAATTCCGCGCCCGCTTTTGTATAGGGATCGTCAGCCATCACAAATTTTTCCGCCGCGTCTTTCGCCATGCGCACCAGCCCGTCAGGCTGCAATTCCTTGCGCAGGTAATCCGGCACATTATTTTTCTTCGCCCACACATCAAATGCGGCCATGGCGGCGGCTTCGCCTCCGGTGGAGGTTATGAAACCGCCGAGTCCCGTGGTACCGCTGACGGCGCACAGCGCCTTATATTCGTTGAGGGCCTCGCTGCTGATGATGCCCATACGTTGCGCGGTGCCAGCCTTGTGCAGGAATTGATAAGTCTCCACGGCAACCGCAACTGCGCCCACGGCGGGAAGAATTTTCGAAAGCTTACCCGCCATCTTCGCGATATCGGCAGCATCATCGGCATATTTGCCAAGCAGACGCGCACCGCGCCCGCTTTGCTCAATGCTTTCTGACAGGCCTTTCATGCCGCCGCTCACCACATCAGGCATTTTGCCGTTAACGGTGGAAATATGATCGAACATTAAATTGAAAGCCTTGTCGGCGTCCTGCGTGACGAGTTTCGCCGTGCCCGCTGAATCAATCGCGACCATCGCCTGGCGGTCTCCGCTCAGCAGATATTTCGTCCCGGTTTTCTCATCGAAAAATGCCTGGGTCGTGGAACTGTTTTGAATATTTTTGACGTGTTGTGCCTGACGTTCAGCGAGCTGGGCATTGTCCGCAGGATTGGCTCCCGGTTGCGGAGCCTGGGCCATATGCGCCGCATGCATCTCTTGCGCCTGGCTATATGTCACAGCGCGCTTCAGGTGATCGAGGCCTGACTGCTCCCAAAGACTTTTTAACGTGCCCCTTGGTATTTCATGGCCGGGGGCACCATCAACGGGAAAGCTTTTGCCTGTTTTGGGATTCTTCCATATCTCGTGATCGCCTTTGCCTGGTCTCTCATAGACGAAGCCGAGTTCACTTAAGATGCTTTTAAATTCACGCACCCTCAATTACACACCCTGAATTATATTTTATGGTACCGGCGAAAATTCCCCCACTTCTACAACCCATTCCCCATTTTGCTTTTGCACTTTACAGGGAATGACGCCGAGTAAATCGTCATCTGCAGATTCTCTCGAAACAGCAATATTAGCCGAAACCTTAGGCGGACCATTTTCATTGGCTGAAAAATAGTCACTGAGCGCGCCGGGAATTTTTTCCCTCAGCTCGCTCACGGAAGTGCTGACTAAAAATACAGGATCGGAGAATTGCGGAAAGTTGACCGCAACGGTTTGATTTTCAATTCCCCTGACGACGCCCTTGATACTGACCATATTTAATCTGCTTCTTATGATTGTAATGCTGACTAATTTTAATACAGGTGGCCTAAAAATAGTATAATTTTCAGGAATTAAGCTGTTTTATATAGTAAAATCAACGCCTTGTGTTGATTATTTCTCGTCAAACAAATCCGCTAATTGCTCGGCCAGCGCACGTGCCAGTTCGTCGGCGTCCGTAATGGTCAGAGCCTTTTTGTAATAGCGCGTGACGTCGTGACCGATGCCGATAGCAGTCAATTCAACCTTTGAATCATTCTCGATCCAGCGGATGACATTGCGAAGATCCATTTCGAGATAATTCGGCGGGTTGACCGACAAAGTTGAATCGTCGACCGGCGCGCCGTCGGAAATCACCATCATGATCTTGCGCGCCTCGGGCCGGACAGCGAGGCGGTTATAAGCCCAGACCAGCGCTTCGCCGTCGATATTTTCCTTCAGTAAACCTTCCTTGAGCATCAGACCGAGATTGCGGCGCGTCCGGCGCATGGGCGCATCGGCGGCCTTATATATAATGTGGCGGATGTCGTTGAGGCGTCCGGGGTTTAACATACGGCCCGATTGCATCCAGAGGTCGCGTGCTTTGCCGCCTTTCCATTGCCGTGTCGTGAAGCCGAGAATTTCAACCTTCAGGCCGCATCTTTCAAGAGTTCTCGCGATAATGTCTGTCGTCATCGCGGCGATGGCGATAGGCCGTCCGCGCATCGAACCGGAATTGTCGATCAGGAGCGTGACAACCGTATCCCGGAACGGCATTTCCTTTTCCTGCTTAAAGGTGAGGGGCACGTTCGGGTTGGCGACAACGCGGGCGAGGCGGGCAACATCGAGAATACCTTCCTCGAGGTCGAACTGCCATGTGCGCTGCTGCTTGGCCATGAGCTTGCGCATCAAACGGTTCGCAAGCTTCGTGATCACGGTCTGGTGATGGCCGAGCTGGCGGTCCAGCATCTGACGCAGGCGTGTGAGCTCGTCTTCGTCGGCAAGTTCCTGCGCCTCGATCTCTTCGTCGAAATCATGGGTGTAAACTTTGTAAAGCCCTTCCGGCCCGTGAATATAATCTTCGTAGGAACGTCTGTTTTCTCCCGCCGCGATTTCGCCATCACCCGTGCCGCCGCCTTCATCCGTTTCCTCGAGGCCCGGCGCTGCATCGCTCTCGGCTTCACCTTCCCCCATTTCGTCGCTCGGGTCGATTGATTCCTGCGCCTCTTTGGATTCTTTGCCGTCCTTTGCGTCCTTCTGCGTCTGGCTGTCCTGATCGCTGGTTTCTTCATCGCCCGCATCGGCCTCACCGGGGTCCAGCTCCAGCGCCGTGATCAGCTTGCGGGAGGCCTCAGAAAATTTCTGCTGGTCGTTGATCGTTTCCGCTGAGAAAAAATCGTCAAAATGCTTGCCGAGTTTTTCCTGCAGCCACGGCTTCCACATCTTCACCATGTTTTCGGCAGAAGGCGGGATTGTTTCACCCGTTAATGCCAGCCGTGTCATCACATGCAGCGCCTCGGCCAGCGGCACTTGCTCGCGCGTGCCTACAAGGCCAAAGCCCAGCCGTTTACATTTTTCTTCCAGCACCGCGTTTAAATTATGTGCAACGCCAGACATTTCCTGGTGGCCGATAGATTCAACACGCGCCTGTTCCATGGCGTTGAAGGCCTCGAGCGCGGCGCGGGCTTTCGGCGCGAGCTTGCGGTGCGTTTTCTCGTCATGGTGGGCAAGGCGCAGCGCCTGCGCATCGGCGCAGCCGCGAACTAAACGGAGCGACTGCGCGTTCATATTGTAATCGGGCAAGGGCAACCGTGGTTTTCCCGCTGTAACAACCCGGCCGATCGGCGGCTCGGAATTCGAAAAGGTCACGTCGAGATCGCGCAAACCCGCAATCGTGCGCACGCTCGCCGCCGTGGCGTTCTTGAATTCCTCGAAACGAGAGCCTGAATCCGGTTTGTTCATGGTCCTGATATAGCACACGATTTAGACATATTTTGCGAAAAAAACGCGGTGGTGATAAATTTCGCTTAAACATAACAAAGGATCAAAAAAATGAGTTTTGCGGGTGCCGTAGGCGGCGTTTTAGGAACAGTTTTTGCAGTAGTGGTCATTACAGGTGCGGTTTCAGAATGCGCTAAACGACCTGAAGGCGTGGACAAAACCGAAGCTTTAGGTAGCGGCGCTTTAGAAGCGGCCAAAGATGCCGCAGTTGGCATCGGCAAAAAAACTGAACAAATAATCACAGGCCCAGAATTTCAGGATGGAGTTCGCAAGGCGGCAAAAGGCGGCTTCAAATTTGCTGAAGAAACAACAAAATCAGTCCTTAAGGGACTCACCCAGGCCATGGACGAAAGCAATGAAGAACAGCGGCGTCGGAAGCAGGAGAATACGCCTGGCGGCCCTTAAGTTACCGCGACGTTCCTGATCGCACTGGCGGGCAGCTCGACATCAAAACAGCGTTGATAATATTCCGCGATGATCGGGCGCTCGGTCTCGTCGCATTTATTCAGGAACGATAGCTGGAACGCCAGTTCACGGTTCTTGAAAATCTGGTTGTTCTCGATCCATGCCAGAACGGTACGTGGGCTCATGAGTGTCGAAAGATCGCCATTGATGAATCCCTCGCGCGTCATGTCCGCGACGCGCACCATCTTGCTCACCATGTCTTTGCCCTCATCCGTATTAAGGTGCGGGAATTTCGCCAGCATGATGTTCATTTCATCGTCGTGCGGGAGATAGTTCAGAGTCACCACGACGTTCCAGCGGTCCATCTGGCCCTGGTTAATCTGCTGCGTGCCATGATACAGGCCTGTTGTATCGCCGAGGCCTACCGTATTCGTCGTTGCAAATAACCGGAATGCCGGGTGAGGGCGGATAATCATGTTCTGATCTAACAGCGTCAGGCGTCCTTCGGCTTCCAGCACGCGCTGGATAACAAACATCACGTCCGGACGGCCCGCGTCATATTCGTCGAATACGAGAGCGCAGGGATGTTGAATCGCCCAGGGAAGCAAACCTTCTTTCCACTGTGTAATTTGTTTTCCTTCTTTCAGGACAATCGTGTCCTTGCCGATCAAATCGACGCGGGAAACATGCGAGTCGAGATTGATCCGCACGCACGGCCATTTCAGGCGTGCCGCAACCTGCTCGATATGCGTCGATTTACCCGTGCCGTGATAACCCTGGATCATCACGCGGCGGTTGTGCGCGAAACCGGCGAGGATCGCCAGCGTCGTGTCATGGTCGAACTGGTACGTCTTGTCGATGTCGGGGACGTTCGGATGATCGTCCTTAAAACCCGGCACTTCCCAGTCGACATCGAGGCCAAACGTTTTTTTGACGTTGTACTTCGTGTCCGGAATGGTCGTGTATTTGCCCGTGTTCCCCGTCAGCTGCGTGACGTCGAACGACATCGACATGGGTTCTTTATCTTTCTGGATTTTCTCGGCCATTTAAGCGCTCGGCAATTCTTCAAATTTCTCGTAATTAAGCTTCAGGATTGTATAGGCCATGTTGACCGATTTGAGAAGCTCTTCCGCTTTCGGGTCATCCCGGTTGATATCGGGGTGGTATTTCTTGACCAGCTCCTTATAGCGCGCCTTGATGCCGGCCAGCGACAGCGGCGGCTCCAGCCCCATAATCATCATGGCCTCGAATTCAGGCGTTTTCTTCTGTTCGCTCGTAAAACGGGCATGCTCCTGCGGCGGCTCTTCCTCGGTGAAATGATAGGATTGCCACGCGGCACGGCGGAGGTTCTCGGCCCCCATGCCCGGGTTATCGTATCGGCGGGTGGGTCGGTCGCCGTACATGCTGCTGACGATATGTTCCTCCACCTCATGCCCGGACATGCCCTGGAAGAAATTCCAGGCCTTGTTGTATTCCCGCACGTGATCGAGGCAGAACCAGTAGTAATCCGACAAGGCGCGGTCCTTCGGCGCGCGGTACTCGCCATGCTCCCGGCAGCCGGGCATGGCGCAACCTTTTGCCTTGCCGCTGGGACGGGCCTTTTTATCCTCGAATTCAGCCGAGTTAGGTTTCAGAAATATGCGCGGCACAGCCGTTTTCCTTCAAATTAAGCCTATACAAATATGGTAACGCACGTCTTTTGTGAAGGCCACGGAAACAGCGATTCACAGCACTTTCTTGTTCCAGCCTGGATAAATTACCCATAGTTGCAGTAGAAACTACGAATGTATTCACCCACGGAAAATTTTTTAGGCGTTTTCCTGTATAAAAATCAAATAAAATCAGCTTTTTATTGATTTTACAGATTCCTGTCCCGAATACGGGCGTAAATTTTATTTACACCATATAGTTGTATTCATATAAGATAATTTAATCACGCTGCGTATGCTGAGTATTTCCAGAGCTTAGATAGGGAGAAACAGAATGCGCGATCTTACGGGCCACGAAACAGAAATTTATAAAACAACGCTCATCAGCAAGAACATCACCGTAAGCCGGCGCAGGACGTCCGTAAGGCTCGAGCCCGAGATGTGGTTGGCGCTCCGCGATATCGCCCGGCGCGAAAAATGCTCGATCCATGACATCTGCAGCCTTGTCAGCGTCCGCAAGAATGCGCGCACGTCGCTGACCGCGGCCATCAGGGTATTTCTCATGCTTTATTTCCGGGCCGCTTCAACGGAAGAGGGACACCGCAAGTCAGGCCACGGCAATTTTGAATTCATGAAGCGCCGCGCGCGCCTGGCGGCGGAAGTATTATCGCCCGACAAGAAAAATGCCGGGCCGTCATCGGTACAGTGATTTAAAAATTACGGCTGTAAGCCAGGAATTTTTTACGGCGGCTTTGCAGCAGCGTGCTTGGATCCCACGGCGTGAGGTCATTCAGCGCTTTTTCAATCTGCTGCGACACGTTCGCGATGGTTTCTTTTTTGTGACGGTGCGCGCCGCCGATGGGCTCACCGATAATGCCGTCCACCAGCTTCAACTGATACAGATCCTGCGCGGTAATTTTGAGAGCCGTCGCCGCTTCTTCGGCATGCGCCGCGCTGCGCCAGAGAATGGACGCGCATCCTTCAGGTGAAATAACGGAATAGATCGAGTGCTCCAGCATATAAACGCGGTCGGCAACAGCAATCGCAATTGCGCCGCCCGATCCGCCTTCGCCTATGATGACGGAAACAATCGGCACATCGGTGCGCAGGCATGTCTCAATTGATTTCGCGATCGCTTCCGACTGGCCGCGCTCTTCCGCACCCTTGCCGGGATAGGCACCCGCGGTATCAACAAGCGTAATAATCGGGAGTTGAAACTGCGATGCCATGTTCATCAGGCGCTGCGCCTTGCGGTAACCCTCAGGGCGCGTCATGCCGAAATTGTGTTTGATGCGTGTTTCGGTATCGAAACCTTTTTCATGGCCCATGACGACGACCGAGCGGCCTTTGAATCGTCCAAGGCCGCCGAGCAGGGCGTAATCTTCGGAGAAATTCCGGTCGCCAGCCAGCGGTGTGAAGTCCGTGATAATTTCGCGGATATAATCGAGGAAGTGCGGGCGCTCGGGGTGGCGCGCGACCTGGACTTTCTGCGCGGGCGTAAGCTTCGAATAGGTTTGCTGAAGCAGCTTGTCGGCCTTGTTCGTCATCCGGCCGATTTCCTCGGCGATGTTCACGGCACCGCCGCCGCTCATATTGCGCAGCTCGGCGATCTTGCCTTCAAGCTCCAGGATGGGCTTTTCAAATTCCAGGTTCATAAGGGGGGACCTTAGCAAAACAGGCAGGCCCACACAAATGGAACCTGCCTGATTGTTGATTAATAAGGACTATTAGTTGTCCGTACCGGTTTTCGAGAGCGGGTGCTTGTCTTTCACGGTTTTCTTCAGCTTGTCGCCGACGATATGCGTGTAGATCTGCGTCGTTGCAATGTCCGCGTGTCCCAGCATCTTCTGAACCGAGCGGAGGTCCGCGCCGTTCGAGAGCAGGTGCGTGGCGAAAGCGTGGCGCAGGATGTGCGGGCTGACTTTGCCTTCCTCGAGGCCTGCCGCGCGGGCGAGGTCTTTCAGGAGCTGCGCAAAGCGCTGGCGTGTCAGGTGGCCGCTGTCCGAGGTGCGCGACGGGAATACCCACTTTTCCTGGCGGGTTTTCTGATCGTCGGAACCGATGAACTGCTTGCGCACATCCGTGTATTTCTTCAACGCTTTTTGAGCAGGGTCCGAAAGCGGAACCATGCGCTCGCGTCCGGCTTTGCCGCTGACCATCAGGAACTGGTTGCCCTGACCTAGAGCCGACATCGGAAGACCGACGAGTTCGGAAACGCGAAGGCCGGTTGCGTAAAGCATTTCAAGCAGGCAGACGAGGCGGATGCTTTCGCTGCTGCCGCCGGTCGAGGCTGTTTTGATCAGCGTTGTTACGTCAGCTTCGCTCAGCGTCTTCGGCAGGGTACGGCCCTGTTTCGGGCTTTCGATCGTCGATGTCGGATCGTCCTTGCGCACGTTCTCGGAAACCACGAAGCGGTAGAACTGGCGCAGGGCCGAAAGGCGGCGCGCAACAGTGCGCACGGCGATCTTCGATTTGTTGATGCCCTTGCTGTGAACTTTTTCGCTGAGGTCCTTCAGGTAGGCCTTCAGGTCTTCGGCTGTCGCCTTGTCGATATCGGAATTTCTTTTGCTACGGAGATACAGGCTGACATCCGCGAGGTCGCGCCAGTAAGCATGACGCGTGTTCAATGCGGCACCGCGCTCTGTCGTGAGCATATCAAGAAACGAATCCACCAGCGGGTGCAGGTTGGGTTTCGGTAGTGCCGGGCGGCCTGGACGTGCCATTTTAATTCTCCTTAGTTGTCTGGATACTTCCGAGAACTGCCGAAGCGGCAATATCTGAGGAGATATCCGTTAATCCCACATTACGTAAGCCTGTGCGTACATCATTGAGCAAACCGGGATAGATCTTCCCCAGTTCGGCGGCTTGAAGTACCGAGGCACTCAGCAATACCGTTTCACCGGTATTTTTACTCAGGCTGGCTTCAAGCAGATGATTCCACACAACGGTAGAAGGCATTACATAATCTTGCTTAAAAGTCAAGCCATAGTCTTTTTCATAAATTCTGTCCGCATTATCACTATTCGCGGTAGTTGTGTCAACATTTTCTATAATACTTTTCACAAGATATCCACCGCGGGAGTTCGCCGGGTAGGGTAATTGTGAGGCTTTTTCAGTGTTTTGGGTCTGTTTTTTATCGCTGTTTTGAGCCAGTTCGACAGCCGTTTGGAGGGCAAAAAGTCGTTGATTCGAAAGGTCTTTTTCGTCCGACGGTTGTATACCCAGAATCCGGCTGCGCCATTGCGGCGGGATGGGGGTTGCGGTGGCATTCAGGATGCGGATTGCAGTCTCTAATTCGTCCTGGCGGGCGTCCCCGGGCTCGGCTTTAACCAGCACTTCGGCATAAGGTTTCAGTGCGCCGATCCCGTAACGATTCCCCATCCCCAGGCCTTTTTTTATAGCATCCCACTCGGCGGCCTTGTCTGGCGCGTTGCTGGCGATAACAAAATAATAGCCAAGCTTCTCCCAGTCCTTGGTTGAATCGGGGACATTCATCGTGCCCGGATCCTGGCCCGATGCGGGCGCAACGGCGGCTTTGTACAGACTTAATAATTCACCCGGCTGCGCGAGGCCCCAGTCTTCGGCGGCGGCGGTCAGGAGGAAACGGCTCTCTGCGCTGAGATCGTCAGCCGTCAGAAGAATGCGCAGATGCGTGGGCGGGATCGCAGTGAAATCCGCGACGCCGGAATTTCCAAAACGGATTTTGTTTTGTGCTGTCAAAAATGCTTTCTCGATCAGCGGCAGCGCGTCAAAACTTTTCGGATCGTACGTGATTGCTGCGTCTTTCGACGTGATGACATCCGCATTGCGCAGATTCAGTGCGGCGAATGTATCGCGCGATTCCTGTGACGCGTTTTCCGACATCGTGACATCACAGAACGCAAGGATTTCCTTGATGAATTTCGATTCCGCGAAAGTATCGCGCACCGTTTCCGCTTCGACACAGGCGAGGGATTTCTCGGCATTCAGCATCATCGCGAGAATACCGGCCTGCGCGAGACGTTCATGATACGGTTCGATATCATCGTCCAGCGACGAATATAGATCCTGCGCCTGTTTATACGCACCAGCCTGTGTCAGTTTTTCAAGACGCAGCGTCAGCAGGTCACGGCCCGGTTCGATTGCTACGTCGTTATTGATCATTGTCGAATCCGCCTGCGTCAGCAGCGCGCCGAAAATCAGGTGCTGCACGGCGGGCTCGCGCGATTCGACTGGCATGTCCTGCAGCAGGGTGATCAGGGTTGAACGCTTGATATCTTTCCACAAATCCTTGCCGAGGCCGCCTTCGCTGGCGCTGACATAAAGCCCGGCATTTTCCAGCGTTTTATAATCGGCTTTTGTCGGGGTGCTTTCCGTCTTTTTCGAGGGCGCGACATTGAGCGTCTGCATGTCGGTCTTGCCTGCATAAGCGGGCATGGCCAGCAAAGTGGCGGCTGTAACCAGCAGGGCCGCGCGAACGGCGTTATTCCGTAAAGCTGTCATGGGGAATCTCACGTGAAATTTCGGTCTGTTTGACGGGAACGTCTATGATAATGAGGGCGGCAAAACCTCCAATAAGAAGAATAGCCAGTAAAGCGAGGAAAAGTTTGCCGATTTTCATTTTTTGCCGCACTGTTTTATAGTTTCTTTCGGGGTTAGAAACGGATAGCCACCATAAACAACCCTTGGCCATAATTCAATTATGATTTTGAAAAATGACGGATAAGACAGACCATAATATCAATACCGAAGAAGCGGTTGAATTCCTGCGCAACCACCTGCGCCGCCCTGTGGTTCTTGTGGGGATGATGGGCGTCGGTAAAACCGCTGTTGGCCGCAAACTCGCCGACCGTCTTGGATTCGATTTCAAGGACAGCGACCGCATCGTCGAGGAAAAAGCCGGGCGCAGCGTCACGGAAATTTTCGACACCGATGGCGAGGAAAAATTCCGCCAGGCCGAGCGCAACAGTATATTAGAAGTTCTATCGTCCGGCCCGTGCGTGCTGGCGACGGGCGGCGGCGCTGTCATGAACGCCGAAACGCGCAAAGCGATCAAAAGCAAGGGGCTGTCGATATGGCTGAAGCTTGATCTTGCTAATATTGTTCGCCGTCTTGAAAACGCCGACGACCGACCGCTTCTGAAAAAAGGCGATCCGAAAAAAATCCTGCAGGATCTCATGTCCGCGCGCGAACAGCTTTACGCCGAGGCCGATATCCATCTCGAAAGCCAGGAGGGCAAAGCCTCTGAAACCGTGGGGGCGCTGATAAATTCATTGTACGCCTACGTGAAAAACGATACGGTCTGAGCGCCATGGAAACGAAAATCGTCACCGTCAATCTCGACGCCGCATCCTATGAGATTTATATCGGCTCCGGCCTTCTGTACCGGGTGGTTGATTTCCTGCCGACCGAGGTCGAAGGTAAATCCGTTTTCATTGTTGCTGATGCAAATGTACGCAACCACGCCGAATCCATCCAGACCATGATGATTCAGAACAGCGCGGCGAAAGCCGAGATCATGTATTTACCAAGTGGCGAAAAAACCAAATCCTTCAGCCAGGCCGAAAAAATTCTCGACTGGATGCTGAATGAAGGCATCGGGCGCGATTCAATCGTCTTCGCCGTCGGTGGCGGCGTGATCGGTGACATCACGGGCTTCTGCGCGTCCATCGTCATGCGCGGTGTGCGTTGTGTTCAGGTTCCCACGACATTGCTCGCGCAGGTCGACAGCTCCGTCGGCGGCAAGACCGGCATCAACACGCGCCAGGGAAAAAATTTAGTGGGCAGTTTCTACCAGCCGTCTGCCGTGGTCGCCGATATCCAGACCCTTCGCACGCTTCCGCGCCGCGAATTGCTCGCGGGCTACGCCGAGATTGTAAAATACGGCCTCATCAACGACGCCAACTTCTTCACATGGCTGGAGCAGAACGGCGCCGCCGTCTGCAATCTCGAAGACGACGCCGTCTCGCATGCGATTGAAACCAGCGTCGCCGCCAAGGCCCGCACGGTTCAGGCGGACGAAAAAGAAAGCGGCGTCCGCGCGCTTTTGAATCTCGGTCACACATTCGGCCACGCGCTCGAGGCCGCTGCGAAATATGACGGCCGTCTCCTGCACGGCGAGGCTGTAGCCATCGGCATGGTCATGGCGTTCGACCTATCCTCGCGCATGGGTCTTTGTCCACGCACTGATTATGAACGCGTCGAACAGCATTTCCTCGATATTGGCCTGCCGACCCGCGCATCATTCATAGAGCCCGCCATCAGCGCTACGGTCGACGGCCTGATCGACATCATGGGCCACGATAAAAAAGCCGCCAAAGGAAAAATTAAATTCATATTGGTACGCGGCATCGGCGAAGCGTTCGTCACGGGCGATGTGCCGGAAAACCTGCTGCGCGAGGTTATTAAAGACTCGCTCGGCCAGGAAGGAGCAGGAACCAAGGGACGATGGAAATCAGCGTTCTCCTTTCACTCGTAGGAATTTTTATCCTCATTCTTCTCAGCGCGTTCTTTTCAGCGTCTGAGACCTCGCTGACGGCTGCCTCGAAGGCGCGCATGCACGCCCGCGCGAAAGAGGGCAGCCAGCGCGCGGCGCTCGTCAATAAAATCCGCATGAAAAAAGAGCGCATGATCAGCGCCATACTGCTGGGCAATAACTTCGTCAATACGCTGAGCGCGGCGCTGGCGACCGGCCTGCTCATTAACATCTTCGGCGAAGTCGGGATTTTTTACGCAACAATCATAATGACCATCATTATTCTTATTTTTGCCGAGGTCCTGCCGAAAACATATGCCGTCCACCACGCCGAGAGATTTGCAATTCGTTATGTGTATCTCATCAATTTCTGCATAAAGCTTTTCTATCCGGTAACGCAGACCGTATCGTGGATCGTCCGCATGTCGCTGAAAATATTTGGCGTGGACATTGCGAAGGCTACGTCGGGTTCTCAGGATGAACTGCTGCGCGGCGTAATCGACATGCACCGCGGCTCCGGCGAGGAAGTCACACGCCAGCGCCAGATGCTCCGCTCAATCCTCGATCTTTTCGAGGTCACGGTCGAGGACATCATGATCCCGCGCCAGAACGTTTTTCTGATCAACGGCGACCTGCCGCCCGGCGAAATCGTGGAGGAAGTGCTGCAAAGCGCCTATTCGCGCCTGCCGGTGTGGAAAGACAGGCAGGAAAATATCATCGGCGTTATCCAGGTGCGCCTGCTGCTTAAGGCTCTCCGCGAGAACGACGATGATATATCAAAAGTGGATCTGGGCGCGGTGATGTTAGACCCATGGTTCATTCCTGAAACCACCAGCCTGCACGACCAGCTCCAGGCCTTCCGCGAGCGCAAGGAGCATTTCGCCACCGTCGTCGATGAATACGGCACCTTCGTCGGTATCGTGACACTCGAGGATATTCTTGAGGAAATCGTCGGCGAGATCGATGACGAAGCCGATGAAAGCTTCACCGGCGTCAAGAAGGGCAAGGGTGGGTCGTACCTGGTCGATGGCAGCGTTACGGTGCGCGAACTCAACCGTGAATTCGAATGGCAATTGCCGGATGAAAACTACTCAACGGCAGCAGGATTGGTTTTATTTGAATCTGAAACCATTCCCGAAATCGGCCAGAAATTCCAGTTTCACGGGCTGAAGTTCGAAATCATGAAGCGCGACCGCCACCGCATCACGCGCGTGCGTATCACGCCGCCGAAGGCTGCTAAGAAATCTGCCGTGAAGAAATAGCACGCTCTACGGCTTCGGCATTTTCCTGCAAATGATTGGAATTGATTGTTCCGACAATCACGGAATCGACGCCCGGGTGCGAAAACGCGAAATCCATCGCGCCGTTGATATCCGTGTTATGCCCGCTCGCGAGCGCTTTCTTTAAAATAACGGTCTTGTTGTTGAGTGCCGCGTGGTCGAGCACGGCTTTTTCCTCGGTATGATCCTGCGTATAGGTCGCCATCACGACATCCATGACATCCAATGCTTTAATTCCGCCCTCGACCGTTTTCGTCGACGCCCCGATTGCCTTGACCATGCCGGATTTTTTGAAGTCCTGCATTTTGCCAATCAGTTTTTCATCGGAAAGAATGCGGCTGTCCGATCCATCGGAATGTATGAGAAACACATCCAGATAATCGGTCTGCAACCGTTTCAGCGTGCGCTCAAGGCTCTGAACGAAATGGGCTGGCGTGAAATCGTAATGCGAGCGGCCTTTTTCGAATTCCTCACCGGCCTTGCCGATGATCGTCCATTCATGGCGTTTACCCTTGAGCAAAACACCAAGCCGTTCCTCGCTCGCGCCATAGGCGGGCGCGGTGTCGAGCGTATTGATGCCTAGATCCTTCGCCTGCGATAAAAGCCGCGTCAGCGAATAATCGTCCGGCAGTTCGAATCCCGCCGGGTATTTCACCCCCGCGTTCCGCCCGAATTTCACAGTGCCGAGCCCGAGGCGCGATAGGCTTACGCCCGTCTGTCCGATTTGTCTTTTATCCATTGCGCCTTTTCCCATGGGGGCTCAGCATACGAAACTTCCGGCAGGAATGACCAGTCCGTGTGATTATGCGATGGGCTGATATCCTGCGTCTTGAGTTCATCGGCGATTTTATCCGCCATCATCGGCGCAAACGTCAATTTTGTCGGCCATGCATAAATTTTATCGTCCTTATTATAAATAACCGGCGCATCCGGCATGATTCCGGCGCCCGGCTTAGCCTCGATCCGGTCAATCGGCAGCACGGCCAGGTCGGCGTCATTGATCTCCGTCAGCGGCATATATTTTTTCAGCGCTTCGAACATCGCATCGTAAACCGCGTCCGGATTTTCATTTTTATCACGCTCCGCCACCTGTCCGCCGAAATACCAGGCGAGCTCGCCGTCCTTCGTCTCGTGAGTCGTAATCGTCGCCACGGGTTTATCCGACGCACCCACCAAATGCACCCACAACGGAAATGGCGCATTCTTCAAAAGACCCATCAGCAGCGGCCTGCGCTGTGTCTCAATGCCGGACTTATCATTCCCCTCAGCGGCGGTGTAGATATGTTTCCGCGCATTCACGCCGTCGGCGGATTTCCGGATGCAATTCATGTAAGGCTCGGCCAGCGTGCGAACGACGGAAGGGATATCCAGAACCGGCTCCGCCATATCCACCAACGTGCCCTCGAACCCGCTCGCCGAAACTTCCGGCGGCCATTTTATTTTCTCGACTTCAGTGCCAAAAAAACTTTTCGCGCCGATTTTTAAAATGCTTCCCATCACGCCCTTGGGGATCATCATGTACTGCGTCTCGGCGGCGCGTTTCGCTTTTGATAAATCGACCGGGCCGTTACCGTTCAAAGCTTCGCGCCACACGTCCGGCATCGCGCTGATCTCGCGGGCGAGGGCGTTGATCTTGCCGCTTAAGGCATATTTCAAACCGGAATGAATGATGCCCTGCGAGGCAATCGTCTGCACGCCGCCGATCGCATTAGGCTCAACCAGTAGCGCGTCATAGCCGAGATTTTTCAGACGCGCGAGCGTCCACAATCCCGCGATCCCGCCGCCATGGATGATTATATCTGCGTCTCGTCCAGCCACGTGCGGATATCCTTGATATGTTGCGGCGCCATCAGCGAGGGCACATGACCGCAATACTTATAATGAACTAGCTTCAATTGCCCGCCGGTAAAGCGCGTCTGCATCTCCCTGATGATCGGTTTGGTCAGAACCACCGATTTTTTACCGTGAATAACCATGACCGGGCACTTTATAGCATCCCACGCCGGCCACAAATCCTGCTCGCCGGTTGGTTCCTCGCCAAAAATCACGGCAATATTCGGGTCGTACGAATAGGTGATCGATCCGTCATCCAGCGCACGGGCGTTGTGCTCGGCCATCAGTTTCCACTGTTCATCCGTCACCGGCCCCCAGGTCAGGCCGCGCGTCTCGCGCATGCGCTTTTCAAGGGCGGCAATTGTGTCGAAAGTATATTGCTTCGAGATAACCATATGAATGAAATCGAGCGCCGCCTTCGGCACGATGGGGCCGACATCATTCAAAATCATACGGCGGATTGGCGTATCCTTCATGCCCGCCAGCCGGATGCCGAGCAAACCGCCGAGCGAAATCCCGATCCAGTCGATACTGTTCGGCTTATTAACGCCGAGATGATCGAGCAGGGTGGTCAGGTCATCGCAATAGAGTTGGTAATTATAATCCAGCGGCTCGGATAGGAAATCGCTGCGTCCCCGACCGGGCAAATCGACGCAGATCAGCCGTCGCCCGTCATTGATCAGCTCTTCGGCAAGGATGTCAAAATCATGACCGTTTCCCGTCAGCCCGTGCACGCATATAACCGGCACAGCATTTTCCGGCCCCCAGTCACTGTAAACCAGCCTGTGTGAACCCTTGGAATTATTACAAAATATGTGTTTTTCAACAAAACCCATGATGCCTCGCAGAATTTGACATAATAATAAAATCTCTCTACATTCCCTGAAATGCAGATCAAAGGTGGCATATGACTGATCAGGTTAAAACACATTTTGCAGGCTCTTCCTCAGGTGATGAAGAAACAAACCTGCTGAAGGTGGTAGCCAGCCTGGATTCTGCCCAGAAAGTCTTGGAGCGGCACGCCCATATCGATGTAAATAGCACCAGTATCAGGGATGCTTTCGATTTTCTCAATGCGAGGGCTAGGTCGCTGCCTCACGTAAAACAGCATCCCACAAGCGGCCACTTTGAGTTTAAGAGCGAGGGAGAGGACCAGTATGAAAAAACAATCCAGAACGGAAAAATCCACGATGCTTATAACAGGTGGCAACCTTTAGCCGACGATTCCTTCGGCGATGTTCTTATTCAGCGCTTAATAGATTCTTATTCCCAATATCCTGAAGTGGTCGCCTCTTTAAAAACGATCAGAAATAGCCTTATACATGAAAAGGAGCTCAAGGAATTCTACATAAGCAAATTTGAGCCTTATCAAATCTACCTCGCCAAAGAGGAATTTAAACAGAACTGTTTCAAAAACCAGAAACCCGACAGCGCAGCCGGCCCGATCAGCAAACTTTAAGCCTTCTGGGCTATATTCCCGTGACAATGCTTGAATTTTTTCCCTGAACCGCACGGGCAGTCGGCATTGCGCTGAACCTTGCCCCAGGTATCCGGATCGTCTTTATCAAATCTTTTTCTTTCAGGGAAAGCCTCGACGCGTTTTTGTTTTTCGCCTTTGGCGCGCACGCCCGTGCCCATCAGGGCAGGGTCCTGCCGTCCTTCCTGCGTTTTCTGCGGCGGAGCGGAACCCGGCATAACCACGCCGATACGGTCTTCACCGACATTCACTTCGACAAGCGAAAGCATCATCGTAATCGCTTCGCGCATCTGGCCGAGCATCGTTTCGAACATCCCGAACGCCTCGGTCTTGTATTCGTTCAGCGGGTCGCGCTGGCCGAATGCGCGCAAATTAATGCCTTGTCTCAAATGGTCGAGATTGAGCAGGTGCTCTTTCCAGTGCTGGTCGAAAATCTGGAGCACGATTCCTTTTTCAACGCGGCGCCAGTTGTCCGGACCTGCATTGGCGATCTTAGCCGCGAATTTCGCGTCAGCCGCCTCGGTGACGCGCTCCTGTATTTCCTCGTCGGCGATGCCTTCTTCCCTGGCCCAGTCTGCAACCGGCAAATCGAGCCCCAGAAGGCGCATGCATTCCGCATGCAGCGTGTTGATATCCCATTGTTCGGCGTATGTGCCGTGCGGAATCGTCGCGCGGACCGTATCCTCGATTGTCTGGTGGCGCATATCGCGCACCAAATCTTCAATTGAATCCGCTTCCATGATTTCGCGGCGCTGTTCGTATACGACCTTTCTCTGGTCGTTCATCACGTTGTCGAATTTCAGAAGGTTCTTACGAACTTCAAAATGCATGCCTTCAACCTTGGCTTGCGCGCGCTGAAGCATTTTAGAGATAAGCGGGTGCTCAAGCGCTTCGCCTTCCTGCAGGCCGATGCGCTTGTTCCCCAAAAGGGCCTCAAGCTTGTCGCCTGCGAAAATGCGCATCAGATCGTCTTCAACGGAAAGGAAGAACATCGTTGCGCCTGCATCGCCCTGACGGCCCGAACGGCCACGCAACTGGTTATCGATCCGGCGCGATTCATGGCGCTCGGTGCCGATCACGTAAAGACCTCCGGCCTCTTTGACAATCTGCTTGTCGCGCGCGACTTCGGAGCGGATGCGGTCCGCCGCATTTTTCCATTCGCCTTCAGGCAAATTCGGATCGATCTCCTGCGCGATGCGCATGTCGGCGTTACCACCGAGCTGAATGTCCGTTCCGCGGCCCGCCATGTTGGTGGCAATGGTGACGGCGCCGGGGCGTCCGGCCTGCGCGATGATCGCCGCTTCCTGCTCGTGATAACGCGCGTTGAGGACGCTGTGCTTGATTTTCGCTTTCTTCAGCGCTTCCGAAAGTTTTTCCGACTTGTCGATGGAAACCGTTCCGACGAGGATCGGCTGCTGACGGTCTTGCGCGTCGCGGATAAGCTCGATGATCGCGCCGTCTTTTTCCTTGAGCGATTTGTAAATCTTGTCGTCATGGTCGAGACGTGCGACGGGAACGTTGGTCGGAATCTCGACGACGCCGAGATTATAGATTTCCTGGAATTCCGCTGCTTCGGTCTGCGCCGTACCGGTCATGCCCGCTAGTTTCGGATAGAGGCGGAAATAATTCTGGAAGGTGATCGAGGCCAGCGTTTGGTTCTCGGTCTGGATTTTTACGCCTTCTTTCGCTTCGATAGCCTGGTGCAGACCTTCGGACAATCTGCGGCCTTCCATCATGCGCCCTGTGAATTCATCGATCAGGATAACGCGGTCATCCTTCACGATATAATCAGTGTCGCGGTGGAAAAGCCTGTGCGCGCGCAGCGCTTGGTTGACGTGGTGCACCAGCGCGATGTTCTGGATGTCATACATGCTGCCTTCTTTCAGCAGACCGTGCTCGCGCAATAATTCCTCGGCGCGTTCCTGACCCTCTTCGGTCAGCACAACGGTTTTATGTTTTTCATCCTGCTCGTAATCTTCCGCTATCAGGGAAGGGATGAGTTTGTCGACCGAAACATACAACTCGGTCGAAAGCTCCGATGGGCCGGAAATAATCAGCGGTGTCCGTGCCTCATCGACAAGGATCGAGTCAACTTCGTCGACGATGGCGAAATTGAACGGCCTCTGCACCATCTGCTTGAGGCTGTACTTCATATTGTCGCGGAGGTAATCGAAGCCCAGTTCATTGTTCGTGCCGTAGGTGACATCGGCGGCATAGGCGTCCCGGCGTTCCTGGTCGGAAAGGTTCGTGACGATGCATCCGGTGGTCAGACCAAGAAAACGGTAGATCTGACCCATCCATTCAGCGTCGCGCTTGGCGAGGTAATCGTTGACGGTAACCACGTGCACGCCTTTGCCGGTCAGGGCATTCAGGTAAACGGGCAGGGTGGCAACCAGGGTTTTACCTTCGCCGGTCTTCATCTCGGCGATATCGCCATAATGCAGGACCAGCCCGCCGATCAGCTGGACGTCATAATGGCGCTGGCCAAGGACGCGCCTGGCGGCCTCGCGTGTTACGGCAAAGGCTTCATGGAGCATATTATCGAGCGGCTCACCATTCGCAAGTCTTTGACGGAAAAGGCTTGTTTGGTTCTGCAGCTCCGCATCGCTCATGGCCTCGAAGCGGGGTTCAAGGGCATTGATCGGCGCAATATGTTTACCGAGGGACTTCAGTTTCCGGCCATTCGAAGAGCCGAAAATCTGGGTGGCGAGGTTCAATAACATCAATTCTCCGGAATACCCGTACGATTCAGTGGTTCTGATATAGGATGCCCCGAAATCCGCGTCAATCTTTGATTAAAGTACCAGTTGAAAAGGAGTATCCCTTTCGCTAGTCTCCAGAAACATTATCCCCGAGCGGATATGTCCAATTTTCAACTATAGGGAATTCAAGAAGCCATGTTTAATCGCAGACAATTTCACAGTGAATCAGGCAACACAGCGCTTATCGTTCTTGCCGTTATCGTCGTAGCCGCCATCGGTGGCCTTGCTTACTTCTCCGGCAAAATCGGAAAAGAAGCCCCCGCAGCGGATAATTCCGCCATCGCCGCCGCCGCTGCCCAGACCGCGAGCGCCGCGCCTGCTGCTGATCCCAATACCCCCGATGCGAAGCCCCCGGTCCTGAAGCCCGGCAACCCTGTCGTCGCCAAGATGAAAGGCGGCGAGGTTACGCGTCTTGATGTTTTCAACTTCATCCAGGATCTGCCTGCGCAGACCCGCCAGATGCCGCTTGAACAGCTTTACCCGCTGGCGCTGGAACAGGTCATCAACAGCCGCATCATCGCTGCGAAGACCAAGAACGTAAACCTGGACAGCGACGAAGAAGTCAAAAAGCGCCTCGCTGCTGCCAAGACTGAAATCGTTCGCGGTGTTTACATCGAGAAGCAGGTGAGCGAAAAAATCAGCGAAGACCGTCTGAAGTCCGTTTATGAAGAGTATGTAAAGAATTTCCCGGACATCCAGGACGTCAAAGCCCGCCACATCCTCGTGAAAGAGGAAGGCAAAGCCAGGGACCTCATCAAGCAGATCGAGGGCGGCGCGAGCTTTGAAGACCTCGCCAAGGCAAACTCGACCGATGGCACCGCACAGAATGGCGGCGATCTCGGCTACTTCGCTAAAACCGATGTCGTCCCGGCATTCGGCGATGCGGCTTTTGCCCTGAACATTGGTGAATTCACCAAGAAGCCCGTTAAGACGGATTTCGGCTACCACGTCATCAAGGTCGAGGAAAAGCGCAAGCGTCCCCCGGCTTCTTATGATGACATCAAGCCGTACCTGGAAACGCAGGTCCGCCGCCAGATTCTGGATGAAACCATCCAGGCATGGCGCAAGGACGCGGATATCCAGCGCTTCGACATTAACGGCGATGCGATCGAGCCTTCCGCAGGCGAACCCGCTCCGGCAGGCAAGCCTACGGAATAACCCGTCCATTAAAGATACGAAAAAGCCGCAAATTAAGTTTTGCGGCTTTTTTTATCGTGCTAAAACCAACTTCATGAGCTGCGCCGACGCCCTTGCAAAACCGAGGCCCGAAAGCCCGCACGGTCTGAAAATCGTGCTGGTGGCCGCCGCCGCGCTTGTCGATCCTCAAAACCGCATCCTGATCGCCCAGCGCCCCGAGGGAAAATCCATGGCAGGCCTCTGGGAATTTCCCGGCGGCAAGGTGAATGAGGGCGAGCTGCCCGAATACGCCCTGATGCGTGAGCTTGAGGAAGAACTCGGCATCGAAACGCGTCCGGCCTGTTTTCTGCCTGCCGCTTTCGCCTCACATACTTATGATGACTTTCATCTCCTGATGCCGCTCTTCATCTGCCGCGCATGGAAGAACGTTCCGCGCGCAAAAGAACACAGCGCCCTCAAATGGGTGAAGGTGCATGACCTTAATGACTATCCCATGCCGCCCGCCGACATTCCCCTGATCGCCACACTGCTCGAGGTGATCTGATGTACCGTTCCGCCTACGATCTCAAATCTTTCTACAACACCAAGGTCGGGCGCATGGTCCGGCGCGTGCTTCAGGAGCGCATCCGTGAATTCTGGCCCGACACAAATAATATGCGCGTGCTGGGCTGCGGTTACGCAACGCCATACTTACGTCTGTTCATGGAAAAGAGCGAACGTGTTCTGGCAGCGATGCCGGCCGGGCAGGGCGCGCATCACTGGCCGTATAATCACCCCGGCGATGATCACAATCTCGTCTGCCTGGCCGAAGAAGCCGAACTGCCGTTCGAAACCTCATCCATCGACCGCGTCATTCTGATTCACAGCGTTGAGTTTGCCGAGCACCTTCAGCAGAATCTCGCGGAAATCTGGCGCGTGCTGAAATCGAACGGGCGGCTGCTGGTTATCGTGCCGAACCGCTCGGGCTTCTGGGCGCGCGCCGACTGGTCGCCCTTCGGGCAGGGCACGCCCTATAGCGCGTCGCAAATCATCCATTACCTGCGCGACAACCAGTTCATCCATGAACGCACCGACAAGGCCCTGTTCATGCCCCCCATAAAATTCGCACCGCTTCTGAAATCGGCTGGCTTTTTTGAAACCGCCGGCCGCAAATATTTCCCCTTCGGCAGCGGCGTCCACATGGTCGAGGCCACCAAGCAGGTCTACGCCAAGGCCGGGCCGGGCGAGGGGTCAAAAGTCACCGTCCGCCGCCGCGGTTACGTGCCCCGCGCCGTTCCCGGCGGCGTTTAGGCAAGTGTTTGATTTCATGCTAATTCCCCTGTAGAACATCATCCCATGTCACAAAAACTCGACGACATACGCAAGAAGATCGACGCGCTGGATAACCAGATCCACGACCTGCTCATGGAGCGGGCTGATCTGATCATCGGCGTCACCGAGGAAAAAAAGAAAAACAACATCCCGGTCGTCCAGCCCGCGCGCGAAGCCGTCATGATCCGACGCCTGCTGGCGCGTCATCGTGGCCCGCTGCCCGAGGCCGCCATCATCGGAATCTGGCGTGAACTCGTCGGCGCGGTTTCCTTGTTACAGACGGGATTGAAGGTCGCGGTCAGCGCCGCGCCCAATGACGCGTATTGCTGGGACATGGCCAAGAATTATTTCGGCACCGTGTTGCCCTTTACGCGCTCCACCAATTCTCTTATGGCGCTGGCCAGCGTTCGCGAAAACGATTCAAATTTTGCCGTCATGCCCTGGCCACAGGACGGAGAGCAATCCCCGTGGTGGCCGTTCCTCGTGAATCAGAAGGAAGACCGTATGCGTATCGTCTGCGCGCTGCCTTACGGCTCTAAAGAAACCCAGATAACCGCCATACGCGACCGCGCTCTCATCATTTCCAAAACCGATTTTGCGCCCTCGGGCGAAGACCACAGCTTCATCGCGCTGGAAGTCGACGGTGCCGTCAGCCGCGCCAAAATTCAGGAAATTTTCAAAGCCGCCGATCTCGAACTCACCGCAATCAATACGATGGGCGGCGTACCGGTGGGCGGCAGGTCTACGCACCTCATCGAGGTCAACGATTACATCAGTGAAAAAGACACGCAGCTTGAGCGCGTCGCTGAAAAATTCACCGGCCAGAATGCGCGCTGCACGTCGCTGGGAGGCTATCCGCTGCCACCGGTTTTCAAAGCCGCCAAAACCGAATCCGAAGCTGAAAAGAAAACAGGCACGTGATGTTCGATAAAGTCACCATCATCGGCCTAGGACTGATCGGCTCCTCCATGGCGCGCGCTATCCGCGCCTCGGGTATTGCCAATACGGTTACGGCTGCAGACATCAGCGCCGAAGTCTGTAAAAAAGTTATCGAACTGGAAATCGCCGACGAAGTCACGGATGACATCCGCAGCAGCGTCATCGGTGCCGATATCGTCGTCGTCTCCGTTCCTGTCGGCGCTGTTGCCGCCGTCGCGGAGCAAATCGGCCCGGCCCTGAAAGCGGGTGCAGTAGTCACAGACGTTGGTTCGGTCAAGCAAGCCGTCATCGATGCGCTGAAACCTCATTTGCCCGAGAGCGTTCACCTCGTGCCCGGCCACCCGATCGCGGGAACCGAACATTCCGGCCCTGAAAACGGTTTTGCCGAATTGTTCGAAAACCGCTGGTGCATTTTGACGCCGCTGCCAGAAACCGACATCCGTGCGGTGGAAAAAATCACCGCGCTATGGGAAGCCTGCAAATCCCGCATCGAAATCATGGACCCGCAGCACCATGACCTTGTTCTCGGCATCACATCGCACCTGCCGCATTTGATCGCTTATACAATCGTTGGTACGGCAAACCAGCTCGAAGATGACATTAAGTCCGAAGTCATCAAGTTTTCTGCCTCCGGCTTCAGGGATTTCACAAGAATTGCAGCGTCCGACCCGACGATGTGGCGCGATGTGTTCATGAACAACAGGCCGGCGGTACTAGAAATCCTCCAGCGCTTCACCGAAGATTTAACGGCGATGCAAAAAGCAATTCGTAAAGGCGACGGAAAGTTCCTGTTCGATTTCTTCAGCAACACGCGGCATATCCGCCGCCAGATTATTGACCTTGGTCAGGCCAATTATGTTGCTCCGGGGGGCGTGCAACAGGAAGGGACGCCACCGGCAGAGGTCCCGCATAAAGCGTCTGGCCATTCTGGGTAATCGGCACGCCGACCTGGTTGCTGCCGCTCGCCATCAAACTCAATCCCGCATTCATGAACAAAGCTTCGTTGTGCTTGAGAATTCCAAGCTCGGCGAGATGACCGATGAACGGCGAAAAATTAGTCAGCAGAACATTCATCTCCACTTTCGGCACAGGCTCCTGCCTTAAATCAATCGTGCCTTTAGCACTGCCTTCAAAATCGCCGCGAATAAGATAGCTGTCATGAATTTTTATTTTTCTGCCGTTATAGCCAACCCAGGCTTCGAGGGAATCAAAGGCGAGGGGCTGCGACCATTTATGCGACTGCACGGTTAAGTTGCCCGTCTTCACATGCACGGCAGCCCACGGCAGCGGCCACGCCGACATCACGAGATTTTCTATGCGCAGCGATCCTTCCGACGAGCGCACGGAATCCTCCGCCACTGTAATTCGCACCGGGCCGGGATAACCGCTGACAACAGGCTCGGCATGAATCCGTTCCGTCTCGACCACATCCTTTAAAAACGCCACATACAGCTCCAGCGCTTTTTTCGATGTGAACGACCACGCCCAGCTATAGCCCGCGAATAAAACCGCAAATGTAACAGCCCATCCAATGATTTTTTTCATGGGCGCCGGTTCTTCAGCAAGCGCCACCGCGCGCGCCTCGTTCATCAGCTTGCTGGATTCCGATTCAATCTTGTCCTGCAACTCACGCATCAGCTCCTTGCGGTGCTGGCCGGGTGCAATCGGCGGAAAGAATTCAAACACAACTTTACCGGGGCTTTTCAGCCAGCCGCCGCGCGGCCAGAACAATCCGCTGTTGAGCGCCATGGGAATGATCGGTAGTTTCGTCGCTTCCTGAATGCGCGCGATGCCGGATTTATATGGTTTATCGCTCGGCGTTTCCTCAGGGTTAACGCGCGTGCCCTGCACGAAAATCACGATAGGCCGCCCGGCCTCGGCCATCTGCACGCCGCCGCGCTCAATGGATTTCAGCGCACGTTCCGGCGTACCGCGGTCAATCGCAATGACGCCCGATTTACTCAAATACCAGCCCCACAGTGGAATCGAGAGCAGCTCTTTCTTCAGAATAATCGCCGGGTCGGACAAAAGAATCCGCAGCTTGATCGTCTCATAAGGCGACTGATGCTTCGCCGCGACAATAAACGCACCGTCCTTCGGCAGATGTTCGCGCCCGCGCACTTCATAGCTCAGGCCGAGCAATGTGTATTCCAGGAACGTGATAACATAAATCCACAACCGCACCATGCCTGTAAAAAATTTGCGCGGCAGGATCAGGAACGGAATGTAAAGAATACACATCGCCAGCGTCACGCCGAAAAAAGCGATGTTGAACAGGATGGAGCGCGGCCAGGAACGTCTCATCGCAGGCTCGCGGTCAATATCTCGAAGAAGCGGAATACAGTCTTGTGGTATTCCTCGAAAATGATGTGCCAGAATTTTTTATCCCCCGGAGCGATATCCGGCTGTGAAATCGGATGCGTGATAATCTTGACGCCAGGCAGCGCCGCGCGGAATTCCAGCACCGCGCGCGGCATGTGATAATTCGCCGTTACAAGGCGGATGGTCTTGATATTTTTTCCCGCCATCCATTCCTTCGTCTCCGTGGCATTTTCGGTCGTGCTGTTGGCCTTATAGCCCAGAACCATACAGCACTCGGGCAGGGGCTTCGCTCCGGTATAACGGGCCAGGATTTCAGCCTGCGTTACATCATCATGTACGCCGGTGATGAATAATTCCGGCGCCAGCTCTTCAGCAAAAAGATCCAGCCCGGTTTCGATGCGGTCCTTGCCGCCGGTCAGAACAATGATGGCATCGCTGTGCATCGTCGGCTTTTCGGGCTTTATAAGAAGAACACCGCCCGCAAATCCTCCCAGCCCGAACAGCCATGTGCACGGAATGAATACAAACAGAAATACGAATAATTGCAGGATCAGCCGCATGTTCTGCAGTTTTACGGCATCAGGGACAGGGAGCGCAAGACCGTAAACCGGGCCGTCAAAGCCGCGATTCCACAGGCCATAACGGGCAGGGCAGCCACGGCCAGCGTGTGAACCGTATTGGCGCTGAGCGCAGGTAACATAAGCGCCGCATCCCCGCCGGAAACAAGTTTTATGGTGAATAACACCGCCGCCGCCGCGAGAGTGCCGAGCAAGCTGCCCTGCAGGGCGATGGTAAGGGCATGGCGCTGAAACTGACGGACGATATATTCATCGTTCGCGCCCATCAGGTGGAGCAATTCAACATCCGCCTTGTGCACGGCGATGCGGGAACGAATAGCGCCTGCGATGGCGGTTACGGTCGTCGCCGCGATAATGATAACCACTACAAACGCCGCGAAACGGAGCGACCCGATCATTTTCAGCAAACTCTGCAGCCATGCCTCATGCGTGTCGATCACGATGTCTGAATCGACCACCTTGATGTCCGTCGTCATTTTTCCCATAGCTTCCGGCTCGGATGAATTCAGCTCAACCGAAATCAGACCGGGCAGGGGAATATCCTGCAGCGGCGCATCCTTGCCAAGCCACGGCTCAACAAGATCCTGAATATCCTTGTCGTCTAAAATATCGGCGCTTTTAACGATAGGTTCATTCCTTAAAACCGCTTCGACCTGTTTGAGCAGTGAAGCCATCTCATCACGCGTACGTAATTCGCCATTTTCCTTATCCGCCGGAATTTCAATCGTCAGTTTGTTTTCAAGACCGGAAGACCAGCGTTGCGTCATGGAATCCAGCGTAAAAGATCCCGCCAGCGCCATCGCCGCGAGAAAGCTCATCAGGGCGATCAAAAGCCGCAGAAAATTCGTGCCTTCGTCCTTGTTGAGCGGCAGATCATAACGCCCGCGTCCGAGCGCAACGCCGAGCCGCCTGTCTTTTGCAAAAAAATCAGCGAGGGAAATTTTCATCAGTAAACCCCCTCCATCTTGCGGCGGAGCGAACTGCGCGTTTCCTCAACCCGCATACTTCCCATCTCGAGGATAAGGCGCGAATGCCCGAACTTTTCCATGATCGCGTTATTGTGCGTGGCAATGACGATGGTTGTTCCCATGCGGTTGAGCTGCTCGAACAAATTCATCAGGCGAAAACCGATTTCATCATCAAGGTTCCCGGTCGGTTCATCAGCGAGTAATAATTTCGGTCGCCCGATCACCGCGCGCGCAATGGCGACGCGCTGCTGCTGTCCGCCTGATAAAGTCTGGGGCAGCGCGTTCTTGTAATCGCCAAGCCCGACCCATTCCAGCAATTCGCCGACATTGTTCCGCGTTTCTTTTTCCGGCCTGCCCATAATCCGCAGCGGCAATGCGACATTATCGAACGCCGAGAGATGCGGCAGCAGACGGAAATCCTGGAACACGACGCCGATGCGCTGCCGGAGGCTCCAGAGCTGCTTACGCTCAAGTTTATTGATGTTCTGGCCGAACATGCTGACCAGTCCACGTGTTGGCTTGCGGCCCAGATACATGAGCGAGAGCAGGGAGGTCTTGCCCGCACCGCTTGCCCCGGTCAGAAAATGAAACGAACCCGGCTCCAGCGTGAAATTGACATCACTCAGAACTTCCGGCCCGACGCCGTAACGCAATCCTACAAACTCAAATTTGATCAAGGTTCTGTACCAGTCTTTTCATTCTTTAGATGAGAGATTTCCCGCGGCTTCTGCACATCCAGCACATATTGAAGTGCCTCGGCTTTCTTATAAGGGTTGGTAATCGCCTGCGCGGCGCTCAAGGCATCATCCAGTTTTTTGCCGTTGGCCAGGATCTTGCTGACCGTGCCATAGGCCTTGTTACGGAACGCCTCGCTCGTGATGAACTGAATGCTCTTGCTCGCTGCGGCGTAATCGTCTTTTTCGGCCTGAATTTCTGCGGTCTCGCCATAGGCTTTGTGACGCAGCGCCTCGTTCTCCATTTCCGAGGCTGTTTTCCACGCGCCCTCATTATCCCCGGCAAAGGCCTGCGACATGGCGATATAGGTCAGGGCAATCGCATAGGAAGGCGGGTGGGTGATTTTATCCGCGGCTACCCGGAGCTTCTGGAAAATATCCACATATTGTTCTTTTGAAAGATTGTTGTCCGCCGCCGCCATGCCAATCCCGCGAATCGTCATCGCCTTGGTGTCCGGCGTTTCGATCTTTTCGATAAGAGCGATAGCCCCGTCCGTGTCGCCGTCAAAAGCCAGTGTTTTCGCCAGTTCACGGTAAGTCTGGTCGCGCCAGGCCACGGTTTCGATCTTTCCTGCCGCCTCGCGCAGGGAATTGATAACGCAGGCGCGGTCCTTTAATGCGCATTCAGCGGCCATGGCCGGAACGGCGCATATTAGAGAAAGGGCGAAAAGGAGATAGAGAGCTTTGTTTTGTGGCATTTGTTCATACCTTGCCGTTGCGGGCGGCAGCCCGTATAAATAATGAGAACAGGATTAACGTAAGAGATCAGCGCCCTTTATGATACTGACCTGCCCGCAATGTGCAACACGTTACCTGCTGCCTGCCCACACGCTCGCGCCGGATGGACGCCGCGTTAAATGCTCCTCCTGCCACGAAATCTGGCACCAGCTTCCCGATATTTCAGAAATGGAAACGGCGAAGGAGGGGAGCTTCGAGGAAATCCCCCAGGGCGTGCGCCCGCTGCCTGATGGCGCGAACCTTCCCATTTTACAGGAAGAGGAACTGCCACCGCCCAATCCACGTCAGCGTATCATCGGCTTCGCCGCTGCTGCTGCCGTATTCTTCGTTATTTTCGGCGGGCTCCTGATGCTTCAGGGGCCGATTGTAAAAAAATGGCCGTTCAGTAAATCCTTCTACGCCATGATGGGCCATCACTTCCCGGTGCCGGGCGAGGGGCTCGGCTTCGATGCTATCGCTGCCGCTGCCGAGCCGGATTCAGCAGGCGAGAAAATTTCAATCACCGGAAAAATCCTCAATCCCACCGCGAACGAGGAGCAGGTGCCCATGATCGAGGCCCAGATGCTGAGCGAAACCGGCGAGGTGTTAGATCGTTGGGTAATCCGGCCCCCGGCACCCACAGTGATTGCACAGGGCGATTTATCCTTCAGCACCGATTACCTGATCGCCACGCCCGGCGCGGCCCACAGCATCAGCCTGCAGTTTATTCCCGGCCAGCATTGAAATTTTATTACTTTTTTGCCGCAATATTTGACAAACATTTTTAGATTTATGTATAACCATTGACCGACTGTAATAGAGCAATAACTGACACTAAAAGGAAAAAACAATGAGCGAGAAAGTAGCCATAACAGGCGTCACCTATACGATTACAGATGAAATGAAAGAAGCGGCACAAAAAGCTTTTCCGCCGGTTCCTGAGTTTAAGATAGCACCATCTCAGGAAGAAAAGCCTGTTGTCGTTACAAGATATGAGGCTCCCGAAGTCCCTGTCGCTATTATCCCTCGTTAAAAGCCACAGCCTAAAACTGCCTGAGCAGTCTCTTGTAATAATCGAGTTCTTCATCCGGGCGCTCTAACTCGCCCGAGCGACGGCGCAGGAGTTTTAAAATCTCCTGCGCTTTTTTGCGCTCGGCCTCGTCCGGGATTTTCACGGGCGATCCAAACAATCCGTTGCGCTTGCCGTCCCCGCCATAAGGCCTCCCGAGCGGGTCGAACTTCATGCCGCCGCCCATCATCGACAGGCCTGTCATCTGCTGGAGCCGCGCGGCGAATTGCTGACTGAGTTGTTTCTGGGCCTGCTGCAAATGCTCCAGCGCTTTTTGCTGGTGGGGAATGGAACCTGCCGGGTTGTTCTCACCGAGCGCCGCGCTCGATCCGCGCATTTCCTGTTCGGCCAGCCCCATATTCTCTGGGATTTCTTCCAGAACTTCACCGGCCTCCTGCATCAGCGTGCCGAGCATTATGCGCAACGCTTCCTGTTCGGTGCGGTGCTGACTTGTATTCATCACGATGGACGGCGGCTCGGCAGGCGCTTCGGGGGCGGGCGGCATGTCGTCCATCTTCCAGTCTTCGGGAAATTTTTCTTCCTCTAGGTTTTCGCCAAAACCGAATTCGTTTTTCAGATTTTCCAGCGATCTCGACTGGCTCTGTGTTTGCGCCAGCAAATCTTTCTGCCGGTCAATGAGTTGCTGCAGTTCATTAATTCCCTCGCTCATCATCTGCATGTCCTGCGGCATCGGCGCCGCCATCGACGGGTCCATCATGTCCATTAATCTTTGCAGTTGCGCCATCATTTCCTGCGCGCCTTTTTTATCACCCTCCATCATGCGGGCTTCTAACTGTTCCATGAAATTTGCCAGGGATTCCGGGTCAATCGTCCGCGCCATCATTTCCGGCGACATCATCGGGAATTTCTGCCCCTCGGCCATGCGCTTCTGCATCTCGCGCGCCATCTCCATGAAATATTCCGTCATCGCGCCGCGCAGGTTACTCATCAGCTCCTGGATTTCTTCCTGCGTGATGTCTGGATTCTCCAGCGCCTTTTCCAGCTCGCGCTGCGCATCGCGTAAATTCCGCGCCGCGATACTGATTTCTCCACCTTCAATCCTGAGCGCCGTATCCCAGAGTAAATCCGTCACCTCAATCGCATCGCTCCGTCTCGGCGGATCGGCCCAGTACAGATGCGACGCCGCCGCACGCAGCGCGAGAAAAACCGTCTTGTCATCAAGATACAGCCCGGGCCGCGCCATGATCTGTTCGATCTCATCGGTCAGCGCGTGATAATCACTCTCAGGTTTAAGGATCAGGCGCTTGCGTATCTCTATAACTTTTTTCGCGATCGGATGCATGAAGGACCGCTCGGGCAGGGTCATCATCACGGGCTCCGCCGCGGCTTTTTGTCCCATGCCGTCTTCAGCGCTGAAAATAATCGACACCGGCTGCCCGGCCCATGGGTGCGCGGTTAAATCATAAACCGGCTGGATCGGCATTTTCTTATCCGGCGGCGACATCACCACGCGCGATTCACTGAACGGCTCGCCCAGCGGATTGCCGCTCATGCTCTGGTTCAGCGTCACATCCATGATCACGTTCTTGACGCCGTAATCGTCCTCAACCTCGAGCGGAAAGCGCATCGGCCCGTCATGCGTGATTTCCACGCCGCCCTTCACCGCGATCAATGGCGCGTTATCCGGCACGATTTCATACGGCCACGCCGCACGGGTAAAAAATCCCTGCTTGACGTTCAGCACATGCCCGGGCGGCACAGGCGTTTCTAAAATATAATTTCCTTCATCCGTCTCGGTGAAGCTCTGGTTGTTGTCCTTGCCGGTAACCACAAGGCGCGGCACGCCTGTACCGCCGCGAACCGTAATTTTCAGCGTGCTGCCTGTGGGAATTTGCAAAACATCGCCCTTGCCGTTGCCTTTGATCACCAGAGGCGCAAGACCTGTATAAGCAGGCGGCGTTATCCAGAGCGATAATCTGTCCAGGCTTTCAGCGCCGCTTTGAAACCGCAGCGGAGTCAGCCCCGCAAAAATCCGCTCGTTCCATGCCGGGCCCGCCACATAAAGACCCAACGCAAAAAACAGCAAAACGCCGAGCCGCGCCGCATACGGGTCTTTCGCCGCCATAAACGCTTTCGGTTTGCCGTGGCGGATAATGCCCAGCAGGGACGTCAGCCGGATGCGCCCTTCCTCCCACAGCCTGCGCGTATTAGATCTCTGCGGATTGGCGAGTGAATCCGTCATGGCGGCGAGCGGTCGGTGGCGTAGCTGGCTTTCCTGTTCTATGCGGCGGTCGATATCGCCCGGCTGCGGCCAGCGAAAATGCCGAAAATCTTTCCAGCCGAAATAAAAAATTCCCGCGATGAAAATAAGAAAAATAATGAACGCGCCAGTAACGCCGAACAACGCCTGAATCTGAAACAGCCACAACGCGCCGAAAAATCCCGTCCACGTGACAATACGCCAGCCCGCCGCCGTCAGCCGTTCAGCCACCAGCGAGATAAGCGTATGCAGCCGCGTGCGGCCAAGCCGCGCGGCGAGGTGTTTGTTTTTGTAGTCGAACGGGTCGAGCATTTCAGCGCTTCAGCCAGGCGGGAACAATATCCTGGTCGATTATATCATTATAGCTCTGGCGCGGGCGGATGAGGGCGCTTTGGTCGCCATCCACCATGATCTCGGCGGGCAGGGGCCGCGTGTTGTAATTCGATGCCATGCTGAATCCGTAAGCACCGGCAGAACGAATGACAACAAGGTCGCCCTCGCGCACTTCCGGAATTTCACGGTCCGTACCGAACGTATCGCCTGTTTCGCACACCGGCCCGACGACATCATAAACTTTCTTCGCTGCGTTGCGGTTCTTTACGGGTTCGATAGCGTGATAAGCCTCATAGAGTGTGGGACGAATTAAATCATTCATCGCCGCATCGAGCACGAGGAAATTCCGGTCCTGCGTTTCCTTGACGTAAAGAACTTTCGTCAGCAGCGCGCCCGAATTGCCGACCAGATAACGCCCCGGCTCCATGACGATTTCTGTATCCAGAGGCACGATAATGTCGCGCACCCACGCGGCGTAAGCATCAAGGTCTAATAGTTTCTCGTCATTATATTGAATCGGGAACCCGCCGCCGATATCCAGCCTCGCAACGGTGAATCCTTCCTTGCGCAGATCGCCCACCAGCGCCGGAAGCTTCGCAAAAGCTTTTTCGAACGCCTTCACATCAAAAACCTGCGAGCCGATATGAATCGACAGGCCCAGCGGCTCAACATTCTTCATCGTCTTCGCCATCGTATAGGCACGGAACACGCCGTCCGCCGACAACCCGAACTTGTCACGCTTGCGGCCCGTCGAGATTTTCGAATGGCCGCCGCCGCTGACATCCGGATTCAAACGGAACACCACCGGCGCCTTCTTTTTCATCTCACGGGCAATCTTGTCGATAAATTCCAGCTCGGGCAGGGACTCGACATTAAACTGGCGAATGCCCGCATTTAAACACGCTTCGATTTCACTCCGCTGCTTGCCAACCCCGGTCGAAACGATTTTCTGCGGATCGAACCCGGCCTTCAGGCCGCGCCGCAATTCACCTTCCGAAACAATCTCCAGCCCGCTGCCGATCCCGTTTAATAAACTCAATACCGCGACATTGCTATTCGCCTTGCACGCATAACAGAGCAAAGGCTGCTTGTTTTTCGGCAGCGCCTTCGCCATCGCGCCTTTAAGAGCCTCGAACTGCCCGCGTATATGGTCGGCGGAATATATATATGTCGGCGTGCCGTGCTCGCGCGCGATATCCTCGAGGGACACACCCCCGGCGCTTAAGATATTCTTTTTTTCAATAAATCCGGCCATTATCTGATGATTTTTGCGGCGTCAGCGCCGGGATCGGTTTTCGTGTCCGGGTAAACGCGTGGAAAATCGCCCTCATTCGCCCCCTCGGGTGGGTCGACATGCGACGGCTTGATGCCGCAGCCCGCCAGCAGGGCCATGCTTATGGCCAAAATCGTGAATTTCCGCATATTTGCCTCTTAAGGAAATCTATAGCCCGTCGCCCCAAAAGCAAAGCCATAAACTACAATGGATATGGGATTAAACCCTGAAAAAATGTACAATCCCGGGGTATCAGGGGCCGTTTCCGGCCTTAGCCATTCTTAAAGCCTTCTATGGGACAATCGGACAATGCAGGATAGCGCCGCCGCGGCCCAAACCATCGAAAAAATCACGCAGGATCAACTGGATGCCATGGTTGGCCTGCATACCCGTTTTCTTGAGGGCCGGGTCGGGGGCCGCCGCGCCACCCTCAAAAACATCGATTTGAGCCAGCTCTCGCTGCGCGGGCAGGACCTCCGTCAGGCCAGTTTCATCGGCTGCGTCATGATCGGTATGGATCTCGCCGACGCGGTTTTCCAGGAATCCTCGCTTTACGCCTGCAACCTGAGCAATTCAAATCTTCACCGCACGAATTTCATCCGCGCCGATTTGCGCGGCGCCCGGATTGAGAACGCCAACCTCGAAGGCGCCGACCTTGAGAAGGCAGATTTAAGAGTAGGCGGCCTCGCAGAGGACGGCTCTCAGTATGACAGCGGCCAGGCCGTGAATTTCCGTGGCGCAAATTTGAGTGGCGCAAAACTTGCCGGCTCCATGGCCACGCGCGCCGATTTCTCTGATGCCATCCTCGCGGGCGCGAATATCGCCAACGCGGACTTTCGCGGCGCGCAGTTAGAGGGCGCGGATTTATCCGACGCTGAAGTCGATGGCGCAAAATTCAACGGTGCAAATCTGAAATCCGCGATCATGACCGGCATCGAGATGAAAAATTTCAATTCCAAGGATGTCGATATGGCCGGTGCGATCACCGACGAAAATATCGGAACGTCCATCGCCGCGCTCGAACAACCTTTGCCCAAGCTTATCGAAGATCACCGCGCCTGGGTGGAATCAGCTGGTAAAAATGGCAAGCAGCTTGACCTCAGCGGCGTTGACATGCGCCAGCTCAAAACCCTCAAGCAGGAAAAAATGACGGCAATCAAAGCCGAAGGCACTAAATTCTTCGGCATGAATCTGTATAAGATCGAACTGCAAAGTGCCGTGCTCGACGGCTCCGACTTCCGCAACTGCGATCTTGTCGAGGCCGACCTCCGTGGTTCAAGCTTCAAAAACGTCAATCTGTCGCATTCAAAACTGCAGGGCGTAAACGGCAGCCCCCTGATGTTCGGCTCCAGCGGCCAGACGCGGCGCTTCAGTCCCTGCGATTTCACCGGCGCAAAGTTCCGCTACAGCGACCTGACAGGGGCTCAACTCAGAAGCGCGGTTTTTATCGGGGCTGATTTATCCTACGCGAATTTATCGAATGCTGATTTACGCGACGCCGACTTCACAGGCGCCAGCATCATCGGCATAAATCTCGAAGGCGCACTGACCGAAGGCGCAAAATTCGACCGCGGCGGAAAACTGTTCAGGATACCGACGGAATAATTAAGGCTCTTTGGGATAAAAATGAGCGCTTATTTTTAAGTCATCGTCCTGTATGACAGGCGTTTCCTTAAACAGATCTGGAATTTTGGCTTTGTCTTTAAATCTGTCCGCTAAAAAATTTACAGATGCATGAATCGCCGCGTAGTTATCCGGTCGCGGCGATTGATTGTGAATAACAACCTTGCCAACATTTTCTAATATCAGGACCCATGCTTCCCGCCATGTGTAAGGCACGCCCGGCGGCATGTCCGCGTACTGGGACATAAAATCCAGTTCCATGAATTTTTTTCTAAGGGCTCCGGGCTCCGGCGCGCTTGGCGACGGTGAAAGTGCCTTATAGCTGCTATATTCCGGCGGACGACCGCCGCCACCGCCACTACGTTGCCTGCTGACCTGATGTTGTCTCATTGTTTCATTCCTGGCTACTCAGTTTTATTTTTTAAAAAATCAAGCAATCACGGCAGTCTTGGCCCGTGCGGACTTTCAAAGTGAGGGGATGTTTCATAGAGAAATGTAAAGTCCTTGGTATAGAATGCGTTACCCGCTCCAGAGAGTTTCAGTGATTTGATGTCACGCAATAGATCGCGCACTATATCCCGATGTTCAGTGTCGAATTTGTTGAATGTAAGTTTTTGTTTTTCGTGACCGGATATCTTGGACCACACTTCCGTATGCTTTAAAAACCTGTTCGCGTTTTTTCCGTCTTGCGATCCTTCTGTGGGATGAATGATCACCTGGTCACGCTTAAATCCCGCGCGTTTCAAAGAACTTGTCAGGTGTTTGCGGCGTCGCGCGCTCGTTTCGTTGTAACGATCATTTGTAGGCTCTGTATGAAGGGTGACATGGATTGGATTGGCACCTTCATTAAAGCTGCGCAGGCACTCACCAGTTTGTTTGACATCGAACATCTCCGGCGTCAGAGCCTGTTTCAGATAGCGTACGGTGTTGCTGAGATCTTCGCGGCTGACATCATCGCTTTCTTTTTTAGTGGAAACGCAAACGATGCAGCCCATGCCATGCCGGACTTTTTTCCACATGCGGATTTCAGTGCTTTGACCGAAAAGTTCCCGGGAGGGCTCCAGACGAAAACCGGCCTGATTCATTACATGATTAAGCGATTTTATTTTCTGTCCGGGCTCAATCGGCGGGACGGAAGCTGATTTTACATTGCTTTTAGTCATATTCATTAACGTTCCAAGGGGGTTAGGCCTTGAAACTACGAAAAACTTCAAATTATGTCAACTATAACTTGCCTTCCAGCTCGGGGATGATCTGGAACAGATCGCCCACCAGCCCGTAATCGGCAATCCCGAAGATCGGCGCTTCGCCGTCTTTATTAATGGCCACGATGATTTTCGAGTCCTTCATCCCGGCCAGATGCTGGATCGCCCCCGAAATCCCGATGGCTATATAAAGGTTCGGCGCAACAATCTTGCCCGTCTGCCCCACCTGGTAATCGTTGGGAACGTAACCCGCATCGACCGCCGCGCGGCTTGCGCCCACGGCAGCGCCGAGTTTGTCGGCGAGTTTTTCGATGATCGCGAAATTTTCTTTCGATCCCACGCCGCGCCCGCCGGAAATAACAATCTTCGCCGCCGTCAGTTCAGGCCGCTCGGACTTCGAAAGTTCCTGCCCGGCGAAAGAGGAGAGCGTGTTCGGCGTCGCCGCGTTGATGGTTTCAACCACGCCTGACCCGCCGGAATTTTTCACCGCGTCGAAATTCGTCGTCCGCACGGTCATGACTTTAATCTTGTCGGATGATTTTACCGTCGCAATCGCATTGCCCGCATACACAGGCCGGTCAAATGTCTCGGCGTCGTGAATGACGATGACATCCGAAATCTGCTGAACATCCAGCAACGCCGCAGCACGCGGCAGGACATTTTTCCCATGCGTCGTCGCAGGCGCGAGAATATGGCTGTAATTCTTTCCCTGTTCATGGAGCAGGGGCGCAATGTCCTCGGCGAGTTGATGCTCCAGCGGCGCATTGTCCGCTTTCAGGACTTTCGTGACGCCCTCGCACTTCGCCGCCGCCTCTGCAACTGCACCGCACGCCGCACCGGCGACTAAAACATGAATCTCACCGCCGAGATTCTTCGCCGCGCCGATGACGTTCAGCGTCGCCGGACGTAATGTTTTATTATCGTGCTCTGCTAGAACTAAAATACTCATGCTTTCCCCTTATTTGTCATCCCGAGCGAAGTCGAGGGATCTTCATAATATCCGGGAGGGAAAGATCCCTCCGCTCGCTTCGCTCCGTCGGGATGACGGCTGTTGGAATTATAAAACTTTTGCTTCATTCTTTAATTTATCAATCAGTTCATCGACCGTTTTGACCTTGATGCCGCCCTTGCGTTTTGCGGGTTCAACGACCTTCACGATGGTCAAGCGCGGCGCGATATCGACGCCGAGCGCCGAGGGCTCGATCGTCTCCATCGGCTTTTTCTTGGCTTTCATAATATCGGGGAGCTTCGCGTAGCGCGGCTCGTTCAGGCGCAAATCAGTCGTGATAACGGCGGGCGTTTTCAGTGAAAGAGTTTCAAGTCCGCCATCGACTTCACGCGTCACCTTTAATGAACCGGATTCAATATCCAGTTTCGACGCGAATGTTCCCTGCGGCCAGCCGAGCAGCGCAGCCAGCATCTGCCCCGTCTGGTTTGAATCGTCGTCAATCGATTGCTTGCCCATGATAACGAGATCAGGCTTTTCTTTTTCGACCAAAGCCTTCAGCATTTTCGCAACGGCCAGCGGCTCAACACCGCCGAGATCCGTCGGCGCATCGGTCTTCACTAAAATTCCTCTGTCCGCGCCGATCGCCATCGCGGTGCGCAGTTGTTCTTCCGCTTTCGCCGGTCCGATCGTGACAACGATCACTTCCGTCGCCTTGCCGCCTTCTTTCAGCCGCACGGCTTCCTCGACGGCAATCTCGTCGAACGGGTTCATGGACATCTTGACGTTGGCGAGGTCAACGCCGCTGCCGTCGGTTTTAACGCGGACCTTGACATTGAAATCGATAACCCGCTTCACGGGGACGAGAATTTTCATGGGTCTACTCTTTAGGTTTGGGAGGAAATATAGGCGAGGGCAAGCATGGCGAGCGCCACACCCTGAAGAATAACACGGGCGCGCATCAGCCTGTTACCGTATTTTTTGTTGAATTCGCCACCTTTGACCATCGAGATAATGCCGATCACCAGCACGGCAAGAACCGAAAACAAAGCCAGGCCAAGGCAGACTGTCAAAAAACCACTCATATTAAAAAGTTAGAAGATTAAACCCTGCCTGACCAGTCCCGGGTGAGAGTTTTCCCCCGTCAATTTTCATATTTGATATTACTCCGCCCGGGCCGACATAAAATAATTCACGGCAGTATCATTCTCGGAAATTTTGAATTCCCCGCTGAGCGGACTCAGGACAAGACCGCTGACATTTTTCGGCTCCATGCCAGTCGCCCGCATATGACGTGCAAGCTCCGAAGGCTTCACAAAACGGCGCCAGCTATGTGTTCCACGTGGAACAATGCGCATCACATATTCCGCAGCGACAATGCCGAGCGCGAAAGATTTCGGCGTGCGGTTCAGTGTCGAGAAAATTACGAGCCCGCCGGACTTCACCAGTTTCGAAATACTTTTGACGAATTCCGCCGGGTTTTCGACATGCTCGATAATCTCCAGCGCGAGAACAACATCGTATTTGGTTTTGATATTCTCCGCCGCTTGGTTTTGGTAATGGATCTCCAGCCCCGAATGCCTTGCATGATCCCGGGCGGTTTCGATTGCTATCGGGTCGGCATCGATCCCCGTAACCTCCGCGCCGAGCCGGGAGAGGGGCTCACAGACCAGCCCGCCGCCGCATCCCACATCTAAAATGGAAAACCCCTTGAAAGGCTTGAGACCCGTCTCATCCAGACCGTAATGGCTGCAGATCTGGCCCCTGATATAGCCCATTCGCGCAGGATTCAGGCGGTGAAGCGGGGCAAAAGGGCCGTTTTCATCCCACCAGCTGGGCGCGTCTTTTGAAAATTTATCGACTTCCGACTTCAGAATGGTGGACATAAATTGCGTCTTTCTGTAGAAAACAGGAGCTTTTTAGCACGAAATATCGGCCCTCTGGAAGGAATTATGGCTCTTATCGTCGCAAAATTCGGCGGCACATCGGTTGCCGACGTTACAAAGATCAAGGGTGCCGCGATGAAAATCGCGCGCGAGGTCGAACGCGGCCATAGAGTTGCTGTCGTGGTTTCCGCCATGGCCGGCGTCACGAACCAGCTCGTCGAATACTGCAACCAGGTCGATAAACTCCACGACACCCGCGAATATGACGTCGTGGTGGCCAGCGGCGAACAGATTACATCGGGCCTCATGGCCATGACCCTGCAGAAAATGGGCGTAAAGGCCCGGTCGTGGCAGGGCTGGCAGCTTCCGATTGTCACCGATGACGTCCACAGCAAGGCCCGCATCGCCGAAATCAAAACCGCCGAGCTTCTCAAAAGCCTGCATGCGGGCGAGGTTGCCGTTATCCCGGGCTTTCAGGGCATGACGGAAGATGGCCGCGTTACAACGCTGGGTCGCGGCGGCTCCGATACGTCGGCCGTGGCGATTGCCGCCGCGCTGGACGCCGAGCGCTGCGATATCTACACCGATGTTGACGGCGTCTACACGACCGACCCGCGCATCGTGCCGCACGCCAAGAAAATCGATAAGATTTCATACGAAGAAATGCTGGAACTGGCGTCTGTGGGGGCGAAAGTCCTCCATATCCGTTCGGTGGAAATCGCCATGAAAAAGGATATTCCAATCCAGGTTCTGTCCAGTTTTGAAGACCATGTCGGCAGCGATCTGCCGGGAACACTAGTCACACGGGAGGAAGATATCGTGGAACAGCAACTCGTCACCGGCGTCGCGTATACACGCGACGAAGCCAAAGTCACCTTGCTCGGCGTGCCCGACGTCCCCGGCGTCGCGGCGAAAATATTCAGCCCGCTGGCCGATGCGGCGGTTAACGTCGACATGATCGTCCAGAACGTTTCGCCGGACGGCAAATACACCGACATGACCTTCACCGTGCCGCAGGCCGACCTGCCGCGCGCGATTCAAACCATCAAGGCCCTGAAAGAGCTGAAATACAGGGAACTCCAGACCTCCGACACGGTCGCCAAGGTTTCCGTAGTCGGGATCGGTATGAAAAGCCATTCCGGCGTCGCCAACACCATGTTCAAAACGCTGGCCGAGAAATCCATCAACATCCAGGTCATCTCGACCTCTGAAATCAAAATCAGCGTCCTGATCGAGCAGGACTATGTCGAACTGGCCGTCCGTTCGCTTCATGCGGCTTACGGTCTTGAGGGTTGAGTATTTTCGGCTTTACAACCGTGCCTGCCACAAGCACTTAAGAATTTCATATAACGCGCTGGAAGATTAGTAATTAATGCACTATTGTAGCGGCTGTTATGGGACAGACAGCCGTGAGCGAACAGCAAGAGCAACCTGATCATTTTCATACGGACCTGAGCGTCGGCGAAATTCTCCGCCGTACGCGGATCCATTATGACCAGAGCCTGCCCGATATCGAGCGGGCCCTGCGCATCCGCGCCTCGCAGCTCGAAGCCTTGGAAACAGGCAACTATGCCATGCTTCCGGGCCGTGTCTACATCATCGGCTTCATCCGGTCTTATTCCGAATATCTGGGTTTAGATGGCGACAAGATGGTCAACCTCTTCAAAAAACAGGCGGGTGGCCGCGAGCCGCCAACCGCTGCGGTCAATTATCCCGTCATGGCTTCCGATACGAAAATGCCGCAATTCTGGCAGATCGGCGTTTCCATCGCCGCCGCCGTCGTGATTTTAGCTGTCTGGTTCGGCACGCGCGGCGAAGACCGCAGCGCCGTCACCGAAGTGCCGCCGCTTGAACAAGCCGCCGCGCCCGCCGCTGGTCAGCCTGCGATTGCTCCAGCCGAAACGCAGGCCACAGAAAATCAGCAACCCATGCCGCCGCAACCTGCGCCCGTCCAGAACGCGCCGCCGCCTGAAACGCCCGCTGTTGCCGGAACAACCACAACGGCCGCCGCGCCCGCCGCCATACAATCGTCCGACACGGCAGTGGCGCCGCCGAAGGAAGAGGGCATTATCCTGAATATCCGGGAAAACAGCTGGGTTGAAATTCGCGGAAAAGACGGCAAATCCATCGTTTCGCGCGTGTTGCAAGCCGGCGACCGCTATTACGTCCCCGACCGTCCCGACCTCACCATTTCGCTTGGTAATTCCGGCGGCGTAACGCTCGAGGTCGATGGCAAAAAACTCAAACCCCTCGGCGCGGCGGGCGAGGTCAAACGCAACATCCCCCTCGATATGGCGCATCTCAAGAAGAACTACGGGCAGTAAAGACGCTCATGTCTCTCAAGGAAAAACTGGGGGCTATCAGGGCCCGTCATGAAGAGCTGGCATCGCTGATGTCTACGCCAAACCTCGGCGGCGACAAATTCGTAAAATACTCGCAGGAATATTCGTCGCTCGGCCCGGTCGTTGAGGCCGCCAATGAATACGAAAAAGCTCTGAAGGAAAAAGAAGACCTCAATGAAATGTTAGATGATCCGGAAATGCGTGACATCGCCTCCGGCGAGATGAAGGAGATTAATAAATTAATCCCCGAGCTCGAGCAGAAACTGAAACTCTCCCTTATCCCGAAAGACGAAGCCGACGCCAAAAACGCCATCTTGGAGATCCGCGCAGGCACCGGCGGCGCCGAGGCATCTTTATTCGCAGGTGATCTATTCACGATGTACAAAGGTTATGCCGGGACTATGGGTTGGAAATTCGAGGTCCTGGAACTTTCGGAAACAGATATGGGCGGATACAGCAAGATTATTTCTCAGGTGACGGGTCATAACGTATTTTCCCGTCTCAAATACGAATCCGGCGTCCACCGCGTTCAAAGGGTTCCTGAGACAGAAGCGCAGGGGCGGGTGCATACATCCGCCGCCACCGTCGCCGTCCTGCCCGAGGCCGAAGATGTCGATGTCCACATCAACCCGGCGGATTTGAAAATCGATACCTACCGCTCGCAAGGTGCGGGCGGCCAGCACGTCAACAAAACCGAATCCGCCATCCGCATCACCCACATTCCGACCGGCGTCGTCGTGGAAATGCAGGAGGAACGTTCCCAGCACAAAAACCGCGCCAAGGCGATGAAGATCCTCCAGACCCGCATCTATGACATACAGCGCCAGAAACTGGATCTGGAACGGGCCAAGGACCGCAAGGAGCAGGTCGGCTCCGGCGACCGCTCTGAACGCATCCGCACCTACAACTTCCCGCAGGGCCGCGTCACCGACCACCGCATTAACCTGACGCTCTACAACATCGACGACGTCATGATCGGCAAGGCGCTGAACGAGGTCATTGAGGCCCTGATTACCGAAGACCAGGCTGCCGCCCTGGCGACGCTGGAAAGCTGATGCCCATCCTCCTTGGCGAATTTTACGCCGGTCTTACCAAGAAACTTGGCTCGGCCCTTGAGGCTCGACGCCTGATCAAACGCCATTTCGATATCGACTGGGCGGAGATTGTCAGCAATCCGGGTAAAATCCTGTCCGCTTCAACGGCCCTGGAAACCGACCTGCAACGTAGGCTGAACGGCGAACCTCTCTCCCGCATCGAAGGCGTTAAAGAATTTCGTGGCCTCGAATTCGCGCTGGGTCCGGATACGTTGGATCCGCGCCCCGAAACCGAGATCCTGGTCGACTGGGCGCTCGAATTGTTTCACGGGAAACATCCGGGCCGGATTCTCGATCTCGGCACTGGCACGGGCTGCATTCCCATCTGCCTTCTGACCGAATGGAAAGACACGCGCGGCCTCGCCACCGATATCGCGCCCGGCGCGCTCGACATCGCCCGCCGCAACGCCGAAACGCACAAAGTTGCCGATCGCCTTGAGTTTTCACAGACCGATTGGGGGCAGGGAATCGAAGGCCGGTTCGACCTGATCGTCTCGAATCCACCCTATATCCCCGAATCCGACATCGGAATCCTGCAAAAAGAGGTGCGGAATCACGATCCGATTCTGGCGCTTAGCGGGGGATTCGACGGTATCGAGGCCTACGAAAAGATTTTTTCCAGTCTTTCCCGCCTGCTGAAACCGGCTGGAAAAGCCCTGTTTGAGATCGGCGCCGGGCAGGAGGCCGACATCGAGCGACTCGCGGGAAAATATAGGATTCGCATCAAAGGCGTACGCCCGGATTATGCTGGAATTACAAGGGTTGTGGAAATCTCCAATGGGGATAATTAAAAAAAAGCTTGCGGGCCTGCCTTGTTTAAAAAACCGCTGTCGGTAGGTTGGACTGGTTCCGACATATTGAACTGCTTGAAGTTGTTCAGACGGAAATTGGAAAACCCAACATATGGTATTTGGGGGTGCCAGAATTCACCTAGGGCTGGTAAGGCCCTTGTGAATCAGGTAAGGTGTACGTGTATGCCAAAAATAGAAAAAGATTAACACAAACAACGGATAAAGCTATGAGACACGGGACTACAGGCAGACGCCACCGTCATAGGGGCAACAACAATAACAACTCGAATAATGGTGGCGGCCGCAGGAATAATGGCGGCGGACACCACAGAATGCAGGTCTTTGACAGCAACGGCCCGGATGTACGTATCCGTGGAACGGCGCACCAGGTCTGCGAAAAATACCTTACCCTGGCAAAAGACGCGGCCTCCGCCGGAGACCGTATCGTCGCCGAGAACTACCTTCAACATGCTGAGCATTATCAACGCATTATCAACTCTTTTGAAGAGGAAACACGCCAGCAAACCGGCGGATTCCAGCGCCCCGCCCAGAATACGGCAGGGGAGCCCAACGGCAACAGCAATAGGGACGATTTAGCCTTGCCAGCCAGTATCTTGGGCGGCAATGCTAATGCAAAATCCGCTGAAATCGCTGCCGAACGTACGGGCGAGCTGACGAACGCTTAAAGCCAATCCCCTCGGGGGTTTCTGTGTAAAATGAGGCGGCTCAGGCCGCCTTTATTTTTTATTAAACAAAATCAATAGCTTGTAGAATTTTTCTAATCTAAAAAATCAACTCATTCCGGAGTGATAATATTCTATTTTTTGTCCATATGAAAATAAACCGAATGGAAACGAAATAGGGCTAAGATTGTTATTTACTGCCCTGTATTGACCTCCGGCCCTTTTAAATTAAACTTACTGCCATGGATTTTGAACGCTTCACCGAAAAGACCAAAGGCTTCCTGCAAAAGGCCCAGACTCTGGCTATGCGTTCGCGCCACCAGTCGCTGGAGCCCGAACACATGCTCAAAGTCATGCTGGAGGACGAAGATGGGGCCATTCAGCGCCTGATTCAGGTCGCCGGAGGCGATTCCGGGCGCTTAAAGCGCGATATTGAGGTCGCTTTGACCAAAATACCCGTCGTGGACGGCCCCGGGGCGGGCATGCTGCGCTTCTCAACCGATCTCGCAAGAATACTTGATAACGCATTGATGATGGCTGAAAAATCAGGCGATAAGTATGTCACCGCCGAGCGCGTGCTCCAATCCATGCTGATGGCCAAAAAGAACGATATCGGCGGTTATCTGGAAGAAGCCGGCCTGAATGACAGCGCCCTAAACAAATCGATCAACGAGGTCCGCAAGGGGCGTACGGCTGATACAGCCGGGTCGGAGGACAATTTCGAGGCCTTGCAAAAATATGCCCAGGACATCACCCAGGCCGCCAGAGACGGTAAGTTAGATCCCATCATTGGCCGCGACGAGGAAATCCGCCGCGCGGTTCAGGTGCTCTCCCGCCGCACCAAGAACAACCCCGTTTTAATCGGCGAGCCCGGCGTCGGGAAAACCGCGATCATTGAAGGGCTTGCGCAGCGTATTGTAAATGGCGATGTACCTGAAAGCCTCAAAGGCAAGCGGCTCATGGCCCTCGATCTCGGCGCATTGCTCGCCGGGTCCAAGTTCAGGGGCGAGTTCGAGGAACGTCTTAAATCAGTACTTGATGAAATCAAGGCAAATAGCGGGGAAATAATACTTTTTCTCGATGAGCTTCACACGCTGGTCGGCGCAGGCAAGGCCGAAGGCTCCATGGATGCCGGGAACATGCTCAAGCCCGCGTTAGCCCGGGGCGAACTCCATATGGTCGGCGCGACGACGCTTAATGAATATAGAAAACACATCGAGAAAGACGCCGCGCTCGCTCGCCGCTTCCAGCCGGTCTTTGTTTCCGAGCCGACGGTCGAGGACACGATCTCCATCCTCCGTGGCCTCAAGGAAAAATACGAAGTCCATCACGGCGTGCGCATTACGGATAACGCCATCGTTGCAGCCGCTACATTGTCGCAAAGATACATTACCGACCGCTTCCTGCCCGACAAGGCCATTGACCTCGTCGACGAAGCTGCCAGCCGCATCCGCATGCAGGCCGACTCTAAACCCGAAGAAATCGACGAGTTAGACCGCCGCATCATCCAGCTCAAGATCGAGCGCGAGGCGTTGAAAAAGGAATCTGACAAAGCTTCGAAAGAGCGCCTCAAGAAACTGGAAGAGGAGCTCAAAACGCTCGAAGCCAAATCCGCCGACCTCACCGGCCAGTGGAAGGCAGAGAAGGACAAAATGGGCGCCGGCCAGAAGTTTACAGAAGCCCTGGACAAGGCCCGCATCGAGTTAGAGCGCGCCGAGCGCGAGGGCAACTGGGAGCGCGCCTCCGAAATCAAATACGGCATGATCCCCGAGCTTGAGAAAAAACTCGCCAAGATTCCCGCCGCCAAAAGCTCCAGCCTGATCAACGAGGAAGTCACCGAGGACGACATCGCTTCCATCGTCTCACGCTGGACCGGCATCCCGGTCGACAAGATGCTGGAAGGCGAGCGCGAAAAACTCATCCATATGGAAGACAAATTGATTCAACGCGTCGTCGGCCAGGACGATGCCGTTAAGGCTGTCTCCGATGCCATCCGCCGCGCGCGGGCAGGGCTGCAGGACCCGCGCCGCCCCATGGGCTCGTTCCTGTTCCTTGGCCCCACGGGTGTTGGCAAAACGGAACTTACTAAAGCGCTCGCCGCCTTCCTGTTCGATGACGATTCAGCGATGGTGCGTCTCGACATGTCCGAGTACATGGAAAAACATTCCGTCTCGCGCATGATCGGCGCGCCGCCGGGCTATGTCGGCTATGAGGAGGGTGGCTCGCTCACCGAAGCCGTCCGCCGCCGTCCGTACCAGGTCATCCTGTTTGACGAAATCGAGAAGGCGCATCCGGATGTATTCAACATTTTGCTTCAGGTTCTCGATGATGGAAGACTCACCGACGGTCAAGGCCGCACCGTCGATTTCTCGAACACGATTCTCATCATGACCTCGAATCTCGGTGCCGAGCTTCTCGTGAACCTCCCGGAAAATTTAAGCACCGGCGATGTGCGTGAGGAAGTCATGGACATCGTGCGCAAGGCCTTCCGCCCTGAATTCCTGAACCGCCTCGATGAAATTTTATTGTTCAAACGCCTTGGCCGCGCCCAGATGACGGGAATCGTCTCCATCCAGCTCGATTACCTCCACGATCTTCTCGCCTCGCGCGGCATCAGCCTGCAGATCGACGACAAGGCGAAAACATGGCTGGGCGACAAAGGCTATGACCCTGCCTACGGCGCAAGGCCGCTCAAGCGCGTCATCCAGACTCACCTCCAGAACCGACTCGCCGGGATGATTCTGAACGGCGAAGCATCGCCCGGTTCGAGAATCAATGTCAGCGTCAAAGGTGACGAACTCGACTTCAAAATCAGCGGCAATACTGAAGATTCGCAGCGCAAAGGGCTGAAGTCGGTCGCTTAAGGTCCGCTCGGGGAGAGTTTATTTTTTACCCAGTGATAGGCTGCCCCGGTTTTTTCCTGCAGACGCCCGGCAAGAACATCAGCAACAGCCCAGCCTGTGATCGCGCCCGCGATAATATATTTTTTTGAATCAATCGCTGAAAAAATCCCCGGCACCCGTAAAGCAAGATTTGCCGTTCCGCATATAGCGGGCAGGGTATCCGCAATTTTTTGTAATCCCGGAGAATCCATTGCTTTGGCGGTGCGTTCGAAAGGATAACGTAAGGCCCCCACGCCCCATGCTGCCGTCATGGCCAGCAAAGTCATCTGCAGGGCCGAACCGCTTTGAACACTGTTTGAGAAAGCGAGCGTCAGATCGCCCGCTGCGAACAAGATGGCGCCGGCTGCGTAACCTTCCACCTTGTGACCGAAACGCGCGAGCGTTAATTCCGCTGCTGTAAAAATGGCAGCTGCTCCCATATTCTGGGCATCGCCAGTAAAGACGAGGGACGAGCTGCTCAGCAGGCTCACAGCCCCTGCGATATTCTCGGAGTGCGCTTTGATGGTGTTACTCAGACTCAATTGATTTCCTCATCAGAAGTGCGCATTTAACGTAATACATAATATTTTTGCAAGCTTTTATGCCCCGAATTGCTTAGCCATTGAAATTTAGGTACATTAAAGGCTGTTGTTTCTGCGATTCCCCGCCAGTCCAGGCCCTTATTCATGTTCAAAAGATTTCTGCTTCTCGGCACAGTTGCCTGTCTTTCATCCTGCGCCTACACGCTGGATAAACAAATCCAGGACATCACCGTCGTCACGCCGGGGGCCGAGGACGTTGTCTGCTATATGTATGTCGATGGCCTGCGCTATAAATTCTTCCCGCCGCAGACCATGAACATCACCAAGTCGCGGCAGGATCTCGTCGTCGACTGCCTCGCGCCGCAGAACCGCCGCCGCAAGGTTATAATCGAACCCGTTCTGTCCGATCACGCGCCTCTGAATGTCGTGAACGGTGTCGTCCCCGGTGCGGCATGGGACATCGCCTCGAATTCCATGTTCACCTACCCGGATGTCGTGACCGTCGATTTCAGCAGCGCCCAGCCGATGCCCGAAGCGTTGCCCGCCCAGAACAATCCCGACATCCGTCAGCCCGAAGATTACGACCTCGAGGAATTTACTTCCGGTCTGCCGCGCCTGAACTCTGATCGCGGCGCCACCAAGACGCAGATCGTGCGCCGCGGCGGCAAGCCTGCGCCTGAAGTGTCCTATACCGATAGCGAAATAACCCCGCATACCGGCCCCGGCAAACCCGTTGATAAGGCCGACAGCATCGGCAGCGTAATCGACGGGCTGACGACTCCGTCCAAACCTTTGACGCCGCCGAAAGCAGCGCCCGCACCGGCACCGGCTCCTGCGCCCGCCGCTTCGGCAACGGATCCAAATGCCGTCGGACCCATCGCGCCGTATCCGCTCAGTACCAAACCTGCGCCCGCCGGTGTACAGGCTGGTCCACCGATTCCGCTTTCTCCCGACAAGTAATTTTCAAAGTCTGTGATGGCCAGTAAACAGCAACAGAAAACTTATTTTTTCTGCGGCATCGGCGGCAGCGGCATGATGCCGCTTGCGGCGATCCTCGCACAGCAGGGCGCGCGCATCATCGGCTCGGACCGCGCCTATGATAAGGGCGATTCAAAAGACAAATTCGCGCGTCTGAAAAAACTCGGCATCGAACTCGTGCCGCAGGACGGCAAAAACGTCACCGGCAACGCGTTGATTGTCTCCAGCGCGATTGAAGATTCCATTCCCGATGTCGCCGTCGCCAAAGCCAAAAATATGCCGATCCTGAAACGCGCCGAACTGCTGGCGGAGCTTTTCAACGCGCATGAAACCAAAATCGCCGTCGCGGGCACCAGTGGTAAATCTTCTGTCACAGGAATGATTGCGACGATTCTCGAAGGCTACGGGCTCGATCCCACGGTTATGAACGGCGCAGTCATCAAGAATTTTCCCGATCCCGGCAATATGCGCGTCGGACAGGGGGGCGTGTTCGTCACCGAAACCGACGAAAGCGACGGCACTGTCGCGCTGTTCAATCCATCCGTTGCCGTCATCACGAATATCACGCTCGATCACAAAAGTTTCGATGAACTGGACAGGCTGTTCGGCGAGCTGGCCGGGAAGGCGGGAATCGCCGTTCTCAATATGGATGACGAGCGTGTCGTTAAAATTAAAACCAAAAAGACAATCGGCTTTAAATTCAGCGATGCAAAAAATGTGAACTATGCGCCGGACGGCGTCTCATTCGACTATGAAGGCCATCCCGTAAAACTGAAAACCCCAGGCGAACATAATGTCATGAACGCGCTGGCCGCACTGGGCGTGGCCAAGGCTCTCGGTCTTGATCTAAAAAAGGCCATTACCGCTCTCGAAAAATTCGAAGGGATAAAACGCCGCTTTGAAATCGTCGGCACGAAGAATGGAATCACTATAATCGATGATTTCGCCCATAATCCCGATAAAATTGCCGCGACTCTCAAAACCCTGAAACAATTCCCGGGCCGCCTGATCGTCATGTTCCAGCCGCACGGTTTTGGCCCGCTTAAACTCATGGGCCGTGAAATCGCCGCCGCGTTCAAAGAAAATCTCGGGACCGAAGATATTCTTCTTATGCCCGAGGCCTATTATGCCGGTGGCACGGCTGACCGCTCCGTCACAGCAAAACATGTCGTGGAATGGGTCGGCCCGCAGGCCGGCTGGTTCGAAAAGCGCGCCGATATCGCGTCCGTCATTCTCTCAAAAGTCAAAAGCGGCGACCGCGTCATCATTATGGGCGCGCGCGACGACACCTTGAGCGATTTTGCGAAAGAAATTCTGAATGGAATTTAGTATTTTTCTTCGAGCAGGGCGAACACAGCGCGTAATCCGCAATCGGCCCCGCCGCGCGGACGGCCCGGCTTGCCGATATGCTCCCACGCATAGGTGTCGATATGAACCCAGTCCGGCTTGCCGGTCAGGAAACGCTCGAGGAACAGCGCGCTGTACATCAGGTCCCCCGGTACGCCCGAGCTATTCTGCATGTCGGCCACCGCGCTGTTATTGTGAATGTTGTATGGCTGCCAGAGCGGCATCGGCCAGAGCGGGTCTTCGGATGTAAACGAAATTTTCTTGAGCTGCTCGGCCAGTTTCTCATTGTTCGAGAAAAAAGCAGGGATGTCCGGCCCGAGCGCCGCGCGTGCCGAACCGGTCAGCGTCGCAAAATCGATCAGAAGGCCGGGCTTACTCTCGCACGCGTAAGTCAGCGTATCGGCCAAAATCAAACGCCCCTCGGCATCGGTGTTCGTATTCTCCACCGTCAAACCCTTGCGGCTTTTGAAAACATCGCCGGGGCGGAAGGAATGACCATCGACCGAATTTTCAACCGCCGGGATCAAAATCCGCAGCCGTACTTTCAGCTTCGCGCTCATGATGAGGTGCGCAAGTGCAAGCGCATGTGCCGCGCCACCCATATCTTTCTTCATCAGAGCCATATTGCCGGTCGGCTTAAGATTTAGCCCGCCCGTGTCGAACGCAACGCCCTTGCCGACGATGGTGACTTTCGGGCTGTTCGGGTTTCCCCAGTTGATATCGATCAGGCGCGGCCTGCGCGGCGATCCATCACCCACCGCGTAAATAAGCGGGAAGTTTTTCGTCAGTAAATCCTTGTCTTTGATAACCGAAATTTTAGCCTTGTGCGCGCCCGCCAGTTTCCTCGCCGCCACTTCGATCTCGCCCGGGCCCATGTCGTTTGACGGCGTAGTAACAAGATCGCGTACCATGAAGATGGATTCGATAAGTGTCCGCACGCGTTTCTTGTCAGCTTTCTTGTTCCACACCAGCGCGGGCGTCTTGCCCGAAGGTTTTTTGTAAGGTGTGAACTCATATCCCGCGAGCGCCCAACTGGTAAACGCATTCTCTAAATCTTTCGCATCGACGCCATGCAGGCTGAAGCTCGCGCCCTTGATGAAATCCGCTGCGAAATTCCTGCGGATATAATCGACCGCCGGGGAAAGGGCATAAATCGAAAAGGGCGTGCCAACACCCGCGACAACACCGCCGGGTATCAGGACGACCGCTCCCGCGCGGCCCGTAAAGCCCAGATTCTTCATCCCGGCCTTCACATCTGCGGATTGCTTCTTCAGCCAGCCGGGAAAGCTTTTCTCCGTCACAACGTGAAGGGCGATGTCGGTTTTGCGCTTTTTATCGAGGAAGAGGGAGGAGAAATTGGTCATGCCCGCTTAGTTTCCTATTTTTTCGGGCAAAAATAAAGGGATATGCTATAACCCGCGCCATGGACGATGTTTGCCCCCAATGCGAGAAGCTTTCGAACCTCTGCGTCTGCGAGGCCGTTGAGCCCGTGGATAACCGGATATTCGTCCTGATTCTCCGCCACCCGCAGGAACAGGACCGTAAACTCGGCACCGCCAAAATCGCCACGCTCCAGCTTAAAAACTCCGCGCTCAAAACCGGCCTGTCCTGGGCGAATCTCAAAAAAGCCTCAGGTCAGGAAGACCCCGATCCAAAAAAATGGGGAATCCTTTATCTGGGGACTGCCAAAACGTCGGAGCCACTACCACCCGCACCGCTGACCGTTCTGAACCGCAAGGGCGGCCCGGCCGAGGATCAAAGAGTTCTCGAGGATATCGAGGGAATTATTCTGCTCGACGGCACATGGCAGCAGGCCAAAGCGCTGTGGTGGCGCAATGCCTGGATGCTGAAATGCCGTCGCCTGGTTCTGCAGCCACCCACGGTTTCGCTCTACGGAAATTTGCGGAAGGAACCTAGAAAGGAAAGCGTTTCGACTATCGAGGCCGCTGCCCATACACTCGCCGCGCTTGAAGGCGACGACTCTATCGTTGAGAAAATCCTGCCGCCGTTCAGGCTGCTGCTGAAAAAAGCGCGCCAATAAAAAAGAGAGCCCGCTCTCCGGCGGACTCTCTTTCACTTTGTCTCTTAGTAACGGTTTTCTTTAGTTGTAGTCGATGTCTTGGACGTCGATTTGTTGAACAGGCCCTTCGGGTCCGAGCTCTTTTCCGTCTCCGTCGTCGCTTTCTTGTTGCCGTATTTGTCGACTTCGACATTGGTCGTGGTCGTTTTCTCATGGGCGGTGCCTTGCGAGTCCACCGACTTTGAGGTGCTCTCATACTTGCCCGGGGGCAGGTCGGTCGCACGCTGTGTACACGCCGGAAGGGCCATCATGGCAAGGGCAGCAACGCTTAATGTCAAAACCTTGGTATTCATCGTAATCTCCGTTGTTTTATAACCTTCTAATATTACCAACGGCAAAGGGCAGGATATTGTTCCCATTGACTAAAAAGCCCTATGGAAACAATTGATAAAGCTAATGCTTTCTGTTAATTAGACGGTTCCTGATGCGGAGACGTGGCCGAGTGGCTGCCCGTCCGCGCATGCGGACAATAAATAGATTGCCCTTCCACGCCTGGAAGGTTCTATGCGGAGACGTGGCCGAGTGGCTGAAGGCGGCAGGTTGCTAACTTGTTGTACGGATTAAACCGTACCGGAGGTTCGAATCCTCTCGTCTCCGCCATTTATAAAAAGGCCCTTATGGGCCTTTTTATAAATGATGTAGAGGAGGGAGCTGAAGACGCTCCCGGTTCGACAATTTTCTTAACGAGCATTTTGTGAGTTTGAAAATTGCCACTTTGGCAGGGGCGCAGCCCCGCACCAAAGTAATCCTCTCGTCTCCGCCATTACCCCTCCCTATAAGCCTTCTCTATCTCGGCAATATCCAGCTTCACCATGCCCATGACCGCCTTCATCACCCTGTCGGTCTTCGCCTGGTCTTTATCGTTAAGGTGCTTTTCAATGATGCGCGGCACGACCTGCCACGAAAGCCCGAATTTATCCTTCAGCCAGCCGCACTGAACAGGCTGTCCGCCCGCCGCCGTGAGCTTGTCCCAGTAATAATCAATTTCCTCCTGCGTATCGCAGGGGATCATCAATGAAATCGCTTCGTCGAACTTGAATTCCGGCCCGCCGTTAAGCGCCATAAATTCCTGCCCCATGATTTCAAAAGTAACCGTCAGGACCGTGCCCTCAGGCAAATGCATGCCCGGGCCGTAATAGGACGTGCCCAGGATTTTCCCGTCCTTGAAGACGGAGGTGTAAAATTTGACGGCTTCTTCGGCATTGCCGTCGAACCACAGGCAGGGGGTAATCGTTTTCATGGTTCCTCCAAGGAGCGGTTTGATTGAAAACCAACATCTGTTCCGTGTTTTTGCTCCATGCTATGTTTACCACCGGAGGCATTCATGGGCAAAGGCAGACTTGAAGCATTCAGCGACGGCGTGCTGGCCATCATCATCACCATCATGGTGCTGGAAATGAAAGTCCCGCACGGTGTTGAAATTGCGGCCCTGAAACCCTTGTTTCCGGTTTTACTGAGCTATCTGCTCAGCTTCATTTATATCGGCATCTACTGGAACAACCACCACCACATGCTCCACGCCGCCAAAAGAGTCAGCGGCGCGGTGATGTGGGCCAATCTGCATTTGCTGTTCTGGCTCTCGTTAATTCCATTCGTCACAGGCTGGATGGGCGAAAACAATTTCGCCTCGGTGCCGACGGCGCTTTATGGCGTGGTCCTGTTTCTCTCGGCTATCGCGTACTGGATTTTGCAATCGGTCATCGTGCGCGAGCATGGCGGCGATACGATCCTCGCCCAGACATCGAAACTGAAAATAAGAATATCACCAGTTCTTTATGTCGCCGCTATTGTCTGCGCTTTTTATGTTGAATGGCTGGCGGGTGCTTTATACGCGCTTGTCGCATTGATGTGGCTGGTGCCTGACCGCCGCATCGAGCGTGCACTCGGCGAACATTAAGCTTTCGTGAGCAGGGTGGACAACGCGCCGTTCGGTTTCTGAAGCGCGGTGACGTCTATATATGTACTGATGTTATGAATGTTCCAGCCTTCTTCCTTGCGGTAAATGCTCGCAAACGCAAAAGCCGATTTCGCCTTGCCCTCAAGATGCGTGAGCGGCGTTATCAGGAAATTATGATTGCTGTATCCGTCGGCCAATCTGATTTCAGGTGAATCAATTTCACCGAACGTATGGCCGCTTTTGATCGTCGCGACAAACATGATGTAATGAATGGACGGGTCGAGCTTCAGCAACTCAACTGAAACCTGTTCGTCATCGCCGTCGCCTTCGCCCGCGACATTATCGCCGCTGTGATAAATGCGGCCCGATCCATCCGTGGAGTAACCCGGGATCGCTGAAATCGTCCCGAGCAGATTTTTTTGCTCATCGAACGTCAGGCAGGCGAGGTCGAGATCGTGGTTGATGCTCTTGAGACCCATGGCCGCGCCCAGTTTTTCCAGCATTCCGGCATGCGCATGCGGCTCCCACCCAAGGCCCGCGAGAACCCGGTGCTCGGCTTTTTTCGTCACGTTGAGAGGGCAGTGCTCGCCCTTTTCCAGTCTCGGCATTTACGCTAATCCTTTGAATTCAAGGCCACCCCGGGGCAAAGCCTTGTTTAAACTCCTATTTTAGAAGAATATGGCTTAAGAATTGGTGTCTATATTCTGGAAATACATATTGCCATGCAAAAAATCAGGGATTTTCTCCAGCGCGAACAGGTCGATAAGGCAACGCTCCTGACCATCCTCGTCGCCGCGCTTGGCTATTTCGTCGATATTTTCGACCTGCTGATGTTCAGCATCGTCCGGGTTCAGAGCCTGAAAAGCATCGGCGTGCCGGAAGATCAAATCCTCGAAACCGGCATCTTCCTGATCAATACCCAGATGGCGGGGCTGCTTGTCGGCGGCATCGTCTGGGGAATCTGGGGCGATAAACTGGGCCGCATCTCCGTTCTGTTCGGCTCGATTCTTTTGTACTCAATCGCCAACATCGCCAACGGTTTCGTGCACGACGTGGAAATGTACGCGGTCTTCCGTTTCATCGCGGGCGTCGGCCTCGCGGGCGAACTTGGGGCAGGGGTGACGCTCGCCTCCGAACTTTTTCCGCGCGCCTGGCGCGGCCTTGGCACGACCTTCATCGCCTCCATCGGCGTTCTCGGCGCGGTCTTCGCCGCTTTCGTCGCCGAAATGACCGACTGGCGCACGGCCTATATCATCGGCGGCATCATGGGGTTGGCGCTGCTGCTGCTTCGTATCAATGTCCGCGAATCCGGCCTGTTCGAAAAAACAAAAAGTACGCTCAATGTCACGCGCGGCAATTTCCTGATGCTGCTGACCAATGGAAAATTATTCACGCGCTATCTCGCCGTCATTCTTGTCGGCGCGCCGCTCTGGGGTATTGTCGGGTTGTTCATCACTTTCACGCCCGAGTTCGCCAGGGATTTCGGCATGACCGAAATACCCAAGGCAGGCACCGCCGTGCTCGCCTGTTACGCGGGCCTCTTCGTCGGCGATGCCTTCAGCGGCATTTTAAGCCAGCTTTTACGCAGCCGCCGCAAGGCCGTCGCCATATGCCTTGTATTCATGAGCGTCTCGATCACCGCCTATGTGCTCGCGCCGCATGAAACCTTGTTCGAATATTACAGCCTCTGTTTCATGATGGGCGTCGGCGCAGGCTACTGGGCGATGTTCGTGCAGATGGGCGCCGAGCAGTTCGGCACCAACATCCGCGCCACCGCCGCCACATCCATTCCCAACATGGTGCGCGGATTTATCATCCCCATGAGCGGGGCGTTTCATTTCCTGATTCCGTATACGGGCGTGACAATGGCGGGTGTGACGGTTCTGGCGGTGATGATTTCGCTCGCGTTTCTATCGCTGCTTGTCCTGCGCGAAACCTTCCACGAAGATCTCGATTACGTCGAGATTTAATCGTGCTCATTCGTGAGTTCTGAAATGGCGCTTTCGAAGCGCTCCGCCTGATTTGTTTTTTCGCTTTCCCATTCTTTTGCCGTCCAGATTTCGAAGCGGTTACTACGCCCGACTATAACTAAATTATTTTCCTGCGCCGGGTCCCGTTCCATCAGGGCTTTTCTCAATTCGATTGGAATGCAAATGCGGCCCGCATTATCAATTCTGAGAAATGTAAGAAGAGGCATTAGATCTGCTTTTATCGTTTCCGGAATTTTCTCCAGCTCGCTGGGCGGAAAGAGGAAAAGACGTTTGTTATCCGGCGCCAGGTGAACCATGAAGCCACGCGCTTTCGGATCTGAATCAGGCTGGTGATGACCCAGGGGCACCAAAATGCGCCCTTTGTCGTCCATAAGTACAGGCCATATGCCGTAACAGCCAAAAATTTTGGTCAGGTCGCCCCGGTCTTTTCTTGTCATAATGAAACATTATAACAGCATGGCCAGACTAGCAACAAAATTGCGATTTTTGAACGAAATTAAGGGCTTAATTTCTTCTTCAGCAACTCATTGATGATGTTCGGGTTCGCCTTGCCCTGTGATTTTTTCATCACCTGACCCACGAAGAAGCCGAACAATTTGTCCTTGCCCGAGCGGTAGGCCGCGACATTATCCGGGTTCTCGGCAATCACCTCGTCGACGATCTTTTCAATCGCGCCGGTGTCGGTGACTTGCTTCAATCCTTTTTCCTCGACAATTTGTACCGGGTCTTTGCCGCTCTTGTACATCTCGGCGAAAACATCCTTGGCGATCTTGCCGGAAATCGTGTTGTCGGAAATCAAATCTACCAGCGCGCCGAGCTGCCCGGCTGCGATGGTCGATTCCGAAATCGACTTATTGTCCTTATTAAGTGCACCAAGCAATTCATTGAGCACCCAGTTCGCCGCGAGCTTCGCATCGCGCCCCTTGGCGACAGTCTCGTAATAATCAGCGCGCACGCGCTCGGCGATCAGAACATTCGCATCATAAGCCGACAGGCCGAAATCCTTCATGAAGCGGTGCTTCTTCTGGTCGGGCAATTCGGGCAGCGTTTCGCGCACGCGCTCGATCCATGTGTCCGCCACGTGCAGGGGCAGGAGGTCCGGGTCCGGGAAGTAACGGTAATCATGCGCTTCTTCTTTCGAACGCATTGAGCGTGTTTCCTGCTTCGCCGGGTCCCAAAGACGTGTCTCCTGGTTGATTGTGCCGCCGCCCTCGATGATCTCCACCTGGCGCTGCGCTTCATATTCAATTGCCTGCTGCACGGCCTTGAGCGAGTTGACGTTCTTTACCTCGCAGCGCGTGCCTAATCCGTCACCCGGCCTGCGCACAGAAATATTCACGTCGGCCCGCATCGAGCCTTCTTCCATGTTACCGTCGCACGTGTCTAAATAACGCAAAATCATGCGGAGCTTGGAAAGGTATGCCGTGGCCTCATCGGGGCTGCGGATGTCCGGCTCGGACACAATTTCCATCAGCGCGCAGCCGGAACGGTTCAGATCCACATAGCTTTTTGTCGGGTGCTGGTCGTGTACAGACTTGCCCGCGTCTTGCTCAAGATGCAAACGTGTAATGCCGATTGTTTTCGCGCTGCCATCCGGCAGGTCGATTTCAATCTCACCCTTGCCAACAATCGGGTGCAGGAACTGCGAAATCTGGTAGCCCTGCGGCAGGTCGGGATAGAAATAATTCTTCCGCTCGAAAACGGAGGTCTTGTTGATCTGCGCATTCAGACCGAGACCGGTGCGAATAGCCTGCTCGACACAATATTCATTCAGAACGGGAAGCATCCCCGGCATCGCCGCATCAACCAATGAAACTTGCGAATTCGGCTCCGCGCCGAACGAGGCTGCCGCGCCGGAAAATAATTTGGATTCAGCGATCACCTGCGCATGGACTTCCATGCCGATCACCACTTCCCATGTGCCTTTTTCGCCCTGAATTTGATAAGTCATCAATATATCCTTTAACGGCGCTTACATTAGTAAGGCCGGGCGGCGCTGTCCAGTCGGGTTTATTGCTTGAAGGCGCCGTGCTGCTGGATGCAGCCCGAAAAGGTCGCATTGACCTGCGCCTGGTATTCCTGGCTGTTCAGGAAAGCCCCCAGCGGGTCCATGTCGGCCGGGTTGGCCGCGAGCTTCTGCGCCAGGATCGGCTGCGCGTTCATCGCCACATAGGCCGCCATATTCTGGGCCAGGCATCCGCAGATCGCCTCGCCGTTAATGGACTGCCCGCCAGCCGTTTTCTTGAGCTTATCCTGATAGCTGTTGCATTGGTTCATCAGTAGCGCGCGCGACGGATATTCCATGCACGGTGCGTAAACATCAGTCACCATGCGGTTTCTCTGAACCTGTCCCTCGGGCGTGTCGGTCGTCATGGTCTCGACTTCCGCGACGGTCATCTTTTCCTGCAGCTTCGACGCCGTGCACGCGCACAGCATCCGCAGATCATCGCCCTTCAGAATTTCATTCTTTTTCTTCAGGCAGTTTTCATTGTAACGCTTGGCAAAACTTTCAATGGATTCTTTCTCGGCCTGAGGCGCGGTCTGCGGTGATGGCATCTGCTGTAATTGCGGCGCGGGCGTCGGCGCCTCTTGCTGCCGGGCTGCCGGGGGCACATCGGGCAGGGCATTATCCTTCACCGGCTTGTTAAAGATATCCGCCGCAAGGGCGGGAAAGGCCGCGAAAGCCACAACCAGGGCAATGATCAAAAATGTTCTCATAGCCTGATTGTATCAAAAACCGGGGCGGGTACAAATGTTACTTCTTGCCGAAGCCATACGACTCGGTCATCACGCATTGCTCGAACTGCCACCTGGACTGGCGTTCAAAAGCGTTGCTGCCGATAATATGAGCCAATGGATTGGGCACCGCTTTTGAAGCGTTAAATCCTTCTCTTGCCATCCCGGGTACAAAAAACTCGGCCTTCGAGGCAATATGGTCGGCCATTTTATGACTATAGCATTCGCAGATTTTACGCGGGCTGTTCATCTTTTTCCGCATCTCGTGGGGAAAATAACAACTGTCGAAAACGAACTCTTTGATAGACTCATAAAGACAAGGCATATAAGCCAGCATCATAACCCGGCCCTGCTGAAAATCGCCTTCCGGGCCTTTGCTGAACAGGGACTTCATATTTTTCAGCTCCATAAACTCCGGCAGCTTCGACGCCGTGCAGGCGCATTGTGTCACCACATATTCATCCAATTGCGTTTCGGTATTCGCATCGTGGCAGTTCTTGTAATAAATATTGGCGTACTCGCTGACCGTTTGGGGGACGCCGCCATCTTTATCGAGCAGCTTTGCCGCAGGATCGTCGTTGCGATGTTCGCGCAACACATCCTGCGCATAAGCGGGCTGGATCAGAACGGCAAAAAAGGCTGCGAGAAGAAACAGGACTTTCATGAATCCATTTTACATGAAAACAGGCGGTTAGGCAGCCTTTTGCACGGATTCAGGCAGGGCAGTGAAATTCGCGGCTTTTTCAATCACGCCCGCGACATTGAACAGCGTTTCCTCGCCCCACGGACGGCCAAGAAGCTGCAGCCCGAGCGGCAGGCCCTTCGCATCCAGCCCGGCAGGCAGAGCAAGACCCGGAAGACCCGCAAGATTTCCCGTCACCGTGAATACGTCGTTCAGATACATTTTAACCGGGTCGTCCTCGTTCTCGCCGATGGGAAACGCAGCCGACGGCGCGGTCGGCGTCAGCAGAACGTCGCATTTCTCAAACGCGCTCATGAAATCGTTGTAGATCAGGCGGCGGACGCGCTGCGCCTTGATATAGTAGGCGTCATAGTAACCGGCTGAGAGAACATATGTACCGACCAGGATACGGCGGCGCACTTCCTCGCCGAAACCTTCGGCACGGGTTTTCTGGTACATGTCTTTAAGGTCTTTGCCCGATGTCACGCGCTGCCCGTAACGCACACCGTCATAACGCGCTAAGTTCGATGACGCTTCCGCCGGGGCGATGATGTAATAAACGGGCAGGGCATATTTCGTGTGCGGCAATGACACATCGACGATCTCTGCGCCTGCAGCCTTCAGCCACTCAATACCCTGTTGCCACATTTTTTCGATCTCGGCAGGCATGCCGTCGACGCGGTATTCTTTCGGCACACCGATTTTGAGGCCTTTGATATTTCCCGTCATCGCGGCGGCGTAATCCGGCACCGGCCTGTCGGCGGATGTTGAATCTTTCGCGTCATACCCGGCCATCGAACGGAGTAACAACGCATTATCTTTCACCGTGCGCGCAAACGGTCCGGCCTGATCCAGTGAAGAGGCGAACGCGACAACACCCCAGCGCGAACAACGTCCGTAAGTTGGTTTGATCCCTGTGATGCCGCAGAATGCCGCAGGCTGGCGAATCGATCCGCCCGTATCCGTTCCCGTCGCACCCATGCAGATGCGTGCTGCAACAGCGGCGCTTGAACCGCCCGATGAACCGCCGGGAACCAGGTCCGTATTATCGCCCTTGCGCTTCCACGGATTGATGACGTTTCCGAACGCGCTCGTAGTGTTCGATGAACCCATCGCGAATTCGTCGAGATTGGTCTTGCCGAGCATCACCGCGCCGTCGCGGAATAAATTCGCCGTGACCGTCGATTCATATTGTGGCTTGAAGCCCTCCAAAATTTTACTGGCCGCCGTAGTCTGGACACCTTCCGTGCAGAACAGATCTTTAATCCCGAGCGGAATACCATCCAGCAGCCCGGCCTTGCCGCCTGCGCGGCGCTTGTCGGATTCCGCTGCCTGCTTAAGCGCGATTTCGGGCGTCTCGACGATATAGGCGTTGAGCGAGCGGAATTTCTCCATCGCCTTGATATGCGCCTGCGTCAGTTCGACAGCCGTGAACTCTTTTTTATCAAGGCCCTTGAGCGCCTGTTCAATCGTGAGGTGGGTCAGGTTCGTCATTTCAATTTACGCATTTTAAATTTTTCTACGATGGGCACGGTTACGATCCCAAGCCCGGTGATGATGATAATCCACAACATGATTGTAATCGTTCTGACATCATAACCCATAAAGCCCTCGACAGATTCTATGTTGATAAGGCAGAAAGACCCAAACGCCATCATCACAATGCCAAGGCCGTTCATCAGGGTGGTCATGATCCTGAGGGTCTCGCCGATCTTTTTGTTGCTGTCTTCCGGCCCCATCATTTGATTATTCATTCGACCACCTTCGGCACCACGAAATACCCGGCTGTGGTTTCCGGTGCATTGGCCAGAACCTTGTCCGCGCAATTCCCATCGGTCAACGCGTCAGTGCGGAGCTTGAGCTCGATATTGGCGACATTCGCCAGCGGCTCGACATTGTCCGTATTCAGGGCCTGCAGCTGCTCGATCCATTGCAGGATACCGTTCAGCTTCGGGGTCATCTTCTCAAGGCCGGCCTCATCGATTTCGAGGCGGGCGAGCGAGGCAACCTTGCGGACGGTGTTTTTGTCTATGGACATGATATATAAACCCTTCGGACTTGTTTTTTAACGGCCATGAGATAAAGGCGCAAGGGTTATGACGATAGGGTTGCTGAAGGACATAGCGGACAGGGCACCAAAAGGCCAAAGCCTGCTCGGCATCGATATCGGGGCGAAAACGCTCGGCCTTGCCGTTTCCGACGATGGCCACAAGGTTGCCACGCCACTCCAAACCCTGCGCCGGACCAAATTCACCCGCGACGTCGAGGAACTCGCCAATATCGTCCAGGATTATGAAATAGGCGGTTTTGTCCTCGGCCTGCCGCTGAATATGGACGGGAGCGAGGGGCCCCGCTGCCAGTCGGTCCGCGATTTCGCCCTCGAACTCGTCAGATACCCCGCCGTAGTAGGGGGAAAGCCTTGGGTCGCCCTCTGGGACGAAAGGTTATCCACAGTTTCTGTGGAAAACTTTGTGGATAACTCTGTGGGTATTAAGAGATCAAAGGCCAAGGATAAAGGAATAACCGACAAACTCGCCGCCCAATTGATTTTACAAGGCGCACTGGATTATCTGGACAGGATAACAAAATGACCGTTATAAGGTCATCTAAGAAAGAAAAGGGCATAAATTGAAACTGACATTGTTATATTCTTCGACGGCCGCAGAGACTGATCCCAAAAATTGCCAGCAGGTCCTCATCGGCTTGCAGCCTTTGAGATATACTTTCGCTTCGACCAACGAAGAGAAAATTGCCACCTACCGGGAGGATCATCCGGGGACGCAGACAATCGCATATCTTGCGCTTAACACTACCGAAAGTGCAAAAATTGTCACGAACCGTGACGAAGTAAAAACCTCTGCCTTACATCCTCAGGCAGTTGCGGTAATGGTCTGAGTTACTCAGTCGCGTCGGTATATCCGTAACGCATCAGGTCCTGGCCGAAATTCTGCATCCAGTATTGGCCTTCAAGGAAATCATCTGAAATCGCGCGGCACAAATTCCAGAAGTGCCGTCCGTGGTTCATGTGACGCAAGTGAGCCACCTCATGAGCCACCACATAATCCAGCGCAACTTCAGGCGCAAAGATCAATCTCCACGAAAACGAGAGACCTCCATCATCGGCGCAGCTGCCCCAGCGTGACTTGGTGTCGCGCACATGAATCTCTTTAACTTTCTCATTGATCTCGGCGGCTTTTTCCTCGGCCAGTTCAGTCAGGCGGAGCTTGGCCCATTTGGCGAGGGCACGCTTGACCTTCTGGGTCGGGTCGTCGAGGTTCGTTACAACCAGAATTTCATTCTGTTTCAATATGACGTCTGTCGTCTTTAAAGTTTTTCTTTTAATGACGCGGATGGTGCGGTGACGTCCGAAAACCGGGATGCTTTCGCCGTGATTGAATGAAACCGGGCGCGGCAACTCCCGCAGTTTTTCCTTCATCCAGCGTTCATGTTCTTCGATAAATGCGGTGGCGCTTCTGACGCTCATGCCCTTGGGGAGAACCAGGTGAAAAACACGTTCCTTGGCATCCAGGCGAAGGGCCATGCGGCGCGCGCGGGCGCTCTTCTTCACCTTGATGTAGGATGGCAGTTTCGGTTCACGTGATCTGGTCATTTTCAGTTCTGCCCTTGTTTACACAGTAGGTTAAATTAGTCGGCCATCTCCTTGTAATTATGTTGCTGGTTTTGCTTTAACCAGCGCCGTATAGCTACAATTCCATGCTTATCCCGGTTATAGCGCTCGGGTGCCAGATCGGCAACCCTGTCCAGATCATTTTTTGGCACCGGATCCTTGTCGGGATCCATAAGCCTAATGAAATGGCGGATTCTCGGCATAATTTCCTCACGCCACTTGCGGCCGTTGAAAATTCCATAATGTCCGGTCTGCAATTGGAAATGGTGATATTGCTTGTGCTGCGGCAGTGAATAACATAACTCGTGCGCGGCGGTGGTTTGCCCCCGTGCTGAAATATCATCTAGCTCGCCTTCAATCGTAAGCAAGGCTGTGTGCTCGATATCCTGCGGACGAACATCAACCAGCTGATTGTTCAGCGGGTCGCGCCATTTCATCAAACCGCGCGGGAGGAGGTGACGCTGGAACACCGTCTCAATCGTCTGCAGGTAAAATTCCGCCGGAATGTCCATGACGGACAGATATTCGTCATAGAATTTTCTATGCGCATCAGCCGAACTGCCATCGCCCGTAATCAGATGCTGGAAGAATTTCATGTGCGAACCGACATGGCGGTCGAGGTTCATCGACATAAATCCCGTGAGCTGCAGGAAACCCGGGTAAACTTTTCTGAACGCGCCGGGATAATAAAACGGCACCTCCTGAATGACCGATTTTTCAAACCACTGCATCGGGCGGTTCTCGGCGAGATCCGTCACTTCCGTTTTTGAAATCCGCGTATCGACCGGCCCGCCCATCAACGTCATCGACAGCGGCTGGTTCGGATCGTTCTCCGATGCCATCAGCGCAACAGTTGCTAACGTGCCGGGTGCGGGCTGGCACACAGCGATCAGATGCGTCTCTGGCCCGAGCAGGCTGAGATATTCGCGCAGGTACGTAATATAACTGTCGAGATTGAAAACGCCTTCCTTCAGCGGAACCTGGCGCGCATCTTCCCAGTCCGTGATGTAAACCTCGTGATGCGGAAGCAGGGCCTTCACCGTGCCGCGCAAGAGCGTCGCGTAATGTCCCGACATCGGCGCAACGATCAGAACTTTCGGATCGTTGCGTTTAATGTTCCGTTTGAAATGGAGAAGATTGCCCCACGGCTTGTCGACAATAATTTCTTCAACAACCTCGACAGTTTTACCGTCGATCTTCGTTTCATGCAGTCTGAAATCTGGCCGTCCGAAGCGGCGGGTCGAGCGCTCGAGCAATTCCGCGCCCGCGGCCATCGTCCGCCCGACCTGGGTATAGGACAGGGGATTCCAGGGACTCTGGAATACATTCCTTGCCACCTCGGCCTGAAACCGGACCGGGGTCAGCAACGCATGCTGAAGCTCATAAAGTTGATAAAGCACGGTGTTTTTTGCCCTTCCGCCTATAGTACTATTATACGTTATATAGTGTTTTTTAGCCTTAAAATCGGGAAAAATGGCCTGTTGCATAAATTTTGCCAAGATAGTTTTACCGCATTGCGGTAATATCCGGAAGAGACTGGAAAGACATATTTTATGCAAACCCTGACTTCATATTTTAGCACCCTCCATAGCCATATTATGGACCCCGACCGCATTCCGCTGGCGATTTCGGCGATTGTGCTGGCGGCGATTCTCGGCGTCATAACCGGCCCTTTGGCGGGAAATGCCAACCCGCTGCTCTGGCTTTTTTACGATAAAACCCTCGGCGGCTTCGGCGACCGGCTCGACCGTTTGCATCGCACAACCGCCGATCTCGCTTTGCGCGGCTTTGCGATCACTGCCATCGGCCTCGCCGTCGGTCTTTTGATTGGAAAATTCTACGTCGCGCTGGTCTGGGAAAAACCCGTCTCCGGCCTCAGCGAAATCATCCTGCTTTCGACCCTTATTACAAGCGGCAGCATCTGGTACGCGCTGCTCCGTCTTTATTTTGCGCTCGAAAAAAAGCAGGCGCTGCAGGGCGCATATCTCGCTATTTCCCGCTCCACGCGCATCAACCTCTCCGCCACCGATGATTTCGGCATTACCCGCGTCGGCATGGGTTTCGCCGCACGTGCGTTCGACAAGGGACTTGTCTCGCCTGTTTTCTGGTACCTCGTTGGCGGCCTGCCGCTCGCGGTCATCTATTCAGCACTCGCCGCGCTTGCATGGCGCTTCGGCAAGGACGGTTTTTCGAAAGGCTTCGGTGCCGTGCCGCTCGCGCTCGAAAAATTGATGGGCTATGTGCCCTCGCTGTTCGCCGCCACGTTGATGACTCTCGCCACCATCGTTACACCGACCGCCGCCATCCATAAGGGCGTCGCCGCCTGGTTCGGCCATAAAAACCGTGCCCCGTACGAGCAGGGGGGGTATCCGCTGTCCGCCCTGGCCTGGTCCCTGAATGTCAGTTTAGGGGGCGCCAGCCAGGATCTGGGGGGCAGCGCCCTCCACGGCGTATGGGTAGGGTCCGAAGGGGCCACGGCCAAGAACGACCATAAACACCTCCGCCGGGCCATTTATATCAATTTTGCCGCCACTATTTTGCTCATGGCCTCCCTCTGCGGGGCCTATTTATGGTCCGGCCTATAAAAGCTTGACTTAAGGGGGCCATTTCCCTTATTTTCCGCCATCGAATTGATTAATTTATATAAGGAATGGGCCCCCCGAGGCCCCGAGGAAAATAAAATGAGCCGTCGTTGCATGATTACCGGAAAAGGCGTGATGAGCGGAAACAATGTTTCCCACGCTGAAAACAGAACGCGCCGCAAATGGCTGCCGAACGTCAAGGACGCCAACATTTACAGTGAAGCGCTCGCGCGTTGGATCCGCATCCGCGTCACGCCGAATGGCCTGCGCACGATTGAACACAAGGGCGGTTTCGACGCCTACATTATCGACACGGCCAAGACCAAGCTGGACGTTAAATTGCGCCCGCTGAAAGCCCAGGTCGAAAAGGCGATGGCGTCCAAGACCGCCTAACCTGTGCTTCAATATCCCGGCTTTGATTTTAAAATCCTCCACCGCGATGGAAAAACGTCGGCGCGCATCGGGCGCCTGACGACTCCGCACGGCACCATCGAAACACCCAACTATATTTTCTGCGGCACCAAGGCGACCGTCAAAAGCCTTTCGCCCGCGCAAGTCAAAGAAGCCCGCACCGATATCATTCTCGCGAACACATATCACCTGATGCTTCAACCCGGCGCCGACCTCGTCGAAAAAATGGGCGGCCTGCATAAATTCATGCAATGGGACGGACCCATGCTCACCGACTCCGGCGGCTTCCAGGTTTTCTCGATGGGTCATGGCTACGTCGCCGATGAAATCAAGGGTCGCCGCAAATCGCACGATAACAAGAGCCTCCTTGAAATTTCGGAGCAGGGCACAGTCTTTCGTTCCTACGTCGACGGGCAGAAAATAAAACTCACGCCCGAAAGCGCGATGGACATCCAGAAAAAACTCGGCGCCGATCTGCTCATGCAGTTCGATGAATGCACACCATATCACGCAACGAAAGATTACACCGCGCGCTCGATGGAAATGTCGATGCGCTGGGGCGACCGCTGCCTCGCTGAATTTGAACGCGGCCACAATGGCAAACAAGCGGTCTATGGAATCGTGCAGGGCGGCGTGCATGCCGACCTTCGCCGCATCAGCGCCGAATACACCGCCGACCGTCCGTTTTTTGGAACTGCCATCGGCGGCTGCCTCGGCGGAACAGACGAAGAAATGCACACAACCGTTGCCGCCAGCATGCCGTTCGTAAATCCTTCTCGCCCCGTTCACTTTCTCGGCATCGGCCGGATCAAGGATGTCTTCACCTTCGTGCGTCTCGGCATCGACACGTTTGATTGTGTGATCCCGACACGTCTTGCGCGTCACGGCACCGCGTTTCTTAAAGGCGTGAAAGGCGAAACCGTCAACCTGATGAACGCCCGTTACCGCGACGACCCCACGCCGTTAGATCCCGAAAACGACATCCCCGCCAGCCGCGATTTCTCCAAAGCCTATATCCATCATTTATTGAAGGCGGGCGAGCTGCTCGCCCCCCAGCTCATCGCCCAGCACAACGTCGCCACCTTCAACCGCCTGATGCGCGAGGTCCGGGCCGCCATTAAGAAGGGCACCCTCGATAAGCTCGAAAAAGAGTGGCTTCCTTAGGCTTTGCGGCCCTATTTAACGAAATCGGTTAACCATTTAGGTACTTTTACAGTGTAATTTAGAGGGGTTAAAACTCCTGATTCATGTGAAACCTCATGGCATTACATTACGACCTGGATACCGACATCAAAGCTTTGGAAGCCGTTCTGGACGATTACACCGAATGGTTCCTCCAGGTCACGCGCCGCATCTTCTATCCGCAGCACATCACCGACAGCAAAAACCAGATTTTTTCATGCCCGCCGTCATTCGAGACCTGGGTCAAAAGCGCGAGCGGCGTCCGCCCCGATATCGTGCGCACCCTTCGTGCGCTGCATGACGATCTCTGCAAGCGCTCCGAACTCCTGATGAACAATGCCGTGCGCGAGCGCAAGCCCCCGGTCTATGAAGAATTTTTAAAGCTGACAGTCCTGTTCGAGGAATTCATCGGGCGTATTCGCCGCTTTGAAAAAGATCTCGTGCTGGGCGATAGCGGCATCGACGCGCTGACCGGCCTGCGCAGCATGCACGCGCTGGAAAAGGACACGAAGCGCGAAATGGAACGCCTCGCGCGCCAGGGAAAAACATTCGCGATGGCGCTCGTCCGCGTCGACCACTTTAAAGACATCCAGAAAGAAGCCCCGCAGGAGGTCGAGCATTGCATCAAGACCGTCGCGGAACTCGTCAAAAAATCCATGCGTTCTTTCGATGATGCCTATCGCGGTGAAGATGGCATGTTCATTCTTTCGCTGAAACAAACCGGAACGCCCGGCGGCATCAAGGCGCTCAAGCGCCTTAAAAAAGAACTCGATGAATCAAAGCTGATGTATAAAAGCAAAGGCGTCGATACATTAATCACGCTTTCATCCTGCATTGGTGAACCGAACGAAGGCGAGGACGTCAAAACCTTTCTCGACAATTTGCAAAAAGATCTCGATGTTTACCGTGAAGACATGGGCTCGGTGCTCGAGCATTTCGACCTGAGCCCGCTTCAGCGTTACATCCGCGACAAGGACCAGAATCAGGGATAACATGACCGCGACAAGACACGGCGAGCTTTTTCAAAGGATGCCCGTACCGCGTTTCATCGTTGAGGCGCGAGGCGGCGAAGAATATGTCGTAGCCGAAATCAACGATCTCGCCCTCAGATATTTTGACCTCAGCGCCGAACAAATCGTCGGCCATAATATCCGCGACTTCATGAGCCCCGAAAATGCCCGGCACTTCCAGCAATCTTTCGAGGTCTCCTGTACGAAACGCCGCGCCGTAACGATCCAGGCCTTGCCCGGCGTGCCGAGCAACCTGCGCGTTTACGGCTTTTACATCAGCCCGATTATGGGCGCTCCGATCATGGGTTCCGACGGCGACATCACCTATCTCGATGTCATCGGCCAGCTTGACGTCTCCGACCAATCCATCCTCCAGCGCGAACGTGACGACGCCATTTCGCTCATGTCCTCGATCTTCGATGTGTCGGAAGTCGGCGTTGTCGTTACCGATCACAACGCCCGCATCATACGTGTCAACGAAAGTTTCGTCCGCACCTATGGCTGGTCGCGCGATGAACTCATTAACTCTGATGTCATCACGCTTGTTACGCCCGACGAAAGAAATCTCGCGCGCCGCAACCACGATGAATTTATCAGGACGGGAATCCGCAGCTCCGGCGAAATGAAAATGATCCGCAAGGACGGCAACATCGCCAACGCGCTCTTCACCACCGCGACGCTGGAACTCAGCCAGAAACGGCGCTACCAGGTCACGACGGTCATGGACATTACGCTCCGTAAGCAGATGGAAGAATCCCTCCGCCTTGCAAAAGACCAGGCCGACACCGCCAACCGCGCGAAATCGGCCTTCCTCGCCAACATGAGCCATGAACTCCGCACGCCGCTCAACGCCATCATCGGTTTCTCCGAAATGATGATCAAGGAAACCTTCGGCGCGCTCGGTCATGATAAATACAAGGAATATCTCGGCGACGTTCATGCCAGCGCCAATCACCTGCTGGAAATCATCAACGAAGTTCTCGACATGTCCAAGATCGAAGCCGGACGCATCGAGCTGGATGAAAGCGGTGTCGATATCGGCGAAACGGTTTCTTCCGTTACGCGCATGATGGCATCGAAGGCATTCGGCAGCAGTCTCAAGATCAATATCGACGTGCCCGCCGATCTGCCTGGCATCAACGCTGACCAGCGCCTCGTGCGCCAGATTTTTATCAATCTTCTCTCCAATGCGGTCAAATTCTCGCGCCCAGGCGGCAACATCGACGTTCATGCCGAAATGCTGAAAGACGGTCGCCTGCAGGTCGATATTCGGGACGAGGGCGTCGGCATCCCGACTGCCAAAATCAATCAGGCTATGGAGCCGTTCGGCCAGGTCAGCGACCGCGCCGAAAACGCTCAATATCAACAAGGCACCGGCCTTGGCCTGCCGCTTGCCAAGGCCATGATCGAACTGCACGATGGCAAGATGAAACTCGAATCGGAAGAGGGTAAGGGAACCCGCGTTACCATCATCTTCCCGGCCTACCGCGTCATGGTGCCCGAAACCGCGCAGCCCGCCATCCTGAAAGCCAACTGAACTTAAACTTGCCGACCGTTCCCCATCTGTCTAATATCCACCCATGCAGCTAGCCAAGGTGGAGAATCATATGACGGAACTCGAGAAGGCCTGCGCCGAGAAGGGCCTGAAAATGACCGGCCAGCGCCGCGTGATCCTGCGCGTGCTCGGCAGCTCCGAAGACCACCCCTCCGTCGAAACCGTTTACGAACGCGCCAAGGAAATCGATCCCTCCATTTCCATCGCCACCGTTTACCGCACGCTCAGCCTGCTCGACGAAATGAACCTCGTCATCCGTCATGAATTCCAGCAAGGCCATTCCCGTTACGAACTCAACTGGGACCATCACCACCACCTGATCGATCTCGAAACCGGCCACGTGATCGAGTTCCAGAACGACGACCTTGAAAAACTGAAAAAGAAAATCGCCCGCGATCTCGGCTACGATCTCATCGATCACCGCCTCGAGCTCTACGGCAAGAAAATCAAAAAAGCCGATAACGCCAAGAAATAGAGTAATCCTATGTCCTGCAATGAAACCAAAACCGGTGCCGTGAAATTCGATGCCGACTGCAAATGCCAGTCGGCGGTTCTCCGCGCTTATAAATCGCTTCTCTCCGCTGGCACACCTGAAAGCCGTGCGCTCGAGGCCGCAAAAATCGTTTATTCCCATCACCACCCGGAAGATCCCGCCGACGTCGCCGCTTTAACGGTAGAGCGCTGGGTCAACGCCGGGCATTTTCACTAACATGCCCCTTTTCGTCATTGCGAGGAGGCCGTTAGGCCGACGCGGCAATCCAGTTTTATTTTTTGACGGTTACAATGGATTGCTTCGCGCAGTTTACCCTCCGCGAAAGCTGGGGGCTCGCAATGACGGAAAGAAAACTAATGTCTGACGCGCGCCTGCCGACCGCGCTCTGGGTCGAGGTGCATCTGCGCCGCCTTAGCAATGAAGGAATCCCGTATTACATCTCCAACACCGGTGCCCATGCGGGCGGCATGGTCCTGCTGAAAATCAACGGGCTGGAGAAGGGGTGCCGCCTGTTAATTCAACAGCGCAACCTCGACGGTATCCTCGGCTGGGCCGACGCGACCAAAGACGCAATTCTCGAAGAGAAAAAAGCCGACGAATACATCAGCCGCGCCGTCTCCCGCGACCCCGATCTCTGGGTCATCGAAACCGAAGACAGGCAAATGCAGAACCCGTTTGAAGTGAAAATTTGACGAAATAGCCAATTTTTGTCATAAAGCTATTGTATTTATTATTTAGGAGTAAAAAATGACAATACGCTTCACTTTTAGAGAGATTGCTGAACAACCCCCCGGGAGAGTTGTAGCAAGATTTACCGAGGAAATGACCGGCTGGTACGCACGCTTTTTTCTGGAAGGCAAACCCTTGTCTATGGGGGAAAGAGAATGTCTCCTCTATCTTAAGAACGCACCTACATCGCAGAATCCAGGACCTGAAAGCATTGATGATCTCCGCACGGCTTATCAAGCTATAAGAAATTACAAGCGGCAACATAACATACCTTTCAGGGTTAAAAACGAAAGCACGTTCCCCGCAGATCTTACCCCTGAAGAGGCACTGAAAATGGAGCCTGAATTCTGGTAGTAAGATCCGAATTTTGGGAATACATAAAATCAAATCAAAACAAAACAAAACATCTCAGCCTTTCCATTAACGATCTTTCTTGCCTTTTAGCTATATTAGGATTATATTCCCAATATGGTTTGGAGCGAAGAACGCAGGCAAAAACAGCGCGAAATCATCAATCGCAATAAACCGTGGGAAAAATCCACGGGTCCCCGAACGCGTAAGGGCAAGGCCCGCGCCAGTCTCAATGCAATAAAAAGCGGCCTTCATTCCCGCTCGGGCCGGGAAATCAGGAAGCTCCTGTTCCACAACCGCGAATTTCTCAAGGCCTACAGGGAGCACGCCGAGTGGGAAGTGCTCATGCGCTTACTTCGTTTGGAGCAGGCCCCGGAACGAACTGTTGAAAAATCCTTTGAAATCAGTCATACCCCGGGGGCACCCCCGCCAAACGGGGCAAACGAACTGAATGTAAATGACCGTCGAAACCGAAATTCAGAAACGCCGCACGTTCGCCATCATCGCCCACCCGGATGCCGGTAAAACGACGCTGACGGAAAAGCTGCTGCTGTTCGGCGGGGCGATTGAGCTGGCGGGCGCGGTCAAGGCCAAGGGCGACCGCCGCCGTGCGCGCTCCGACTGGATGAAGGTCGAGCAGGAGCGGGGGATCTCCGTCGCCTCATCCGTCATGACCTTCGATCATAAGGGCAAAGTCTTCAACCTCCTCGACACCCCCGGCCACGAAGATTTCTCGGAAGACACTTACCGAACCCTCACCGCCGTCGACAGCGCCGTCATGGTGCTCGACAACGCGAAGGGTATCGAGACCCAGACGCTGAAACTTTTTGAAGTCTGCCGCCTGCGCGACGTGCCTATCATCACCTTCATCAACAAGATGGACCGCGAGGGGCAGGACCCTTTCAACCTCCTCGACGAAATCGAGCAGAAACTCGCGCTCGACGTCACGCCCGCGAGCTGGCCCATCGGCATGGGCCGCGATTTCAAGGGCTGCTACGATTTGCTGAATGACGAACTCGTGCTATTTGACCGCACCAGGGGCGAAAAATTGCAGGACACCGTCAAATGCTCGGGCCTCGACGACCCTAAAATCGATGAACTGCTGCCCGCCGATCAGGCCGCCAAACTCCGCGCCGATGTCGAAATGGTGCGCGGCCTTTGCAAGGAATTCGACATGCAATCCTATCTCGAAGGCCACATGACGCCCGTGTTCTTCGGCTCCGCCGTCAACAATTTCGGCGTGCGCGAACTTCTGGATGGTATCGGCGGCTACGCGCCGCAGCCGCGCGCGCAGAAAGCGGTCCAGCGCATGGTCGAACCTACCGAGAAAAAAGTCACGGCGTTCATCTTTAAAATTCAGGCCAACATGGACCCGAAACACCGCGACCGCATCGCGTTCACGCGCATCTGCTCCGGTGAATTCAAGAAGGGCATGAAGCTGAAACATGTCCGCAGCGGCAAGATGATGACGGTGCATTCGCCGCTGCTCTTCCTCGCGCAGGACCGTGAAATGGCGGAGGAAGCCTTCGCGGGCGATATTCTTGGCCTGCCGAATTACGGCGGCCTGCGCATCGGCGATGCTTTCACCGAGGGCGAAGACCTGACATTCACCGGCATCCCGAGCTTCGCGCCCGAACTCATGCAGCGTGCACGTCCCATCGATCCGCTGAAGGCCAAGCATCTCGGCAAGGCGCTCGAACAACTGGCGGAGGAGGGCGCGGCCCGGGTGTTCAAACCTGTAATGGATTCCGATTGGATCGTCGGTGTCGTTGGTGCGCTCCAGTTCGACGTTCTCGCCGACCGCATTCGCACCGAATACAGCATCCCCGTGAAATTCGAGGAAACGCCGCTCTTCACCGCGCGTTGGATCGCGGCGGACGATCCGCAGGTCTTAAAGAAATTTCTGGATTCAAATCAGGCGGCGATTGCCAACGATCATGACGGCGACCCGGTTTTTCTGGCGCGCAACTCCTGGCATCTCGGCGACGCGCAGGATAAAAACAAGGACATTAAATTTATGACGACGAAGTAATTAGTAGTCCGTCTGTTCCGCCTCTTTTTTGGCAGCTGCGATTTCCTTGCTGCGCTGGAATCCCGTCACGTTATTAAGCACGCGGAAAATGTTCGAATACTGGTCGGTCCATGGTTTGACGCCCTTGCGTGATCGCGCATCGGTCCATCCCATTCCTCGCAGTTTATTTCTGAAATCTTCGTTTTTCGTGAATAAAACCCAATGGCTTGCATAAGCCTTGATTTCCGTTCCGGGAATGTCCGTGTCATCGCTCATCCCGACAATCGCCGGAACGCCGAGAACCTGCGATGCTTCGTACAAGACAGGCTCAAGGTCGAGGAAGCGGTTCGAGATATGAACCAGAACAGCTCCATCATCCTTGATCTTGTTCAGGTACATCTGCAACGCCTCGACCGTCAGCAGGTGAATGGGAATGTTATCCGACGTAAACGCATCCGTTACGATCAGGTCGTATGTATCGTCCGGCTTCTTCGCGACCGTTAATCGACCATCGCCCAATATGACTTCGTAATCCGTTCCGCAATCTTTCAGGAAGGTGAAATATTGCGGATCTTCGGCGATCTCCTGCACGAGCTTGTCGATCTCGAAGTAATCGATGGTTCGTCCGGGCTTCTTGAAGCATGCTGTCACGCCGATCCCGAGTCCGAGAATACCGATCTTCTGATCGCCGGGCTTGTCATCCAGAACCTTGAAGACATTACGGATCGGGCTGTGAATGCTGTAATAGGACATTGGCGTCAGGCGGAATTTCTCGTCCATAACCTGTGTGCCGTGATTGGTCGTGCCGTGCAGTAGGATGCGCTCACCCTGCTTGGTGTTGGCGATCTTCACAATGCCGAAGAAGTTCCGGTCGCGGTGGATGACCTCGTTATACGCATCGCCGCCCCAGTGATAACCCAGCGGGAAAAACCCGAATATCATCGCCACCAGGAAACTGAACAGCCAGCGGCGATCCATCATATAGGACAGGATCATCGCAATCAGGGCCGAGCCGCCAAACAGCACGAATTTCGAAGAGGTGTTGAACAGGAATACCGTGATGAAAAGGGCAACGAAGGCCATGAGGAAAGGCCCGCTGAACAGGCTGTCGATACCTTTTTGCTTGAGCGTATTTTTAACGCTATCGATAGCGGCCTGAAAGCTCTTCGCCGGGTTGCCGGCATGGCGGACCATACAGGCGAGCACCAGCGCGAAAACATATTCCAGCGGAATGACCATGAATTGCGGCGCGATGATCGCGTTGAAAAATCCGCCAAGGGCACCGCCCAGCGACATGATCAGATAGAATTCGGTCAGGTTCCGCGCATCGGGTCGCGACTGCGCGAGCTGGATATGACACGTCATCGCCGAGAAGAAAAACACTGAAAGATGAATGGCGATCAGGAACAACGGGTCGATAAAAGGAAAAGAAATTTTTTGCGCGATAAGCACGATCAGCATCGCCGCCTGCAACGTTATGGCGTTCTCAAGACTGAGAAGCTGTTTGCGCGCGAAAACCAGAATGAATGTGCCGACATAAATTGCCAGCGGCAAAATCCACAGCATCGGTACCGCGGCAATATCCATGGTCATGAAGGTCGTGACGCCCAGCATGAGCGACGAGGGAATGAACGCCAGCGTCAGCCACAGGAAACGCTGCTTCCATGTTACACCGCCAGACGATGCGGTAACGCGCGCGGGCGCGGATGCAGGCGCGGCTTTCCAGATCATGAATGCTGACAGGCCGGTCAGCGCGATCAGCGCGAAATAACCAAGCATCCATGTGTGCGCCTGTCCGGAGAGCGACAATAACGGCTCGATGAGAACCGGGTAGAGAAGCAAAGACGTCATCGAGCCGAGATTGCTCGCGCCGTACAGGAAATAGGGATTGCTGGAATCCTTGTCACCGCTCGCCGCGAACCAGCGCTGAAGCATCGGCGCCGAGGCCGCGAGAACGAAAAACGGCCCGCCGACTGTCGTCAGCATCAGCCCCAGTTGCCACAATGTCGGATCCAGACCCTCAGGCGGTTCGACACCAACCGGAATAACAATCGGCAGAACGATTGTGAACAGCGCCAGCAATCCGATCTGCAAAATGGCCTGCATCCGGATGCTCAGATATTTCGTCGTCCCGTGCGCATAGGCATAACCGCCGAGCAGCATCATCTGGAAAAACAGCATGCAGGTGTTCCAGACTTGGGGCGTGCCGCCGAGGTAAGGCAGCACCATCTTCGAGAACATCGGCTGGACGGAAAACAGCAGCGCGGCGCTGAGGAGCAGGGTCAGGGAATACAGGGAAACAAGCGGTGAAAGCTTCATGAGACGCAAACCATTGGCGGGGGTGAACAAATCGACCAAATAAGGGTACTAGAGGGCGGGGAGACATAACATGGGAATTTGGTCGGGTACCCCACTTTTCCCTTGAAAAATGGGGGGTAAGATGACAAGTAATTGGTACATTTTTGGTCCTGAATGGAATTGAGATTGATTCTCAACAACTTAAGGCGGATTTTTGAATGATTAAAGTATCCAAAATGGCTGATTACGCAGTAGTGGTTCTCGCTTCGCTCGCACGCAGCGATGACGCGCTCATGACCGCATCCGGCGTGTCGGCGAAAACCGGCCTGCCGGAGCCGACCGTGGCCAAAGTTCTGAAGCTTTTATCGCGCGGAAACTTCCTGGATTCCGTGCGCGGCGCGACCGGCGGCTACAAACTCGCGATGCCACCCGAAAAAATTTCCGTGGCGAAAATCATTACGGCTGTCGATGGGCCTATCTCGCTGACCTCCTGCGTCGATGATACGGACCAGAGCTGCGGCTACAGCAACCGCTGCGCCGTGAAAGGGCGGTGGAACGGGGTGAACTATGCCGTGCGCGGCGCGCTTGAATCCGTAACCCTCGCCGACATGATGAATAATGAATGCCATTCGACGCGCGGCGGCGAAGTGGTAATTGAAGGTATCGCATGAGCTCGATCACCGAAGAGACAATCAAGACGGTCGAAGGCCTCGGCGGAAAATACACCGCTGGCTTCGTGACGGATATTGAAAGCGACAAGGCGCCGAAGGGCCTGTCCGAAGACACCGTGCGTTTTATTTCCGCCAAAAAAGGCGAGCCTGAATGGTTGCTGGAATGGCGCCTGAAAGCATTCCGCCACTGGCAGAAAATGCCCGAGCCCACATGGGCGAAAGTCTCTTTCCCGCCGATCGATTACCAGGACGCATACTATTACGCCGCGCCGAAAGATATGGATGGCGCGCCGAAGTCACTTGATGACGTCGATCCTCGTCTGTTGGAAACGTACGAGAAGCTCGGCATTCCATTGCGAGAGCGCGAAATGCTCGCGGGCGTGGCCGTCGATGTCGTGTTTGACTCCGTTTCGGTCGCCACGACATTTAAAGCCAAGCTGAAAGAGGCGGGCGTTATTTTCTGCTCGATCTCCGAAGCCGTGAAGGAACATCCGGAACTGGTAAAAAAATATATGGGCTCGGTCGTGCCCTTCGCCGATAACAAACACGCCTGCCTCAACAGCGCGGTGTTCACTGATGGTTCTTTCGTCTACATCCCGCCCGGCGTGCGCTGCCCGATGGAGCTTTCGACCTATTTCAGGATTAATGAACTGAACACCGGCCAGTTCGAGCGCACGCTGATCATCGCGGACAAGGGCTCCTATGTGTCGTATTTAGAGGGCTGCACCGCGCCGATGCGCGATGTGCGCCAGCTCCATGCCGCCGTGGTTGAGCTGATCGCCCACGACGATGCGACGATCAAATACTCCACCGTCCAGAACTGGTTCCCCGGTGATGAAAACGGCAAGGGCGGAATTTATAACTTCGTCACCAAGCGCGCTCTGTGCGAGGGCCGCAATTCCAAGGTGTCATGGACGCAAGTAGAGACGGGTTCAGCGATCACGTGGAAATACCCGTCCTGTATTTTAAAGGGCGACGGCTCGCAGGGTGAATTCTATTCCGTGGCGATCACGAATGGATACCAGCAAGCCGACACCGGCACGAAAATGATCCATCTCGGCAAAAACACGCGCAGCCGGATTGTCTCGAAAGGCATCAGCGCCGGGAAATCCGACAATACCTATCGGGGCCTCGTGAAAATCATGCCGAAGGCTGAGAACGCACGGAATTTCACGCAATGCGATTCACTTCTCATCGGCGACAATTGCGGCGCGCATACCGTGCCCTATATCGAGAGCCGGAATAAGAGCGCGAACCTCGAGCACGAAGCCACCACGTCGAAAATTTCCGAAGACCAGATGTTCTACTGCATGCAGCGCGGCCTGTCGCAGGAAGAGGCCGTCGCCCTCATCGTCAACGGCTTCGCCCGCGAGGTGCTGCAAAACCTCCCCATGGAATTCGCGGTCGAGGCGCAGAAGCTCGTGGGCATTTCGCTAGAGGGGAGCGTGGGATGAAAAAATTAATTTTCTTTATTTCGTTATTAATTATTTCATCGCCAGCATATGCGTGCACAGTGCCTCACGTCGGCGATATCCAACATGCCCTGCTGGCAGGCTCGATTCTATTTAGCGCAATCTTGGCGGTTTTTTTTAAAATTAAATCCAAAAAAGAAGGAAAATATAAGCGATTAAACACGATTTTTTTATATTTATTTTGTGCTTTTTTATTAAGCTTAGTTGTCATTGGCTCGCTATTTCATACTCAGCTTGGGATGCATTGCCCGCTCGGCACAAGACTAATGTCTGATTGTAAATGTGGGTTTGGAATCTAATGGAAACGCTGTTCAGCATCGCAGGCATAATCGGAGCAGGGATGTGCATCCTCGCTTACTTCCTACTTGAGCGCGGCAGGCTGAGTGCGGACGGCATGAATTATTACGCGATCAACGGCATCGGCGCGCTGCTCGTGCTCGCCGCCGCATTATATAGATATGACAGCGGCGATCTCGGCGTCGCCATACAGGAACTCTGCTGGATCGCCGTCAGCCTGATGGGCATTTCAAAAGTATATAAAGCAAAGCGCGGCGTGGTTGCGGGCAAGGGGAGCGTCGGATGACGGAGCCTTTTTACAAGCGGATCGGTTTTATAAAATTTGCTCACTATGCTTATTTGACGGCCACGCTTTTGGCGCTCTCTGTTGCACTCGTCGTTGTGTTTAAGACATGTGTATATCTGTACGAGGCAAATAAGAAAGAAAATAAAATTCCAGAGATGTCTGCCCATCAACCGGCTTCAATAGTCGGAATGGAAGAGGTCGAAAAAAGTATTGATGAATTAAGTAAGGGGTCGAAATGACCAGGGAAGCCAAAAGAAAATTATTTTGGATTTTTTTAACATTATCAATTTTTTGCCTTGTACAGGCTTTGTATTATGACGGGGTAACAGTGCCTGCTTCAACCGCTCGCGCGTCGTGGGATTTTAAAATGTACGGCTTTTACGGGCTATTTTTGTTATTTGCAGGTACAGCATTTTATTTAAAAAGAAAAAATAAAAATGATCAAAATTAGAAATCTCGATGCGTCTGTTCTTCCAATCGCAATCCCGGCGCAAGCCGGGAACCATAGGAACTGGGTGAGCAACGCATGGGCCCCGGCTTTCGCCGGGGTTACGGGTGAGGGGAGCGTGGGATGAGTCAAGAAATAGTCGCGCAGCCTCGAGCAGATTTAACCGTGCGAGAAGGCACTGAAGGAACATATAGGCATAAAGGCTTAGCATGGCTCGATGCGGCTAAATGCTTGCATCAAAATAATAGAGAGGGTTTTGGGGCTTTCTATTATTTGGTCTCACATGCGTGCGAATTGTTTACCAAAGCATTTTTAATTTGGCGTGGTGTTCCGTATGATCAACTTAAGTCGCGCGAGCTAGGTCATGATATTCAAAGGCTTGTTGAAAAAGCGCAAGAGCTTGGTCTTCCTATTGAAGAAGAGTTTAAGCCATTTTTTGAAGCTTTAGAAAATTTAAATCAAGAAAATATGCAGAGGTACCCAAAGCTTGGATTTTTTACTTTAGGTCAGCAAGGATACGTAGAGCCTCATAACATGCTTAGTTGGGCCGACATATATTACAAAAAAATTTATGCGATAATCAGCAAGGAAAAAAATGCTAAAAATAAATAACCTCCACGCCTCGATCGAAACCGACGAAGGCACGAAAGAAATCCTCAAGGGGATCAATCTCGAGATCGGCGACGGACAGGTCCATGCCATCATGGGCCCGAACGGCTCCGGCAAATCGACGCTCTCTTACGTTCTCGCCGGCCGCGAGGATTACGAAGTCACGAAAGGCTCCATCGAACTGGACGGCAAAAATATTCTCGAACTGCCGCCGGAAGAGCGCGCCGCCGCAGGACTCTTCCTCGCATTCCAGTACCCGGTCGAAATTCCCGGCGTGAATATGAGCACGTTCTTGAAAACCTCCGTCAACGCCGTGCGCAAACAACGCGGCCAGGAGGAGCTGGATGCCCTCGCCATGCTCAAACTCATCCGCGAAAAATCCAAGGAACTCGGCATCTCCGACGACATGATGAAGCGCGCCGTGAATGTCGGCTTCTCGGGCGGCGAGAAGAAGCGCAACGAAATTCTCCAGATGGCTATTCTAGACCCGAAATTCTGCGTGCTGGATGAAACAGATTCCGGCCTCGATATCGACGCGCTGAAAATCGTCGCCGACGGCGTGAACAAGATGCGCGGGCAGAACCGCTCATTCCTCGTCATCACGCACTACCAACGCCTGCTCGATTACATCAAGCCGGACGTCGTGCATGTCATGGCGGCGGGAAAAATCATCAAAACCGGCGGCCCCGAACTCGCACTTGAATTGGAAGCCAAAGGCTACGCCGAATTTGTCGGGAAGGCCGCATGAGTCAATTGGCAGCATTACAGCCGAATAATTTACCCACCCCGGTCCAGGAAGAATGGAAATACACCAACCTGCCGAAATCAATTCCGGCTGGACTTTCCGCCCTGCAACCTGAGCCCCATTCTATCCACAGAAACAGGGGACAAACCGGTGGAGAACCTGTGCAGCTTTTGTGGACAGGCCGGGAGGGAACTTTGCAAGCGCCTGTTCTGAAAGTCGTTTTGGAGGAGGGCGCGGATCTCACACTCATAGAGCGTCATGACGGCAAAGGTTCGTACTGGAAAAACATGACGACGGAGATCATCGTCGGCGCGAACGCGAAATTTAATCACGTTCGCATACAAAATGACGATGCCAACGCCGTTCACACCAATATGGTGCGGGTAACTCTTGAGCGCGATGGAACTTATAACGGCTTCGCCCTCAATCTCGGCGGCAAGATGATGCGCCATGAAATTCACGCCATCCTCAACGGCGCGAATATCGAATGCAGTTTCAACGGCCTCAACCTCGCGAACGGCCAGCAGCACACCGACACCACTATATTAATGGAGCACAAGGCGCCGCACTGTCGCTCGAACCAGTTTTATAGAACGGTCCTTGATGACTCTGCGCGCGGCGTGTTCCAGGGCAAGGTCCATGTCCATAAACCCGCCCAGAAAACCGACGGCTACCAGTTATCCAACGCGATCCTGCTCTCCGATAAGGCCGAGATGGATACGAAACCTGAGTTGGAGATTTACGCCGACGATGTGAAATGCTCGCATGGCGCGACGACCGGGCAATTAGATGAAGAGCCGCTCTTTTATCTTCGCTCGCGCGGCCTGACCGACGCACAGGCGCGTTTGCTCCTCATGGACGCCTTTGTGGATGAAGTGGTGGACAAGATTGAGGATGAAAAGTTTAAAACTATTATTCAGCAACAGGCACAGGAATGGCTGCACAAAGCGCTGTCAAAGTGACAACCGGAATTGAAAAATTCCGCGCCGATTTCCCCGTTCTCGCTGGCTCGATGAACGGCCAGAAGCTCGCGTTCCTCGACACGGCGGCCAGCGCGCAAAAACCGCAGGCTGTGATTGATGCCATGAACGCGGTGTACGAGGGCGCGTACGCGAATATCCACCGCGGCCTTTACCGCCTCTCCACCGACCTGACCGAAAAATTCGAGAACGTACGATCGCGCGTGGCGAAATTCATCGGCGCGACCGAAAAAGAAATCGTCTTCAACCGCAACGCGACCGAAGGCGTCAATTTAGTTGCTATGAGCTGGGGCCATAGGAATTTACGCCCGGGCGATGAAATCATCCTGACCGAAATGGAGCACCACGCGAATATCGTGCCGTGGCAGATTTTGCGTGACCATATCGGCATCGTCATCAAAACCGTGCCATTCGATGCGAGCGGCGTTCTTGATTTAGACGCCTTCGAAAAACTTTTATCCCCAAAGACGAAACTCATCGGGCTTGTGCATATCTCGAACGCGCTCGGCACCATCAATCCTGTCAAAGATATCATCGGGATGGCGCGCGGCTACAACAAGGACATCCACATCCTCGTGGATGGTTCGCAGGCAATTGTCCACGGGCCTGTCAACATGCGCGAACTCGATGCCGACTTCTACGTTTTCACCGGCCACAAACTTTACGGGCCCACCGGCATCGGCGTTCTCTACGGCAAATTTGATGTGCTGAACGCCATGCCGCCATACCAGGGCGGCGGCGACATGATCAACCGTGTGACCTTCGAAAAAACCACGTACAAGGATGCGCCGTACAGGTTCGAAGCCGGTACGCCCGCGATAGCCGAAGTCATCGGTCTTGGCGCTGCCATCGATTACGTGCAATCCATCGGCATGGATAAAATCGCCACACATGAACAGGACCTGCTCGGCTACGCCACCGAAAAACTGAAACAGATCGACGGCCTGACCATTCACGGCACCGCGCCGGAGAAGGCCGGCATTCTGAGCTTCACGATGAAGAACATACACCCCTCCGATATCGGCATGGTGCTCGACCAGTGCGGCGTCGCCGTACGCGCCGGGCATCATTGCTGCATGCCGCTGATGGCAAAATTAGGACTGGATTCCACGGTGCGTGCCTCATTGGGGCTGTACTCTGACAAAAATGATATAATTCAATTGGTGGAGGGGCTGCACAAGGTGCAGAAACTGTTCGCATGATGAAGATCGACCCGATAGCCGACCAGGACATGGTCAAGCAGGCGGTAGGCGAGGAAGCGTACGACGAATTGTCGGAACCGCCGAATGTCGACATGCCGCGTGCGCACCCGCTCTGGCCGAAAATCCAGGCGGCGATCCGCGAAATTTACGACCCGGAAATCCCGGTCAACATTTATGAACTCGGCCTTATTTATAAAGTCACGGTCAAGGAACCGAAACCCGACGGCAAGAGCGATGTGGATGTCAAAATGACGCTGACATCGCCCGGCTGCCCGGTGGCGCAGGAAATGCCCGTCTGGGTGCAAAGCGCAATTTTACCGATCGAGGGCGTCGGCGATGTCGATGTCGAGATCATCTGGGAACCCGCGTGGGATCCGTCGCACATGGCCGAAACCGCGAAAATGCAACTGAACATGTTTTACTGAGGAGAAGAAAAATGGACCAGCCGATTAATATCACCGAGAGCGCTGCGGCGCAGATTGAAAAATTACTATCGAAAGCTCCGGACGGCACGCAGGGCGTACGCCTGAACGTCAAGCCGCGCGGCTGCTCGGGCAGCAGCTACCAGATGGAATATATCAAGTCCGGCGAAGACATCGCAGCTGACGAAGCCTTCAGACAGGGCAACGCAACGCTCTATATCCCGAAACTCCATAGCTGGATGCTGTTCGGCATCACCATCGACTACGCCGAGGATGAAATGGGTAATGCGAAATTCCGTTTCAAGAATCCGAACGAGAAAGGCCGCTGCGGTTGCGGTGAATCTTTTTATGTTGCTGACGAGCAGAACAAAGGCCACATCGAGAAGGTTTAAGCCGCAATTTTCTGACGGCCTTCCATCGCCTCAAGCGCTTTGAGCAATACGCTTTCATCTGCGCCCTCGATATGGGGCAGAGTGCTGAGCGCTCTCCGCCACGCTTTCGCGCCCGGCAATTCATGGTACAACCCGATCATATGCCGCGTGATGGATTTAATCGGCGTGTCGTATAATTTTCTCTGCTCACGCGCGTATTCGACCATTTTTAGAACAACAGTGTCACGGCTGCGCGGGTTCTGATTGCCGAAAATCTCGCGCTCGATCTCGGTCAGGAACCACGGGTTCTGGTACACCTCGCGGCCGATCATCGCGCCGTCGACGCCTGCGGCCTTGATGCCGCCAATCGTCGTCAGGCCGCCATTCAGGATTATCCTCAACTGGGGATATTTCGCCTTGATCTTGCGCACACGTTCATAATCCAGCGGCGGCACTTCACGGTTTTCTTTCGGCGACAAACCTTTAAGCCACGCCTTGCGCGCATGGATGATAAAAGTTTTGCACCCTCTATCCGCAATTTCACGCACAAATTTATCCAGGAATTCAAAACTGTCTTCGTCGTCGATCCCGATGCGGCATTTTACGCTGACGGGAATATTCACTGCCTTGATCATCGCCTCGACGCAGGTCGCAACATGCGACGGCTCACGCATTAAACAAGCGCCGAAACGTCCCGACTGCACGCGGTCGGAAGGACATCCGCAGTTCAGGTTGATTTCATCATAACCGGCATTCTCACCTGCCTTGGCGCAGAAGGCCAGGTCCTCGGCGTCCGACCCGCCGAGCTGCAGGGCAATCGGGTGCTGGGTGTCATCGAAGCGAAGAAAACGGTCCTTGTCGCCGTGCAGAATAGCTCCGGTCGTCACCATTTCAGTATAAAGACGGACATTTGGCGACAGCAGCCGGTGAAAATACCGGCAATGGCGGTCGGTCCAGTCCATCATCGGCGCGACGGAAATTTCGGGGAGATTCAATACTCGGTCTTGCATGGCCGGGTTTTTATCATACAATGGGTTCGAATGACCAATAAAACATCAAATATGGCCTTTCTGGCTATTTTAGCTCTTTCAGTCGTGATTATGGCGGTTTTCGGCATTTCCTATGCCGCCAGCCCACCCGGCGGCGATGCTTTCCGCTCGACGGCCTTCCCGCTGCCGCGCTTCGTGTCCCTGTCTTCGGAGGAGGTCTTTGTACGCTCCGGTCCAGGGTCTCGCTACCCGGTTAAATATGTATATAGAAAGAAGGGCTTGCCGGTCGAAGTTATCCTTGAATATGAAGTCTGGCGGAAAATCCGCGACTTTGAAGGCGAAACCGGCTGGGTGCACCAGTCCCTCATCTCCGGCAAGCGCACCGGTATGGTCAAAGACGGCAAGAACATAACCCTGTTCCAGAAGCCGAAAGAGGGCTCTCGCAAGGCTGCCGTTCTCGAGCCCCGCGTCATTATAGGTCTCGATAAATGCGGCGATAGCGGCTGGTGTGAGGTCAGTGCGGCAGGCTACAAAGGCTGGCTCGAACGTGACCAGATCTGGGGAATTTATGAAAAAGAAAAAATAGAGTAGCTATAAGCATCATTTTTCCTTTTCCCACCCATTTACGAATCGCAAAATTTCACTTATCCTATGATTCATAAGGCTGATTCGAACCCGGTCTTGATTCTATCCACTTAGTTTTCCACACTCCCCAAGAACCCCGCATTTTACTGAATCACATGTTTGCACTGACCAACAAGCCCGACATGGGAGGCCGGTTGTATGCCGGACTCATTCGTCTTGCCACCGATTCCAAGCGGGGCACGGACGCGATGAAGGTCATCCAGCATATGGCTGGGGTCCTGGTCGAAACCTATCTCGTATTTGACGATCCCGATTTGTCGATGCATGCCGGTTTCAAGAAACTCAGCAATTTGCTCGGCTGCCAGCCTGCGCAGGGCGCATTAACCGCCACGGCGCTGCCGCCTGCCCATATCCTCGACCAGGAAACCGAACGCGGTCGTCAGGCGGCGCGGGAGTTTTTCGAGGAATGGCTCGATTGCTCGTTCGAATTTCATGAACTCATCATGGTCATTCTTCACAATATTATTGTCAGCTGGGAAGATGACGGTCAGCCGCGCGAGGAATCGTTGCGTCTCCTTATCGAGTGCTCGGTACGTTGCATGGCGTTTGAAATATCGGCGCAGGAACTGTGCGACATCGTGATCGAAAAGAAGGTCGCCGAGGAAGGCTGGTCGCTTGGCGATTGTATTGCCGCGCTCGCCGCTGTTTCAGGCCGACGCCTTGCCTTGTCGCTGAATTCCGATTGCTGCCAGCTTTTCCGCGGCGCCGATCTTCCCGAAAATCTCGACCTTATAACCAATGTAATGACGCAGGAGGCCGTGCGCCTCGGCGTGCCCGCCGGTTCCGACTGGCGCTTCGGCCTCGCCGCCAACGATACGCCGCTGAATGCCCCGGTTGATCTCATTATGGGCATCGAGCCCTATTGCCAGGGCTTTTTCGCCGCTATCCAGGTGAAAAACCAGTACGACCAGTCCGTGGCCTGCGCCAAGGCGGCGGGGCGGATGATCGCTGTGGCCTCCGGTGGTGAGGTTCCCGATCTCGAGCCTGCCATTGCCAAGCCCCTCGCCATGATGGCCATCACGGAAACCTATAAATCCGTGTGCATGACCCACATAATGGCCTCAGGGTAAGCCTCGGTTTCGGCTGCTAACGGCTTGCGCCAGTGGGGTTTTCCCCCTATAACTCTCTTTCATGACAAACACAGCAGCAAGGCCCGTAATGTCCTTCCAGCCGAAGTCCAGCTATTCCTATGACGACCTCATCGATTGCGGTCATGGCCGTATTTTCGGGCCCGGCAATGCCCGCCTGCCGCTGCCGCCCATGCTCATGTTCGACCGCATTACCAATGTTTCCATTGATGGAGGAGCGCATGGCAAAGGCGTGATCGAGGCCGAATTCGATATCAAGCCGTCTTTATGGTTCTTCGATTGCCATTTTGAATCCGACCCCGTGATGCCCGGCTGCCTCGGGCTCGATGCGCTCTGGCAGCTCCTTGGATTTTATCTCGGCTGGACCGGTGCGCTGGGCTCTGGCCGCGCACTTGGCCTTGGTGAATTGAAATTAACCGGCCAGGTATTACCTGAAGTGAAGCTGGTTAAATATGTCGTCGACCTGAAACGCGTGATCAATCGCAAACTCGTGCTCGGCATCGGCGATGGCAAAATGTACGCCGACGGCAAACTGATCTACGAAGCCGCCGACCTGAAAGTGGGATTGTTTGACAATCCCAAGGCCCTGTAGGGAAAAACTAATGACACAACATCTGCGCCGCGTTGTTATCACCGGGATGGGGATTATTTCCTGCATCGGTAATTCGATTGAGGAAGTTTCGAAATCGCTGAAGGCTGGCAAGTCGGGCATTATTGGATCGCCCGATTATCATCAATTGGGTTTCCGCAGCCAGGTCTACGGCAAGCCGCAAATCAATCCTGAGGAACTGATCGACAAGCGCTTGTACCGTTTCATGGGCGACGCGGCGGCGTATGTTCATCTCGCGATGACGCAGGCGATCAAGCATGCAGGGTTAGAGGAAAAAGACGTCAGCAACGAACGCACCGGCATCATCGTCGGCTCCGGGGGTCCTTCGACAAAAGTTCAGGTTGCCGCCGCTGAAACGACATTGACCAAAGGCCCGAAGCGCGTCGGACCGTTCGCCGTGCCGAAATGCATGAGCTCCACAACATCGGCCACCGCCGCGACCAATTTCAAAATCAAGGGCGTGAATTATTCGATTTCATCCGCGTGCTCGACATCCGCCCACTGCATCGGCAACGCCGCCGAACAAATCCAGTTCGGCAAGCAGGACGTTATGTTCGCCGGTGGCGGCGAGGATCTCGACTGGACTCTCTCCGTCCTGTTCGACGCGATGGGCGCAATGTCGTCCAAATATAACGATACGCCTGCGCGCGCTTCCCGCGCCTATGATAAAGACCGCGACGGCTTTGTAATTTCCGGCGGCGGCGGCATCGTGGTGCTGGAAGAGCTTGAGCACGCAAAAGCGCGCGGCGCAAAAATTTACGGCGAAATTACCGGCTACGGCGCGACATCCGACGGTGCCGACATGGTCGCCCCGAGCGGCGAGGGCGCAGAACGCTGCATGCGCCAGGCGATCTCAACTATTAAAACGCCTGTCACTTATATCAACACGCACGGCACCTCGACTCCCGTCGGTGACATCACCGAGATCAATGCCATTAAAAACGTGTTCGGCGAAAAGAAGCCATATATCAGCGCGACCAAATCCATGACCGGTCACAGCCTCGGCGCCACCGGCGTGCAGGAAGCGATTTACTGCCTGCTGATGATGAACGAAAATTTCGTCGCGCCCAGCATCAACGTTGAAAACATGGACGAGGGCGCTGTCGGCATGAATATCGCGACCAAGCGCGTCGATAACGTCACGCACCAGACCGTGCTTTCGAATTCCTTCGGCTTCGGCGGCACGAACGCGACGCTCGCCCTTTCACGGTATGAGGGCTAGATGACCGCACAGCTTATGAAAGGCAAAAAAGGACTGGTGATGGGCGTCGCGAACGACCATTCCATTGCCTGGGGCATGGCGGAAACGCTGCACAAGCACGGCGCCGAAATGGCGTTCACCTATCAGGGCGAGGCGTTCGGCAAGCGTGTGAAACCGCTCGTCGCCGAAATCGGCTCAAAAATCGTCATCGACTGTGACGTCCAGAAAGAAGAAAGCCTCGACAAGGTTTTTGAAACGCTCAAAAAAGAATGGGGCGAGCTGGATTTCATCATTCACGCGGTGGCGTACTCTAACAAGGACGAACTGCAGGGCCGCTACGTTAACACGACCTTAGACAACTTCCTGCAGACGATGCATATCTCCTGCTATTCATTTACCTCCGTCATGCGCCGGGCGAAAAGCCTGATGAAAGACGGCGGCAGCGCGGTAACGCTCTCATATTACGGCGCGGATAAAGTCATGCCGAGTTACAACGTCATGGGCGTGGCCAAGGCCGCGCTTGAGGCCTCGACCCGTTATCTCGCGGCTGACCTCGGCCCGGATGGAATCCGCGTCAACGCGATTTCGGCTGGTCCGATGAGAACGCTCGCCGGCGCTGTCATCGGCGGCGCGCGCAAGACGTTCAAATATTCGACTCTTGCTTCACCACTGCGCCGTTCCGTCGAGCTCAAGGAAATCGGCGGGGCAGGGCTTTACCTGCTGTCCGATTTATCCAGCGCCGTTACCGGCGAAATCCACTATGTCGATTGCGGCTTCAACGCCGTCGGCATGCCCGCGCATGATCAGCTCGACGCGATTGCCAAGAACGGCAACGGTGGCTAATGCACCCTGAAAATCGCGTCTTTCAGCACATCCGGCGCGTCGGTGAAAAACGCATCCACGCCCCAGCCCTGTAGAATCCGCGCGCGGTCGGAGTCGTTGATCGTGTAGGCCAGGATCGGCTTCTCCAGATCCAGCAATTCATCAATCTCGTCCCTCGTCACCTTGTTGCCGTTCACGTTGTACGTGGAGACATCGAGATATTCGGCGAGCTCCTTCCAGTTCTCCGGCCATTCTTCGGGCAACAGAAAACCACGGTGCCAGTCGCCGGCCATGTCGAGCGCCGTTTCCATCGACACATGCGAGAAGCTGGAAATTAATAAACGGTCATGCTCATCCCAGACCTGCGACAACACATCGAGCGCGGCTTCGGCGGTTTCCTTCTCGCGGCCCGGGCAGGGCTTGATCTCCAGATTCAAACCCATGCCGTGCTGAATAACAACTTCGAGCGCTTCCTCCAGCGTCGGGATTTTAATCCCTGCAAATGAATCCGCGAACCAGCTCCCGGCCTCGAACTGGCGGATTTCTTCGTATGTCAGTTGAGCGATGGGTGTATCGCCGCCATTCGTTGTGCGCTCCAGCGTTTCATCGTGAAACAGGATCGGCACCTGGTCCTTCGTCAGCTTGACGTCGAATTCCACCCATTCCACGCCCATATCGGCTGCGGTGTGGATTCCCTCCAGCGTGTTTTCAGGGGCATAAGCCGCCGCGCCGCGGTGACCGATGATTTTGGGAAGTTTAAGCGCCATAAAAATATCTCACTAACAAATACAGGCCTGTTAAAATCGTCACGGCCTCGAAGGCGCGCTTGATCCATGTGCTGCCTTTTAAAATACCAAGATGCGAGCCCAGATAGCCACCCAAAAAAGAGCCCAGCAAAAGGGCGGGCATCCAGCTCCATTCGATATACTGGCCGAACGCGACAACGGAAACCGCGCCGCTCGCGTTCCAGAACAGGCCCCCGGCCGTGATCATGTACATCACGGCGCTTTTGTAATCGAACCCGTACCAGAGAATGAGCAGTAACGTCAGGAACATGCCGCTGCCGGACGAGAGCGAGCCGTTGTAAACACCGATCAGGAACATGAGAGCGCCGCCGATCAGATAACCTTTCAGGTCGCGGTTCTTCGGCTCGGACATCAGGCCCATCGTTTTCCGGCACGCCGAATAAATACCGATGCTGATGGTGATGATGCCGAGACACAATTCGGCGATGCGGTCGGGCGTCTGGACGATGATGAACGCGCCGAGAATTGTGCCCGGCACACCGCACAGCAAAATCCAGCCAGCTATTTTCCAGTCGTAATCGCCGGGATTTTTGAAATAGCGGTAGGTGGAGCCGAGCCCGAGCGCGACCGTGGCAACCTTGTGCGTCGCCAGCGCCACGGAAAACGGCAGACCGAGGAATAAAAGAACCGGGAACTGCACCAGCCCCGCGCCACCGCCGGCAAAGGCCGACATCGTGTTCGCGAAGAGGGAGGCTATGAAGAGGATGATCTGCTCAAGCATGGCGCTTTATAGTTCGTTTGGCCAAAAAGACCTAGGGGGGTGGGTATGCTCTTTGATAATAAAGGATTTTTTATGAGCTCGTTCCGGCCCCTGTTTTAAACGAAGTAATGGTTCCGGCGCTGTTTCACACCTGTTTTTCATTCCGGTATTGTAGGAATAAATTCATATACGGGCAAGTAGTAGTTGCATAATATTTTGACATAATCTAAAAGAAACCATCTCGAAGAAAAACCGGAGTAAATAAATGACACGTAAAAAAACAGCACATAAAATCGAAACAGCAAGAGAGCGTACAGGACAGTCGATTTCTTCCCCTGAAACGCATAATAACTCGCGCGCAGAATTGCTGACATATTTTATTAAACTAAAAAACCCGAGAGCACCGGTATGAGCGATGTAATTGAGGGACTGAAAAAAGAAGGTCTCGTGAAACTGGCGTTTTTAGCCGTGGCTGCTGGCGTCGAAAGAGAAATAGATGACACAAGCTTTGAAGCGCACGTGCGTACGTGCGACGCAGTCAAGGACCTGAAAACCGTACTTGTGCTGGATATGGTTAAAGAGGGCAAACGGAAGGATGACGAGGGCACAAATAGAATTGCTGAGGTTCAGGCCGAATCTGCCGAGAGAAATATATTACTCTACGCCCTGCGCCACGATTGGAACCTCGGTTAGGACCATTAAATTTAAACACTAATACAAAAATGCGCGCCTTGTGATTTCTCAAGCCTGAGACTCATCTGTTTCGTGCAGCAAACGTGAAAGCCTGGCCAAAAGCCGGGCTTTTATTTTTCAAAATCTTTCATGGCAACCCTCCATAAAAAGATATAGGAATATCTGGCTTTGGAGAACGGAATGACCAGGAAAAGAAATAGCTACGGATTAAAAGGCGCACACATTATCTGGAAGGCTGTGCCGACCAAGGGCAGGGGCGTTTTTACAACCCGCAATATAAAAAAGGGCGAAATTATCGAGGTCTCGCCTGTCGTGACGATGAAGTCAAAGAACGTGCCGAAGGATGAGGCCCCGGATGGCTGGGTGCTGGACTGGGATGAAAATAACAGGAATAAAAAATACGCTTTAGGCCTTGGTTATCTCATGCTTTACAACCACAGCGCAAAGCCGAATATCCGGCTTGAATCTGATCTGGAAAAAAATCTTATTACGGTCTTTGCTCTTCGCAATATCAAGGCGGGTGAAGAGCTCGCATGGAATTACGGCGTCGAGGTCTGGTTTTAGCCTGTAAAAATGCCCGCTTTTGAGGGCGGGCATTTGTTTATTTCCGTCATTGCGAGGAGGCCTTTAAGGCCGACGAAGCAATCCAGTAGTTTCTAAAAAAGATGGATTGCTTCGGTCGCTTTGCTCCCTCGCAATGACGCGTTTTCGATTAACCCCGGTTACGGCGCGGGCCACGGTCGCGTCCGCGATCACGGTCTCCGCCTTCACGGCGGGGACGCGGTGCGGATACTTCATCAGGTGAAGGAAGTTCGCCGATGATCTCGCCGTTTTCCTGATTAACGCGCTTCATCGACAGTTTTACCTTGCCGCGGTCATCCATGCCGAGCACGACGACTTTCACCTGGTCGCCTTCATTGACGACATCGGTGGTTTGCGCAACGCGTTGGTCGGCCAGTTCGGAGATGTGAACGAGGCCGTCCTTTGCGCCCATGAAATTGACGAACGCGCCGAATTCCATGGTTTTCACGACTTTACCGCTATAGACCTTGCCGGCTTCGGGTTCTTCCGTGATGCCCTTGATCATATTGACGGCTTTCTCGATAGCGTCGGCATTAACGGCCGATACCTTGATCGTGCCGTCATCCTCGATATCCACTTTCGCGCCGGACACTTCGCAGATTTCGCGAATGACCTTACCGCCCGTACCGATAACCTCGCGGATTTTATCCGTCGGGATTTTCAGCGTGACGATCTGCGGTGCGAACTTCGAGAGCTCGCCGCGCGCTTCGGTCAATGCTTTGTTCATTTCGCCGAGAATGTGCAGGCGGCCTTCTTTCGCCTGGTTGACGGCGATTTTCATGATTTCCTCGGTGATCGAGGTAATCTTGATGTCCATCTGCAGGGCGGTGATGCCGTTTTCGGTTCCCGCGACTTTGAAGTCCATGTCGCCGAGATGGTCTTCATCGCCGAGAATATCGGACAGGACGGCGAATTCATTGCCTTCCTTGATGAGGCCCATGGCGATACCGGCTACCGGGGCTTTCAACGGTGCGCCCGCATCCATAAGAGCGAGCGAGGTGCCGCAAACGGTTGCCATCGAGCTTGATCCGTTCGATTCCGTGATCTCGGAGACCACGCGCATCGTGTACGGGAAATCCTCGACAGACGGCAAGAGCGGGTTAATCGCACGCCATGCGAGTTTACCGTGACCGATTTCGCGGCGGCCCGGAGGACCCATACGACCGGCTTCGCCGACAGAGTAGGGAGGGAAGTTATAGTGGAGCATGAAGCGCTGTTTGTATTCGCCTTCCAGCGCATCAATGATCTGCTCGTCCTGGCCGGTGCCAAGCGTGGTAACCACAAGCGCCTGGGTTTCACCGCGTGTGAACAGGGCGGAGCCATGCGTACGGGGCAGGATGCCGGTTTCTGCAACGATCGGGCGGACAGTCTTCGTGTCGCGCTGATCGATACGGCGGCCGGTTTTCAGGATGTTGCCGCGAACAACGTCGGATTCCAGTTCCTTGAACTTGGAGATAACCGTGTTATCGTTGATTTCATCGCTTTTGAACTGGGCAACCGCTTTTTTCTTCGCGGCACCGACAGCGGCATAACGCTCCGCCTTGTTGGTGATCGCGTAAGCATCGCGCACTTCTTTCTCATAGCCGGATTTGATATCGGCGCTGAGTTTTTTGAGGTGAGCAGGCGTCTCGGTGATCGGCCACGGCTCTTTCGCGCACATTTCGGCGAGATCGATAATACCGTCGATAACCGGCTGAAAGGATTTCCAGCCCTTTGTCACCGCATCCAGCATGATTTCTTCCGAAAGCTCTTTCGCTTCGGATTCAACCATCAGGACGCCTTCCTTGGTGCCTGCGACAATCAGGTCCAGTGCGCTCTCTTTCATCTCCGACATGGTCGGGTTGATGACGAACTGGCCATTGATGTAGCCGATGCGCGCGCTGCCGATCGGACCCATGAACGGGATGCCCGAAATCGTGAGGGCTGCGGAACAGCCGATGAGGGCGACCATGTCCGGGTCGTTTTCGAGATCGTGTGATATCACGGTCGCGATCACCTGGACTTCGTTATAGAAGTCTTTAGGGAACAGCGGGCGGATCGGGCGGTCGATCAGGCGGGAGGTCAGCGTTTCTTTTTCAGACGGACGCGCTTCGCGCTTGAAGAAACCGCCGGGGATTTTACCGGCTGCATAGGTTTTTTCCTGGTAGTGAACCGTGAGGGGAAAGAAATCCTGGCCTTCTTTCACGCTCTTGGCGCCGGTAACGGCACAAAGAACAGAGGTTTCGCCCATCGTGGCGAGAACGGCGCCGTCAGCCTGACGGGCGATTTTACCGGTTTCGAGGATAATTGTTTTACCTGCGAAATCGATTTCTTTTCTAAATATATTAAACATAGTTTTTATTTCCTTATATGATTTGACCCCTCCCGTACCTTTACGGGAGGTGATTGTATGTTCGGTGGGAGCGGGGAACTGGTTCCGGGCGGACAGTGGAAACCACTTTGGGGTGGGTTCAACAGTCAACCGGGAAACAGGGCCATTCCCGCCTCTTTACTGCGCATACAAATGCCATTATTTATAACCAAAGTCAAAGGAATCTTTAGGTCAAAAGGCGCTAATATAATGAATTACCTAGTACTTTTAAGGCATGGCCAGAGCCAGTGGAACCTCGAAAACCGCTTTACGGGGTTCAAGGATGTCGATTTGACGAAAATTGGCGAGGAAGAGGCCAAAAAGGCTGGCGAAATGATCAAAAAAGCCGGTTTGAGTTTCGATCATGTCTTCAGCTCGACCCAGACCAGGGCCAACCGCACCGCCCAGATGGCACTCGCAGCGTCCGGCCAGCCAGAACTTTTCAATGAAATGGTTCGCCACGATGATCTGCGCGAGCGTGATTACGGTGATCTCACAGGTTTGAACAAGGACGAAACCCGCGAAAAATATGGCGCGGGACAAGTCCATATCTGGCGCCGTTCGTATGATGTGGCACCGCCCGGCGGAGAATGCCTTGGCGATGTCGTGGAAAAACGCGTACGGCCTTATTTCAATGGAAACATCAAGCCGTTGCTGGAAAAGGGCGAGAATGTACTGATCGCGGCGCATGGCAATTCCCTGCGCGCCGTATTGATCATTCTGGGCGCTGAAACGCCGGAGACAATTAACGACGCCGAATTTCCAACGGGCATACCGCTTGTGTTTAAACTGGATAAAGGCAAGATTTTGGAAAGGTACTTTTTAAATGAGTAAGACTGTAAAAATTATACTGATTGTCGTACTGCTTGCTGTTGGCGCTTTTGCCGCCGATGCCTTCATATTCATCAACCATATGAAGTCTGAATCGGCGCGCGTTAAAAATATCAAGGGTGAGGAACTGGAAAAAGTCTGTGAGACAGCTTTGGCCGCTCCCGCCAGCGCCGCAGAAGTCAAAAAATTCACGGAAGAACATCAATCGGAAACGCCGGGAACGGAATATGATTTCCCCGTCGTCGCCCTTCGCCGCCATCACGTCTGGACTTATAAAATCACCCTGCCATGCAAGGTGAAGGTCAGGGTTGCAGAGCAACCTGCACCGGCTCCGGCGCAGTAATAAAAAAACCCCGCCGAAGCGGGGTTTTTGTTTAGCTGTAAATTAATTATTCCGGGCTGCCATCCGTGGCATCATTGATGTCATCTTTGATACGCTCGGCAGGCGTGCGGTCTTCAAGTTCACGCGTAGCGTCATCAACACCTTCATCAAGATTGCTGATAGCATCGCCGATATGTTCACCGGTGCTGCGCTGGTCGGGCTGGTTCAGAACCAGATAGCCAGCAACAACCACCAGAACAACGATAACCAGACCTATAAGTGTGTTTCTATTATTCATCATAAACTCCCTTGAATATTAAGCTTCCGGGGCACTAACGCCTGACATCAGGAAAAGTTTCCTGAAATAAAAAACGCCCCCGATATTAACCGGGGGCGTTTTTGTGAATTCTGCTGATTAGCGGCGGATATTCAGGCGCTCGATCAGGCTCTGGTAACGGTCGTTGCTCGTGCGCTTCAGGTAGTCGAGAAGCTTACGGCGCTTGGCAACCATCATCAGAAGGCCGCGGCGGCTGTGAACGTCTTTCTTGTGCGTCTGGAGGTGTTCCGACAGGTAATTAATGCGGTCGGTGAGGATGGCAATCTGCACATCGGCCGAACCGGTGTCGTTTTTCTCGGTCTGGTATTCCTGAATGACTTTTGCTTTGCGCTCTGCGCTCTTCTGTAATGCCGACATCGTGTACTCCTTTTCGGGGTTATATGTTTAAAATCCGAACGGGTCTGACTTCCGGTCCTTCTGCTTCCACAAGTGCTACCGGTTTGCTGTTACACGTCACCAGCGCTTCTTGAAGCGTCCCGTCGAGACCTGCGCGTCCAAGACGCTCGAAGTCGGGGCGAGATATGAAGGCGAGAACTTGCCCGTTTCTCAATCTGGCTGCTTCATCCTCCCTTACGGCCAACGCCGGGATGTCGTCCAGCGCGGTCTCAAGGGGGAGTAAAACGGCCTCGTTGAGGCGGGCAATATCGTCCAAACCCGCCAGTTTGTCCAGAGAAATAGAGGATTCCAGCGTAAAAGGGCCTACTTTCTCGCGTTTCAGGGCGGTTATATAGCCCAGACACCCCAATTCCCGGCCCATATCCCGGGCCAGAGACCGGACATAGGTGCCCTTGCCGCAGACCATGCGGAAGGAGGTTTGGTCCATCCCTTCACTTGTCATTCTGAGCGATAGCGAAGAATCCCCTTGGTGGCTGTGAGATCCTTCGCTGCGCTCAGGATGACAGATTATTTCGAAGCTTTCGATATAAACCTCGCGCTCTTTCAGTTCGACCTCTTCGCCGTCTCTGGCGAGGTCATAGGCGCGTGCGCCGTCTATTTTGATCGCCGAGAATTTGGGCGGCGTCTGCATGATCGTCCCGCTGTAATTCTTCAGGATCGATTCAATTTGTTCTTTCGACGGGCGGGCGTCCGATGTCGCGATGACTTTGCCTTCGCCGTCATCCGTGTCGCGCTGCTCGCCCCATTGCACGGTAAAGGAATAGGTTTTCAGCCCGTCCTGGATGTAGGAAATCGTTTTCGTCGCTTCGCCAAGAGCGATGGGAAGAATGCCTGAGGCGAGGGGGTCAAGCGTTCCGGCATGCCCGGCCTTCTGTGCCTTCATTAGCCAGCGCACTTTCGCCATCGCCTGAGTTGAAGTTAAACCGAGAGGCTTATCGAGGTTGATCCAGCCGTCGATTTTGTCGCCTTTGCGTTTGCGGGCCATGGCTATTCTTTTTCGGCGTGAATTTCACGGAGGATGTTTTCGATCTTCTCCGCTTCGTTGAAGGAATTATCGGCCACAAAGCGGATTGTCGGCGTGAAACGCAAACCGGCATTCCGCGCGATTTCTTTTTTGAAAACGTTTCGGTCTTTATTCAGCGCCGGGAGGATTTCATCCATATTGACGCCGCCCAGAGCCATGACATAGGCCGTGGCGTGTTTGAGATCAGGGCTGAGTTTTACCTCGGAGATGCTTAGATGCGCGTCGATCAGGACTGCTTCATTAAAATGACCGCGCTGCATAGTTTCCGCAAGGATGTGGCGGATTTGTTCGCCGACCCGGAGCTGGCGCTGCGTGGGTTCACTGGTTTTGCTGTTACGCATTTACGTGACCGTGCGGGCTTCTTCTACGATCTGGTAGCACTCGATAACGTCGCCGTCTTTCAGGTCGTCGTAATCCTGGAATGCCATACCGCATTCCGTGCCTTCCTTGACCTCTTTGACTTCATCCTTGAAGCGCTTGAGGGTTTTGAGCGTACCTTCGTGAATGACAACGTTGTCGCGGAGCAAGCGGACTTTCGCGCCGCGCTTGACCCAGCCTTCCATGACCATACAGCCAGCGATTTTGCCGACCTTGGTGATGTTGAAGACCTGCTTGACCTGCGCCTGGCCGATATATTCCTCGCGCTTGGTCGGGGAAAGCATGCCGGTCAGGATCGCTTTTACGTCGTCGATGATGTTGTAAATGATGTTGTAGTAATGGATCTGCACGGCGTCGCGCTGCGCGAGGTCGCGGGCCTGGTTGTTGGCGCGGACGTTAAAGCCGATAATGATACCGCCCGATGCGCGAGCGAGGGTAACGTCGGATTCAGTAATCCCGCCGACGCCGCTATGCAGGACCTGTACGGCAATGCCCTGGTTGTCATCAACCATTTTCTGCAGCGAGCCGGCAATGGCTTCAACTGATCCGTGCACGTCGCCCTTGATGACGACGGGCAGGGTGGTTTTCTCGCCTTCCTGCTTGATAAGCAGAAGGTCTTCCATGGTCGTGCGGCCTTTGACGGCTTTCGTGGCCTGCATTTCGCGTTTTTTACGCTGACGGTAATCGGCAATTTCGCGCGCCTTGTTCTCATCGCCGACAACAGTGAACGTATCGCCTGCATCCGGCGTGCCGCCGAAACCGAGAACCTCGACCGGCTGGCCGGGCAGGGCTTTTTGAATATTCTGGCCACGATCATCGACGATGGCGCGGACGCGGCCTGATTCTTTACCCGCAACAAAAATATCGCCGACTTTCAGCGTGCCCTTCTGGATCAGGACGGTGGCAACGGAGCCACGGCCTTTTTCCAGCTTGGATTCCACGACGAAACCGTGGGCTTCGCGGTTCGGGTTAGCCTTCAGCTCAAGAACTTCGGCCTGAAGGAGAATGGCTTCTTCCAGCTTGTCGAGATTTGTTTTTTTCTTGGCCGAAACTTCGACCGTTTGGACGTCGCCGCCCATTTCCTCGACCACCACTTCATATTGAAGAAGGTCCTGACGCACTTTTTGCGCATCGGCGGACGGCATATCGATCTTGTTGATCGCGATAATGATCGGCACTTTCGCCGCGCGGGCGTGGCTGATCGATTCAATCGTCTGGGGCATGATGCTGTCTTCAGCGGATACGACGATAACGACGATATCCGTGACGTTGGCGCCGCGTGCGCGCATCTCGGTGAACGCCGCGTGGCCGGGCGTGTCGAGGAAGGTAATCTTCGCTCCGGATTTCAGGGTTACCTGGTAAGCGCCGATATGTTGCGTAATGCCGCCGGCTTCGCCTGCTACGACGTCTGTATGACGCAGCGCATCTAGCAGAGAGGTTTTACCGTGGTCGACGTGACCCATGATGGTGACAACGGGAGGACGGGGCAGAAGATCGGTCTCTGTGTCCAACGTACCTTCCATGCCGATTTCAACGTCAGCTTCGGTAACGCGTTTAACCTTGTGGCCGAACTCTCCGGCGATCAGTTCCGCCGTATCGGCATCGATTGGTTCATTGATTGTCGCCATGACGCCCATTTTCATCAGCGCCTTGATCACTTCGCTGCCGGGCTCGGCCATACGGTTGGCCAGTTCGCCGACAGTCAGGATTTCAGGAAGAATAACTTCGCGCAGGATTTTCTGCGCCGGTTCCTGTGCGCCAAGAGCTGCAAGGCGGGCTTTTTCGCGCGCGCGTTTCTGCGCTGCGAGTGATTTGCCGCGAACGCGTTCATAATCTTCGTTAAGTGCCTGCGCAACGGTCAAACGTCCACCGCGCTGATCGGGCGTCATACGCTTTTGCGGGCGGGGCGGTGGTTTCTTGAAGCGGTCGCGGAATCCGCCGCCGCTGCTTTCTTCCTCGCCACCGGGACGACCGCGGCGTGCCGCGTCACTCGGGCGTACGAAGCCCGGAGCAGCCGGTTTGTCTCCGCGTTCCGCCTGCTCGATGCGGCGCATTTCTTCAAGTTCGCTTGCCGCGGCGTCAGGAGCGGCTTCCGCCTTGATGATTTCTTCCTTTTTGACGTCTTCAATCGTACGGCGCTTGGGAAGATTGGTTTTCGGTCTTGCGCCGTCGGCCATGGCATTCTGAAGAGCGCGGGCACGGGAATCGCGCTCCTCGCTCGTCAGTTGCACATCGTCCTGTTGCTGCTGGTCCTGGGTGGTGGAAGGTCCGCTGCGCTTGCGGCGAACCTCTACCGAAAACCCGCCGGAGGACTGACCCATGTTCGGACGAAGCTGTCCGGCATTGCCTTTCAGGCTCAGCGTGCCTTTGGCACCGAGCGTGAGTTTCTTGCCGTCTTCTGCTTTGTCTTTAGTTTCCGTCATGTGTCCTTACCAGCGTGCTTTATACACCAGAACGTCGCCTGCGTACAATTAAGCCGGTTGCTCTTCCGTTTGTGTTGTTGCGGCCTGCTCATCAGCAAACCAGTGCGCCCGCGCGTTCATAATGACCACGTTGGCATCTTTTTCGGTGATTTGACCGGCGCCCAGCATTTCAACCAGCTCGTCAGCGGCAAGATCCGCGAGATCGTCGCGTGTCTTGATGCCGGCTTCGCCGATCTTGATAAGCTGCGCAGGGGATAGACCCTCGATGCTGACCAGGTCGTCTTTCATGCCGAGTTCTTTCTGCTTCTGCTCAAGTTCTTTTTTCTTGGCAGCCAGGAAGGTCTGGGCACGCGTAACCAGTTCGTTCGAGATCTCTTCTTCGAAACCCTGAATGCGGTTCAGTTCATCGACAGACGTATCCGCCAGTTCCTCGACAGTCGCGAAACCTTCCGCAACCAGGAGGTGGGCAATAACATCGTCGACGTCCAGCGCCTCGATAAAGAGAGCGGAGCGTGTCTTGAGTTCTTCCGCGCGGCGGGCCGATTCCTCGGCTTCCGTCAGGATGTCGATATCCCAGCCGGTAAGGATGGAAGCAAGGCGCACGTTCTGGCCGCGGCGACCGATGGCGAGCGAAAGCTGCTCGTCCGGCACGACAACGTCCATGCGTTTCTTGTCTTCATCAAGAACAACTTTAACAACCGTTGCAGGCTGCAGCGCGCTGACGACGAAGGAGCCGATATCGTCCGTCCACGGCACGATGTCGATTTTCTCGCCTTGCAGTTCGCCGACGACGGCCTGAACGCGGGAGCCGCGCATACCGACGCAGGCGCCGACAGGGTCGATGGATGAATCACGGGAAACCACCGCGATTTTGGCGCGTGAACCCGGGTCGCGGGCGACGGCTTTGATCGTGATGATGCCGTCATAGATTTCCGGCACTTCCTGCATGAACAGTTTCGCCATGAATTCCGGGTGCGTACGCGACAGGAAAATCTGCGGGCCGCGCTGTTCTTCACGGACTTCATAAATGATCGCACGGACGCGGTCGCCGTTTTTCAGGTGCTCGCGCGGCAGCGTTTCATCGCGTCTCAATAAAGCCTCTGCGCGGCCTTGAATGTCGATGGTCGCGTTGCCGTATTCGACGCGCTTGATAACGCCGTTGACGATTTCGCCAACCTTGTCCTTGAATTCGCCGTACTGGCGCGAACGCTCGGCTTCACGCACTTTCTGCATGATGACCTGTTTCGCGGTCTGGGCGGCGATGCGGCCGAAATCAAGCGGCGGCAGATCGTCGATGATGAATTCACCGGGTTTAGCGGTTGCGCTGATTTTTTTGGCCTGCGCTGCGGTAAGCTGCGCGACTTCGTTTTCGATGAGCGCGCCGTCTTCCATGACCTGGCGGTAGCGCTTCAGTTCGATAACGCCCGAGCGGCGGTCAATATGCGCGCGGATGTCATGATCGTGGCCGTATTTCGAGCGGCCCGCCTTTTGAATGGCTTCTTCCATCGCCCCGATGACGATTTCACGATCAATATTTTTTTCTCTTGCGACGTTATCAGCGACTTGCAGCAGTTCCATGGTTCACCTTTTAGTTAATACCTTTCGAGGTTTGTTTAAGCAGTTTGTCGTTTAAAACCAGTTTTGCCTTGTTAAGGGCGGTAAAAGGAATTTCAGCGGTGCCTTGCTCGGTCTCGATTACAACAGATTGACCGTTCACGCCACGTAAAACGCCTTTAAATCTTTTTTGCCCGGTTACATCGACGGGCATATCGCTCTCCAGTTTCGCTTCGAAACCTTTGTAGGTTTCGAAATCCTCGATTTTCACCAACGGGCGGTCGATACCCGGCGAGCTGACCTCGAGACGGTAGGCGCCGTTGATCGGGTCCTCGACATCGAGCAGGGCGGAGAGCGCCTTGCTCAGTTTCGTACAATCTTCGACGCCGAGATTTTTAGTCGTCGGATTCTCCGCCAGCACCTGGACGTTCGTGCCGCCGCCTTCACCGAGGATTTTCACAGAAACAATCTCCAGCCCCATATCCGCAGCGGCGGGGCGAGCGATTTCTGCAATCCTGTTTTCAAGCGGCGTCGAGCGCATAAAACCTTATATTATCAGTCATTTAGGCACGGGTTTTTGCCCGGGCTTTTTATTAAGCCCATCCATATCGTTTTAGCAATATTGGGATGATGCGGTTTATATAGGGGTTTTAAATAGGGAATGCAAGTTTATTGGTTTCAATAAAATTGACAAGCTATAGTTTTTATGACAAATTATGCGCTTCGTAATTATAGAGGTAAAAAAATGTCGTTATCTAATTTAGAAAAGAGTTGTAGTGC
>DLHX01000019.1 GCA_002483465.1 Micavibrio sp. UBA7657 | reverse complement strand
TGTTCCTGATGTGGCTCGGCGAGCAGATCACGGCGCGCGGTATCGGTAACGGCATCTCGCTCATCATCTTCGCCGGTATCGTCGCGGAATTGCCGCGCGCGATCGCCAGCGTTCTTGAGCTTGGCCGCCAGGGGCAGTTCAGCTTCCTCGAATTGCTGTTGCTGTTCAGCCTGGTTTGCGGCGTCATTGCTTTTATCGTGTTCATGGAGCGTGCCCAGCGCCGGGTTATTGTTCAGTATCCAAAACGTCAGCAGGGTAACCGTATGATGGGCGGCACGTCGAACCACATCCCGCTGAAACTCAATACCGCGGGCGTTATTCCGCCGATCTTCGCGTCTTCGCTTCTGCTGCTGCCGCTGACGATTGTCGGTTTTTCGGGTGCGGACGGTGGTGATATCACCGCGATGATCGCGCGCTATCTCGCGCACGGTCAGCCGATCTATATGACCCTTTACGGCGCGCTGATTATTTTCTTCTGCTTCTTCTACACCGCTGTTGTGTTCAATCCGGAAGATAATGCCGAGATGCTGCGCAAATATGGCGGCTTCATTCCCGGCATTCGCCCCGGCAAGAACACGGCCGATTACCTGGATTATATCCTGACGCGCATCACGACCATCGGTGCGTTTTACCTTGTGTTCATCTGTATCCTGCCGGAGTTCCTGATCTCGAAATATTCGATGCCGTTTTATTTCGGCGGCACGAGTCTTTTGATTGTGGTCTCGGTCACACTCGATACGGTCGCGCAGATTCATTCGCATATGATCGCGCACCAGTATGAAGGCCTAATCAAAAAGGCCAAGCTGAGAGGAAGATAATGTCACTGAACCTCGTTATTTTCGGACCGCCGGGCGCGGGCAAGGGCACGCAGGCCGCGCGTCTTCAGCAAAATTACAAGATCAAGAAACTCTCGACCGGCGATATGCTGCGCGCGGAAGTGGCGAGCGACAGCGATCTTGGTCGCAAGATTCAATCGGTTCTCGATGCGGGCGAGCTCGTATCTGACGAAATCATTATCGAACTGATCGGTAACTGCATCGCAGGGCCGGACTGCGCGAAGGGTTTTATCCTGGATGGTTTCCCGCGCACGGTGGCGCAGGCGGAGGCCCTCGATGAAATGCTCCGCAAGGTGAAGCGCAAGCTGGATCATGTTCTGGTTCTCGAGGTCGACGACAAGGCGCTGGTCGACCGTATCAAGGGCCGCGCGGCGGAAACCGGCGGCGCCCGCACCGACGATAATGAGGAAACGCTCAAGAAGCGCCTCAAGGTCTATCACGACCAGACTGCCCCGATTTTGCCCTATTACGAGGCAAAGAACCTGCTGCGCGCTATTGATGGCATGCAGCCGGTCGATGAAGTCACAGCCCTTATCGGGAAAACGCTGAAATAGTCAGCGTCTCCCATCAGCAGCACCCAAATAAGTCATTGTAAAATATTGAAAAAAATGGCTTATGGCCGGCCTAAATATATATTGACGGGGCAGGCCCGAGTGCCTATATTCCGCGCATCTTCAAGCCATTGAAGACCATAAGTTTACAAGCCTACCGGGGGAAGCGTAATGGGCAGACCCGGACCGGCCTGGTAGAGACAATAGTGTCTCGGAAAATTGAAAGGAAAAGACCATGGCACGTATCGCCGGCGTTAACGTACCGGATAAAAAGCGCATCGCTATCGCGCTCTCTTACATTCACGGCATTGGCCGTCCCACAGCCTTCAAGATCTGCGAAAAGCTCGGCATCGATTTATCGATGCGCATGGGCGAAGCGTCTGAAGATATTCTGAACCGCATCCGTTCGGAAATCGAAAAAGGCGGCTACATGATCGAAGGCGACCTGCGCCGCGAAGTTTCGCTGAACATCAAGCGCCTGCAGGATATGCGTTGCTACCGTGGCCTGCGCCACCGCGCCGGTCTACCGGTTCGCGGCCAGCGTACGCAGACCAATGCACGCACCCGCAAGGGCCCGGCAAAAACAGTCGCCGGCAAAAAACAAACGCCCGCGAAATAAGGAGAAATAATCATGTCATCAGAAAAGACAGCAGTCGCGCGCGTTAAACGCAAAGAGAAGAAAAATATCGTCTCGGGCGTTGCGCACGTCAATTCGACCTTCAACAACACGATGATCACGATCAGCGACGCACAGGGCAATGTTGTTGCCTGGTCGTCCGCCGGTCTGATGGGCTTCAAGGGTTCGAGAAAATCGACACCGTACGCCGCGCAGATGGCAGCGGAAGATGCTGGCCGCAAGGCGCAGGAACACGGCATGAAAGACCTCGAAGTCTGGGTCAAGGGTCCGGGATCGGGACGCGAATCCGCATTGCGCGGTTTGCAGTCCGCCGGTTTCAACATCCGCTCGATCAAGGACATCACGCCCGTTCCGCACAACGGCTGCCGTCCGCCGAAGCGCCGCCGCGTTTAATCAATTCATCACGCGGGAGGCATGGTGCTTGCCGCGTGATTTATCCAACGTAACCAGAGGCCGGCTAAGAACCGGATGAAGTGAAAGGAACCACCAAATGATACAGAAGAACTGGCAAGAGCTGATTAAACCGACCAAGCTCGACATCAACAAGTCGGATGCGCCGAACACCGGCAAAGTCATCGCTGAACCCCTCGAGCGCGGTTTCGGCTTGACGCTCGGGAACGCGCTTCGCCGCATTCTGCTCTCCTCGTTGCAGGGCGCTGCTGTAACGGCTGTCCAGATCGATGGCGTTCTCCATGAATTCTCGTCCATCGAGGGCGTGCGTGAAGATGTCACCGACATCATCCTGAACGTCAAGGCGCTGGCCGTGCGTATGCACGCCGAAGGCCCGAAGAAAATGCGTCTCTCGGCTGTCGGCCCGTGCGAAGTCACCGCCGCGCAGATCGAAGCAGGCGCCGACATCGAGATCATGAATCCCGATCTCGTCATCTGCACGCTCGACAAGGGCGCGAAGCTGAACATGGAAATGACCGTAAACAACGGCAAGGGCTATCGTCCTGCATCGCATAACCGCCCGGAAGAAGCGCCTGTCGGCCTCATCCCGGTGGACAGCGTGTTCTCGCCGGTCCGCAAGGTCACGTACGAAGTGGAAGACACCCGCGTCGGCCAGATCACCGACTACGACAAGCTGACGCTGTTCGTTGAAACCAACGGCGTCATCACCCCGGAAGATTCAGTGGCTTATGCCGCTCGTATTCTCCAGGACCAGCTGCAGGTATTCGTGAACTTCGAAGAGCCGGAAGAGGCACGCGGCAAGGAAGAGGGCGAAGAGCTCCCCTTCAATCGCAATCTCTTGCGCAAAGTGGACGAGCTGGAACTTTCCGTTCGTTCTGCGAACTGCCTCAAGAACGACAACATCGTCTATATCGGCGACCTCGTTCAGAAATCCGAAAGCGACATGCTCCGCACGCCAAACTTCGGCCGCAAATCGCTCAACGAGATCAAGGAAGTGCTCTCCACCATGGGTCTGCATCTCGGTATGCAGGTCGAGGGATGGCCGCCTGAGAACATCGACGAACTGATGAAGAAGGTCGACGAACCGTTCTAGTAAATAAGTTTAGGGCAGGTTGCCCGCCCCGTTTGTTTACAGCTCGAAGGGCTAGTGGCAGGCGGTTATTCCAAGGTTCTCATACGTGAGGCCGCATCGCCAGCAGGCTGGCAGAAAGTAGTAAGACTATGAAACACCGCATTAAACATAGAAAACTCGGAAGAGTCTCCAGCCACCGCAAGGCGATGCTGGCGAACATGGCTGCCGCGCTGATCAAGCACGAGCAGATCGTGACGACCCTGCCGAAGGCGAAAGAGCTTCGTCCCTACACGGAAAAGCTCATCACCCTCGGTAAAAAGGCGGCCGCGAACCCGAAAACCGCTCTGGCGAAACGCCGCGAGGCAATTGCCACGCTGCGCGACCAGACACAGGTGCGCAAACTGTTCGACGTCCTGGCCGAGCGCTATGCCGACCGTAATGGCGGTTATATCCGTATCCTGAAAGCCGGTTTCCGTTACGGAGACGCCGCGCCGATGGCCGTAATCGAGCTCGTTGACCGCGATGAATCGGCCAAGGGCAAGGACAGCGGTACGATTGAGATCGTTTCATCCGAGCATGACGCGAAATCGCAGGAAAAAGCCGCAAAAGCACCGAAAGCCAAGGCCGAGAAAAAGCCGAAAGCCGACGTGCAGGGCTCCAGCAAATCCGCCGAGAAGAAAAAATCCAAAGTCCGGAAAGTGGGCGGTTAATTTTTTCGATAGAGAATTCAAAAAGGCGATCTTCGGATCGCCTTTTTTTAACAGGAGAACGTCATGAAAAATTACATAATTTTATTGTTTTTCATTCTACTTTTTTCTTTTCCTGCGATTGCAGAAGAAGCAGATGAGAAGGAAATTGCAGCTTTTCACATGATGATGACATATTGCATCCCCGCAGTTGTTGCCGCTGATGATGCAGCAAGGCTGGCAAGTGAAAATAAGGCAATAGAGTTTCCTGCTGAGAAGGCCCAGCTTTTTTCAAAAGAACCAGCTCGTGTATTCACGACCAAAGAAGCAATGGGAAATTCCGTTTTAATAACGCGGGATAACGGTATGTGCAGTGTGGCAATAAGAGCTTTAGATTATAATAAATTTTGGGAAATTGCCGACGGCTGGTTTGGATCTGAAACTCCTTTTAAGAAAATCTCGGAAGAAAAAGGCGAAAATGATTCTTTAACTAGAACCTATCAAGCAGATTTCAAAGGAAACATTTTGGTGCTTGTAAGTGCGAGATCCGAGCCTCTTCCCACAGGAATGCAGGGAATGATATCTGCTTCAAGAATTAAAGACTAATTAAACAGCCACGTTATCAATCAATCTCGTCTTGCCGATATGGGCGGCGGCGAGAAGGCGGGCCGGGCCGGTGAGTTTCGTCAGCGGTTTCAGCGTATCGGCCTCGCGCAACTCCACGTAATCGACTTGATCAAATCCCGCTTCCTGCAGGCGGGAAACACCGGATGACACGAGATCGTAAGCCTCGGTCGGGAATTCTTTGAGTTTTTCTGCCAGCGCATAGAGTGTCTTGTTCAGTCGCCGCGCGATTTTTAATTCGGTCTCGGAGAGGTACGCATTGCGCGATGAGAGCGCCAGCCCTTCCGCATCGCGGATGATGGGACCGGACATGACTTCGATCTGGCTGTTCATCTCGCGCACCATTTCACGGATGACGCAAAGCTGCTGGTAATCCTTTTCGCCGAAAACGGCAACATCCGGCATCACCTGGTCGAACAGCCGCGCAACGACACTGACGACGCCGTTAAAGAAATGCGGGCGGAATTCGCTCTCTAACCCCACGGCAACCGGCCCGGCGCGAAGATCCGCCACAGGTCCGGTCGGATAGATTTCCTTTTCCTGCGGCATATAAACAAGGTGAACGCCAGCCGCCTCAAGTTTCGCGAGGTCGGCGCCTTCCTCGCGCGGGTAAGAGGAAAAATCCTCAGTAGGAGCGAACTGCGCCGGGTTCACGAAAATGCTGGCGACGCATTTGTTGGCGTTATCAAGGCCGATCTTCATCAGCGACATATGACCTTCATGCAGCGCGCCCATCGTAGGCACGAACGCGATGCGGCGTTTTTCCTTCTTCCATGCGCCGATGGATTGCTCAAGCTCGGTATAGGAGCGCGCGACGATCATGATGCCCGATCTTTCATTGGGTCTTTCACGGAAACCGGTCGCGGGCGGGTATAGACATGCTCAGCACCCGGAAATTTTTTTGCGCGCACATCGGCGGAAAATGCTGCTGCAGCCTTTTCGATTTCGCCCGCAACATCGGCATATTTCTTCACGAATTTCGGCACATTTGCGGTGAGGCCGATCATGTCATCGATCACCAGAACCTGCCCGTCGCACGCGGCTGACGCGCCGATGCCGATGGTCGGGATTGAAATGCTCTTGGTCAGTTTCGCGGCAACATCCTCAACCGTGCCTTCGATTACCACGGCGAATGCGCCGGATTTTTCGACAGCTTTTGCGTCAAGCAGCAGGCGCGCTTCATCTTCGCTGGTACGGCCCTTGATTTTATAACCACCGTCTTTCAGAACCGATTGCGGCTGCAGCCCGATATGCGCCATGACGGGAATATTGCGCGAGGTCAGATATTGAATGGTCTGCGCCATGTCCTGACCGCCCTCTAATTTCACGGCATCGCACCCTGTTTCCTTCATAACGCGCAGCGCATTGCGGAAAGCCTGCTCGGTGTTTTCTTCATACGTGCCGAACGGCATATCGATGACCACGCAGGCATTGCGTGAGGAACGTGTCACCGCCTGACCGTGACGGATCATCATGTCGAGATCGACCGCGAGCGTGTTCTCAAGCCCATAGACAACATTGCCGACGGAATCGCCGACGAGAAGAATATCGGCATAACGGTCGAGAATGCGGGCGACGGGAGCGGTATAGGCCGTCAGGCACACGAGCGGCTGCGCGGCACCCTTGGCGGCACGGATTTCCGGGATGGTCTTGCGTCCGGACGGTGTATCCATAATTAAATCCCCGCAAAAAGGCCGTTTTCAGGCCCTTGATCTTTGCCAATGGCAGGCCTAAATTTCCGTTCCATGTTTACCAGAATTCTCATTGCCTTGCTAGCGATAACCCTGCCTTTGCAGGCGCTGGCGCAGGAAACGGAGCGGGCTCTGCCCGAGAGCCGTGTCGAGATGCAGCTGTCTTTTTCGCCGCTGGTGAAGAAGATCGCGCCTGCGGTGGTGAATATCTACACCAAGCGCGTCGTGACGCGCTCATACCATCCCTTCATGAACGACCCGATGTTCGCGCCGTTCTTCGAGAACCAGCAATTCGGCGGCCGCATGAAAAAGCAGGTCGAAGGTGCGCTGGGCTCCGGTGTCATTATCGATAGCAGCGGTTTGATCGTTACCAATTCACACGTCGTTCGCGAGGCGCAGGAAATTACAGTGGTGCTGAATGATGGCCGCGAATTCGATGCCACGGTTGCGCTGACCGATCAGCCATCCGATCTTGCGCTGTTGCGCGTGGATGCAAAAGGCGAAGAGCTTCCAGCGGCGATGCTGAAGCCGAGTGAGTCACTTGAAGTCGGCGATATGGTACTGGCGATCGGCAACCCGTTCGGCGTCGGCCAGACGGTGACGAGCGGTATTGTCTCGGCGCTCGCACGTTCATCGTTGAACATCAGCGATTTCAATTTCTTCATCCAGACCGACGCCGCGATTAATCCCGGCAATTCCGGCGGTCCGCTGGTATCGATGGATGGCGGCGTCATCGGCATCAACTCGGCGATTTATTCACGCGATGGCGGCTCGCTCGGTATCGGTTTTGCAATTCCTTCCGAAATGGTCGCAAGCGTTATCGCTGCGGAAAAAGGCGGTGGCGAGGGCGTTGTGCGTCCATGGCTCGGCGTTACCGCGCAGCCTGTAACCAACGATATCGCGCAATCGCTGGATCTGGCGCGTCCCGTGGGTGCATTGATCACCATGCTGCATGAAGCCAGCCCGTTAGCAAAAGCCGGGTTAAAAGTCGGCGATGTCGTGACGTCGGTGAACGGCAAGGACATTCACGATCCGTCCGAAATGAAATTCCGCATGGCGACGGTGCCGCTCGGCCAGAAGGCGACGATGGAAGCCATCCGCGCCGGTACCAAAAAAACGTATGAGGTTGAGGCGATGGCCGCGCCCGATAAACCAGCCCGCGATGAAATAAAATTAGAAGGCACGCACCTGCTGAATGGCGCGGTGATTGCCAACATGAATCCGGCGGTCGCGGTCGAGCTTGGACTCTTCGGTAAAGAAGAAGAGGGTGTCGTCGTTCTGAAAGTGAACGAAGGCACATCGGCTGCGCGCATTGTTGCGGCGGGCGATATTCTCGTCGAAATAAACGGCAAGAAAATAACGAAAACCGCCGATGCCGAAAAGGCGCTCAAAAATGCGGGGCAGGGATTGTCGCTGATTGTGCGCAGCCAGGGCCGCACACGGCGGCTGGTTATCCGCTAAAAACATAAAGGCGCTGACATCATCAGCGCCTTTTTCAGATTTTATGCCCGCCGGTTTAGACCGGGACAGGCTCCGGCTGATGGGCCAGGCTGTTAAAGTAATTTTCTCGGCTCATCTCGAACATCCAGCTCCAGAACTTTTCTTCGCCTTCTTCAAATTTCGAATCGATGAGCGTCAGGCGGCGCTGGAACCATGCTTTTAAGTTGTTTCTCATGGCTTCTTCTTTTTTACTCAGAAAGCTTCCAAGGTCGGTGATTTCATTGAGATAGTCATAAAGATTGCTCATATCCGTTCCTTTCACCATCACATTACCAAATTGGCCGCAAAAACGCAAAAAACGCGCGCGGATTATCAGTTTAAGTTATTGTTTTTATTTAATTTTATAGGCCAAGCGAAGGCCCATTAAAAGCCATCATGACATTGTGACGTTGAGCGTCCCGCATATAGTTTGCGTTTTGGGATTTACGCTCTTCAGTTTCAACGCGGGCCGCACCGGTATCAACACCATTCCATACTCCAACCTGGGACATGCTTGATCTCCTTCAGTTGATTTAAAAACAGTTATTGAAGTAAAAAATAGAACAAAATAGATAAAGAGTCAAATATAGGAAATAATTCCAGTATTATATGTCTCTAATACTATAGTATTTGTGAAGTATAAATTATTAATTATTCGGCATTATGGAATTTTTACTCAATAATTATTTTAACGAATAGGCTATAAAAAATATTTTACTATGCCGACTACAGCAGAAAAACAGGCCATGACTTTATTCGCTTTAAGACCAAGGCCAGTCTTGTTTTCAGCAGGCCGGATCGCCATTATAACCGCCTGAAATAAGGAAAAGACGCCATGAACCAGCCTGCCGCCACCACTCCCGCCATGAAGGACATCGTTGCCCTCTGCAAGCGCCGTGGCTTCATTTTCGCAGCGTCTGACATCTATGGCGGCCTCAACGGCTTCTGGGATTACGGGCCCCTTGGCGTCGAGCTGAAGAACAACCTGCGTGACCTCTGGTGGAAGTCGATGGTGACCTGCCCGCCGATCGGCCCGGACGGCGCGCCTGTTGAGATCGTTGGTTTAGATTCCTCGATTATCCAGAACCCGAAAGCGTGGGAGGCGTCCGGCCATGTCGGCGGCTTCTCCGATCCCATGGTGGACGACAAGGAAACCAAGCTGAGGTACCGCGCAGATCACCTTTATGTACTCGTGCCGAAAGACGGCAAGGGTAAATGGCTGGCCTTGCATCAGGACGCTGAAGCCGAAGACGTGGCGAAACGCATTAAAAAAGAAGGTGGCGGAAAATCGTCAAGCGATCAATACGAGAAAAAACAATTCACCTCTATCGATAAAAGCGATTACGCGAATATTTTGGGGCCTGATGCCAAAACGCCCGGCACGCTGACCGAGCCGAAGCAATTCAACCTCATGTTCCATACCTTCGTCGGTGCGACGGCGGGCGATGAGAACAAGGCGTACCTGCGCCCCGAAACCGCGCAGGGCATTTTCCTGAATTTCAAAAATGTACTGGATTCATCGCGTGTGCGCGTGCCTTTCGGTATTGCCCAAATCGGCAAGGCATTCCGGAACGAAGTCACGCCGCGTAACTTCATTTTCCGCTCCCGCGAATTCGAACAGATGGAAATGGAATGGTTCTGCCACCCGAAAGAAGCCAAAATGTGGCGCGATTTCTGGTTCACGGAACGCCAGAAATTCTGGCGCAGTATTGGCCTGTCGAGTGAAAACATCCAGATGCGCGACCACGACAAGGACGAGCTCTCGCACTACGCGAAAGAAGGCTACGGCACGGCGGATATTGAATATCGCTTCCCCTTCACCGCGCCGGGCTATGGCGAATTGGAAGGCATCGCTCACCGTTGCGATTTCGACCTGACTCAGCACCAGAAAGTCTCCGGCACGAAACTGGAATATATGGACCCGGTGACGAGCGAGAAATTCATGCCGCATGTCATTGAGCCGGCGGCCGGCCTCTCCCGCGGCGTTCTCGCGCTGATCTGCGAAGCTTATACAATCGACGCATCGCGTCCGTCGGGTGTATACTTAAATTTCCACCCGTCTGTTGCGCCGATCAAGGCCGCCATCTTGCCGCTGACGGCGAAAGAAGATCACGTGCCCATCGCCACGAAACTTTACCTGGAGCTGCGCGAGGAATTCACCGTCGAGCTCGACGTCAAACAGAATATCGGCAAGCGTTACGCGCGCCAGGATGAAATCGGCACGCCCTATTGCTTCACCATCGACAACGACACGATTACAGACAAAACCGTGACCGTGCGTGACCGCAACAGCATGGCGCAGGAGCGCATTCATATCGATAAGGTCGCCGAATACCTGCGCGAGAAAATGAAACCCTCGTCGCAAAAAGCAAAGCTCAAGGCCGTTGGCTAGGATCCTCCTTTTTGTTGTGTTCCTGACTGCGCTTGTGGGGCCTGCGCGGGCCGAAGAAAGCATTTCGGCCTACAAACCCGGCACTGTCGGCTATCTCTATGATAATTGCCGCCTCGCGCTGGGGTCGGCCACGAAATACACTGAATTGCAGGAAACCTATTGCGGGGCTTTCTCGGAAGGGTATTTCTGGGGCGCATCGGCATCGAACTGGATGCTCCCAATGACGGTGGAGGAGGGGCCTTGCGCTGAGGAGAAAAAGCGTGAGTGGGAACGCATCAATAACCGCTTTTGCGGCAATTTCCCAAAGCTCGATGATAAAACAACAACCGGAGACGCCTTGAAAAGCGCGACGAATATCGTCACGCGCTGGATATCTTTTGAAAAACAAATGAGTGATAGCGACCCGTTGAGGCGCGGTACGTTGCGTGAAGTGAATGGCTTGGTGCAGCCGGGACCGTTCTGCGACTCTCTTTCGAAAAGCTACGTGGTGCAGGAATCGCCATTCGCAATCAACCCGCCGCTCATGAAAATGAATCTTCGTGATTTCATGAAAGCCAAATCGAATATGACGATGAAGGCGAAATATGAGCGTTGCAAAAGAGACGTGGAATACGCGGCCGGGGATGCAAAAAAATTCCTCTCGACCAAGTGCGGCGCGGAAATTTCCGGCTATATTTCCGGCGTGCACTCAACGCAGTATCTGCAGAAAAACCGCGCGGAACTGACGGAGGAATGCCGCAAGCCCATCGACCGACTTTATAAAAACCTCGACGTCACACAAAGCATGTGCGTGAGTTACGATACAAACCCGCTCTGGGTCGCTGAACTGTTCATTAAAAAATTTCCTGAATTCAAAAATATCGAAAAAGAGCAGGGCGGCATCGGTGGATTGATTGTCTGGAAAGGCTTTCTCTGCGCAGAAAAAGCCGACTAATCTATAGCCTCACCGCCGCGTAATATTTTATCTGCTGCTTCCGTATAGCTGCCATCAATATTATGCAGAACGAGGCCTGCATGAATTTTCGCAGGCGTCTTGCGGTTCTTTAATGCGCGGATGATGACGCGCTTCGCCGTTTCGCCCGTGCGCGGCCAGAGCGGAATGACTTCAACAGCGCCGAATTTTTTTCCGAAGGATTGAATAATTTTATCCGTATGATCTGCGCGGTGAATAATCGTGAAGCTGCCGCCGTTTTTCAAATTACGAAAACCGGCATCAACCCAGTCCTTCACGGATATATCTTCATCCGCATGATAAAGCGCAGTTGCCTTCGGTGCGGAAGGCGAGGGCGTATGCGTTCCCGCGTCGAGATAAGGAGGATTGCAGATCACATGGTTAAATTCTTTTATATTGAGCGAACGGATATCGCCGGTGACGAACGCAGCGCGTCCTTCCATATTGTTGAGGGCAATGTTCTGGACGGCCAGATCGATATGGTCGGGCTGGATGTCCGCTCCGGTGAGGTGGGTTCCGGGCACGCGTACCAGCACGCAAAACCCCGCGCCGCCTACACCGCAGCCAAGATCAAGCAGCGTCTCGCTGCCTTGCGCCGGGCAGGCGGCAGCCAGCATCACGGAATCGAGGGAAGTGCGGAATCCGTCCGTGGGCTGCAGTAACCGCACGCGGTGGTCCAGAACGTGAATTTCTTCAGAATTCATATCCCTTTAGAAAGGCCATAAACGGCCCGGGGTCAAGACAGTTTAGTCGTTCAGGCGGAACGAACTTGCCTTGCCGAAGGGTGAGTCCAGCTGACTGAGCAACATGATCTCGACCGGGTTGGTGGCGAGTTTCTGCGCGGCGAGGGACGCATAGCCGCCATTCGGCGGGGTCGGCATATTCGCATAGAAGACCTCGTCATAGAGACTGCCCGTACGGTTGACGCCGCCAATAAATACATCGCTGGTGATTGCTTGCTGCGCCTCGGCGATCTGGACGGGCTTTTGCGCCGGCACGGGTGGCAGTTCGAAACCGGGAACGCCCGTTTCTTTCAGGTCGAATTTTTTATCGAAGAAAGCATAGACCTCGTCCATGCTTTTCGCGCGGCCCGTGGCGCGGTCGTAGAAAACATTGCGGTTGGCTTTTGCGGCGGCGGGGAAAAGATAGGCCGCTTTCTGCAGGGGATTTTCATCGCGCTCTTTGAGGAAAGCGGAAGCCTGCCCGGCGCCTAAAAAATGGGCGAAGTACAGCTCTGTCGAGCCGACATCGCCGCCCCAGTGTGAATTCAGAAACTGTTCATTCTCGCGGGCAAATTCTGCCGCCATGGCCGAGGCTTTTTCGGGATCGTTACGGAGGGCGAGGATTTCTTTCCTGGCAGCGCGGTTCGCGACCTTGCCATTGTCACTGATTTTATCCGCCAGCGCGCCCATGCCGTGTTTGTCGCCGTGCTTTTTCACCATGTTCAGCCAGGTGCTCTCGATGAACTGGTAGAGGCCTGATGCCGAGCTGCTCTTGGCCTTAATCTTGGGATTAAAGCTGCTTTCCGCACCCGCCTGCTGGACCAGATAGGCAAAATTAACCCCTGTCCGGGCGCTGGCCTGTTTAATGGCATTGACGACCTTGCCGGGCACCGGGGCCAGCATAGAGGCTAAAGCGTTGTTTTGTATTGAATTTGTGCCGTTATCCATGAATAATAACTCTGTGTTTAAGAAACGCCTGCAGGGATATTTGCAACCCCTGTGCCAGCCGAGAGGTCTATCCCATGAGTGATTACCAGCCCCCCGTTCAGGACATGAAATTCCTCCTGACCCGCGTGCTCGGCTTCCAGAGCGAAAGCGTCGACGAGGCAACCATGGAAGCCATTTTTGAGGAGGCGGCGAAGCTGGCTTCGGATGTGCTGGCGCCTATCAACCAGGCAGGGGATAAAGCCAGCGCGAAATTGAAGGACGGGGCGGTGACGACCTCCCCAGGCTTCAAGGCGGCCTACAAACAATATTGCGAGGGTGGCTGGAACGCCGTGCCGTTCGATCCGGAATTCGGCGGGCAGGGGCTGCCTTACGCTGTCGCCTTTCCGGTTCAGGAAATGTGGCAGGGCGCGAATATGGCGTTCGGATTATGCCCGCTGCTGAATCAGGGTGCGGTCGAGGCGATCAATCATCATGGCTCCGAGGAGCAGAAGAAATTCTATCTGCCGAAAATGATTTCCGGCGAATGGACGGGAACCATGAATTTGACCGAGCCGCAGGCCGGGTCCGATCTTGGGTTGATCAGGACGAAGGCAGAAAAGCAGGGCGACGGTACTTACAAAATTTCCGGCCAGAAGATTTTTATCACCTACGGCGAACATGATTACACCGACAACATTATTCATCTCGTTTTGGCGCGGGCGACGAATGCGCCGGAAGACGTGAAAGGTATTTCTCTTTTTATCGTGCCGAAATTTCTGAAAGACGACAGCCGCAACACGGTTGAATGCATAGGGCTTGAGCATAAGCTCGGCATTCACGGCTCACCCACCGCGACCATGGATTTCGCAGGCGCTATCGGGTATCTGGTCGGCGCGGAGAATGAAGGACTCAAATACATGTTTACGATGATGAACAATGCACGGCTTTCGGTCGGGCTGCAGGGCGTCGCAATTGCTGAGCGTTCCTATCAGCGCGCGCTGGCTTACGCGAACGACCGCGTGCAGGGCAAATCGTTTACAACGGGCGAGCGCGTTGCGATTTCAGCACATGCTGACGTCAAGCGCATGTTGCTGACCATGAAATCGCAGATCGAGGCGGGCAGAGCGCTTGTGTATGAGGCCGCTGTCGCGCTCGATAATAAAGACCAGGCGAGGGTCGAAGTGCTGACGCCGATTGTTAAATCATGGTGCACGGACATGGCCTGCGAGGTCACGTCGCTCGGCGTGCAGGTGCATGGCGGCATGGGATTCATCGAGGAAACCGGCGCGGCCCAATATTACCGAGACGCGCGTATCCTGCCGATTTATGAGGGCACGAATGGTATTCAGGCGGCCGATCTCGCCTTCCGCAAGATCCTGCGCGATGGCGGCGCAGCGGCAAAAAATTACATCAATGATATGCAGAAGAAAATCCCGGCCAACCGCAAGGATGCTTTTGCTGCGCCTATACAGGCACTGCTGAAAGCCACTGATTTTATGGTCAAAGCTGGTGGCGAGAAGAAAATGGATTTGGTTGCTGCGGCGTCTGCACCCTATCTGAAAGCATTCGGCATCATCGCCGGAGGTGCATTGCTCGCGCGCGTTTCGGAACAGGCAGGTGGAGAATCTGACAAGAATTTCGCGGTACAAAAAGAAAAGATGTCGTTGTTCTTTGCTGCGAATATCCTGCCGCTCGCGGAAGGAAATCTCCGCGCTGCTACCGAAGGTTCCCACAGCATTTGATTTTTTACTTCATCCTGTTCGGCCAGAATTTAGCGGCCAGTGCAGGGTTTTTGCAAGTGAGATAAGCCTGCGCCTGAAAGTGCGTGAAGACACGCGCGCCCGGCCCGTCGTAACTGTTCTTCTCATAGAGCTTGGCAAAAGTATTGGCGTAGCAGGCACAATATTCCTCAAGCGGAATATTATATGGCATCATCGCGCCGTTATTTACGCATTGTTCGTACTCGTAACCGGCGGCGCGGGAAGCGTCGGCGCACTCGCCCCTGATATCAAGGACGATGGACGTGTTCTCCGCTTCGGGGCCGAGCTCTATTCTTTTGTCCAGAAATTTTGAGCCCAGGCATTTGCAGTTGTAATAGAGGTACAAGGACGCATCGCCTTCGCACAGCGCATAATATTTCTGCGCTTCCACGATATATTCCTCGGGAAGATCCGCGTAAGGATCGAGCGCCGGGGTGGGATTTTGCGCCGGGGCGTTCTTGAGAGTTTCCTGCAGGATTTGCTTGTCGGACGGCGCGGTGTCCTGCGCCCACGCTGAGAAAGAAGCGGTAAGGCACAAAAAAAGACAGAGAAATGCACAGCGGAAAACCCTGAGGTTCATGCCCCTATTATAGCATTTCGCGGTACGAAGTGGGAATTATGAACCGGTGCCTTTAACGCGTTTCCACAGGCCTTTGAAGTTGAAGTTTTCCTCTTCGGCCTGGGCCTGGGCGTTTTCATTGCCGGGCTTCATTTTCTTGACGGTCTTTTCAGACTGTTTTTCCATCTGGTCGCGCCGGGCGCGGGCGCGGGCCTCACGCTCTTTCAGTTCGGCGCGGAGTTCTTCGGCCTGTTTCTGGCTGAACTGGCTGGTGATCAGAACCTGGCTTGCCTGTTTCTGCCACAGGTCGCGCTGGTCCTTGAGGTCGGCGATCTGGTTATTGGCCGTATCGAGCTGGTCTTCCAGCATCTTGATGCGCATTTTGAGACGCTCGGTCTCTAACATGGCGGAGGCTTTTTCAAGTTCCTGCTCGACGCCGGCACCGGCATCGAAACTGCTGCTGCCAGCCTGGCGGAGACCAAGGGCGCGGTCGAGTTCAGAAACGTCAATGACGCGGCGGCCATTGGGATCGACTTCATAAGAAAGCTTGCCGTTATTCATGGCACGCTGGATGGTGGATTTTGACCTGCCGGTGAGCTCAGCCGCTCTTTGTGCGCCTACTTTAGCCATTGTTTCGAATCCCTTTTCTGCTGCGGAAGCGATAGCGTTACCACGAGTAACCGTCCTGAATCAAGAATCTATTACATAAAACAAAAAAGCCTTTTGAAATAAGGGCTTTTTCGCCGCGAGGAAACGCCCGGTTTAGGCCGCTTCTTTCGTCAGACGCTGATTCAGCAAATATGTCAGGCGTTGCCACTGCGCGCCGGAGAACAGGTGCGCGTAAATGAACGGCAGCCAGCCCTTGGTGCGCCACTCGAGGAACGTCTTGTCATCGAGATCGGCAAGTTTCTGTTCGTCAACGATCCGGAAACCCGAGAAATTGATGCGGCGGTTGCCGGTAACGTTGATCTGTGCCTCGCGTTGAACCAGCAGGCCGCTCTTCGCGATTGCTTTACTGAATTCCTGCGTCTGCTGCGCAGCTGCGTGATACGACTTGCAGAATTCCAGCGCGTTCTGCGCGAGCTGGCTCGGCTTTCCGTCAGGATTGAAAAAGGGCTGGGCGTCGCTTTTTTCAACGACGTCATCGCTCATGTCGACGCACAGCGAAAGCTGATCTTTCGTAGGCATTTCCGAGAAAATAAACGGATAGCGGCGGATATAAGCGGGGATGTAAGTTGCGTCTTCCCAGCGACCGCTTTTCTTGTCGAAGAACAGGTTTTCATTGTCGCGGAGGCCAAGGATCGCAACGGGTGTAGCGTTCTCGTCCGGGCCGAAAGCGATCGGGTAGAAATGGCAAATCTGCGGCATCTCGATCAGGTTGACCGGTACGGCATTAACGTTTTCCGTGAAATTGAAACCGAAATTCTTGCGCAGGGAAAGATTGGCATGGGCCTTGGCATCCAGAGGGGTCGGTTTCGTATAAAAGAGAGGAAGCACGCCTTTGGCTGCGCCGGCGTCCTTGCCGTTTTCTTTCTTTTTGCTGTCTGGTGCCTTATCTTTCTTGGCCATCTGGGAAAATCCTTGGTTGTGTTCGTTTCGATCAGGGATATTAAGCGAAAGCCCCCCGGAAAGGCAATGGAATTTGGACCCTTTATAAATGCCGGAAAGGCGAAAAAAGGCTTATTTCAGGCCTTTTTGGCAAGGAAAGGGTCAGAAAATCCTTCCGCGCGGGTTAAAAATCGTCTAGTTTCTGCCAGTTCTTAAAAAACGGGGCCTTGAGATGCGCATAGGAATGGTCGGAACGGGATATGTGGGGCTGGTCTCCGGAACCTGCTTTGCCGAATTCGGTATCGATGTCACCTGCATCGACCGCGACAAGAACAAGATCGCCCGCCTGAAAAAAGGCGAAATCCCGATTTACGAACCCGGTCTCGACGACCTCGTCGCCAAGCAGGTAAAAGCGGGCAGGCTCTCCTTCACCACCGATCTCGCAAGCGCCGTCAAAGATGCAGACGCAGTATTTATCGCCGTGGGTACGCCGTCGCGCCGCGACGACGGTCATGCTGACATGTCGTATGTTTACGAAGCCGCGAAGGAAATCGCGCTCGCGATTGAGGGTTATACTTTGATCGTCACCAAATCGACGGTACCCGTCGGCACGGCGCGCGAAGTTGAAAAAATCATCCGCGCGAATAATCCGAAAGCCGAATTCGATGTCTGCTCGAACCCGGAATTCCTGCGCGAGGGCGCGGCGATCAATGACTTCATGCGCCCAGACCGCGTTGTTATCGGCACGGATTCCACACGCGCCGCCGATATGATGCGCGAGCTTTACCGCCCGCTTTACATCAACGAAACGCCGATGGTAGTGACCACACCCGAAACGGCGGAGATCATCAAATACGCGGCGAATGCATTCCTCGCGACTAAAATTACGTTCATTAATGAAATTGCAAATCTATGCGAGAAGACCGGCGCGAACGTCCAGGAAGTGGCGAAGGGTATCGGTCTTGACGGACGCATCGGCAAAAAATTTCTGCATGCCGGCCCCGGTTATGGCGGTTCGTGCTTCCCTAAGGATACGCTGGCTCTCACGCAGATCGGTCAGAAATACGGCGCGCCGCAGAATATTGTTGAGACTGTCGTATGGGTCAATGCCGAGCGTCAGCGCAGCATGGCGCAGCGCGTGATTGAATCATGCGGCGGTAATCTTGAAGGACAGAAAATCGCGATACTGGGCGTTGCGTTCAAGCCGAACACCGACGATGTGCGCGACGCGCCGAGCCTCGTCATCATCCCGCTGCTGCAAGAAGAGGGCGCGAAAGTTTCCGCCTATGACCCGGCGGCCATGGAACATGCAGGCACGCATCTTGAAAATGTCGAATGGTGCAAGGATGCGTATGAGGCCGCCGAGGATGCCGATGCGCTGGTCATCCTGACCGAGTGGAACGAGTTCCGCGCTTTGGATCTTGATCGCATAGCGGGTGTTATGAAGACTAAACGTATTATTGATCTTCGTAACATTTACAAAGTCCGCGATATGAGGGAATCAGGCTTCCATTATATCTCTGTGGGTCGTCCTGATGTTCTGCCACCGCCGGTTGTTGCTGCCAAAAAAATCGGCTAATCTTTAAGCTTCTGCGTCCAATCGGACACTATCAAAGGCCCTCTTTGTCAGACTCTCTCGCCGGGCTGGAAGCCCGTACCATTTACATTCTCCGCGAGGCATACAGGAGTGTGCGACCGCTCGGCATGCTCTGGTCGATGGGCAAGGATTCGACCGCACTTCTCTGGATGGTCCGCAAAAGCTTTTTCGGCCGTGTACCGTTTCCCGTCATTTTGCTCGATACCGGTATGGAGCTGCCGGAGGTTTATGAATTCCGCGACCGGCTGATCAAGGATTGGAAACTGGATTGCATCAGCCATCCATGCCCGCCCGAAGAAGAGATGGACCAGAGCCTGAAGCCGGCCACGCGCAGCGCCGCGCGTAAGACGGAAGGCTTAAAGACGTTGCTGGAGCAGCATAAATTCAAAGGCATTATCGTTGGCATCCGCCGCGACGAGCAGGGGTTGCGCGCCAAGGAGCGGGTTTTTCCCCCGCGCCGCACCGACGGATCATGGGATTTCAAAAACCAGCCTGCGGAACTGTGGGATCAATATAATACAGCGTTGCCGACGGACGCGCATATGCGCATTCATCCGATTTTGCACTGGGCCGAGATCGATATCTGGCGGTACACGCAGCAGGAAAATATCCCCTGTGTTCCGCTATATTTTTCACGGGAAGGAAAACGTTACCGCTCGCTGGGCGAGAGCAACATCACCTTTCCGGTTGAGAGCCCTGCTTCCAGCCTGGATGAAATTATCGCCGAACTGGAAACGACAAAAATTTCCGAGCGCGCGGGCCGCGCCATGGACCGTGAAAGCGAAGACAGTTTCGAACTGCTGCGCACGCGGGGGTACATGTGAGCGCCGCGTTGCGTGTCGTCATGACCGGAGAGGTCGATCATGGAAAATCCACCATTGCCGGGCGATTGTTGCATGATACGGGATCTCTCACCGAGGGGCGCGTCGAGGAACTGAAGGAAATATGCGAGCGCCGGGGCGGTTTACAGGAATGGTCGTTCCTGCTGGACGCATTTCAGGCCGAGCGTGATCAGGCAATCACCATCGATACGGCGCAGGCGCAGTTCAAGACGGCGAAGCGCGGCTATGTCCTGATCGATGCGCCGGGGCACCTGGAATTTCTGCGCAATATGTTTTCCGGTGCGGCTGAGGCTGATGCGGCGGTGCTCGTGATCGACGCAGAACGCGGGCTGCAGGAGCAAACCGTGCGCCATGCGCAGGTTTTATCACTTGTTGGGATCTCTCAGGTGATTGTCGCGGTCAATAAAATGGACGTGGTGAATTATGACCCGAATGTTTTCGAAAAAATATCTGCCGAAATTTCAAAAATTCTGACGCCCTTTGCAGTTATTCCGCTCTCGGCTCGCAATGGCGAGATGATCGTGGAGCGTGGCGTTAATATGCCGTGGTATAAAGGCCCGGTTCTTACCGAAGCGTTCGATAAGCTGGATATTCCGGCGGTATTGACTCATGGGCCGCTACGTTTCTCCGTACAGGATGTTTACCGCGAGCACGGCCAGCATATTTTTGTCGGGCGTGTTGAAAGCGGCGTGCTGAAACGTGGCGATGAATTGCTGTTCGCGCCCTATGCCGAGGCGGCAAAGGTAGAATCCGTTGCGGTCTGGCCGCATGACCCTGAAAAAACTGAGGCCCATGCCGGGGAAGCCGTGGGTATAACGCTGAATCGCCAGATTTCGGCCGGGCGCGGTGGGCTTGCCAGTCATACGGATAATGCGCCCGCTCTCTCGCATATGCTTAAGACAAAAATATTCAGTCTGCGCAGTAAGTCTTTGCTTCCCGGTGAAAATTATATAGCAAGGACGGGAACATCTTCTTTCAGGGCGGAAATTGTTTCAGTGGAACAGAATGAAGGCATGCTCTCAGAACTGACGCTTCGCGCGGAAACTCTTCAGTCTGTCGATCCCGGCAAAAAAATCGTTTTATTTTCGGATGCGGATGCAGCTGGGGCGGGAATAGTGCTCGGTGCAGGAAATTATTCCAGCGGCTCCGTTCCTGAAGGCTGCGTTTTTTGGATGACGGGTCTTTCCGGCGCTGGCAAAACAACCATCGCCAAAGCCGCTGAAAAAGAATTGCGCAGCCGGGGATACAAAGTCGAGATGTTGGATGGTGACGAACTCCGCCGCACCATAAGCGCCGATCTGGGGTTTTCTCCTGAAGACAGGGAAGAGAACATCCGCCGCGCAGGCGATATTGCAGCCCAGATGGCCAATAAAGGTGCGATTGTCATTGCAGCCCTTATCTCGCCAAGCCGCACGGGGCGCAAACAGGCCCGGAAAGCCGCAAAAGGCCGCTTTTATGAGATTTACATCAAGGCCGACCTGGCGACCTGCGAAAAACGCGATCCGAAAGGACTTTACAAAAAAGCCCGGGCCGGGAAGATTACAGACTTCACCGGCATTGATTCCCCTTATGAGTTGCCGGAGAATCCCGACCTTGTGGTCGATACGCAGAACGGCAATGTGGAGGAATGCGTGCACGCTGTCCTGCGTTTTATTCAAGAGCACGCCGCGATACGCGAAGCCTCCGGGAAAGACAGGATTCTTGCCTTCAAGTGAACAATTGCTGAAAAACCCGGGCGCGCTGTGCAACATGGTGCGGCGCATCGCTGTGGCCGCGGGGCAGATCACGCTCAATTATTTCGATATGCTGGAATTGCCTTCGATTGGTGAAAAGAGCGACGGCTCGCCTGTCACAACCGCCGACCGGGAATCTGAAAAATTTATTACGAGCAGTCTGCGTGACCTGATGCCTGATGTTCCTGTTATCGCAGAAGAGGAAACCGCAGGCGGGCTGGCGCAGGATCTGTCGGCGCATGAATATTTCTGGCTGGTCGATCCGCTGGACGCAACAAAGGAATTCATGGCGGGCGGTGAAAATTACACGGTGAATATCGGCCTTGTGAAAAAAGATACGCCAGTGATGGGTATAGTTTATGCCCCGGCGCTTGGTGTTTTATATGCGGGATACGGTGAGACGGCTTTGCGCTGGAGCGAGGACACGGGCAAGGAGAAGAAAATCAATGTGCGCCACGCGCCCGCTGAAGGGCTTACGGTGATGTCGAGCCTTTATCACGCTGACGATGCGGCGATGGATAAATTTCTTTCTGCCTTCAAGGTGGAAAAGATTTTAAAACGCGCCAGCGCCCTCAAAATCTGCGCAATAGCCGAAGGAAAAGCCGATCTTTATCCGCGTCTCGGACCTACATCGGAATGGGACACGGCTGGGGCGGAAGCGATCCTGCGCGCGGCGGGCGGCACGTTGACGGATTTACATGGGAAAAAGCTGGTTTACGGCGCGGCGGATAGGAAATTCGCCAACCCGCATTTCGCCGCCGCGTCCTTCCCGTGGTTCGACGAAGAAACCGCCTAGATCATCTGCAATTTAGCAATGACGCGCCCGATGACGATAAAATCGCCGGGTTTGAGTACCTGCGGCTGGAAACCATTTTGCCGGGCGGAAATCCTGATTTCACCATCGTTTGATTTCGGCGCGTATTCGCAAAAACGCATCATGTTGCTGAAACCGTCCGAGATGATGAACGCGCCGGGTGGCGAGGGTTTGCGGTCGGAAATATCGACGAGGACATGTTCGCCGCGCTTGAATTCCGGCTCCATGAGATTTTCACGAACCTGGAAAACGCGGGTCGTCTTGCCGTTCTCACCTGGTGCGTGGGCGGCGATGGTTGACGGGATTGCCCACTCAGCCGGCGGCGCCGAGCCGTCATAAAGACCATCCTGCCCGTCATGTACTTTGACAGTGTAGGTCTTTCGCGCGGCGCTGTGGCCATCAACGGGTAGGCCGAAATATTCGCGCATCAGTAGATATTCCTGGGCCTTGATCTGGCGCGAGCCATTGAGAATTTTGCTGATCGCGGGCGGCTCCAGCCCGATCGCAGCAGCCAGTCCGGCTTTTGATTTATCGGGATTAGCCGCGAACTGGGTCTTAAGCCATTGGGAATCCATGAAAGAAATATGTCACGCCCTATAAACGTAAAATATTTCTATTTTGGAAAGTACGGCTTGAAAATTGCCAAAAAAGAAATTATTATACAACCTATGATGTTAAAAACAGGTCTAAGCCATTGATTTCGATAGCGACAAAAAGAGTGCCGCCAGAGGCCCGCCAGATCGGTCAAAATTTCCGTTTACTGCGAGAACAGGCGGGATTAACGCAGAAAGAGATCGCGCGGATGCTGGGCGTGAGTTTTCAGCAGATCCAGAAATACGAACGCGGGGAAAACCGCCTGCCGGTCGACCGGCTGCACGCCCTTAAAAATATCCTTGGCGTTTCCTATCACGCGTTTTTTAAGGGGCTGGATAAGGCGGAAGCTTCTGATAAATCCTGGCCGGAAAAACTGTACCAGCTTCTGACCGACATTGAGAATCCGGTCCTGCAGAATAAAATCGAGCGCGTGATCGCGATTATGGCGGAGTGACGAGGTTCTTATAAAGATCCGTGCGGCGGTCACGGAAGAAACCCCACATCGGGCGCTCGGCGTTGATCGCATCGAGATCGAATGTGTGGACCAGCACGGCGTCTTTGTCACGGGAGCCTTCCTGCATGAGGTCGCCCGACGGCGCGGCGATGAACGATTTGCCGTAGTAACCCTGGTCGTTGCCGGGATTTGCCGGATTTTTCTCGACGCCGATGCGGTTCGCCGCGACGACCGGCACGAAGTTGGAAACAGCGTGGCCCTGCATCGCGCGTTGCCATGACAACGCCGTGTCGAGGCCGGGCGTTGAGGGCTCGAAGCCGATTGCAGTCGGGTAGAACAGGATTTCCGCGCCCTGCAGCATCATGCTGCGCGCGACTTCCGGGTACCACTGGTCCCAGCAGATGCCGACGCCGATCTTGCCGAATTTCGTATCCCAGACTTTGAAGCCAAGATCGCCGGGACGGAAATAGTATTTCTCGCTGTAGCCGGGGCCATCAGGGATATGTGTCTTGCGGTAGATGCCTAGAACCGCGCCCGTATCATCTACGACAGCAACACTGTTGTAATAATGCGCGCCAGCCTTCTCAAAAAACGAAACCGGGATGACGATTTTGAGTTCTTTCGCGAGCTTCTGCATTGCGAGCACGGCTGGGTGTTCTTCAGCCGGGAATGCTTCCTTGAACCAGCGCGGATCCTGCGACGTGCAGAAATAAATATTCTGGAAGAGCTCGGACGGCAGGACGATCTGTGCGCCTTTTTTGGCGGCGTCGCGCACGTAAGTAACCGTCTTCTCGATATTCTCTTTCATATCGAGTCCGTACGAGGTCTGGATCGCGGCGACCGTAACGTTGCGGGTCATTCCTTGGGCTCCTGCTGCGTCATACAATGGAAGGAGCCGCCGCCATTCGTCAAGATCGACGTGGATTTGAGGCCCTTCACTTTATGGTCGGGAAACAGTTTCTGGATCGCGGCCACGGCGGAATCGGCGGATTCTGTGCCATAGGTCGGCACGGCGATAGCGTTATTGCCGATGATGAAATTCATGTGGCTGGCGGCCATCGGCTCGTCTTCATATCCCGTGACGAGGCCGGGCGAGGGCGCGAGCACGACTTCGATTTTTTTACCGTTCGCGGCAGTCATTTTCTCTAAGTCAGCGGCGATCTTCTTCAGGACTTTTTCGTTCGGGTCATTTTTCACAGGCGACTGGCACAGAACTTTGTTCGGGCCGATGAAGCGCGCGATATTGTCGATGTGACCGTCGGTGTGATCGTTGAGCAAACCATCATCAAGCCACAGGATTTTGCCCGCGCCGAATGCTTCTTTTAAAATGTCTTCGATCTGTTCCTGCGATTTGCCCGGGTTGCGGTTCGAGTTCAGCAGGCATTCCTTCGTGGTGAGGATTGTGCCTTCGCCGTCATTTTCCAGCGAGCCGCCCTCGAGTACCAGATCGAATGCCTTGATAGGTGAGCCTGATTTTTTCGCGATGAAATCGCCGATGACGCGGTCGGCAGGGTAATCATATTTGCCGCCCCAGCCATTCACTTTGAAACGTAGCGCCGTATGCGCGCCATTTACGCTCGCCCAGATCGGGCCGGTGTCGCGCAGCCAGATATCACCAAACTCCGCCGGAACGACTTCGGTATTTTTGCCAAGAAGTTTTTTCGCGGAAGCAACGGCTTCATCGCCGCAGGCGAGCATATAAACCTTCTCGCCTTCAGCAATCAGGTTCGCCATCGCAGCGGCTTCTTCCTGCGCAGGCGCAAGGTCTTCAAGCCACAATTCAGCGTCGGACGGAAACGCAATCCACATAGCCTTGTGCAGCGCCCATTCAGGTTGAACGGTCACGGCATTCTGCGTTTTTTTCTGCGGTTGCGCGGTCATTTTAATGTTTCCCAAAAAGTCACCCCCGCAAAAGCGGGGGGCTTTGTAATATTTATATGCGGTTTGAACGATTAATCAAACTGCTTCGCCAGTTCCCATTTCTTGCGCTTCTTGTGAGCGCCGTCATGGTAGGCGGCAGAGGCCAGAAGCGGCAGAACGCTGCCCGCTTCGGCGAAGACCATTTGCTCATATGCGACATCAACCTTGCCCCACGAGCACGCTTCTTTCAGCGTGGATGAGGAGCAGGCACCGTCGCGCACGTCGGCCACTGTGATCTGCACGGCGTATTTGTGCATCTCTGCATGCTTACCCAGAATCTCGGCGCAGACGACCGTATCCTGCACGAAGTTCTTCGGTACGCCGCCGCCGATCATCAGGAGGCCCGATGTTCCGGCGTGGATTTTGAGGTCCGTCAGTTCGCGGAAGTCGGCGATGGAATCGAGAACCATGTGTTTCTTCGGGTTGTCGACCTGATGTTTCACGAGGCCGAAACCGGCGGACGAGTCGGTGAAAGCCGGGCAGAAGATCGGTACGTTTTTCTCGTACGCAAGCTTCACCAGGCTGTTCTTCTTCTTGCCGTGCTTCACGAGATACTTGCCCATCTCCTTGATGAACTCTCTAGATGAGTAAGCGCGAGGCTCGAGCGAATTGGCAATCTCGAGGATCGTCGCGTCGCAGGCCTGCAAATCTTCTTCGTCGATATAGGTGTCGTAAATGCGGTCGATATAAAGGTCGCGCAGTTCGCGGTCATCGACCTGTCCTGCGGCCTGGTAGTGCTTGAAGCCGAGGCCTTCGAAAAAGTCCATGTCGACGATGGATGCGCCCGTGGCGACGATGCCATCGATCATGTTGTTTTCCAGCATGGCGGCGTAAGCGTCCATGCAGCCGCCTGCGGAGGTGGAGCCCGCCAGCGTCAGGAAAATCGCGCAGTCTTTATCATTGAGCATCATGTTGTAGATTTCGGTCGCGCGCGCGAGATCGCGGGACGTGAACGACATCTTGCCCATGGATTCGATAATCGGACGCGCATCGAACGATGTGATGTCGATATGCTCAACGACGTTTTGCAGCAGCTCCGCCTTGCGGTTGCTGGTGGATTTCTTCGGGGTTGAATTAGACATTCTTTACAGCTCTCTTTTTAGCAGCGGGCATCATGCCCGGGCTGTAAAGACATAGCGCGTCCGAGCCGCCAAATCCATTAAAATTCGTGCGGAGCGAACGGCTGTAGGAGCCCAGATTTCCGATCTCGATCCAGTCGCCCATATCGATATCGGCGGGCAGCACGAAGGGGCCTTCCATGACGTCCAGCGCATCGCAGGTCGGGCCAGCGAAACGGAACGCCGATTCAGGCTGTTCGAAGGCACCGTCAACGCGGTAGGCGCGGGCCGGGAATTTCGTCTTCAGGAGCGGGCCGGCGTCGAACATGCCGCCATAGGTGCCGTCATTGATGTACAGCGTGTTGTCCTTGCGGAGCTCGACGCGCACGATCAGGGAGCCGGATTCAGCTACCAGCACACGGCCGGGTTCGGCCAGCAGGGGCATGTTCTCGAGGCGGTTTTTGACCAGCGCGCCTTTCAGGGCATGAACGCAGGCCTCGACGGACGGGACGCTTTCGTCATAGCGGACGGGGAAGCCGCCGCCGACATCGAGTACGTCAACCGTAATGCCGGATTTCTTAATGACGGCAGCTGCCTTATCAACGGCACGCGCATAGGCGGCCGGGTCGGTGGTCTGGGTTCCGACATGGAAGCACAGGCCGAGGCGCTGGGCGACCGGGCGGGACGATTTCAGGAGCTTCACCGCTTCATCGGGGTTCGCGCCGAATTTCGACGAGAAGTCGATCGAGGCTTTGCCGTTGCGCGGCAGGGCGAGGCGGACGAACAGGTTCAGGTCCGAGGCGAGGTCTGTCTCGCGGACGATCTTGAACAGCTCGTCTTCCGAATCGAGGACGAAGTCGCGCACGCCGTAAACCGTGTAGGCTTCGCGGATAGCTTCGGGCGATTTGACCGGGTGCATGAAGTAGATGCGGGCCTTCTTGGCGTTCTTGCGGACAAGGCGCACTTCTTCGATAGAAGCCGCGTCAAAGCTTCTGACGCCCGCCTGGTACAGCGTGCGCAGGACATTTTCGTCCGGGTTGGTTTTAACCGCGTACATGGTTTCGCCCGGGAAAGTCTGGACGAACGCTTTCGCTGTCGCAGCAATCTTCTCGGGCCACAGGACATAGAGGGGACGCGCCGGACGGCGGGCGGCAATCAGCTCCTCGACGGAAGTGTAGCCTTCCTCGATTTCTGTCCGCATGGCGGGATTGTTCATAGAATAAAGTTTAGTCATCTCGTTAGTCCTTCAAATCTCAAATTTTGGAAATATGGTGGTGTACCGGGCTGTCGCTAGCCCAATAGGGGGTCACCCGCTCCTTTGCGAAGGGAGCAGGGAGCCAGGGTTACCGGATGATTTCCAGTACGAAGGTCTTCTGAGATGGAATGGGGGATACCAAGCGGCCCCGCTTCTCTGCAAATCTCATCGTAAACTCTTTCAAAGCTTTGGGGCTTTCTCTTCACCCCAGGTTCAAAAATGTCTACGCCGTTGCATAACCATGCCTAGTTCAAGACTAGAGGGGGCCATCGGCACGTGCGTCTGCTTTTAATATAACATTTTTTGGCGAAATCAATAAAAATATTTTGGGTTTTCCGCGAAAAATTTGCGGCGCCTCTTAAGGAACTTTTAAGACCGCGGGAGCCGGGTTGAAATCTACCCGAGAGAAGCCTATAGAAGCAGGTATGACGCTGCGCCTCGAGCTGCCCCGCTGGTACGATCTCCACGCCCATTTCCGGCAGGGTGGTCTCATGAAGGCGCTGGTCGCCGATCACCTGGCGATGGGCTGCGCGGGCATCCTCGCGATGCCGAACACCAAGCCTCCGGTCTCGAAGGTTCATAAAAAAGACCCCGGCGATGGCTGGAGCATCGAGGAATACCTCCAGATGCTGCGCAAGGCGGGCGGCTCCAGATTTACCGACATTATAGTGCCTCTCTACCTGACCAAGGACACGACGCCCGCCATGATCGAGGCAGGGGTTAAATCCGGGGTTTTACGCGCTGCAAAATATTATCCCCCGCACGGCACCACCGGGGCCGAGCAGGGCGCACCCTTCCAGACCTATATAGACAACGGCGTCTTCAAAGCCATGGAGCAGGCGGGGGTGGTGCTGAACATCCATGGCGAGGAGCACGGGCTGGACGCTGTAAAGTACTTCGGCGAGACCAATGCCGAGGAGATCTTTTACCGCGAGCGTCTGCCCCATGCGGTCGATAAATTCCCCAGGCTCAGGATCGTTGGTGAACACATCACCACCCGGGTGGCCGCCGAGTTCATCGAAGCCGGACCCTCTACGCTGGCCGCCACGGTCACGCCGCAGCATCTTATATATACGGTCGGGCATTTGCTGAAGGGTCTCAAATACCACCTCTACTGCCTGCCGCTCCTGAAATACGAAGAGGACCGGCTGGCGCTCTGGGCGGAAGTTACGGCTGCTGACAACACAAAATTCTTCGCCGGGACCGACAGCGCCCCCCATGTTAAGAAATTAACGGAATGCGGCTGCGCAGCGGGTTGCTATACCGGCGGCGTCGCGCCGCAGCTTTACATCCAGGCTTTCGAGAAGGCGGGCATCAATATGGGCAGCGAAGCGGGCGTCCAGATGTTCACGAAATTCCTGTGCACCAACGGCCCGGCTTTTTACGGCCTTCCCGTATCGAAAGAGACTTTTGTCCTTGAGAAGGTCGAGACGGAAGTGAAGGTCGGGAAGTCAGGTGTCGTGCCTCTGCCGCTGGGTGCGGCGGCTGACGGTGAAGAAGCCACATTACATTGGCGCGTGGCCTAACCCGCCTTTTTCCGGCTCTCCTGCAATAATGCCGTACGTGTCGTTTCGAAAACAGCCGTCATATCACTAAGTTTTTCCCTGAGCATTTCGGGCGGGCAGTTTTCATCGTTGGCGGCTTGCTCCATATCCTTCGCCAGATCGGAAAGGGTGATTGCGCCCATCCTGCGGCTCGCGGATTTGATGGTGTGGGCGGGGCGTACCGCGCCCTTGATGATCCCGGTTTCAAGCGCGGTTTTGATTTCCTCCATATAGCTCGTCACGTCCTCAATATAATAGGAGAGGATGGAGGGGTATTTGTCTTTCAGCACCTCGTACGACTCGGTGACGGCGGCGATATCGAGAACGGCATTGGTGGAAACTTTGGATGGCACCGTTATTTCGACATGCTCCTCGACGTAAGGAGGGGATTTGCGGCCATTGACCCAGGTAAAGACTTTTTCCCGAAGATCGTGCGTGCGCACCGGCTTCGAAATGTAATCGTCCATCCCGGCATCCAGACAGCGCTGGCGGTCGCCCTTCATGGCGTTGGCCGTCAGGGCGATGACCGGCAGGTCGGCGCGGATCGAGCCGGATTTTTTAAGATCGCAGATTTTACGGGTGGCTTCGAATCCGTCCATGAGCGGCATCTGGCAATCCGCATTACCGCGCCATGAGCAGGAAAATATTCAGCATGAACGCCGAAAAGTAGAGTTTCCGGGCTTTTCAAGGGCTTTTGTCCGCAGGCAAACTCGTTTAAAATCGTCTAATCCATGGAGGCGATTCATATGAAAAAACTATTCCGGACTTTTGCCGTTTTTGCGTTATTTGCATCACTGTCTGCGTCCGCACAGGCCGAGGCCCCGACGCTTGAACAGATCCGTGCCGACCTGGGCGTCCAGCTCCGGACCGATAACCCACCCGCGCCTGTCGAAATTCTGAACGTTTCTTATGACCCCACGCGCGAACTTTATACCGATTACAACGCAGCCTTCAAAAAATGGTGGAAAGAAAAATCCGGGCAGGATGTCGAGATCAAGCAATCGCACGGCGGCTCCGGCAAACAGGCAAGAGCCGTCATATCCGGTTTGAAAGCGGACGTCGTCACGCTCGCACTTGCCTATGACATCGACAGGATTGCAGTCGAAAAGAAAGACAGCATGCCTGCGAACTGGCAGGAGAGATTGCCCAATAACAGCGCGCCTTACACCTCGACGATTGTGTTCCTCGTGCGCAAGGGCAATCCGAAGAATATTAAAGACTGGGGCGATCTCGTGAAGGACGGCGTCCAGATTGTCACGCCCAATCCCAAAACATCGGGTGGCGCGCGCTGGAATTATCTCGCGGCATGGGCGTACGCCGAAAAAACCTTCGGCGGTGATGAGGCGAAAGTGAAGGAATTTGTCGGCAAGCTGTTTAAAAACGTGCCGGTTCTCGATTCCGGCGCACGCGGCTCCACCATGACCTTTGTCCAGCGCGACATTGGTGATGTTTTACTGGCATGGGAAAACGAAGCATTTCTGGCGATCAACGAGCTCGGCCCCGATAAATTTGAGATCGTCATGCCTTCCATCAGCATTCTGGCCGAGCCTCCTGTCGCGATGGTCGATGGCAACGCCATTAACAAAAACGCGATAGATGTTTCCCGCTTTTATCTCAGCTATCTTTATTCAAAAGAAGGGCAGGAGCTGGTGGCAAAACATTATTTCCGTCCCATAGATCCTGAAGTTATGGCTGCCAACCGCGAAATGTTCCCGGAAATCGAAATGGTGACAATCGATAAGGATTTCGGCGGCTGGGACGCCGCGCAGAAACATCATTTCGATGACGGCGCTATATTCGACCAGATCTACAAACCATAAGCGGATATAATAGTGGCCACCCTCGCATTATCGCTGAAAAAACCAGGCGTAATTCCGGGCTTCGGAATTACGATGGGATTCACGCTGCTTTATCTTGCGTTGATTGTCATGATCCCGCTGGCGGGTCTTGTGATCAAAACGCTTGAGCTGAGCTGGGAGGAATTCGTGGCGACCATCACCGACCCGCGTGTTGTCGCCGCTTTTGAAATCAGCTTCGGCATTTCATTTATTGCCGCCCTCATCAATGCCGTGTTCGGTCTACTCGTCGCATGGGTGTTGGTGCGCTATGATTTTCCCTGGAGAAAAGCAATCGATGCCATGGTCGACCTGCCTTTCGCCTTGCCGACCGCCGTGGCGGGTATTGCACTAACGGCTATTTACGCGCAGAACGGCTGGATCGGGCAGGTTTTTGCAAAGTTTGGTATTCATATTGCGTTCACCCCTGCCGGTATTGCGATTGCACTTGTTTTTATCGGCTTGCCATTTGTTGTGCGTACTGTCGAGCCTGTTCTGCGCGATCTTGATCCCGAAATGGAGGAGGCTGCGGCCTGCCTTGGCGCGACACGCCTGCAGGTTTTTACACGTATCATCCTGCCGCAGGTTTTGCCTGCATTAATGGCAGGGTTCGCAATGGCTTTTGCCCGCGCGCTCGGCGAATACGGCTCGGTCATCTTTATCGCAGGCAACATGCCGTACAAATCCGAGATTGTTCCGCTCATCATCGTTATCAAGCTCGAGCAATATGATTATGCAGGGGCGACGGCGATTGCGCTTGTAATGCTGATCGCGTCCTTCATCATGCTTCTGGTCATCAACCTCCTTATGAAATGGAGCCACATAAGACGTGGCGGCGGGATGCGCTCATGACTGATTACGCTCTTAATATACGCACCAACCACCCGTTGGCGGAATCACGTTCGGTTCGGCTTACGCTAATCGGCACGGCGCTGTTTTATATCGGCGTGATGATCTTTCTGCCGCTGATCGTCGTATTCATCGAAGCGTTGCGTCAGGGCATGGGCGCTTATATTGACGCGATCACCGAACCTGACGCGCAGGCAGCGATTAAACTCACTCTATTAACCGCTTCTATCGCCGTTCCGCTCAATCTTGTTTTCGGTCTGGCGGCGAGCTGGGCCATCGCCAAGCATGATTTCCGCGGCAAGCACCTGCTTATTACTTTTATCGACCTGCCTTTTTCAGTTTCCCCGGTGATTTCCGGTCTTATTTACGTGCTGCTCTTCGGCTCGCAGGCCGCGCTTGGTCAATGGCTTGATTCCCACAACATCCAGATCCTGTTTGCCGTGCCGGGAATCGTGATTGCTACCATTTTCGTTACGTTCCCGTTCGTCGCGCGCGAAATGATTCCGTTGATGCAGGAGCAGGGGATCGAGGAAGAGGAAGCAGCGATATTGCTCGGTGCCACAGGCTGGCAGACGTTCTGGCGCGTGACATTGCCAAACGTCAAATGGGGCCTGCTCTACGGTGTTCTGCTTTGCAATGCCCGCGCCATGGGCGAATTCGGTGCGGTTTCGGTTGTGTCCGGCCATATCAGGGGCGTGACGAATACCATCCCCCTGCATGTCGAAATTCTTTATAATGAGTATAATTTCGTCGCGGCTTTCGCGGTGGCCTCGCTGCTGACCGTTCTCGCTCTCGTGACATTACTGATTAAAGAATGGCTGGAACCCAGGGTGGAGAAAGAATAATGGGAATACGCGCTGATAATATTTACAAAATCTTCCGTGATTTCATGGCGCTCGACGGCGTCAGCTTGAATGTCGGGACTGGCGAACTGGTGGCCCTGCTGGGACCGTCCGGCTCGGGTAAAACCACGTTACTCCGCATTATCGCGGGGCTCGAATTCGCCGATCTTGGGGAAATCTATATCGACCGTGAAGAGGCGAGCCATACACCGGTCAAGGAACGCCGCGTCGGCTTCGTGTTCCAGCACTATGCGCTGTTCCGCCACATGACGGTTTTCGAAAACATCGCGTTCGGCTTACGGGTCAGGCCCAAGGAAAGCCGCCCAAGCGAAGGCGAAATCCGTAAAAAAGTTATGAAACTTATTGACCTGATTCATTTGTCAGGCCTGCATAATCGTTATCCCGCGCAGCTTTCCGGCGGTCAGCGCCAGCGGGTCGCACTTGCGCGGACTCTTGCCGTCGACCCCAAAGTTCTCTTGCTCGATGAACCTTTCGGCGCACTGGATGCGAAGGTGCGCAAGGAATTGCGCCGCTGGCTGCGCAAAATCCATGACGAGCTGAACATCACCACCATTTTCGTCACGCACGATCAGGAAGAAGCGCTTGAATTGGCCGACCGCGTCGTCGTCATGAACAGCGGCAAGATCGAACAGGTCGGCAGCCCCGAAGATGTCTATCACAATCCAGCCAACGCGTTCGTTTATGACTTTCTCGGCAACTACAATGCGTTTGATGGTTTTGTGGGGGAGGACGGAGAGTGCCGCTTGTTAAAGAACGGTGAGAAATTGCCCGTAGGCACCGAGCGCGTCCGGCTTTTTGCGCGTCCGCATGATATGGAGATATCGCCGCAGCCGCAGGATAAGAATGCAATCCCCGCCCGCATCATTCATATCAACCCGGCGGGACCAATGGTTTCAATCGAGTTGGAGAATGAACAGGGCAAACTGTTGCAGGCTGCTGTGACGAAAGAACGATTCATGGAGCTTGGTTTGGAAAAACGCCAGACGGTTTATCTGAAGGCGCGGGACATGCGCCTGTTCAACTAGACTATTTCTTTTTGTTTTTTTCTATTTTTTCGAGCTTGATGACGACGCGGCGATTCTGCGACTGGTTCGCGGGTATGGCATTGCCGTTTGAATCCCGGTTAGGAACTTTCGGAAAGACATCGGCGTAACCGGCGGCGCGCAGGCGCTCGGGATCTATTCCGTGTTCAAGAAAAAACCGTACAACAGAGGCTGCCCGCGACGTGGAAAGCTCCCAGTTGGAGGGAAACTGCGCGGTGTGGATCGGGTTATCGTCTGTGTGCCCTTCGACCGTGATTGAATAATTGATGTAGTCCTTGCCGGTCAATTTCGCCTGGAGTTCACCGAGGATTTTCTGGCCTTCATCGCTCAATATCGACGATCCGCTGGCGAAGAAGGCACTGCTGTCCATTTCAATCGTGGTGATGCGGTCGCCTTCCTGCTCGATATGAACGCCTTCGCCTTTTTCATACATGTCGACAATCGAGGGCAGGCGGTCGTAAATCTCTTTCTCGCTGCTATTCGCTCCAACCGGTGAAATGGGATCAAGCACAAATTGATCGATTACATTCTGCGCCGCGAAGCGTTCACGCACCTTTTCGCGGGCTTGTTCCATTTGTTCGTCTTTGGGAACGGATACTGAAAGAAAAATGGCGAAGAAGCAGAGCAGGAGCGTGATCATGTCCGCATAGGTCATGAGCCAGTCGTCTGTACGGGGTCCGCGCCGCCTGCCCTGTCTCTTATACATTCTTTGTCGCGCTCAGGCCGGAAGCCGCAGTTGCGGTCGCACCTGCTGGCGGTGGTGTTGTCGGGGTCGGCTCAGGCAGTGTCACGCGGCTGTGCAGGCCGGGCTTCAGGAAGCTGTTCAGCTTGTCCTGAATGTAACGCGGTGATTTATTCGCCACCAGCATCGCCATACCTTCGGTGATCAGGTGGTTGCGGAAACGTAGATTATCTTGCTTCTGCATGATTTTCGTGGCCGCGGGCAGATAAAGCATCCGCGCAGTTACGACACCATATAATGTCGCGAGAAGAGCGACGGCGAGGCCGTGGCCAATGCCGGACATATCGCCCGAGAAATTGCCGAGCATGATGACCATCCCGATCAATGTTCCAACCATGCCGAAAGCGGGTGCGTGGCTGGCCATCGCGAGGAGGATGTTCGCCGGAATTGTGTCGCGCTCGTAGAACGCTTCGGCGGCGGTTTCCATCATGCCGCGCACTTCCTCGCCGGTGTAATTACTGACGACCATATCAAGGCCGTAGCGCACGAACGGGTCGTTGATGCCTTCGTCGTCGACCTGGTTCTCGAGACCGCGCAATCCTTTGTCCTTCATGATGCGCGCCCACGCGATGATGTTGATCAGGTCGCGGTACAAATTTTCATGCGTGACGTTCGCTTTTTTGAACATCAGGCCGACGCCGCGCAACGCTTCTATCACGTCGCTGGCTTGGTAGCTCATGAACGCGACGGCCAGCGTGCCGCCGATGACGATCATGAAACCTTCGATGCTGAGGAAGGCCATGAAATTGGATGTACCGACCAGAATGGCGACAATAATAAGTGCGAATCCGAACGCGGCTCCGGCGATGGAGGCTAGCGAGAACGGATGAGATGAACGCAGGGTAAACAGGGATTTGCTGTCGCTTTTAGCCATAATTAATTATGCCACCGTGTTTTTTGTCTGGCTACCTTACTATGAAGTTTTGCCGGGCGAAAGACCCGCGACCCCCTGATTTCATGAAACTTTTAAGGCTTTGGTACCGTTGGTGAGGGAAGAGGTATATTATGCGAAGTACCAAGCTTACCAAATTGCTGGATAATCTGGATGAAAGCATAGAGGGCCAGAAGGAAGTATCCCTGGCCGATATTGTTGAAGCCCTTGAAAAAAGGGGCTTTGGCGCGCTTTTGCTGGCTCCCGCCCTGATTACCGTATTACCGACGGGCGCCATTCCCGGTGTGCCGGCGGTATGCGCGGTCGTCATCTGCCTGGTGGCGGGACAAATTGTGATCGGCCTTAAGAAGCCATGGGTGCCATCCTTACTGGGCAAGGTTTCCATCAGCCGTAAAAAGCTTTCCCATGCCATTGAAAAATCCAAACCCTATGCCGAGGCCGTTGATGAGTTTGCTACCCCGCGTTATGAATTCCTGACAAAAGATGTTTCGCAGCGCGTGATCGCAGTTTTGTGCATGGCGCTGGCTGTGATGATGGCGATGATCGGCTTTGTACCGTTTGTGCCCGCGCTTTTCTCTTTACCTGTTTTGTTGTTCGCTGCAGGGATATGCCTGCGTGATGGCTTGCTGACGCTTTCCGGTTTTGCGTTCTGCTTTATCGCAGCGGTGGCGTTGCCCTTCTTGATCATTCTTCTGAAATAAAAAAATCACGGAAGGAGCGATTGGCTCACCTTCCGTGATTTTCTATTCGTAAACCTTAGTCGAGATTGATGTCGTCCTCGTCGGTCAATGCGCCTGTTGCCGCACCGGCTGCGCCGCCGATCGCCGCGCCAGCCCATGGGCTGCCGCCGATCAAAGCGCCGCCGACTGCGCCTGCACCGGCGCCAATGGCACCGCCGCTCAGGGCGCGTTCAGTTTTGGACGTACCGCAACCTGTAACGCCGAGCGATACGGCAAGAAAAGCGGCGATCAAAATAGGGTGTCTGATAGACATGGTGGTTCTCCTTTTAATTTATTGGGTCATTTCGGTTTGGTGATAAAACTCGGCTTCGATTTCGTGGAGCGGTTTACCGGTCATCTCCTGCATCAGGTCGATGACAACACCGTCATCGTCACTTATCTGAGGAAGATCGGCCCCATCAGGGCTTGCAAAACACACGAAAACAACGTTTTCAAAATTCTCTACTTCGCGCATAAGGCTGCTTTTCATTATAGGTCTCCTTTGCATTCGTATGATTTACAAACGTGTGGCCGGCACTGAAGTTCCCGCTTGGAAAATTTACTCATAGCCATAAAAAAGAGCGCGGATATACGAATCCGCGCTCTTCCTAAGAATATGCAGGCTGATTAGGCGGCCCGGGATTTATTCCACTCGTTCAGTTGCTTTTCAGCTTCTTCACGGGCAACGCCATAGCTTTCCTGGATTTTACCAAGCAGCTTCTCGCTGTCGCCGTTGATCTCATCAAGAGTGTCATTGGTCAGAAGGCCCCATTTTTTTTGGACATCGCCTTTAACCTGTTTCCATTTACCTTCAAAAATATCCTTGTTCATAGTGTTCTCCTTTTTTTCATGTTGTTTAAGAATGGCGGCCCAGCCCGGAAAGGGGGGCGGGCCGCCTGGGGGTAAACTTAGTTTGTGGCCGTCTTCTTGAAGTTTTCGAAGTTGGCTGTCTGGCTTGCCGTCAGCTGAACGTCGAGGTCGTTCTTCTCACGAACAATTCTCGAACCTTCAAAGCTCATGGCTGCTTTCTCGCCGCCAAGGCCCAGCGTCTTGTCGAAGCCGATAATAATCTGGCTGGCTTCGCCATTGCTGAAGGAGATGTTGTCGATTTCAGCGACATTTTCCTTCTTCTGGTTCAGCACCTGGCCTTCGAGAAGGCGGGCAACGCTGATTCCGTTAGCAGGAACGATGCGGACTTTTGCATCTTTCTCGGCGTCTTTCGGTTCATACGAGAACGGCGCAACTTTATTCAGCGTGTCCTGCGTAATCGGCATGATCACATCGCCGTCCTTCTGGCGCTGGGATACGAGATTATAATCAAAGGCAGCCAATTTGGTGCCGATGCCCATAAATCCGCCGTCAGCAAGGACGACCATCTGGGCATTGCCGTCGGCGTCAAGAATAATGTCCTGCACGCTGGCGATTTTTTTGCCGCTTGAATCAAGAACCGGTTGGCCGATCATGCCAGACGCAGTGTTACGCGAATCGATTGTTACGCTCGATGAGGTCGAAGTTTCTTCCTCGCCGATTACCGTAGCTTTGATATCTTCATAAGCCTCTTCTACAGCTTTGGATGTTTTATCCGCGGCTTCGGAGGCACCTTCTTTTACATTTTTCCACTCACGCTTGGCATCCTGCGAGAGGGAGGGAGCGTCGGCTTTAACTTCTGCATTCGCATTGGCTGAGGTTTCAGCCCATGCCGGCACGCTTGCTGCCATCGCAACAGCGGACGCGGCAATCAAAAGCTTGTTCTTCGTAATCATGACTTTTTCCTTCATTTGGATAGGGTTGTTCGGGTTACAAACGCTTTTTTCAAGATAATGTTCCCAAAAAATAAGCCGGACAGTCCCGAAGGACTGTAACCGGCCTGAGGTGGTTGGGTGGGGGAGGGAAAAACTAGTTAGCAGGTCCTGATATCAACGCGGTCGAAATGACCGATCTTTTCCTCGGCCTGGATCTGCAAATCGTGGAGGTCGAACAAAAGCTCCGACAGCTGAGAATCAAAGTCCTCTGCCGCCTCGCTGTTCGAAAAATTCGTTTCAATCACGAGCACATCTTCAGAATCATGCATGCCGCTGTAATTCTTTTTCAGGTAAATCGATGAAATAAGCGGGTGTGTAACGCTTGTCAGTCTTTCCGGTACGTTCATCATGATTTGGTGCTCCTTTTTTTATTCTCTTAAAAGCTTACGAAGCCCCGGTAACCTTAATATGTCCCTTGTGTAAGCCTTTTGAAATATTTTGTTTCAGTTATGTAACAAAGGAATTGGAACCTAAAAACGTATATAACGTTAGCTCGGCACAACAACCATCTCGAAGGGAGAATGATTATGAAGACTATGTATCTAATGACGGCGGCTGCCGTAGCGTTGATCGGTTTCAGCGCTGTAGCTCAGGCCGAGACAGTGACCACCACGGTCAATGTCCAGCAAAAAGAAATTCCTGATGTTAACAAAGTGAACCTGATTGTATTCGACACCGATAAAAACGGCATCCTGTCGATGAAAGAAGTAGGCCAGTATCTGTTCGATGTTTTTGACAACGACAAGAACGGCTCAATCGACAATATCGAATTCAAACAGAAGCGTTTCATGACCATTATCCCGATGGAAAAGGAAACCACACTGCAGGTTGACTTCAATGATGACGGCATTCCTGAGAAAGTCGATCACACTGAGGAAACCTTTATCAAGCAATCGCAATTGATGCGTTTTGACGGCGATATGGACGGCCTGTCGGCCAATGAATTCATCAACACGGGCTATGAAAAGCTCGATGACGATGAAGACAAGCTGATCAACGCCGAAGAGTGGGATGAGGCCTATATGGAGTTGACTCGCGCCCCGGTAAACGAGCCTGAACGCTACCAGAATTAAGCCCCTTGTGGCTTATGATCAAAACCGCCCTTGAAAAAGGGCGGTTTTTTCATGGAACGGTTTTATTAGAGAAATCGTTGGGAAGGGTAGAAAGGAAGAAAAATATGAAAATACTATGCTCGACTTTCTACGGGCCTGTGCAAGGCCTGAAAAACTGGGCCATATCATTACAGCGGTATTTCTTTCAGAACAAAGACCACGCTCCTGTTAATTATGAGTTCAGGGATCCCTACCATGATCTGCATTACATGCACGATACGGAGATGGAGCGCCTCGTAAAGGTTATAGAGGATATGAAAGGCGACAGTTGCCACCACTATCAGTAACTGCTCCTCATCAGGAATAAAAAAACCCGCCAGGTAATTTACCGGCGGGTTTTTGTTTAGCCTTTTGGAACGTTGGCAATAGCCAGTTCCTGGGCTTGCTCCAGGCTATTAACGCTTCCAGTTGAGACGATGGCCCCGCCGAATGAAACGATCCATTTCCACGATTCCCTGTTTTGAGAGCATTGAGCCATGCTCTTCTGCTTCTCAACAACAAGTTCATAACTGTTTACGTCAGTGCAAAGTTTTTGTGTTTCCCAATTCATCTCGGTTCTCCGTAATTAAAACTTACTTATATTCCTAACGCTTGAGATGCAGGATTGTTCTAAAAAAAGCCCGAGAAAACCGGGCTTTTTGTATTAGAAGAAAATGTTGTACAGAATGATGATGGGGATGGGGACCCCGACCAAAAACATAAGAAAGCTTTTCATCTCGTTCTCCTATCTCGCTGTTGTGTTGTCATCAATTTCGTCGCCGATTTCCTCGACAACTTCACCGACGCTGCCCGCAATGCCGTCATCCTTTGGCTCATTGTATTGCACGAACAATACCGCGAGAATGGCGACAAGCAAAACCGCAATCAGCGTCAGTAAGCCTTTGTCAGTCATTGTAATGTTCCTCTCTGTGGTTCTGAAATATCCAACATCCACCGATAGGAGTAAGTTCCCTTCGGTTAAAAACCCGGAATTAATGCAGCAGCTTTTCCGCAGCGATATAACCAGCCAGGCTGGCGATCATCACGGCCGTTTTCGGGTTTTCCCTGATGGGTTCTTCCAGTTCTTCACCCACGACTTCGAGGGCGGAGTGGAGATTGTTTTTCAGTACACTGTAATAACCCTGCAATTGCTTGCGCTTTTCGGCATAAATGCTGTAAACCGCAATCGCAATGATTATTCCCAAAGACATCGTGCCCGCGCCTACGACGAGGCGGGCAGTCTGCAGATCGTAATGTGTGACCAGCCAATCATAACCGGCGGTCACAAGGAAACCGCCGCCCGCCACCGCGAGGAAACCTGCGAAAAGTAACGCAGGTCCCATCTGGGTGCGGACGGGCCGTGATTCCTGCATCAGCAGCGAAATAATCGCATGCTCAAGCGAGGGGGCGGCCATGGGTTACCGGCGCTTTCCAAGCAGGAAGCTTGCGGCAAGACCTGCGAAGAACGCAATCGCAAGTGCCTGACCAGGCTTCTCGGTTACACGGTGCTCGATATTTTTCACCGTTTTCTCGCCTGCTTTACGTGCTTTCTCAAGCTGTTTGCCTGCAAAGCGTTTTGCATCGTCGACATGCTTGCCGCCATTCGATTTCACATGCTGTGTCAGGGACACAACATCATCTTTTAGGCTGGCGAGATCGTCTTTGATGTTATCGATTTCAGGATATTCATCCTTCAGTGCGTTCGGGCTGAGCGCGCGAAGTGCAGAGTAATCGCTGTCCTGGTTCGAATTATTGTAGTCGGGTTTGCTTTTTGCCATGGTGATTCTCCTATTGTTGATAGCGCAATGACCAACAGTCTGAGAGGAGAAAAGTTCCGGCCCGGCAGGCTTTTAAAGGCTTAGGTCTCGATCTGGCCGGTAAACATATAGCCGATGCCACGCACGGTTTTAACGAATTTAGGGTCCTGCGGGTCGTCCTTAAGTTTCTTGCGGATTCGACCGATCTGGATGTCGATGGCGCGGTCGTACGAATCGAAATTTCCGGTGCGCGTCAGTTCAAAAAGGAATTCGCGGCTGAGCGCCCGGTTTGGAGAAAGCAGCAGCGCTTCGAGCAGCTTGAATTCGCCCGTCGTCAAATCCGCCGAGCGATTCTTTTCATCGAACAATTGATATTGTGTGCGGTCGAGGCACCATCCTGCAAAGCGAATTTTATCCGGGCCATTCTGCTGCGGATTATTTTCGTTGGTGACTTCGACATTAGCACGGCGAAGAACGGCTTTGATTCGCGCCGATAGTTCGCGCATCTCGAAAGGCTTTGTAATGTAATCGTCCGCGCCCATCTCTAAACCGACGATTTTTTCTGTCGTGTCGCTCTTTCCGCTGACGATGATAATCGAAGCTTTGCTTCTTTCGCGAATATGGCTGATGAGACTGAAGCCTTCCGCATCAGGCAAAACGAGATCAAGCAGCACAACATCAGCCGCGCAATTTGGTAGCTTTTCCTGCATGTCTTTTCCGCTGACCGCTTTCAGGACCCGGTACCCGTCATCTTCCAGGTATTGTCCTACGACCAGCTGTAGATTTTCATCGTCATCGACGCTGAGTATTGTCGCTTTCGGCACCGTTTCGGCCCTTTTCATATCTTAAGAAGTTGAAATGACTATATATTCTTATTTACAAAAAAGAAACAAACTTTTTCCACTTTAATACAAGCGGGACAAACAGCCGTTACAGCAGGGGGTTAATCTTTAAAGCATTGATTAACCAAACTGTGAAAAAGGAAACCTGTCATGTTTGAACAAACCGCTCTCGTTACCGAGATGAAAAATCTCCGGAAGTTTGCTTTCCGGCTGACTGGCAACCCCAGCGACGCCGAAGACCTTCTGCAATCTACGGTTCTTCGCGCCCTGGAGAAAAAGCATCTGTTCCAGAAGGATACGGATCTTTTTAAATGGACGTCTAAGATCATGTTCAACCTGTTCGTGTCGGAATACCGCCGCCGGACCAAGTTTGAGACGCAATATGACCCCGAAACGTACCTGGAGCGCCAGAGCGTTGAAGGCTCCCAGGAAGTGAAGCTGGAATTGTCCAAGGTTAAGGACGCCATGAAACAGCTTTCCGCCGACCACCAGGAGATTCTTGTCCTGGTATGCGTCAAGGGCATGCGTTACGAGGAAGTCTCGGAAGCGCTTGAAATTCCGGTTGGAACGGTTCGCTCGCGCCTTGCCCGCGCCCGTGAAAACCTCCAGATCATTCTCGACACACCAGTCAGGAAAGATGCCGGTCGCTTTACACCGCCCCATCGCTTGGGCAATGAAAGGAATATGCGCGCTGCCGCTTAATGAGCAGGCAACCGCATACAAAAAACCCGGCTTCCCCCGCCGGGTTTTTTTATGGGCTGATTAAGCCGCCTTACGATTACGGTCGAGATATTTCAGGATCTGGGTTTTGAGGTCGACTTCGACGATCGGCTTCGGCAGATAGGCATCCATGCCGGCCGCGATACATTTATCCTTGTCGCCGATAAGCGCATGAGCCGTCATGCCGATAATCGGTGTACGGGGCAGGTCTTTTTCGCCTTCCATGATCCGGATTTGCGTGGTGGCGGTAAATCCGTCCATCTCCGGCATCTGGATATCCATCAGGATCAGGTCGTAATGTTTATCTTTCCAGAGATTGAGCGCCTCAAGGCCCGTGCGGGCGACGTCGTAGCTGCAGCCGATCTCATCGAGGATATAGCCGATGACGACAATATTGCCCTCGTAATCCTCGACCATCAGGATGCGGTTCTCGCCGCTGAGGGTCGTTTTGATCTTGTCGGACAGCTTCTGGCTCAGGATCTTGGCATCGCTGTCCTTGGCACCGGCAGGCGCATTGACGTCCTGCATAGGGAGCAGAAGCGTAAAGACCGAGCCTTTACCTTGCTCGCTGTCGAGCAAAATGCTGCCGCCCATGATTTGAGCCAAATTCCGCGAAATCGGCAGGCCAAGGCCCGTGCCGCCGTAACGGCGTGAAACGGACGAATCGGCCTGCTTGAAGCGCTCGAAAATGATGCTGTGGTTTTCAGATGCGATGCCGATGCCCGTGTCCTGGACGGCAACTTCGAGGAACTTGATGCCTTCGCGTTCCTGGATGCTGGCAATGACGTTAACGCTGCCTTTTTCGGTGAACTTGACCGCGTTGCCGATAAGGTTGATCAGGATCTGGCGGAACCTGGTTTTATCGCCGAAGAAATTGGTGCCTGTTGTGTTGCCATAGTCAAAGGTAAAGCCGAGGCCTTTTTCCTTCGCATTGACAGACATGATGCTGATGACTTGCTGGAAAACGGCATCGAGTCCAAAATTCTCTTTGGTCAGCTCAAGCTCTCCGCTCTCGATTTTCGAGAAATCCAGAATGTCGCTGACGAGATCTTTCAGCGTAGAGGTGCTGGAGGACAATGTTTTCGCGAGTTGCTTTTGCTTTTCGTTAAGACTGTCGCGATCCTTTTGGAATATCTCGGCAATGCCGCTGATGGCGGTCAGGGGCGTGCGGATTTCATGGCTCATATGCGCAAGGAAATCGCTTTTCGCTCTGTTGGCTCGCTCAGCCATTTGCTTCTCGGATTTAAGTTTTTCCTGATATTCTTTCATATAGGTGATGTCGATATTGGCGCCGACCATGCGGATCGGTTCGCCGTCGCGGTTGAAAATCGCCTTGGCACGGGAATTCACCCATACCCAGCGGCCATTTTCATGACGCAGACGGAAGCTGTTGGAGTATTCGGACAGTTCATGCCGCAGGTAACGCTCGATATATTGCCAGACCTTGTTTGAATCTTCGGGGTGGATTAGGTTTCGGAAGTCATCAATCGTTCCTATGAACGCCTCTCGGTCTTGGCCCAGCATGCCAAAAAATTGCCGGGAATAAAAAACCTTACCGTTCTTTATATCCCAGTCGAAAATCCCGTCATTTGTGCCCTGTATGGCAAGAGCAAAGCGCTGTTCGGTATCCTTCAACGATTGTTCGGCATCATGACGGCGGTTCTGCGTGTGGAACAGCATGATGTTGAAGACGATGACGGCCATGGCCGTCAGGATGCCGCCGATACAGAGCGTGTAAAAATAGTCACTCTTTTTTTCATCAAGCAACTCGATACGGTTATTAAGAAGCTGGTGCTCTTCATTCAGCACGGCGCTATTGATCTTCAGCATATCATTTTTAGTATTCGTAATGACATCGACCTCGTTGAGGAAGCCTTCCGGCACGCCGACCGGCTTATACATTTTCGCGCGCTCTTCGAGGCGAATCGTTAAATCCCGGAAAAGTTGACGCAGTTCGTCGATACGGCTGCTCTGGGAGCGGTTATCTTTCACAAGCTCGCTAACCGTTGCGAGAAACTCCGATATGGCCATTTTACGGTTATTATATTCATCGAAGAATTTTTCCTGACCGGTCATGACATAGGCGCGCTGGCTTGAAACCATGCCTTCGACATGGGCTGAAAATTCTTCCGCTTGCAGGATTGTTTTATAGGTATGGCTGATCCAGTAATCGGTTCGCTGGATCTGGCGGTCGCCTGAAACAAGGATATAGCCCAGCCAGAGCGTGCAGGTGAAAACCAGCGCCAGAATAACCAGGACCCGCCTGACGAGTTGGCGATCCTGTGTCATGGCGATGACCACGCGGCGCATATTGGCGATTTTTGTTTTCACGATTGCCTTTCTTTAAAGGAGTCTTATAAAACCCGATCAAGACGGTCGATGCAAATAAAAACACGCAAAAAAGGCGCTGAAACAGCGCCTTTTAAGGATATCGACCCCTCTAGGCCGGTGGCATTCTGCCGCGCACGACATGCGCGACCATAGCTATCAGGAAGAGGACGATGAAGATAAAGAACAGGATTTTAGCCATCTCTACGGATACGGCGGCAACACCGCCAAATCCTAAAAGACCGGCAATCAAGGCAATAACCAAAAATGTAACAGCCCATTGCAGCATGGTGCTCTCCTTTGTTAAGACATTCTGGATATCCAACATGGAAAACATGAAAAAGTTCCTAAAACTGGAACCCCACAGGGTATAGAGTTGTTATAGTTATATGGCCTTATCGTATTTATATTTCAGGGATAAATAATGAAAACGACGACCCGGCATACGATAACGGATTTCGACATCCAGGCCCTGGTGGATAACGAACTGGGTCGGGAAGAGGAAAAATCGGTGCGGGCCTTTGTTGAATCCGATCCCGATGCCCGCCGCCGTTATGAAGAGCTTGTCCGTCAAAAACGTCTGCTTCTGGAATGGTGGGCCGGTGGCGGCTTCGCCCACTAAATTAAATCCTACGCGGCCTTACGCGGCAGGGCGTTGGTTTCGCCTTCAAGCAATATCGCAGGAATGGGAGAGGGGCTCGCGACCGCAATGATTTTGTGCATCGCTGCCGGATGGTTGATCCGCGGATAGAATATGCCGTTCTTGTAACAGATGACTGCGACATGATCGAAATGTTTCCGAAGACGCTGCTCCAGTGATTTCGCCGTGTAGAATGTCACATGTGTTGGATCGTCCAGAATACGTTTCCATTTACGGTTGACCACGACTTCAAAGAAATCATTGAAACGTTTCACCGGGTAATTCGGTGTACTGACGAAAAGAATGCCGTCATTTTTCATGATGCGACGCATGTCCTTCAGGTAAAAATCCGTCTTGGCCGCAGGAATGTGCTCGATCACTTCCATCAGGTTAACAACGTCGAACTGGTTGTCGGCGAAAGGAACAATATTGTTCAGAGGAACATGCACGACATTCTTCCAGCCGCTGTCATGGCAGCGCTGTACGCGCTTGGCTGAAACCTCGTTTCCAAAAATATTGTCGCGGGGCAATCCGTGATGTTCGAAGCGCGGCAGGTGTTTGCCATCGCCGCAACCGTAATCGAGCGCTTTGAGCTGGTCGGGTTGCTGCTGCCTATTTTGTAGAAACCTGGTGAACACACGGTCCCAGACCGGATTGATATCGCTGTTGAACTGCTTTACGTCCGCGTATTTCTCAAAATCCTGCTTATCCATAGGCTTCCGTTCTTCATTCGGGGGGCTGCGCAGACTATACAGATTAAGATTAAGCGGATTCAACCGTAACCGCCCGGTATTAAAGGATTTGTTTTTGAGGGACCGGCGCTGTATAAAAAGCCACACGGACTTTTTTATACAAAATAAATTAATTAAAACAATGACTTATGATTTAAAAACATCTCACATTGGCGTCGTGGGGCTCGGTTATGTGGGCATGCCGCTGGCTTTGATGCTGGCGCGCCATATGAAGGTCACGGGCTTTGACGTGTTCGAGCGCCGTGTAAAAGAACTCAAGAGCGGGCAGGATTCCAATCGCGAGATCAAGGATGCGGATCTCAAGGCGACAAGCTGCAAATTCACCAGCTATCCGTGCGATCTCGAAGCCTGCAATGTTTACATCGTTACCGTGCCGACGCCGCTGGACGATTCAAACAATCCTGATCTGAACGCCGTCGAATCCGCTTCGCGCACGGTCGCAAGTCATCTGAAAAAAGGCGACATCGTCGTTTATGAAAGTACTGTCTATCCCGGCGTAACGGAAGATGTGTGCGGTCCGATCTTGGAAGAGGGCAGCAATCTTAAGTGCGGCGTTGATTTCTTTCTCGGCTATTCGCCGGAGCGGATCAATCCGGGCGATGCTGAACACACAGTTCAGAAAATTACAAAAGTCGTTGCAGGTCAGACGCCGGAAGTCGCCGATTTTCTCGCGGATCTTTACGGCACGATCAACAACAACAATACTTTCAAGGCGCGCGACATCCGCACCGCAGAAGCGGCGAAGGCGATTGAAAATGCGCAGCGCGATATCAATGTCGCCTTTATCAATGAAATCACGATGGTTCTGAGCAAGCTCGGCCTTTCGACTTATGACGTGTTGCAGGCGGCGGGAACGAAATGGAATTTTCTTCCCTTTACGCCGGGTCTTGTCGGTGGCCACTGCATTGGCGTTGATCCTTATTACCTCGCGCATTGCGCGACCAATATCGGTCATCACCCGGAAATCATTCTCGCGGGCCGCAAGATCAATGACCGCATGGGCCTGTTTGTCGCCGACCAGATCGCGGCCAAAATCGAAGGCAAAGGCCGCGTACTCCTGCTCGGCTTCACATTCAAGGAAAACATCAACGACATCAGGAATACGAAAGTCGTCGATATCATCAAGCGCCTGCAGGAATTGGGCCATAACATTGATATTCACGACCCGCATGCGCGTCCTGAGGATGTCGAGCATGAATACGGCATGAAGCTGGTTGGTGATTTGCCCGCCAAAGGCGATTATGACGGTATTGCCCTGGCTGTTGCACACAACGAATACAAGAGTTTAAAGCCTGGGGCTTTGGAGGCCTTGTTGAAGCAGGACGGATTTATTTATGATTTAAAAGGTGCGTGGCGCGACCATAAATTCTCCGCCGGCACCGATTATCAGACTTTGTAGGGGCACATGAGCGATCCAGTTCTCGTCACAGGCGCCGCGGGATTTATCGGATTTCACACGACGCTGCGCCTTCTGCAGCGCGGCGAAAAGGTCATAGGCATTGATAACCTGAATGATTATTACGATGTATCCCTGAAAGAAGCCCGTCTCGAGAAGCTCGCGAATTTCACTGATTTCAAATTCATCAAGCAGGACATCGCCGATAAAACCGGCATGGAAGATCTTTGGAGAAAACACGGACCATTCAAACGTGTCGTGCATCTGGCGGCGCAGGCGGGCGTGCGCTATTCGCTGCAAAATCCTTATGCCTATATCACCAGCAATTGCATGGGCCACCTGACGGTTCTTGAGATGTGTCGTCATACGGAAGGGTTCAAGCATCTTGTTTATGCGAGCTCTTCCTCGGTTTACGGCGGCAACACGAAGCTTCCTTTCTCGGTGAAAGATCCGGTAGACAATCCGGTGTCATTGTACGCGGCTACGAAACGCAGCGACGAATTGATGAGCCAGGCTTATTCAAATTTGTATGGTATTCAGCAAACGGGGCTGAGGTTTTTTACAGTTTACGGTCCATGGGGTCGCCCGGATATGGCGCTTTTTATTTTCACCAAGGCGATTTCAGAAGGAAAAAAAGTTCCTGTCTTTAACAACGGCAACATGAAGCGCGATTTCACGTATGTCGATGATATCGTCGACGGTGTTCTCGCAACGCTCGATAATCCGCCCGCCAAAGAGTCTGTGCCGCACCGCGTTCTGAATATCGGCAATACGCGCAGCGAAAATCTCATGGATTTCATCCACATTATTGAAAAAGAAATAGGCAAAAAGGCCGAGATGGATATGCAGGATATGCAGGCGGGCGACGTCAAGGAAACCTATGCCGACGTCTCCGAAACCACCGCCGTCAGCGGGTTCAAGCCCAGAACGCCCATCACCGAGGGCGTGCCGCGCTTCATCGCGTGGTACAAGGATTACTACAAAGTCTAAGCCAGCATTTCCTGCAGAAGCTTTTCGAAATTCTCTATCACCGCTTTTTTCTCATAGCATGCCGGCAGAAGGGATTTTTTCTCCTGCGCGGGCGTGATCTTCTCCATCGCCTTTAGAAAATCCTGCATCGTGTGAGCAAGTGTAACGGCATCGTCCGGCGCCTCGGCGGCAATTTCGACAATCCCGCCCGCATCACGCGTAGCAATCACTTTTGTGCCGCAGGCAAGCGATTCAAGCGCCGCATTCGGCAATCCTTCCCAACGTGAAGGCAGCAAAAAACAATCCGCCGCAGAAAATTCCTGCCAGGGCTCACGTCGAAAGCCGGGAAGACTGATCTTGTCTTCGAATTTGAGTGCCCTGATCATATGTTCAAGCTGTTCGCGCTGCTCACCTTCGCCCAGAATAGTCAGGTGCCATGCGGGACCGCGATAATCTTTGAGCGCCTTGATTAGGCGGTCGAAGCCCTTTTCCGGGTGCAGGCGCCCGGCGGCGATAAAACGGATTGTTCCGTCGTTTGCAGTCGGCGGCGCGGATATAGTAATCATGCTTGTGTCGACCGGGTTAGGCAGGACGGCCATGGTCTTTGACGGCACTTTAAGCTGCGAATGCATTTTATCGAGAATAATCCGGGCAGGCGCGATGATTTTGTCCGCGAATCTATAAAGGACAGGATAAAGGGCGCGAATAACCGGCCCCAGTGCGCCGCGTGCTTCCAATGTGCAATCAGGAACGGTCGATTCTCGCACGATGAATTTTGTTTTCTTAAAAAACGGGCGAAGCAGCAGGACAGAGAAATTCATGTGCGCCATCGTTGAGACAACGACATCCGGATTTAATTCGCGCAGCTTTTTGTAAAGTTTGGGCAATGCTGCAATAACATTTATCGCATCAAGGGTATGAAGGGGAATGCCTGGAGCGATAAAATCTTTCAGAACGCCGTCGTTCCGGACCGCTATTAAAACGGGACTGTATTTTTCACGCGGCAATGCATTCATCAGTCGGATAAGCACCATCTCCGCGCCGCCGGCACTCAGATCGGGAAGAGTAAAAACAATGACAGGTTTGGAAGCCATAACGATAACTTTACTCTTTCCCTGGGCCGGACTCAAACCCGTCAATATAAGCGTTTACAGCCGTTGTTAGTCGGCGGATATTTGCCTCAACATTTGAGGCGCGCAGCCTGCCGTTGCCAGCGGCCATGGAATCGATGATTTTGTTGCTTATTTCCTCGCTGTAATGACCATCCTGGTCTTTGTAATTATCCAGATTGGCGGTCACTGCCCAGTCGTCGAAAGAGAAGAGTCGCACATTGGGGTATTTTTCGATATCACGTGCCAGTTTTATGCGCATGGCCATGAGCTGGCTGAATTCTTCCTGCGTCATAACGGCATAAAAATGTCGCGAATAAGGCGGGAAGAAGATAAAAAATTCCTGTTCGGGATGGCTGGTGATCGCGGGGATTAAAACCTGGTCGATATTCGGGAATGCATAGGTGTTATTTTCAGGGATCTTTTTGATTATGAATTTTGTATCGGATTCTCCAAGTTCTTTTCCTTTAGCAAAAAACTTTTTCGCTTTGCCGTACCATGATTGGTAAGTTTCGTAGGGCTTGCCGCGTAATAATTGGTCAATAAAGCGCGCAGGCATATCTGCCGAAGCCAGCAGAAGATAATCATTCAGATTGCTATCGTCATAAAGATAAAGCGGGAAAAACTTGCCCGGGCTGGCCTGCAGAATCTTCGGATCATTAGGTTGGCGCACGTTCTCTCCCGCGAGGGGGTCATGAATATCCCAGATTACACGCTTTATCTCGTCTGTTTCCGAGGCTTTTCTATGCATGATCTCCTGTTCGGTCATCAGCGGTCCGGGCAGGCTGAGTTGTAATGTGCCGTGGCCTTTGAAAGCGCTATCGATATACGAAGGTAAAAAATTCTGCGAATGCGAGGTGCCGATGATCACGGTATCGCAGCAATCATCCCGCTCCAGCATTCTCCGGATCAGTCCTGCATTCTGGAATCTCTCATGGGCCGAGACATAACGGTCTTTCACAAACCACGAGGAATGAAAAATCTGGAAAGGATCGAGAATGTACGCAACTGACATCCCCAAAGCCCCCAGCACAATCATGGCGGAGAAGAGAGTCAGGGTAAAATTCTTTGCGCCTTGTTCGGTCATTTTGCCCTAAAACTGAAAATACAAAAATTCTGATATGCGCTGCATGCTGAAGAGAGCAATAACTCCCATCGTGGCAAGTGCAAGCGCCGTCTTTTTGTTCAATGTGAGTTTGCGTTTTTCGTCGCCATCCTGTAATCCGAAATACTCAGCGCTGGCCGGCAGCGTAAGGCATATAATATAAGCGGCGACGATCCAGAAAAATGCCGCGGAAGACGTTGAAATCCATCGCTCGCCAATGCCTGCTGCGCGTAGCCAGCCGTCGCCTGCAAGCCACTCCGAAAAACGCAGGGGCAGCACAACGCCATCTACGCCGCTCATGGCTTTTAATATACGCGTGGCCGTACCGAAATTTTCAGCCCGGAATAAAACCCATCCGATGACTATCGCAAACATCGTCAAAATATGAGCCGGAATTTTATAAGCCAGCGCATGTATATTCAGGTCGGGCCGAGATTTCTCCCGCCAGGTCGTAAATATGTTGTTGATTGCCAGATAAAATCCATGCAACAGGCCCCACGCCATGAACGTCCATCCCGCGCCGTGCCACAGGCCTGCAAAAAACATCGTTACAGTAAGATTAAAGATTTTATGTGACGTCGGTCCGTGATTACCGCCCAGTGGAATATAAATATAATCCCGAAAGAAACGTGACATCGTGATATGCCACCGGCGCCAGAATTCCGTAATGCTCGTAGATTTGTACGGCGACAGGAAGTTGATCGGAAGCACAAAGCCAAGCATCAGGGCAATGCCGATTGCCATATCGCTGTAACCTGAAAAATCGAAATAAAGCTGGAACGTATAGGCCAGTGCGCCGCTCCAGCCATCGAAAAATGTCAGTGACTTGCCGAGCTTTGCCATTTCAAAAACAGGCGTGGCGTAAATCGCCAGCGTGTCGGCGATAAAAACTTTCTTGAACAATCCTGTAATGAAAAATCCGGAACCGACCGCCATATTTCTCCAGAATTTTTCACTGCCAGTAAATTTTTCGAATTGTGGCACGATTTCCCACGCGCGAACGATCGGCCCCGCGATCAGTTGTGGAAAAAACCCGACATAAAGCGCGTAATTTCTGAAGCCTGCGGGAGTAATTTTGCTCCTGTAAATATCGATCAGATAAGTAATCTGGTGAAAGGTAAAAAACGAGATGCCGAGCGGAAGAAAGATATCGCCGGGATCAAAGGTAAAGTCGCCCATAAAATTGAGTGTATCAGCCAGCATAATCGCGTATTTGAACCAGCCGAGAACAGCCAGATTTACTATTACTGCTATGCTCAGCGCCGCTTTTTTTCTTCTGCCTCGCGCGATGATATTGCCAAAAGAATAATTGAATAAAATAGAGGCGATCAGCAAAAGAACAAAAGGCGGGTTCCAGTAGGCGTAAAAGACAAGCGATGCTGGAACAAGAAAGCTGAGGGCCGCCTGAGTTTTTCCTGCACGGTGCAATCCCCAGTAAACCAGGAGCACAACCGGCAGAAATCCAAAAATGAAAATGGCGGAATTGAATAGCATGGTTCGTCAGATTTTCTTCAATGCTTTCAGAATTTCTTCCGCACGCTTTTTCCAGGTGTAATGCGAAAGAAAATTGTCTTGCGCGGTTTTTCCAATGCGCGTCGCCTCTTTTGGATTGTCGCGAAGAAAAATAAGGGCGGCAGTCCAGTCTGAAACTGCTTCCGGCGCGCGCAACAATGCATTTTCATTATCCTTCAGGATTTCATGCAGGACCGGCATGTCAGAGCAGATCATCGGCTTGCCTGTGGCCATATATTCAAAAATTTTCAGCGGCGACATCCACGCCGAAGTATCGCCCGTGTTACCCGCTACGGCGACCTTTCTCTGATAAGGGGCCAGCAAAACATCAAAATTCTGCAGGAAATCAGGTACGCGGCCCGGCGGGACATGCCCATAAAAAACCACGTTTTTCAGGGTTTTTAGCTCATTTTTCCAATAGGCCAGATCAGACGGTGCGCCACCCACAATGTGAAAGGTGGTGTCGGGAATGTTTTTCGCCATGCCCGCGATGATCTCAATGCCACGCCCACTGTATAGGTGCCCTGTGTAACCCGCATGAAATGAACCGGGTGTTTTTTCGAATGGAATATTTTGAACGGCGGGTAGCGGATCGGCGCCGTCATGCGCAACGATTATTTTTTCAGGCAGAATTTTGTGAATTTCAGCCATGTGATTCTTCAAGGCCTGAGAAATCACGACGATGCCCCGAAAATTTTTGTGCCTGGTCAGGCGCCTGAAAATACTGCCCGCGATCTTGTTCAGCGTACCGGGTGAATCGTGCATTTCAAAAAGCACAGGCAGATTTGCAATCGCGCAGGCCCACCCACTTATCAGGCAACGGCTAAAAACAAGTTCGGCTTTCAGCGTTCTAGCATCTGCGGCGTTTCGAAAACCATAGGCAATCAGGCCCATCTTCCCCGGTCTGCGCGGCTGGAGCCGGAGCTTGAAATTCTGCCGCACGCCGTAATAACTGAAAACATGTTCGGCCTTTTCATTGCTGCCGCGCGCGGCAAGCAAAGTGACGTTATGTCCGTTTTCGGCCATGGCCTGCGCCATTTTCATCATGTGGACGCTGTTGGCGGCCTGCGAGGGAATAGCCTGCGGCGCGATATAGGCGATTTTCATGAGCGCCTCGTGGGGATAAGGCACATGGCGCGGCGACCGCGCTGGACGATATCAACGCAGATCTTGTCCTGAGCGGGAGAAAGGCGGGGATGCAGGTCGCAACGCATTTCACCGGTAAAATCACGCGGGCTGTAAAATGAGGCAAGTGTTTCGGCTTTGCCGCTCTCCGGATGATAGAGGAACACTTTCTGCCGCCCGAAAATGTCCGGGTAGGTATCGGAAAGAATTGTCCCGTCTTTGAACAGGGATGGGTGCCCATCCTGATTAAGATGTGGGGACTCTATAACTTCATGCGTTCCGCTTTTGTCATGAACGGTTGCGTATACGACTTTGCCTTCTTTGGTTCCGGTAATCAGCAATTGCTCATCATCCATCCATGAATAATGGGACGGCTTTATATCGGGGCAGGGTGAGTGCAATGAACTGCCATCCGGCGCAGCCGTCAACAAGCGCAACGAACGCGATGTGCCATCCGTCCAGATATGAAAGAGCATCAACCGCGTGCCTGAAGGATTAAAAGCAAGGTGATTGATGTAGTGCGAAGCGCCAGCCATCCCGGACAAGGGGGTAAAATTAATGATCTGGTCGAGCGTGAGAATTTCTTTCTCTTCACCGCTATTCAGATCAATCCGGATAATACCCGCGTTGTTCGACGAAATATTGCTGTAGCCATAGCCACGGCGGAATTGGTGTAGCCGCGTAAAATCAAGGCTGAGCGCGAAACGGCGCTGATGATCGAGGGCATAAATCTGGCGTTTATATGCCTTGATAATTTCACCGTTGCGTATGTTCTGAACAACGGCACCTTGTGCCGTATTGTAAATAACAGTCTCTGATTTTTCATCGAACCATTGCAGGCGGCAGCCCTGTTGCCAGTTCCATGTCGTGGTTTTGCCGAAAGAACCAAACTTCTGCTTTTCTTGCTTTAGATCGAAATAACCGACTTCCAGTTCCGGATGTGCTTCATGCGGGCTGGTATTTTTTGCTGGCGCACGCATTGCAAGAAGAATGCTGTTGTCGTCATTCAGTGGACTGATATCGTAATAGCCAAAAAAAATCTGGCCTGTCGGATCGGAAAAAATCTGCGCATCTTGCGGGGTGCAGGAAAGCCATATCCCGGCATAACGGGCACCTGTTCGCGCGGCATCTATCAATGACGAAGGCACTATTTTTTTAATAAGGGTTTTCATCGCGGCCATTTAGCCGCGCCGCCACTTGAGAAATTTCTGAGCCACAAAAATTTCTGTTTTTTCCATGGAATCGTATGTCGCGCCGCCGGTATGTGGTGTGATAAGAAGATTGGAATGTTTTCGCGCATATTTCCAAAGAGCATCATTCTTCAGCCAGGATTTCCGTCCGGAATTTTCGCCCTGCAATACATCCAGTGCCGCGCCTGCGATATGTCCCGACTTCAGGGCTTCAAGCAAAGCCGCTTCCTCCACAATCTCGCCACGCGCTGTGTTTATAAAGAGAGCGCCTTTTTTTATCTGCTGAAAACGGGAGTGGTTCATCATGTGATGTGTGTTCTCCGAATAAGCCACATGCAGCGAAACAATGTCGGACTTTGACAGCACGGAATTAAGATCGGTCATATTGACGCCGGCAATATCAAGAATGTCGTTCGCAATCACATTCATTCCGAATGCCTCGGCGTATTTTGCGACTTTTGATCCGATGCGGCCATAACCGATAATCCCGATCGTGCGGCCATTCAGCTCGGTACCCTTGAATTCATCGCGGTTCCATTTTCCGTCATGAACATCGCAGGCCGAAGCCGGAACATTTCGAATAAGCGACAGGAGAAGCGCGAATGTATGTTCGGCGGTCGCATGGATCGTATCCAGAAAATCACGCTCGCCCTTGAGACTCAAAACTTCAATGCCGCGTTTTTCTGCTTCGGCTGTATCGATATGATTAAGCCCGGTCGTGGCCGTGACGATAGCTTTCAGATTGCCTGCGGCATCGAGTATTTCTTTGTCGATTTTATGACCGAGCCGGACGATAACGGCATCGTAGTTTTTGATATTTTTCTTAAGGGCGGTGCGGCTCAGCGGGCCGTTTTCCACGGTCCCGGCCTTTTCAACGAGCGCGAGGGCTTCGGCGCTGTAATCTTGCGGCTCTAAATTCAGGATTTTCATACATTTTCACGGCGCTTTGGCGCTAAATTTGCTCAGGATTTCATTGCTTTGTCAAGGAACCCTGGGGTAGGCTGAGACGACCTAACAATGGGCTGAACCTGTGAAAAAATCAAACAATTCAATACTTTGTCTTATTAACGCGCGCGGCGGCTCCAAGGGCGTGCCGGGCAAGAATATCAAGCTCCTGAACGGCAAGCCGCTGATCGGGTGGAGTGTCGATGTGGCGCGCCAGAGCAGGCTGATCAAAAAAATCGTCGTTTCAACCGACAGCGAGGAAATCGCGCGGGTAGCCACCCAGTACGGGGCTGTGGCGCCGTTTATCCGTCCCGCTGAACTGGCCACCGATGCCGCGAAGCAGATTGACGTTGTTACTCATGCGCTGAAATTTTTGGAGAGCATGGGCGAGCGTTACGATTATGTCTGTGTTCTGCAGCCGACCTGTCCATTGCGGTCTGTGGGTGATGTTGACGGAGCGCTGGAGCTCTTGATTTCCAGCGGTGCTGACAGCGTGATTACAGTTACTGATGTCGGCGGTCGTCATCCGCGCACATTGTACAAGCTGCATGAAGGCGACAATAAGCTTGCGCCCTATGTCGAGAGCAGCAAGCGCGGCGTTGTCCGGCAGGATTTCGAAACGCTCTATTGGCGCACCGGCAGCGTCTACGCGATGAAGCGTGATGTGGTTATAAAAGGTTCATTGTACGGCGAAGATACGCGCGGCTATAAAGTCCCTGAGGAGCGCGCGTTCAATATCGACACACCGTTTGATTTCGAGCTCACCGAGGCGTGGCTGAAATTTAAAACTCAGTAATTGAGAGTTTTTGTGAAGGTCAGCGGCGTTTTCGCCAGAATATCCGCGATTTTTATGCCGGCATCGCCATCGCCATATAATGGCGAGGACGTGGTTTTTCCCGTACAATGCTTGATAACGGCATCATAGATTTCATTTTCATTATATCCCACATCGACGACATTCGGCCCGCGCTCGCGTGCATTCTGGCGTGAGCCGACATTGACAGCTGGAGCGCCGAGGAACGAGGCCTCGCGGATGGCGACGCTGGAATTGCCAATGATTCCAAGCGAACCATATAAAACGCGCATGAAGTCCGGCGGGCTCATATTTTTGATGAAATGCATATGATCCGGCTTTTCATTTTCGCGGAAAGAACGAATTCCTTTCGAAACATCATCGCCGCCCGCATCTACATTCGGCCAGAACCAGAGAACGGGCTTTTTCACGCGGTTCATGGCGCGCAGCGTCTGTTCGATTTGCTTGCGCCCGTCTTCAGGCTCTGTCGTTACCGAATGCTGCATAACGATATAGTATCCGTCCGATAAAACAGGTGTTTCCCCGACGCCGCCGTATTTTTTGTAGAGGTCGAAGCCAAGCGCGGGGTTTTCAACCACTTTCTTGGCGAGGTCGATTGACGGACAACCAACATGGAATACTTTTTCAGGGTTCTCGCCCATGCGTACTATATTTTCAGCCGATTTTTTCGTCGCCGGGAAGTGAATGTCCGCCAGTTTCGTCACGGCATGGCGCACTTTTTCGTCGATATTGCCGGAAACTTCTCCGCCCTGCACATGGACAAGTGGGATATTGAGATAAGCGGCGGCAATCGCGGCGGAAAGAATTTCGTAACGGTCAGCCATAACCAAAACGGCATCGGGTTTCAGACGATCGAATGTGCCGGAAAATTCAACAATCCCGATCCCTGTTGCCTTTGCCGAGGTCAGCAGAGTTTCGCCCTCCAACACGTTGTAGACGCGCTCGTTGATTGTGAAACCGTCGCGCTCGACCATCTTGTCGGTGTTGCCGTAGCGCTCAAGAACGGCGGATGCCGCGCAGACAACCTGCAGCTCAAGGCCCTTATAGCCCTGGATCGCCTGCAGGATCGGCTGGATTTTTGCATAGCTGGTGCGCGCCGTCAGAACGACGCAGATCTTACGCCCGGGCACGGTCAACATCCTCCCAGGTCAGCAATCTGTCGGATGGCACATCGCGCTTTAAACGAAGTCCGACAAGTTTATCTTTCTCCGTGAATGGAATTCCCGTTCCCGGCTTTTTCGGCGCCAGCATTTTCACGCTTATCACCGTGCCTTTTTTCTGCGGCGACGCTAACGCGACGCTCTTGGTAAACAGTCCGCGCATTTTTTCCATTTTTATGGCCATCTTATCCTTGTCGACAGGATTTCTCGCCATGACATGGAAGGAATCACGCGCGTCACAGATGAAAGCCAGTTCGTCAAATGTCACGGAAGCCGGGACATCCGGGCCATAAGATAAATGATCGAACGTTACGTGTAGCTCCAGAATATTCGCGCCCTGCGCCATCGCTGCGAGCGAAGGATAAGACGTGCCGGAATGATCGGAAAGGCCAACCGGGCATTTATAACGCGCCCTGTATTCCTCGATCACGTTAAGGCCCACATCCTCAAGAGAAGTGGGATAATTGCTCGTGCATTGCAGAAGCGCGAATGGCGCTTTCGCCTGCTGGAAAGTTTTTACGGCATCTTTGACTTCATCGTAACGGCTCATGCCCGTACTGAGCAGGATCGGCTTCTTTGTTTTAACCATTGCGGCCATCAGTTCGGCGGAGCGAAATTCACCCGACCCAATTTTCCACGCGGGCATGCCAATTTTTTTGAGCAGTTCAACCGCTTCAACGGAAAAAGCCGAGCTTAAGAATATAAGTCCAGCCTCTTTGGCATGTACAGTAAGCGCCGCCCATTGCTCGGGCGTGAATTCCATGCGCTTCCAGTAATCGTAGCGCGTTTTATCCTGTCCGCTCATCGGGATGCGGAACTGTTCATCGCGCGTGCTCTCGGCGGCGGCGATATGGGTCTGGAACTTAATCGCATCCGCGCCAGCCGCAGCAGCCGCGTCGATAAAGGCGTGCGCCTGACCGAGCGAGCCTTCATGCGCCTGCGCGACCTCGGCGATGACGAAGCATTTTTCGCCGGGGCCGATTTTGCGGTTGCCGATTTTGATGTGTGAAGTCATAGCGCCCTGAAAATAGGGCATTTTTCCGGTTTAGGGAACCTGAATTTTAGCCTTTTTTACGCGATTTTTGCGCAATTATGGCCATTTTCTGCTCTTTTTTGAGGGCTTTGATCGCGGCTTCCCGCGTCTGGGCGGCTCCCCGGGAGGGGTATTTTTCCGAGAGCATGACCTTATAAGGCCCGCGTCCCCGTGTATATTTGGCCCCCGTGCCATCGGCGTGTTTCTTGAGGCGAAGCTTCAAATCGTTGGTTACGCCCGTATAAAGCGTGCCGTCAGCACATTTCAGGATATAGACAATCCAGCTCACGCCTTGTCCTCCAGCTTCATGCGCATATCCTCGAGTTCCAGCCAGCGGTTCTCGGCAAGATCGAGAGTCTCTTTCACTTCCGCATGACGTTTGGCCGTATCGTAGAACTGGCCGGGATCGCGCGAATAAAGATCTGGATCCGACATGGTTTTCTGCAGCCCGGCATATTCCGCTTCATATTCTTTTATTTTTCGCGGCAGGCGGTCGAGTTCATATTGCAGCTTGTATGAAAGTTTCGAGGCGACTTTGTTGGGTGTGGGCGCGGTAGAAACGGCTATCGATTTTTTATCTTCTTTTTTATTTTTGATTTCGACTTTTGGCGCGGATGGTTCTTTACCTTTTTTATAATCGAGGTAATCGCTGTAACCGCCAATGATGGATTCAATTTTTCCATCGCCCTCAAACACTAGAAGCTTGTTGACGATCTGATCGAGGAAATCGCGGTCGTGAGAGACAACAAAAATTGTGCCGTCGAAATTTGTCAGGATATTCTCGAGCATATCAAGCGTTTCCATGTCGAGGTCATTCGTGGGCTCGTCGAGGATAAGAAAGCTGCCGGGATTGGCGAGGACGCCTGCTAGCATCAGGCGGTTTTTCTGTCCGCCCGATAACGTGGAAACCTTGCGCCACGCATCTTCCGGATCGAAAAGAAAATCTTTCAGATAGCCGCAGACATGGCGGTATTTGCCGCGCACATCGAGATGGTCGCTGCCGCCGACGCACAAAGTTTCCTGCAATGTTTTTGTCTCATCAAGCGAAGATCTGTTCTGGTCAAAATAGCTGAATGTAAGATCCTTGGCCATTTTGACCTTGCCGCCATCCGCTTCCATCTCACCGACAAGCAACCTGAGAAAGGTTGTTTTTCCTGATCCGTTTCGTCCCAGAATACCCACGCGATCACGACGCTTCACTCGCAGGGTAAATTTATCCATGATGATTTTTTCAACGCCCGTATCGGGATCGGAGAAAGTTTTTCGCACGTTGATGAATTCAGCCACGTTGAGGGAAGATTCCTCGACATCCGGTGGCGGGAATTTAATACCCCTTGTCGCTTTTTGATAAGATTTCTGATCGGCTTCTAATTGAGCTGCCGCCTCGCGGGCTAAAGATTGCCTCCGTACGTTGCGTTTCACCCGCGCCTTGACGCCCCGATTGGCCCATTCAAGCTCCAGCTTCACGCGTTGCTCACGGTTCTGGAGCTGACGCGCTTCGAGGTCATAAAGACTCTGCGACCATTCATCGAACTTGCCGAAGCCTTCCGGACTGACACGCAATTTTCCGCGATCCAGCCAGAACACATTGTCGGAAATATTGGCTAGGAAGGTCCGGTCATGCGAAACACAGATCACCGCGCCCGCGTAATATTTGAGATAGGTTTCCAGCCACTGGATGACTTCGAGGTCCATGTGGTTGGTGGGTTCATCCAGCAACAGGATATCCGGCTCCTCCACCAGTGCCCTCGCCAGCGCCGCGCGGCGCAATAAACCGCCTGACAGGCCATCCATCCGTTCATCAGCCCTGAGGCCCAGCGGCTCGACAATCATCTCAATCTTGTAGGACTGATCCCATTCCTCGGCACCTTTTCTCATTCCGGCGAACACGAAATCCCGTATCGTCTGGCCGGGCAGAGGCTTTATATGTTGCTGCATGTAGCCAATCGTCGTGCCGGCAAACAGCCAGCGGCGGCCGTCATCGACTTCCCGGTCGCCGGTGATCAGGTTCATCAGGGTGGTCTTGCCAGCGCCGTTCTTGCCCACCAGAGCAATTTTCCGGCCCTTATGAATATGAAAGGTCAGGTTTTCGAAGAACGGCTTGCCGCCGATCAGGATCATCGCGTCTTCAATAGTGAGAATTAGCTCGCTCATGGCGACGTATATATAGGCCGAAGCCTCGAAATGCCACCGGATTTGCCAAAAAGCCCCGGTTTCTTTATAAAAAACCCATGTTATCAGCATACGATCAGGCCGCTCAGGACATTATCAATGCAGGGAAGTTCCTGGATGGGCGCGGGCTTGCCCCGGCGACCAGCGGGAATTACTCCATCCGGCTGCAGGACGGGCGCATCGCGATCACAGTTTCCGGCAGGCATAAGGGCAAGCTGACCAAGGCCGATATCATGACCGTTGATGCAACCGGCAAGCCGCTGGAAGATAAAAAACCATCCGACGAAACCATCCTTCATACCCAGATTTATAGATTGCACCCTGAGGCGGGCGCTGTTCTGCATGCCCATTCCGTGCCGGGCACTGTCGTCACGCGCCTTAATCCGCTCAACGATATTATCCTGCTGGGCAATGAAATGCTCAAAGTCATGCCCGGCATCAAAACCCATGACACGAGCATCAATGTGCCCGTGGTCGACAATTCGCAGGACATGAAAGCACTGAGTGACGCGCTTGAAGACAGGTTCAGGAAAAACGTGCCTGCATATTTAATCCGCGAACACGGATTTTATGTCTGGGGCAAGGACATGGCGGAAGCAGAACGCATCGCCGAAGGCCTCGAGTATCTTTTGGCGTGTGAAATGGAGACAATGAAAATCAAGGCAGGAGCAAGAGCATGAGCAGGCTGACGATTTACCCGGACAATAACCCGTCGAAACACGATCTCGATACCACGGACGCCGCGAAAATGCGCGAAGCACTGAAGACAATCAATGTGACATTCGAGCGCTGGGAGGCATCAAAGCAGTTCGCAAAAGACGCGGGCGATGCCGAAGTTATTGAGGCCTATAATAACGATATCGAGCGCATCAAGCAGATTGGCGGTTATCAAACCGTCGATATCCTGCGTGTCAACGACGCAACACCGGACAAGCCCGCCATCCGCGCCAAATTCCTGAACGAACACACGCACAGCGAAGATGAAGTGCGTTTCTTTGTCGAGGGCGCCGGAATTTTTTACCTGCGTGTGGACGGCAAGGTTTACATGACGCTGTGTGAGCGCGGCGACTTGTTAAGCGTGCCCGCCGGAACGACGCACTGGTTCGATATGGGACCGGAGCCGGATATTACAGCAATTCGCTTCTTTGATAATAAAGAGGGCTGGGTGCCGCATTTCACTGGTGACAAGATTGCCGATGAATTCCCGAAATTCGACAAGACATACAAGACATACAAGACAAAGGCTGCATGATCCGCGCGATTGTTACTGACATCGAAGGTACAACCAGCTCCATTTCCTTCGTCAAGGACGTGCTATTCCCTTATGCGTGGAAAGAAATCCCCGCGTTCGTCCGCGAGAATGAAAAACAGGTGGCGGGCTTGCTCGATGAGGTGCGCAGCATTGAAAAAAATCCAAAACTCTCGACCGACGAGGTTATCACGACTCTGCAACGCTGGATTGATGAGGACCAGAAAATTACGCCGCTTAAGGCCCTGCAGGGCCTGATCTGGCAGGCAGGTTACGCCGCTGGCGATTTTAAGGGCCACATATATGACGACGCGTTGGAAGGGCTTCAGCGCTGGCATGCAGCAGGCATTAAACTTTACGTCTATTCATCGGGGTCCGTTCCGGCGCAGAAATTATTGTTCGCGCATACGCCTAAAGGCGATCTGACGCCGCTGTTTTCCGGTTATTTCGACACCTCCACGGGGCCTAAGCTAGAAGCGGAATCTTACAGAAAAATCGCCAGGCAGATTAATGCGCCCGTAAACACAATTTTATTCCTGTCCGACAATCCGCAGGAAATCAGCGCAGCAACAGAAGCAGGAATGGAGACCATTCTTGTCGACCGTGAAAATAATTCACCTAATAGCGTCAAAAATTTCGATCAAATCACCATACAGGAGAAGGCTGCATGACCGTCAAGCTCAAACTCGCAACGCCGTCAGGCTATTACGCTCTAAATCCACAAACGGTTGTCGATTATCTCGCCGGATTCAAAAAAATCGCTACGAAATTGGGCGGCAAACAATCCGAATGGCAGTCCCGCGAGGTTGGCGACGGAAATCTGAACCTCGTTTTCATCATCGAGGGTCCAAAAGGCGCGGTAGTACTGAAGCAGGCGCTTCCATATGTACGTCTCGTGGGTGAAAGCTGGCCCTTGCCACTCTCTCGCGCACATTTCGAGCATCTCGCGCTGGTGGAGGAAGCCAAGTGGGCTGCGGAATACGTGCCCGAAATCTATACGCATGATGAATTAATGGCGCTGACTGTGATGGAATATCTCTCGCCGCATATTATCCTGCGCAAGGGCCTTATTCGCGGTATCACATACCCTAAAATGGCCGGACATCTCGGCAAGTTTCTTGCGCAGACGTTGTTTCACACCTCCGATCTGCATCTGCCTGCAGCGGAGAAAAAGGAAAAAATCGCGCAATTTCTCACCAACACCGCGATGTGCAAAATCAGCGAGGACCTGATTTTCGACGAACCGTATTTTAATGCACCGATGAACCGTAACACCAAAGAACTCGATGATATCGCGCTCGAATTCCGCCGTGATACAGAACTGAAGCTTGCCGTGCAGGACATGAAATGGCGCTTCCAGAATAATGCTGAAGCCATGATTCATGGCGATCTGCACACGGGCTCTGTCATGGTCACTGAAGACGACACCCGCGCGATTGACCCTGAATTTGCCTTCTATGGCCCGATGGGCTTTGACATCGGTGCAGTGCTTGCAAACCTGTTCATGGCCTGTTTTTCACAGGAAGGGCATGAAAAGACACCCGGCGAGCGCCAGAAATACGCGAAATGGATTCTCCAGCAGGCGGAAATTGTCTGGCAGACTTTTGCCGATGAATTTGCTGCCCTGAGCGCCAAACGTAATCCTAAAAATCCCGGCGGCGATGTGTTGAATCCGCGTCTTTATGAAGATTCTCCCGATCTTTCGGCGAATGCCTACATCCTGCGTATGGAAAAAATATGGGATGACACACTGGGCTTCGCCGGATGCAAAATGATCCGCCGCATTCTTGGCCTTGCGCATGTTGAAGATTTCGAGGCGATTGAAAATACGGAAATCCGCGCGAAATGCGAACGTAAGGCTTTGGAATTCGCGCGTGAACTACTGGTCCACAGAGGAAAATTTAAAACAATCTCCGACGTCACGAAAGCGATAAAATGAAAATCGACGGCGTCAGCTATCGTTCTATCTGGCTTTCCGAGAACGGCTGGTCGTTTCAAATTTTCGACCAGCGTCAATTGCCGTGGAAACTGGAGATTGTTGAAATCACGACCGTCGATAAGGCCGTAACCGCTATCAAGGAAATGTGGACGCGCGGCGCACCATTATTAGCAATGACGGCAGCTTATGGTCTGTGTCTTGCTCTGCGGGAAGACGCGTCAGATGCATCGCTTGAGAAAAACTACAAGAAATTGCTGGAAACGCGGCCCACGGCTGTCAATCTGCGCTGGACGCTGGATGAAATGTTAAAGGCCGTGAAGCCTGCATCCGGCAAGGCCCGTGTCGAGGCCGCCTATAAACGCGCTGCTGAGCTTTGTGACGAAGATGTGGCAATTAACAAAGCCATTGGTGAGCATGGCCTGCCGCTCATCCGCGATATCGCCAAAAAGAAAAAAACCGTCAATATCCTGACTCATTGTAATGCGGGTTGGCTGGCCACTGTCGATCACGGCACGGCGACTTCGCCGATTTACCGGGCGTATGATGAAGACATCGATGTTCATGTCTGGGTCGATGAAACCCGCCCGCGCAACCAGGGCGCACTGACGGCCTATGAATTGGCGCAGCACGGCGTGCCGCACACGGTCATCACCGATAATGCAGGCGGGCTCTTGATGCAGCAGGGCAAAGTCGATCTCATTTTTGTCGGCGCTGACCGCGTCACACGTAATGGCGACGTGGCAAACAAGATTGGCACATATCTGAAGGCACTGGCGGCCAAAGACAATGACGTGCCGTTTTATGTGGCGCTGCCTTATACGACGTTTGATGCTTCGCTCGAAAGTGGTGCCGACATCCCGATTGAAGAACGCAGCGCCGATGAGGTTCGTTTCCTCGAAGATTCGGCAGGCAAAGTAAAAATTACGGATTCACCGATTTCTAACCCGGCTTTCGATATAACACCCGCACGCCTCGTTACGGGCTATATCACCGAAAAGGGCGTCGTCAGCAATCTATCTGCCGCGCATTCCGACGCGGCTTAATTATTATTTTGTTCCTGATTTTCGAGCGCACGGCGTACATCGCCCGGCGAACCCGTATGACGCGCAAGCAGGCGGTAAGCCACCGGCACGATGAACAGCGTAAAAATAGTGGCGAAGCAAACACCCGATAAAACGACTGTCGCAATCACCGAGCGCGTCTCCGAACCCGCACCGCCAGATAACATGAGCGGCACCGCGCCCATCGCAGCCGTGATCGAGGTCATCAGGATAGGGCGCAGGCGCAATTCCGCCGCCTTCAGCAGGGCTGCATCGAATTCCTCACCTTCGTCACGAAGCTGGTTGGCAAATTCAACAATAAGAATCCCGTTCTTGGCCGCCAGCCCCACCAGCATGATCATGCCGATCTGACTAAAGAGATTTAATGTGTTGCCCGTGACATAAAGCCCAAGCAATCCACCCGCTACTGCGAGCGGAACGGTGAGAATAATAACGAACGGGTGAATATAACTCTCGAACTGCGCGGCCATGACAAGGAACATAACGAGAATACCGAGAACAAAAACAAAAAACACCGATCCGCCGGAATATTTGTAATCCTGCGACTGACCCTTGTAATCAATGATAACATCTTCAGGCAGGTTTTCGCGGACCAGGGTTTCTAGATAGGTCAGCGCTTCACCCAGCGTATAGGCCTGCTCAAGATCGGCATCGATAGTAATGGCCCGGACGCGGTTATAACGGCTTAAGGATCGAGAATCTGCGAACTGGTCGATTTTCACGAGATTGGCCAGCGGTATCAACTGGTCGGAGCGATCCGAGCGCACGTAAATATTTTCCATGTTTGTTGCCGTGCGCTGGGCGCTACGCTCGCCCTCGACAATGACATCGTATTCCTCGCCCTGGTCGATATAGGTTGTAATGCGGCGAGAGCCGAGCAATGTCTCCAGCGTGCGGCCGATGGAAACCACCGTCACGCCGAGTTCCGCTGCGCGGTCGTAATCGATGGAGATCTGGTAAAGCGGCTTGGTTTCCTTGTAATTCCAGTCGACGCTGATAAGGCCCGGGTTGTTCTCATTAATCTTGGCGACCAGCGTGTCGCGCCATTCCGTGAGTTGCTGATATGTGCCACCGCCGATAACGAACTGCACTGGCTTGCCGCCGCCGCCGGCAAAGCCCTGCCGCATAACTGGTGAGACACGAACGCCCGGCAGATCGGATAGCTTGCCGCGCACTTCATCCATGATATCCCACGCCGAGCGGCGCTTGCCCCAGTCGGCCAGCACGCAGATCAAGGTTCCACTGTTAAAGCCTGCGCCGCCGCCAAATCCGCCCGGCGCGCGAACCAGCAACGTTTCCATTTCGCCGGTTTCCACATAGGTCAGGAGACGTTTTTCAATCTCGTCCATGTAATCTTTCATGTAGGCGAAAGACGCGCCTTCCGGACCACTGACTGAAATCGTGAAAGCGCCCCGGTCTTCGCGCGGCGTGTATTCTTCCGGCACGGCAATGTAAAGTAGGGCAATGCCCGCGATAATCACCGCAAAAACGGCTATGACGATGACGGGCCGCTCAATCAGGCGAGTGAGAATGCCCACATATTTTCGCCTGATTTTAATGAAGGCATCGTCAATTTTATCGACGAGTGTTTTTTTGCCGTCATTTTTCTCTTTCTGACGCAAAATTTTCGAGGCCAGCATGGGCGTCAAGGTTAGCGCGACAAGGCCGGAAAAAGAAACGGCGGCCGCAAGCGTAACGGCAAATTCAGAAAACAGCCTGCCGACATCGCCTTCAAGGAATGTAATGGGCACAAAAACGGCGACGAGAACCAATGTGGTTGCAACAACGGCAAACCCGACCTGCCGCGTGCCGCGGTAGGCAGCGAGCAGCGGCGGCTCGTTCTCCTCGCGCATGCGTCGCACGACATTTTCAAGAACCACGATGGCATCGTCGACCACGAGGCCGATCGCAAGCACGAGCGCCAGTAGGGTTAGCAGGTTAATGGTAAAACCCAGTGCATAAAGAACCATGAATGTTGCGATCAGTGAAACTGGCACGGCAACAGCAGGGACGAGGGTGGCGCGCAGGCTCCCTAAAAACGCATAAATAACGAGAACGACAAGCCCCATCGCGATACCGAGCGTCACGTAAACTTCGTGCACTGCTTTATCGATAAAAACCGAAGTGTCGTAGCTGACTTCGATCTTCATATCTTCAGGCAGGGTTTCATTAATGCGTTCCGCCTGTTCACGCGCTTGGCGGGCGACCTCAATTGTATTGCCGGTAGACTGTTTAATAATGCCAAGGCCGACGCGGGGGCTGCCATTGCCGCGGTACATGACACGGTTTTCAACAGTGCTTTTCTCAACGCGGGCAACGTCACCAAGGCGGACGAGGTAGCCGTTTTCACCGCGCGCCAGGACAAGCTTCCTGAAATCCTCTTCCGTACGGAATGTGCGGTCGATGCGCACCGTGAACTGACGCTGGATGGACTCAAAACTTCCAGCCGGGAGCTCGACATTTTCAGTGCGGAGCGCATTTTCAACATCTTCCACGGTCAAGCCGCGCGCCGCCAATTGACTCCGGTCGATCCAGACGCGCATGGCGTAACTTTGTCCGCCGCCGACACGCACGCTGGCGACACCGTCAAGAATGGAGAACCGGTCGACGAGGTAACGCTCGGCGTAATCCGTAAGCTCCATCGTCGTGCGGCTGGCGCTGATCAGGCTGAGCCAGATGATGACGTCGTCGCTCGCGTCGACTTTTTGTACTTCCGGCGGGTCGGCTTCCTCAGGCAGGTTACCGACAATGCCTGCGATCCTGTCACGCACGTCGTTGGCGGCGGCTTCGATATCGCGGTCGATGTTGAATTCCAGCGTAACGCGCGATTGCCCGTCCGAGCTGGACGATTCAATGAAATTAATGCCTTCAACACCTGCGATGCGGTCTTCAATAAGTTCTGTCACGCGCGTTTCAACGATTGAAGCCGAGGCGCCGGGATAGGACGTGTTGATCGTTACGACGGGTGGGTCAATATCCGGGTATTCGCGCAAGGGAAGGCGGGTAAAAGCGACGATCCCGAAAGCGATCAGAAGCAGCGAGATAACGGAGGCAAAAACCGGGCGGGTAACGGAAAAGTCGGAAAGAACCATCAGTCCTTGTCCTTTACTTCACCTTTGGCGGATGTCCCGCCCAGCACATCTGAAATGCTTTGCCCGTCTGCTTGCTCGCCGATGATATTCGCCGTCTGGCCGGGGCGGGCGGTCATTGTGCCATGCGTGACGATTTTCTCGCCTTCGTTAAGGCCTGAAGAAATTTCGACGGTACCGGGCTGGCGCGTCCCGGTTGCGATTTTTCGTTTTTCGATCTTTCCATCACCGCCGACGATGAACACGTAATTATCACGGCCTTCGGGGATCAGGCTTTCTTCCGGTATAACAATCGATTTGCGGGCATTACTAAACAACTCAACGCTCATTAAAAGGCCCGGTTTTAAAAGATGATCATCGTTCGGGATAAGCGCCCGCACCACGATAGTGCGTGTCACGGGGTCGATTTGGCTGTCGAGACTCGCAATTTCACCCTTGAATTCGCGGTCACCGAACTCACGAGCATGCGCGATGATGGGCGTGCCGATTTTAAGATCAGCCAGAAAAAGGGACGGCACGGAAAAATCCAGCTTCATGATGTTATCATCATCGAGCGTCGTAATTTTTGTGCCGGGCTGCATCAACGCGCCGACGCTGATATTGCGAAGGCCTACTACTCCACTGAATGGTGCGCTGATGAGATAGTTTTTCAAGCGCGATTGCACCTCACGCAATCTTCCTTGCGATGAATCATAATCCCGCTGTCTTTGATCAAGCGTCGCCTTGGGGGCAACGCCGTCCTTGGCGAGTGTTTTTACGCGGTCGAGCTGTTGCCTTGCTTCCGAGACGACAGCCTGCGCCTGGTCAAGCTGGGCTTTTTCTTCGCCGCTGGCCATTTCAACCAGAACGTCGCCTTTTTCAACGCGCTGGTTATCAGTGAAATTTACGGATGTCACGGTTTCAGTCACGGTCGTGGTGATGGCGATCGACTCGTTAGCCCGGAGCGTACCCAGTGCCTCGACGCTGTCCGAGATATCCTGTTTTTTAGCCGTGGCGACAATAACGTTGGCTGGCTGGTCGCCGCCCTTTTTAGGCTGGGCCCCTGCCGGACCGGAATAGGCCAGGACCAGGATTGCAGCCGCCAGCAAGGGTTTTGAGATATTCATAAAAAGCCCCATTTGTTTATATACGCAGCTTATGACGATTCCCTTTTATCCGGGAAAATAGAATATTCCATTTACCCGGCGCCCGTCATGCCTATATTATTGGCTGGAACAAAACGCTTTTTCCGCGCGTTTGCGCAACCGGAGGAAACAAAATGAAGCAGCTGTCCCTTATTCTCGCCTTGTGCGCCTGCCTTGTTGTGCCCCAGAACGCTTCGGCGGGGTCGGCATCGACCCCCATAGAGCAGCGGGCCGGAATCCAGAAAATGGCCGATGAAACCTTGGCGCGGCTTTACAGAGAGCAGCCGGACACGGCGCGTGAGATTGAGGGCGCGGTGGGCTTTGCCGTATTCTCAAGCGGCGCGCTTGCGCTACTCTGGGTTAGCGGCGGCTATGGTCATGGCCTTGCCCACGATAACCGTAACAACAGCGACGTCTATATGCAGATGGCCAGCGCAGGCGTAGGTCTTGGGCTTGGCGCCAAAGATTACAACACCGTCTTTGTATTTCATGATCCCGCAGCATTTTATGATTTTACTACTGAAGGACTCGATCTGACCGGTACGGCTGATGCCGCGGCCAAAGTTGGAATGAAAGGCAATGAAATCGGCGGTGCGGAAAATGCATTGCCCGGCGTGCGGATCTACCAGTTGACCGATTCCGGGTTGATTGCGCAGGCCATGGTGCAGGGCACGAAATACTGGCGCGACAGGGAATTGAACAAGTAATTAAATCCCCGCGACACGTCTTTTGGTTTATTTAGCGTAATGATCTTGATTGGCCGCTTCCGGTGGGGTATTTCCCTTTTTAACGGCATGCTTGGCGTATATCTTCTGCCATTCGCTCAGCTCTATCGCGCGGCTTTCGTCGGTGTCCGCGCGCAGGAAATAAATATCCAGCACGTTAAGCGCTTTGATCTCGGTGGAGCCGGGCGCGTATTCTCCGACCATCACGGCCTCAAGAAATGAATCCTTGTTGTACTCGACGCCGTCATCCTGGCCGTCATTGTCGAGATCGATAAAAGTAATCGCCGGGTTTTGTTTCGGCAGGACGTCGATGGGGCGCTCGGCGTGATATTCGTTTTTCGTCAGGCTTTCGTTGCCGTCGCGGTCGAAATAATAAAACATGTATCTGGCAACTTCGATGCGGGTGATGCGCCCGTCGGCATCGAGATCTAGCGCGTCGATCGGTATCTGGGTCTGATTCTCAAGATTGAGCCCTTCGGCCGCTGCGTGATGGGGGCATAAAAAAGCCCCGGCTGCGGCAGCAATCAAATATACGAGGATATTCTTTTGCTTGAGCATAGCCGGGGCTCCTTATATGAGATCGATTACTTCGTTGCTGCTGTTTTCAGTTTTTTCAGCGGGCGGATTTTTACGCGAACCGTTGCAGGACGGGCAGCGGCTTTCACCATTTCGCCTGTACCGGGGTTGCGTACCAGCGTACCGGCTTTACGGGCCGGAACTTTGCGCAGCGTGACTTTCATCAGGCCGGGCAGGATGAACGAGCCCGCGCCTTGCGGATGAATCGAACCAAGCAGCGCGCCTTCGAGCGAGTCGAATACGCCGGATGCTTGTTTGCGGGTCAGACCGTTTTCCTCGGCGAGACGGCCGATGAGCGCTGATTTGGACAGCGTGCTTCGCACAGGGCGAATAACTGCCGATTTCGCTTTGGGTTTGGATTTAGATTTCTTCTTAGCCATGATGTGTTTATCTCCAGTTAAGTAACAATTTTAAATTGAACGATGATGCGATTGTATCGATTTTCACGGGAATACCAAGCGGATTCTACGATTATATACAGCTGTTATATACATGGAAAAAATAGGGTATAAGCTGATTACCTAATTATGGCTTAGCTCGGAAAGCACCTTTTTGAAGATCATTCCAATTCACATTCTTGTACTCATATCAGGTATGGCCGCTCTGTCATGGCAGGTTCTATGGCAGGTCAAATCCAGTCTCGCGCTCGGTGTTTCAGCATGGGGAACTGCCCTCACTCTGGCAATTACAATGGGCGGTATGTGTCTGGGATCATTGGCAATCGGGCATGTTCTTAAAGGCAAGGCTATAGCGCGGCCTGTAAGAATTTATGCACTTCTGGAGTGCATTATAGGTGTTGCCGGATTGTGCCTTGGAGCGGCATTTACCGTGGTGGAAGGGCTCGATACATGGGCCTGGCAGGCTATGCCCGGCAACGCTCCGCTGGTGCATTTTCTGGGCATAATCCTGACCATGGGCGTGCCCACGATTTGTATGGGGGCAACCCTCCCGGTGCTGGGTTTGATGGCGCGGCAGTCGAATCTGTCGCTGGCGATTCTCTATGGTTTTAATACCCTGGGTGCGGCGGCGGGAGCGTTGCTTGCCGCGTTCGTGCTGATTCCGCTTTTTGGCGTAGGCGCCGCCGCCATAATAATCGCTGGACTTAATTTGGGAGTTGGTGCATTCGCGTGGACGGTCAGGCCGGAGATGAGCGCTGCATCTTTTTCTGATTCCAAAATATACAGTCCCGCCATAAACATTCATGCCGCGTTGTTCACTGTATTCGCAACCGGATTTGCAACCTTCGCCCTCGAGGTCGCATGGTTTCGTTCCTTAACCGCAGCCTTCCGCAGCACGACGGACGCATTCGCCATCATGCTTGCTTGCGTTTTGATCGCACTGGGGTTGGGCGCGCGGTTGGTGCCGTATCTAAAGAGCCGCAATATATCTTTAGGCGCGCTGACCGGCTGGGCGGGAATATTAATTCTGCTGGCGACGCCGCTGGTCGAGCGTTTCGATTTGCTTACAGCAAATATGTCTTCAGTCGCATTTTTGTTGCCCAAATGGTTCTTTCTCACTTTCTGTGTGATAGGTCCGCCCGTGCTTTTACTCGGCATTGCGCTGCCGTGGATACTTGAGCAGCAGGACAGGCCGAGGCGTTGGGGAGGCTTGTATGCGTTCAATGCATTCGCATCAGTATTGGGTGCCTTGTGCGCGGCGTGGATTTTGCTGCCATCGATCGGCTTTGCGAAAACGGCCTGGCTGGCTGGCGGGCTTGTTTTCGTTGCAGGTTTTATTCTTAGTGCAGATACAAAAAGAAAAACCAAACTGGTGGGCTTTGCATTGTTGGCGTTCATAGTTGCGGCTGTATCAAATTCAGGAGTAGGGCGCACGCGCACACAAGGTTGGCACGTTGATAATAATGTTAAACCCGCGCGCGTTCTTGAATCGTATGAAGGGCCGGACGCAACCGTATCCGCCGTCGAGTACGAAAACGGCCAGCGTTCGATCATCATTGACGGCTTCACGGCCGCGCAGCAGTTAAGCGCCGCCGGCAAAGCCGGGGCTGAGCATTACATGGCATGGATGGGCCATCTGCCCATGCTGTTACATGCAAATCCAAAGAACGCGCTGGTGATTTGTTTCGGCACCGGCCAGACGGCAAACGCCGTGCGCCGTGAAAGCCCTGAAACGCTCGATATTGTCGATATAAATCCGCGCGTCTTTAAACTCGCTCATAACTTCTCGGAGAATGAAGACGTGTTGAGCGACCCGCGCGTCACGCCAATCATCATGGACGGCCGCGCCTATATGCGCCGCACGGAAAAAATGTACGATATTATAACGCTGGAGCCTATGCCGCCGACTTTTGCGGGTGTAAATGCGCTCTATGCGAAGGAGTTTTATGAATCGGCACGTGCGCGTCTCAATCCCGGCGGCGTCATCGCGCAATGGGTGCCGTTCCATATCCTGGGTCTGCATTCCAGCCTTTCTATCGCACGGACATTCCGGGAAGTGTTTCCCAATGCCATTCTCTGGGTCGATCCATTTTCCGGCACAGGGATTTTGCTGGGCTCATCAGGAGACGCAGCGGGCTTTGGCAAAGACTGGCCAGGTTTTTTGCGCGGCAGCATTTCCCGCGATATGTCGGCGGAAGAAGTAAGGCAGGCGCTGGTTCTCAGGCAGGACGGGATGGAAATATATACGCAAGAGGGCGATCTCATCACGGATGATAACCAGCTTCTCGCTTATGGCCGGGCGGTTTCTGACTGGCACCGTTTTGGCAAGCTGGAGGAGGAAAATCTCATATTCCTTCGCGCCGTCCATGCACAAATAGAGAGAGTGAAATAATCTCCATTGATCTCAGGTTGTGAAGGCTTAGTGCCTGCATAATTAATTCCGAGGGAGTTAGCCCTGTCATTTTAGGCGGCGTACTGGATTTGTCTTGACAGTGCAGGGGAGCGGCCACTAGTTTTTTTATATTCAAAACGGCGATCTTTTTTGCGTAGGGGGTACTGCTTATGGCGTCTGCCAATTCACAACTTTTGGAAGTGTCGGGCGTTGAATCTGCGCCGCAAATGACTCTGGTGGAGCGTTTCGAACGGGCCATTAATAAGGGCCCTGATGCCTTTAACGAATTAGCGCTGGAGCTCCAGAATTCTTCGCCAACTTTTAGAGAGCACTCTGTCACATTGGATGAAGCTGACGCTCTGGGTCATCCTCCCGAAAATTCTACGCTTCAGACAGCCATCAGCGCTGTCTTTGGCGAGCAACTGCCTTATTACCTGAAAAAAACGCCCGACGATGTGGCTGAGAAAATGCTTGAGGACGGTCAGGAGCTCGCCGCTCTGACCGCGCAGATGCCTGTTTCAGAGCACGTGCGTTTTATGCGCATCCTCAAGGAAGAGCTTCAGGCGGTGGAAGAAAAAATCGTGCTGAGTATTATGGCCGACACCGGCAAACCGATTTCACTTTGCCGGGCTGAAATGGTTAAGGGCATGAAATGGTTTGCCTCTCTCTTTGAGAACGCAGAAGCCCAGATTGCCAACCGCAAGCCCATAGGCACTGTTCAGGTCACCCCGTCTTTCAATTATCCTTTCGCAATTGGCATGGCCGGTATTGCGGGGTCGGGAGCATCCGGCAGTCCGCAGATTATTGCCGGCCCCTTGAAGGCATCGGCATGGCTATTCCATGCCATGGATGCCGTCAAAAAGGCGACAAAGAGATTTGAGCCGGATGTGAAAATTATGGGTCAGGCTTTTGTTGAGGCATTCAACAAACTTAAACATGCCCTGATCCAATTCAACATCGGCATAAGCGCCCCGATTACAAAAAATGCCGATCTTGAACATTTCGTCGGCAGCGAAGTAACCGGAGAGATAATCGAGAAACAGCGTGAAGGCAAAAGAACGATCCTGGAAATGGGCGGGCCAAACACGGCAATGGTGATGGGCGATGCCGTTGAGGATCCTGCAGAGGCACAAAAAATCATAGATATGATTTACGCCAAGGTTGCCCCTGCTGCTGGCCAATCCTGCACAAATCTCCGCCGTTTAATCGTCCTGCGCTGCCCAGCAGGTATGCGGTTTGTCGAAGGTCTTATAAATAAATTTGAAACTACCGATCACCATATTGGCAACCCTGCCAATAAAGATACGCAGGTGGGGCCCGTGGTTGATCAACGCTCTTTCGAAGGTATGAAATCCACTCAAAAACTTGCAGAAAAAGTGGGAGCATACTGCAGCGGCATGGAAGTTGATGTTGAAAAAGTACCTATGGCTGCTTATCCGAACGCCCAATATGCCAAGCCTATGGTTACGGTATGGGATATGCCACCGTTACAGGATGAAGAACTGATTGTTGAAATTTATGACAGGTTCTGCACCGAGTATTTTTCCCCGGAACTTCAGGTCATATTCGTAGACAGCTTTGAAGAAGGCGTCGCCATGGCAAGATTTACGGATCCTGAAAGCCGTGTCACGGGCGCAGCATTTATAAAGAATCCTGAACAATTGAAAAAATATGAAGAAGCTGTGGCTGTAACCAATTTCGGGAGAAACGTGCTTAAATCCGATGCTTCGCCTGATGGCTTCCATGGTCATCCTGGCAGGCTCAAAATTGGCGGTCCTACCCATTACGGTATGTATTGCAGCGACGAACAACGTCCCGCTGTGAATGCTCAGGAGCTTGCCTTTCAGCTTGTATAAAGCCTTTTTATTTTGAATATAAAGCCCGGCATTATAGCCGGGCTTTTTCAATTAAGGACTCATTTTCTCGCGAACCGTTCCCCTTGCCGCGCGTTGGCTAAGTATGAAACCGACAACCAAAAAACTATGGAGCAGGGTTGCAATCGGGACTGTGTTGACGCTTCTTATAGCCCTCGTGGCAGCGCGCATTTACTTGCCTTACTGGGTCAAAGATTATGTTAATAAAGAAATCAATGAACTTAAGGGTTACAGCGGCTCCATAGCCGATATCGATATCAATCTTTGGCGCGGGGCGTACCAGATCCACGACCTCCGCATCTTCAAGAATGATGCCGACATCCCAGTGCCTTTCGTCGCCATCAAAACCTCCGATTTATCCGTGCAGTGGAGTGCGCTCTTCGACGGCGCTATTGTCGCCGAAATCGATCTCTACGATGCCGATCTCAATTTCGCAGTCGGCAAGGCTGGAGGCGAAATCCAGACTGGTGAAGGCGCGGCGTGGACGAAGTTGGTCGATGCCTTGTCACCCCTCGACATAAACCACCTGAATATTCGCGGCGGCGAAATTTCATTCCAGGATTTTTCTGCAAGCCCGAAGGTCGATATCTTTGTCAAAAATATTGATCTCGAAGTTAAAAATCTTAAGGACGTCGAAGATAAAAACCAGACTCTTCCATCTCCCATTCGTCTCAGCGGTCAATCCATCGGCGGCGGCAAGGTCAATGCTAACGGCGCCATGAACATCATTCGCGATGTGCCGGATTTTGACCTTGATATAAAACTTGAGGGTGCGGCCTTGCCCGCCATTAATGATTACAGCCGCTCGATTGCGGCGGTAAATTTCGAAAGCGGCGTTCTGAGTCTGTATATAGAAGCTGTAGCGCGCGATGGAAAACTAACTGGCTACATAAAACCGATCGCGACCGATATCAACATGGTCAGCGTCGAGGAAGACCACAACCCTATCAGTATTCTCTGGCAGTCCGCCGTGTCGGTCTTCACGGAAATTTTCAAAAATCATGAGAAAGACCAGCTCGCCACACGTATTCCGCTCACTGGTGATCTCAACAATCCCGAAACCGATACATGGTCTTCCGTTGTAGGGATTTTCAGGAACACATTTAATGCCTTCATACGCGACACCGACGACACGGTCGAATTCTCCAAGTCTGAAGGCTAAGCTATTTGGCGAATTTGCTTAATTTATCAGCAATGCGGGCAGGTTCCGGCAAGCGGTAACGCGTCAGGCATCTATGCACAAAATCAACCGCGCTTTCATGACCGATTTTGTGACCGGGCGAGATAAAAAGCGGTTTCACATTATCGCGGCTGCGCAGCGCTGTTCCGATTTTATTGTTTTTATAAATAAGAGGCTCGGATTGGCCTTTTTTCACACCGGGTTCTTTGTAACTTCCGCATAGCACTGATTTTGCCACACCTATGGAAGGATAGCCTGTTAACACGCCTATATGAGAGGCGATACCCAGCCCGCGCGGGTGCGCAATACCCTGGCCATCGATAAAAAGCAGATCCGGCTTTTTCTTAACCTGCTCCAGCGCTTTGATGATAACGGGCGCTTCTCGAAAGGAGAGGAAGCCGGGAATATAGGGAAAAGGCGTTAGATCTGTTGCAATGACAATTTCAAGCGGCATGAGTTTCTCCATATCCATGATAACCAGCGCCGCCTTGCTGGTATTGCTTTGCAAATCGTATCCGACATCAATGCCGGCGATATATTTTATAATGCCGAAATCATCGTTGACACGGACGTAATCCCGCATCTTCTGTTGAATAAGTACTGCATCCTGTGCTGATTCAGGCGTGCGGGTAAAAGAGGCAGGGATATGATCCATGGAGATAATTTAAGTCTTAAAATTAAGAAGGCAATTTGAAATTATAAATGTCAGCATCGGGATCGTCTTTCCCGGTCAGGTAATTGCGGATGATGTCCGCGCCGATCCGGCCGTTGACAATACCGTTGCCACCGAAAGCCAGGACAGCAAAACAATTTTTTAATCCCGGCACCGGCCCGATCAAAGGTAATCCAGTCGGCGTAACACCAAAAGATCCACACCAGCCATATTCGGGCGTATTATCAATGATGGGTAATAATTTTTTCATTTTTCGCTGCAATGCTTTGACTTTTTTAGATGTCATCGCATCACGTTTCTTCTCATTGGAAAATTCCTCATCTTCTCCGCCGCAGATAATCCGGCCATCTTTCGCGCGGCGTATATAAAGGTAAGGGTCTGATGCTTCCCAAAGCATGGGAATATCATCTGCAACATCCTTTTTTGTTGCCATCGCCCAGGTCGAAAAAATCTTGTAATTCTGTTTTTTCAATTGCTCCGGCACTTCATAGCCGGTCGTGAAAACGACATAGCGTGCGCTCGCGCAAAATCCTGATTTGGTGTGGGCATAAACTCTCCGTGCGCTCGATTCAATATCTGAAATTTCTTCCGGTGCGAATATTTTTGTACCGCGCTCCTTCGAAATTTTTAAATATCCATGCGCCAGTTTATAAGGGTTTGCGGAATAATTACCCGATGATAAAAGAGCGACTCTGGCATTAATGGAATAACGCTTCGTAAGTTGCTTATGATCAAGAAAATCAGAAGTGAAACCAATCTGGCGCAAAGCATCCTGTTCCTTTTTCAGGGCATCGGGATCGAGAACATTTCCCGCTGTATAAAGGGAAAGCTCAGGGCGCAGATCATAGGAAATTCCAAGCAGCTGAGTTTTTTCCGCGAGGCTATCAAGCCCCAGTTTTGAGCGCCGCCACGCGCGCGCGGCCTTGTCAAAGCCGATTTGCCTGGAAAGTTTCGTCAATGGTTCGTCAATTTCGGATTGGAGAAGGGCGGTTGTGGCCAGCGTCGATCCTGTCAAAGGAACCCGGCGGTCCAGGATAATCACTGAAAATCCTGCGTCAGTCAGTTCTTCAGCCATCAGTGCGCCCGTTATGCCCGCGCCGATAACAAGAACATCGGTACGCATGTCGGATTTCAAATTTTCATGCGGAATTTTTGGTCTGGAATAAGCCATCCACACTGATTGGCCCGAACGCAGATCTTTTTTAATCGTCACCATATGTGGTCGCACCGGGGCATACTGTAATAACACCGGCGCGGCGGGTTTTATTCCCTGCAGTGGCAAATATTTTGTTAAATAAATGTGTTTTATTTCAGCAGCTTATCGGTCTTAGGCATGCTGCCCGGCAACATATCCGGACGACCAGGCCCATTGAAAATTGAATCCGCCAAGATAACCTGTGACATCGACTACTTCGCCGATGAAAAACAAACCGGGATTTTTGAGGGATTGCATCGTCTGCGATGAAAGCTCTTTCGTGTCCACGCCGCCGAGGGTAACCTCCGCCGTTCTGTAGCCTTCAGTGCCTGTCGGCGTGATGTGCCATTGATTAATAGCGCGGTCGAGATCGTCAAGCGTGGCGTGGGACAGGGCACCCAGCGGCCCGCTGCAGGACAATTCATCGCAAATACTCTGCGCCAGCCGTCTTGGCAGGATTTCTGAAAGAACATTATTGATGTGCTGTTTTGGATTATTCTGTTTGTGTTCCTTTAGATACACGGAAATGTCTAATTCCGGCGCCAGGTTGACAGTTATTTTTTCGCCAGCGCGCCAGTAAGATGAAATCTGCAGAATGGATGGACCGCTCAGACCTCTGTGCGTGAACAGCAGCCCTTCGCTGAATTTTTTCTTGCCGCAGATGACGTCGGCTTCAACGGAGAGTCCGGACAAGACTTTGCACTTCTCAAGCATGGGCCCATCGAATGTCAAAGGCACGAGGCCCGCCCGCGTTTCAATTATATTGAGGCCGAATTTCTTCGCGATTTCGTAGCCGAAACTGGTCGCTCCGATTTTCGGAATAGAGAGGCCGCCTGTTGCGATCACAAGAGACTCGCACGTTTTCTTTCCTTGGCTACTATCAATTAAATAACCGCCTTCTTGCGGCTGGACGTCTTTAATCGTGACCTTTGCATCCAGCTTCACATTCGCGCTGCGCGCTTAGGATAAGAGCATTTCGATTATGTGCGACGATGACTCATCGCAAAATAACTGTCCCAGCTTTTTCTCATGAAATTTTATGCTGTGCTTCTGCACAAGTTCTATAAAATCCTGCGCGGTATATTGCGTGAGCGCCGATTTGCAAAAATGCGGGTTCTGCGAGAGAAAGCAATCCGGGTGTGTATGAATGTTTGTGAAGTTACAGCGACCGCCGCCCGAAATTCGGATTTTTTCTGCGATCTTCTCGCTATGATCAACCAGCCATACGCGTCGTCCGCGCTTTCCGGCCTCAATTGCGCACATCAGTCCGGCTGCGCCTGCGCCTATAATAATGACGTCATATTCGGGGTGCATTTATAATCCGCCTGTTCTGGCAGGCGAATATATGGCTATCGAGGCTCTTTGTCGACAGGCTCAAGGGCAGGTCTTAAGGGCGGGCTGTGAAGGGAACGGCCATACAGAAAAGTCATGTCGCCTCCCGTGCGGCGCGATACTATCGGGCGATGCTGTTTCAGGAACGCTTCATACTCCGGAGCTGGGAAACGTGCATTATAGGCTTCCAGCCACGAAAAATGCCCGTCTGACATCGACGCGCTGGAAATCTGTTTGTGATTGGTCAGTTTTTCAAAATAAGACGAATCTTTTAATCCTTCAAACGTCACGGTAACGAGCTTATGCAACGCGCCGTCATTCACTTCATATAAATCTTCACCGTTATTCATCGCGGCCTCGCTGACCATGACAAGCGGCACCAATGCAAAAACATGGTATTGAAGAGCCTTCTGTCCGCGAATAAGTTCGAGCGGCAATGTGCCGTCATTTTGCACCTGGACATGCAGGGCATATTTAACTTTTCCAACCCCCCAGTCATAAAGCTCCCGGTGGTCGGTCGCGATGCCCGTTTCAGTGATCGCCCATGCGGCCCAATATAAATGGTTGTTTTGCTTCCTGATATAAGTAGAAATGTCCGCATAATCATTCATCACGCGCCCGGCAATTTCGAGAAGCCATTTTTCAATCGCGACTTTTTTATTTTCATCAAAAGGGAAATCACGAACCTGCATATAGGAGGAGGAGAGAGTCCCGAGACTCCATTGACGCGCATAACCGCCCTGAACGTTTACCTCGCCGAGAAAAGCATCCGCCGCCGCCCATGTATATAACCAGTCCAGCGCGCAATAGGCCGAGCGACCGTCTTTCTTGTTCGTCTTCAGATAATCGTTGGTCAGCGCGCTCAGCCTGTTTTCAAAGCTGTTCAATTTCGCCGTCTGTCCCTGATATATTTTTTGCGCATCCTCGTCGATTTCGGAGCGCGTGGGATCGGATTTTTTATAAACGCCGCCCAACATAAGGTCTTTGACTGGCGGCATGGGCCGGGGGCAGGCGGGCTGGGCGCGGGAATCCATCGCCGGGGCTGCCGCGGTGCTTAGGGCATAAGGCGGGTTCAGGGATGAATAATCGGCGCTCGTATTGCCCCTGCATCCAGCCACGAAAAAGACAGCGCACAGGGAGGCCCGCAGCGCCTTTTTATAAAAGGCACTGCTATTTTTAGAACTTGAAGCGTAGCTCCGTAAATAGCCTGAGCGCTGCGTTATCATTGCTAGGATCATACGCATCACCGGGGAAGAACGTTCCCGCCACAAAGCGGAAATCTGTCCAGTCGGCATAGGGGGCATTTATGCCGAACTCCTCGCCCACATTCATATTCAGGGCAAAATCCAGCCCCTGGCCGAGTGATTTATCGTTTCCATTCAGGGGGGCTGAAATGCCGCTGCTGCGCAATGACGTTTCTTCTTCATCCAGGCGGTAATAGAAATAGGTGAGGCTGACATCCGTTGCTTCGGAAATGGGATATCCGGCGCCCGCGCTGAGAACGTGAATGTTCGAAAGCTCCGGTCTCAGCACTTCGCCGTAATTTTTCTGCTGCTGACGCTCCAGGCCCACGCGACTGGAATTTCCCTGCATGTCAGTCTGGCGGAAAGCATTGTCGGTGCCGGATGATCCGTCATCGCCGGAGCCGAAAGCGTACCCAAGCGAGAATACAAACCCGCCTTCCTGAAACGGATCGACCGTGGCGGCGGCATCAAGGCCCCATCCCAGGACATCGCGATTGGTCGAGCCTGTCACGAGGCGTGCATCTGTTCCGGCAGAAGCGGTGTTCAGGATATCTTCTTCGCCCGCAACGCCTATGATATCGGCGCGGTATTTGATCTTAGCGGCTGCAGGCAAGGGTTCGCGGAATTCCCCGGCGGCACGCACGCCGGCCCAGAAAAGATTCTGGTCTTCATTATCGCGGTTATTGGCGGGAACGATGCTTCCGGTATCTTCAAGGCCTGAATGGTCGTCTTCATAAAGGAAACGGCCCTCAAGGAAATGATTGTATTTATATTGCCACGAGCTTTCGCCGAGGACGCGGAATCTGTTTTCATCATCTTCGCGGAAATCGCTGTCGGTGTTGCTGCGGTAGGAGGATAAATTTTCGCCGACAGCAATGAAATTATTCAGTAGAGTGGAATTATAATTGAGGCGCACAAGATCATTGTCGCTGTTCCACCACAAGGCGCGCGGTTCGCGAACGCGCTGGCGTCCGACCTGCAAAGACAACGGCACAATACCCGCCAGGTTTTTCTTTTGCAGATATAACTCCCTTAATTCAAAAAAAGATTGATCCGCGCCGACGGACTGACCAGTTTCGTCTTCAAAACCCGTCTCGCCATCAATATTAAGGGCGCGTCCATGAAAAAATCCGAACAAATCTTCATTAAAATCAACACCGGTCATCAGCTGGATCTGCTGTGAAAAACTGTCCGCCATTTCGTCGTTGGCGGTGCCGAGATCTTTATTTTCCTCGGTGATGTATTGCAGCGTCACGCGGATATCGGTTTTGATTTTATCCTGCCAGCCCCCGGTTTGAACGGGTTCCTGCGCGAGTGCGGGAACGGCAAGACATGTAAGACAAATGGCGCTTACATGCGCCTTGTATTTGAATTTCGAAATCACCGTATCTCCCCTTGAATTCTATCCCGATTTTCCCTGTAATCTTTCCAGGTTGCTATCGGTGGACAAACCATTTTGCTTGGCCAGCGTATAGTAGTTTTTTGCCTTTTGGTAATCTTGTGGCACATCCGTGCCCTTTTCGTAGATTTTGCCAAGCTCGATATAGCCGCGCGCATAGCCGTTTTCTGCTGCTGATTCATATAGTTGCAGAGCTATATCCATATTTTTGGGAATTAATTCCCCTCTTTGATAAAGCTGGCCCCGGTAAAACTCCGCGCGGGGGTAATTCTGGGCCGCAGCCTGCTGATAGTATTGGTCCGCTATCTGACCGCTTGCAGGCACGCCTATGCCCTTTTCATGCGCATAGCCAAGGTTGAAAAGAGCGCTGGCATCACCACTGGCGGCCGCTTCTTGGAGCAATTTCAGACCTTCCTGAGGGGGAATAGATGGGTTTTCTGTCAGCGCGAGCGCCCCGATCTGGGCCTTCGTCTTGGGAATAAGTTTTGCGGCTCCGGGATCGCCTTTGGCTTGTGCTTCCTCAAAAAGCGCCAGCGCCTTTTGCGGATTGGCATCAGCGCCGCGACCGTATAGGTACATTTTCCCAAGCTCGGTTTTTGCTTTCGGAATACCGAATTCCGCGAGCGGCTCGTAATTTGCTCGTGCGGCGGCGTAATCCTGATTTTTAACGGCGCGGTTTCCGGTCTGCATATCGGGCATGCTGCATGCCGACAAGGCGACTGCCATGACGCAAAGCGATGTTAGACGGGATTTGGCTTTAGGCGGCAAGATGGGTCCCCAGTTTCTTAATTATCATTGCGGACGCGTCATTGGGCATCATGGCCTGAAGATTTTGAACCATGGCTTTCAGGGATTCCGTGTTGTTTTTATCCGCAACCAGGACGGAGTCGCCCGCATCGATGATAATGACATTCTCGAGACCCACGCAGGTAATAAGACGGTCCTGCGCCATGATCATTGAATTCTTCGTGTCATGACAGACAGCGTTGCCATCCATGGCATTACCTGCGCGGTCTTTGGTTTTCATTTCCCACAGGCTTTCCCAGCAACCGACATCTGTCCATTTGGGATCGCAGGGAATAACCGCAACCGAATCCGATTTTTCAAGGACGGCGGTCTCAAACGGCTCCTTTTTGATTTGTTTGTAAATATGCTTGAGAGGTTGACGCGGGTTGAGTGCCCCGTTGAGGGAATTCACAACGGCCTGCCATGTTTCAGGGGCATAGATCACAAAATTCTTCTCTATCGCTTTTGCGCTGCACAGATGCATGCCACTGCTCCAGAGATATTCGCCTGAATTAAGGAATTTAAGTGCAACATCATGCTTGGGCTTTTCAAAAAACTGCTGGACATGATAACTGCCAGAGCCGTTAAGGCTTTCAGATTTCCTAATGTAACCGTAACCCGTTTCTGGGCGCGTAGGCTGAATTCCGAAAGTGACCAGGTAGCCGTTGGCAGCGGCTTTTGATGCTTTTAGAACCGCTTGCTTTAACGCTTCTTCATTGCCGATATAATGATCTGCGGGGAGGATCCAGAGTAGGGCATCTTCCCCGAATTCTTTCTTCACATACTGGGCTGCGAAAGCCACGGCTGCCGCGGTATTCCGAGCCTCGGGTTCCAGCAGAACATGGCGTTTCAAAAACGGTGAAATCTCTTCATACTGCCTGAATGTTTCATCGCGCATGCTGCTGAGAGTCACGGTGACGACATCAGAGGGATTCATTCCTAAAATATCGAGCGTCCGGACAACTGTTCTTTGCAGCAGTGTGTATTCATCCAGCAGTTTCAAAAACTGTTTCGGTGTGCCGCTCCTGCTGAGGGGCCACAATCTGGTGCCTGATCCGCCACAAAGAATGACTGGAATGATTTTTTGCATCAAACATTTTCCTTATTTAAAATATGGACACACGAGAGCATTCGTTTAACGCGCTGCAACAAAAAAAATTCCAAATTATTTTTAAAAAATTACGAATTCGACATAGGCAGGCTGGCCTACGAGTTCGGGCGGGATGGGATCTGTCGTTTTGATGCGCACTTGTATGGTATCTGTTTCAAAAACAGGCGGCAGGAATTGCGTAATGTGACCTTCTATGAATTTATTCTCACCGGCGACTTGTACATACGCATCATCCAGCAGGCGCAGGCGATGGCTTTGGTCTGGACGGACGCTGGCGGTGACCCAGCTATTGGTTTTAAGCGGCAGCAATTCAAAAAGAGGTTTGCCCATGGCCTGGAATTCGCCATCTTTGGCAAAGATTTTATAGACAACGCAATCGCACGGGCTTTTGATTACGATGCTGTCTTTGGTGATAACAGGAGGTGTGTCAGCCTCGCCGGTCACGGCAGACGCGCTTACGGCTTCAGGCTGCGAGGATTGCGGTTTGAGTACGGCCAGCTCCTGTCCTTTTGTGACCTTCTGGGCACCCACGGCGAGTAGTGAATCGTAAACCCCGTCGCCTGCGGCGCTTACGGTATAAGTGTCGGCTTCGATGACCGCCATATAAGATTTAACGATCGACGTGTTTTCGTAGATGCTTCCCGCCAGAAGAATTAGTCCGGTTACGCCTGCCAGGACAATAAGCCCAAGGGGAACGAAGCGGCTCCACTTGTTGTGAGGGTAAAGATCGACTTTGGGCACATCATTCTGCTTTAGGACTTCCATGATCTGGCCGTCATTCGCGATTTCACCTGAAAGTGAGGATTTGATAACCAGGTTGAGCAGGGAAAGCTGGCGCGAGTCGATCTCGGTAAAGGTGAAGCCCACGGTGTTAAGGACCTGATTGTAATAGACGGGCTTGGCTTTGAGCTGAAGATGGAAAGCGAAATTCTGGAACGGAAAATAGATTTTTAAATCCTGTGTACCCTGTTCGAACACTTGCCGCCCGGCCTTGATGCAAAATCCACCGGCTGAAATATCATCCGTCATGTATTTTTCCATCCCGATGACGATGATGGCGGGCACCTGGAGACGAACATGATGGCGTTGCGGCTCGGACTCACGTTCGATTTTCGCCGCTGTAGCAACACTCTGTATAGCCATACTAAAAGTCCCCTTGGTTAGATCACCCGCGCAAACGGGTTTCAGGTTGAAAAGTTCCATTAATGAAACACCACTGAGTTGACGGCAGCGTAAGGAATCTGGATGACGTGGCTGGCGAGACCGATGCTGCAAATTAGGATTATAATCGCAGTCGCATGAACGGCATGAGAACTCCAGAAATTCCAGAGATATTGCGACTGGGTCAGGCCGCGCTGAAGCTTGGTTTTCTGCCGCGTCCATGATTGCACGTCGAGGCGGAAGAAAACCCAGGTCTTCATCATGGCGCCGTAAATCTGGCTGTAATAAAGCAGGAACGGGTAGCGCCAGTTTATTTTCGGACGCGCGCTTAGTAACATCAGGCTCATAACCCAGCGCACGAAACCCACCCAGACAAAATAATATGCGAAAAATATCAGGCCGTATTTAATCGCCAGCAATGTCGCGAAAATCGGCCCGACAAGGGTCGTCCACATCGACAGTCTCTGGTCAAAAAATGCCCACCACACGAAGGGCGGCATGCGTGTCATGCCAAGATTCAATATGCGGCTGTTGGTCCGGAACATATTGCCGAACCAGCGGAACATTAATTGTGTGCTGGATTTCAAAAAGCTTTCATGGGGAGGATCTTCGAGAGTCAAAACCTGCACATCCGGAATGTAAATCTGCTCGTAACCCTGCTTGATAACCCAGTAAAGGCTGGATTTATCATCGCCGGTCAGGAATTTGAATTTTCCGAGTCGCCAATGATCCAGCATGTCGTGCGTAATGTGATCGATAAACCCGCGCGCCGTGACAATATCGGCGCGGAAAATGGACATGCGCCCCGTCAGTGTCATAACGCGGCGTGAAAGTGAGATCGAACTCATCAGGATATGGCGCTGAGCGAAGCGGAGCTCGTACCAATTCCTCATCCACGGCGAATTGGTGTCAACTTCACTAATTTCATCCGTTGTCACCGCGCCGAGCTTCGGTCTCAATTTAAAAAACGGTATGCACTTATTCAAAGCTCCGTTCAGTAAGACTGTGTCTCCATCCATAACAACCACAAGAGCGTCGGGCGGCGGTCGGTCGCGTGAAATTGTCATGAAACCATGCGCCAGGCCTACCCGCTTGCCGGTTCCTGCAGCGCGTATGATTTTTAAATTGATATGTTCCGGCGGATTGCAGCTTTGAAAAAGCGTTGTAACAAGCTCGTCATCCTGCTGTTCAACGATGGAGGCAACAATCGTCGTGGGAATGCCGCTGCGGATCGCTTCCTGTGTGGCGGCCTTTATAGCCCGCGAAGCAATCCTGGGATTGATCCGGTAAATCGTCATTAATATATAGAGCTTTGACGGCAGAAGCGCCGCGCCGCCAATATCGGCCTGGTAACGCCAGCGAGGGAATATATATGTCCTGTAAATGATTGAGCGGACAAAATTAATCATCCCCCAGCTGTAGCGCCACATAGCCAGCACGCCGATTCCCGCAAGGAAAAATTGCGCCGACGGATCGAGGGCGGTGGCCGGCAGCATGGCGGCTGCCAGAAAAAGCCCCGAAGTATAAGCCGCAAATCCGACGGTGCCTTCAGGCCAGTTTCTTTGGGATTTTAAACGCGCCTTGTCCATCTACCAGCAAAGACCGCTGTAGCTTGCCCTTGTTTCAATGGGCGCGTTCTTAAACCTGACAAGGTCTATAATCGTGCTCGCTTCATCGGTTCGGTTGATGATATCCGCGAATTCTTTCGTGCCGTTGCCGATCACGAAGATTTCGGAATTCAGCATCAGTTCATCCGCCGTTTCAACCAGGCAACTGGAAATATGCGGGATGCCTTTCTCGATATATTCACGGTTGCTGCCGTTCATGCGGCGGGCTTCAAAGACGCAAGGGTCGTAAATTTTCAAATTGTAACCGCCCTTGAGCAGAAGATCGGCCAGTATCACCAGCGGGCTTTCCCGCAGATCATCCGTATTGGGCTTAAAGCTTAAACCCAGCAGCGCGACATTCTGCTGGCCTTTTTCCCAGATCATGTCGAACGCATGTTTGATTTGCAATTCGTTGGCTTTGATAATTGAATCGAAGAGGGGGGTTTTGAGCCCTTTCGATTTCGCGCTGGCGCGCAGGGCACGAATATCTTTTGGCAGACACGATCCACCAAACGCAAAACCGGGCATCAGAAAGCTCGGGCCCATATTGATTTTTGTATCTTCAAAAAATATCTGCATGACCTTATGACTGTCGACGCCATGCCGCTTCAGGATATTACCGATTTCATTGGCAAATGAAATTTTATTGGCCCGCCAGGCATTGCTGACATATTTGACGCCTTCAGACACACTGACATCTGCTATCGTACGCGGCGCATCGATTCCGTCATAAAGGCCCATGATGCGTTTGGCCGTCTTTTCATCAAGTGCACCAACCACGATCTGCGTGGGATGGAAATAATCTTCGATAGCGGTGCTCTCACGTAGGAATTCCGGATTGTTGCCAAGACCAAAATCCTGTCCGGCGACTTTGCCTGAATGTTCTTCCAGAATCGGCTTCACGACGTTCAAAAGTGTCCCGGGCACGACTGTGCTACGTACAACCACGGTATGAAACGTATCTTTATCCTTAATCGCCTCGCCGAGCTGTTTGCAGATTTCCCGGATATATTTGTAATCAAGAGAGCCGTCGACTTCGCTCGGTGTGCCAACACATATAAGTGAAATCTCACTTTCAGCAACGGCGTCTTTCAGGCTGTCTGTAGCCTTGAGTTTGCGGCTTTTCACGCCTTTTTTAATAAGATCGCCCAACCCTTTTTCGATGATCGGTGAAATACCTTTATTAATGCAATCGATTTTGACCTGTTCGGTATCTACTGCAATGACATCGTGACCCATTTCGGCAAGACATGCTGATGCAACAGCGCCAACATATCCGATTCCGATTACGCTTACTTTCATGTGTGTACCCTGATTTTTGAGAATTAATTCATGAGCTCAAAAGATTTTTTTGAACTTTCCTTATGAACGTGCGTTGATGACGAAAGTTCCAAAGCTCTCTGCAATCAAAAAGCGAGGAAAAATAAAATGGTTCATCGTTTCGGTGTTTCTGGAATATTTATGCTTATATTCCTGATAACTGCAGCGACCTTGTCTCTGGCGGCGGTCTGGCAGAGCCGCGCCGATGCTAATCCTTTAAAGATGACACCTGTCATTAAAGGCGAGTGGACCCCTCTCTACGAAAAATTATTCAATAAAAATCTTGTCACTTATGAAACGAGCAAAAATAGTTGGGGCTTTATCAATTACGTGACCTTTCATGAGGGCAATGAAGGCGTGCTGATTGGTCAGGATAATTGGCTCTTCACTAAAGAAGAATTCGATCATCAGCCCGCTCAAAAGAAAAAAATTCTTAAAAATATGGATTACATACAAAACGTGAATAACTATTTGGAAGCTAAAAATATTGATCTGGTTGTTGTTCCTGTTCCGTCCAAGGCGCGCGTCTATAGTGACAAATTGGGTCGTTATGAATTTCCCACTTATAAAAAAGAAATTTACAGCGAGTTTATTAAGGGTCTTAATTCCAGGAAAATTAGGGCCGTCGATTTGTTAACGCCTATGCAATCCGGGCGAAACACGCAAAATATATTTTTAAAAACCGACACCCATTGGACGCCTGATGGTGCGCAGACAGCGGCCATGGCCGTTGCGGGATATCTAAAAAAGGAATCCATTTCCTTTGATAAAGTCACGTACACAACCAGCCTGGATAAAAATGAAGAACATAAGGGCGATCTGCTTCGCTATGTTCCTGTCGGCGACACCTTTGCTAGCAAAAATCTCCCCGTAGATACGCTGCCTTTATTCCAAACCGTAGAAGAGGGTGCCGCAGATGCCACCGCTGAATCTTTGTTCTCGGAAAAATCTCCTGCGGTTACTTTGGTTGGAACCAGCTACAGCGCCAATCCAAAATGGAATTTTGCAGGATTTCTCAAGGAAAATATGCAAACAGACATTCTGAACGCAGCCGATGAAGGGCTCGGCCCGTTCGAGACAATGGATAAATACCTCAGCAATGAAGCGTTCAAGAAAACGCCGCCCAAACTGGTTATCTGGGAGATTCCAGAGCGTTATCTTTCGTTCGATTATAATTTGAAAACAGATTTTCTCTCTGAGGGAGTTTAGAAATTGCGTATAAAAAGAAATATGACGGCTCTTGCTGCCGCGATTGTTTTGGGCACGATGCCCGCCCAGGCGCAGAATAATGACTGCGGCGTTGAAGAAGTGCAGGCGCTTTTCTGTCCTGCCATGAAGGACGAGGCTCTCTACGATAAAAACAACTTTGATTCCTACAAAATGCTTGTTCCGGGCAGCGGTGGCTGGATATTCCGGTCTGAAAGCGATTTTCGCAATGATTTTTCCATTCCCGATGATACGCTGGATGATCTCGAGGAATTAAGCGACGCTTTCAAGGCACATGGAACCGAATTGGTGATGCTGATTACGCCGACGCGCGCCTTGATGCATTCACAATACATTACTGATGAAGACAGGAAAAAATACGATCTCCGAAATATAGATAAAGTCTGGAAAAGTTACTGGAGTGGCATAGAATCTATCCGCAACCGCGGCATTACGGTCGTGGGTGTTGAACGCCCGGCACCCGAAACGCCGTTTTTCTACCGTAAGGACCACCACTGGAATCCCTACGGCGCGCAATTATCTGCGAAAGCGCTGGCCGCAGCGATAAAAAAACTGCCTGTCTATAAAGATATCGAAAAAATTGAATACGCGACGCGCGAAGACGGTGCTTATGATTTTTACGGCGTTTCAAAAAAGGTTTTCAAAAGAATTTGCGATACACGCCAGCCGCCTGAGCGCATCGTGAAAAAAGTAACAGAACGTAAATCAACTGCAGAGGATCAGGATGATTTATTTGGTGATTCAAAACAGCCTGAAGTCGTTCTGATGGGTACGAGTAACAGCACCATGGAACCTTCGCAGGCAAATTTTGAAGGGTTCCTCAAGGAAGAGCTCTCCGCTGACATCATGAATATGTCGGTTTCTGGCGGCGGTCTTGATACGGCTATGATTTCTTATCTGAATTCGGAAGCGTTTCAAAAAAATCCGGCCAGGATCGCTATTTGGGAAATTCCCGGCTATTACGATCTTTCCAACCATAAAAAATTCTTCCGCGAAGCCATCCCCGCGACATACGGTTCATGCGAAGGCAATCCCGTTGTTCTCGCCAAAGATAAAAAAATTGAAGAAAAGACCATGATTGCCCTCGAAAAACTGGCCAGCCGGAACATTTCAGGAAGCGATTATTATCTCAATGTGGGTTTCAGTACTCCTGTGAACGAACCGGTCACGCTGGATCTGCGCTACGTTAAAAACCGTGACAAGTACAAATTCGACCGCTCGGGACGCTATCCCAGTGACGGCCAGTTTTATGTGGCCCTGCAGGATGGAAAGAAGGAAAACCTCGAGAAGGTCGTATTAGATCTGCCGGAAGAGGCAAAAGGTAAAACCGTCAGCGTCATGATCTGTAAAAAAAATCAAAAAACGTCCCTCGGATATAATGAAATTTCCAGGGAACCTAAACAGCCGCCGGTTGTAAGTGTCGAGCACAATAAGCCAAACTTTAAAAAGGAAAAACTATGAAAAAGATTATAGCATCTTGCAGCATTATGATTTTAGGCGCGGTGACCATGCCAGCGTTTGCGCAGGACCAGGGGCTTTATGATCCGCTGCCGCCCGAAGGCTCCGCTTTTGTAAGGTTCTTGAGTGAATCCCCTGAGAGCGGCTCAAAGCAGGCCAAGGCTAATGACAAGGGCTATGACTACCTGAATTTCAAGCAGGTTTCGAGCTACTACGTCATTCCGAAGGGCGCTGTGAAGGCCTCCATCGGTTCAGCGGCAAAAGACTTTAATGCTGAATCCGGCAAATTCTACACCGTCGTTCTCAATGAAGGCGGCGCGCTGGAAGTCAAAGACGATCCGAAAAACGAGAACGAAGCCAAATCGCAGATCGTATTTTACAATCTCACAGATAAACCGGACCTCAGCCTGAAAACGGCCGACGGTAAGGTTGTAATCGTCCCGCCGCTTTCGGCCGGCGCGGTTGGTGATAAACAGATCAATCCTGTGAAGGTTTCCATTGCCATTTTCGATGGCGAAACGAAACTGAAGGATCTCGGACCTGTCTCGCTTGAGCGCGGCTCGTCCTACAGCGCGATTGCAATGAACGACAAGGATGTGGAATGGGTTCAGGCATCCACCAACACCACGCGCTAAATAATCAGGAAAGAAGGCGATTTAATAAAACTGGAAACGGAGCCTTCCGTTTCCGGTTTTTATTAGGTCAGTTATAGACAGGGCAAAATGGTTTTTTCATCGCTCATATTTCTTTTCCTGTTCCTGCCGCTATTTCTGGCGGTTTATTACATCGTTCCGAAATCATGGCGCTCGCCCGTTATTCTCGTCGGCGGGTGCATTTTTTATGCTTGGTGGCGCGTTGATTTTCTCTTGCTCATCATGGGCGTCACGTTCTGGAACTACGTCATAGCCGACCGTATCGTGAAGAATGACGCCGAGATTGGCCGTCGCCGCTGGATGCAACTCGGCGTCGCGGGAAATCTTGTAACGCTGGGTATTTTCAAATATTTGAATTTCGGTGTCGACAGCCTGAACGCAGCGTTGGAAGCCTCCGGCATGAACACGATCGAGGCGCTGAAATTCATCCTGCCGATCGGCATTTCCTTTCACATTTTCCAGTGCATCAGCTTTCTTATCGATATTTACCGCGGTGAGGCGCACCCGCCGAAAAAACTACGCGATTTTTTGGCCTTTATGACACTCTTCCCTCAGCTCATTGCCGGCCCGGTCCTTCGCTATAAAGACCTTGAAGATCAGTTCACCAGCCGCACGCACACTCCCGAAAAATTTGCGGAAGGCGCCTACCGCTTTATGACGGGCTTTGCCAAAAAAGTTCTTATTGCCGACACGGTTGCGCCGCTCGTTGACAAAACTTTCGCGCTGGAAGACCCGACCATGGCCGATGCGTGGCTGGGCGCCCTCGCTTACACCGTTCAGCTTTACTTTGATTTCTCCGGCTACAGCGACATGGCCATCGGACTCGGATTAATGATGGGCTTCCGCTTCATGGAGAACTTCAACTTCCCCTATATAAGCCGCTCCATAACCGAATTCTGGCGGCGCTGGCACATCAGCCTTTCGACATGGCTACGCGATTACCTTTATATTCCGCTCGGCGGCAACCGGAAGGGTACGCGCCGCACCTATATCAATCTTTTTTTGACGATGCTGCTCGGCGGCTTGTGGCACGGTGCCAACTGGACATTCATCATCTGGGGCGCATGGCATGGCGGTATTTTAGCGATAGAGCGCTTTGTAAACTCTCTTAAAACAGAGAGCAGGCAAGTTATTGAACCGGTTAAAGATCTCGCCTTGATGGTTTTCACGTTCTTCCTTGTCATCATGGGCTGGGTGATGTTCCGCGCGGAAAACGTCACTCAGGCCCTGAAATTCTATAAATCGATGTTTGCAGGTGCCACAGCCGGCCTCAGCGAGGAAATCAGCTGGCAGGTCACGGGCGCCGCCACGACCGCGTTAATCGTTGGCTACATCCTGATTTTCGGTATGCCGCTGTTGGAAAAGAAGTTAAATTTTAACATTAAGGAAACGCGCAATGTATGGATCCACAGCGGCGCAATCGGTTTGTTTGTAATAGCGGTGATGAAGCTGGGCGCGCAGAGCTACTCGCCGTTCCTGTACTTCCAGTTTTAACTACATGCTTTCGTCGGCTGGCGTATGATCTTTGGGCAAGGCACAGATCTGCATCGAAACATCCACGGCCTTGATTTTCTCGGGAAGCGTTATCCGGACTTTGTTCAGTTCGGCATTCTTATCCATTTCAGGAAAAAGAGTATAAAACTCGCCGTCGGCAGGGTAACGCGGCGAGCGATCAAACTTCACAATTTTTGTCAGCCCCTCCGCGCCGTTTTTATAATGAAATTTGACTTTAAAATCATCTTTCATCGGCTTTGCAAAGGAAAGATGCAGATATAAATTCTTATTGCTTTCCAGCGTGGCTTGTCGCGGATCCTGCCCGGCAGGGAACGAGCCGTAAAGACCGCCATCCTGTGATGCATAAAGTGCGTTATTATCGGTTACATTTTTAAAATCACCTTTGGCCAGCGCAAGATCGCGGCATTCGCCATAGGCGGCAGGAATAGCCTGGCTGAATACATTTGTGTCCATGATATCGAGATTGTAATAACCCGGAATTTCCCAGATGACGATTTTAGGTTTTCCGTTTTTGTAATGAGCGGAATTCATATAGGAAACAATGCTTGTATCAATACCTGCACCGCTGTAAGCGAGATTCATCACATCAGCTGAAAGATATTCTTTCAGAAATCCTTCAAAATTGGCCTGTGAAGAATCGCTAACACTGTTGCTGGTACCGAGAAGAACGACCTGAGGCTCGCTATTCTCGCCGAAAAGCGATTGTTCGTTCGCTGTGGCATTTGTTGGAACTGTTTCATAATTCTGAGCCATTTCTGCAGGAACGCTCGTTCCGCATATTTTTTTAAACGCGCTATTATAGGAGCTTTTGTATTTTTTCGGCTCCTCGGCCTTGGTGATATAGCTGATTTTTGGAATTTGGCTGTAGACGGGCAGGGTTTTAATTTCCTTTGCAGCCTTCTGCGCGGCGATCCGCGCGCCATCAGAACTCCAATGGTGATTACGCATATAGAAAAATTTGCCGTTCACTTCGTCGCGGTCAATTCCAACGATATCGATACCGGCGTTTTTTGCGTTGCTTATAAACGCTTCATAGGCATCCCATGATGCTTGCAGTTTATCATCGCCATATAGTTTTTGATCGGCGGGCAGAAGCTCATTGGCATGAATCATGCCGCGCACCGGCGGCATGACAATAACCAGTTCTGCATTGTGGGCACGCATGGCCTCTTGCAGCGCTAAAAGCCTGTCCCGGGTGGCCTCGCTGATGGTCCAGTTGTTACGAAAATCGTTTTTTGTACGGAATATCCAGCCATCCTGGCCGGGAATGAGGGTAGCGTAAGTCTGCGCGCCCTTATCCTTATAGGCCTGCTCATTAGCCATATCAGGGCAGAAAGCATTGCTCAGCTCATTTTGAGAAGGCTTTGGCGCTGTCAGCCAAAAGGCAGCCGCTGTGCCCGTGCCTGTTAAGGCAAAAATCGCAGCGCCAGTCAAAATTTTCTTTAAAGTTGAAGTTCGTTTCACCCGTGTGATCCTGTAATTAAAAAAGTTTGGAAATTCATAGCTTTTGAAGGCCTTTTCTAATGGTCGGCGAGGTCGGAAAGTTCCGATTATATGAAAAATAAATCCCGGGAGGCCGTTTATCTCATTATTCTCTTGAAACCACTGGTATAAAGTTTTTAGGTGGCGTCCATGCAGGAGCAGAGATAATGCCTGAACAAATGGACATTCTTGTTGTCGCCGGGGCACGGCCAAATTTTATGAAAATTGCCCCGATCCTGAGAGCGATGGCATCCAGCAAGATTCTGCGCGGACGCCTGATCCATACAGGCCAGCATCACGATGATGCCATGTCGGGAAGTTTTTTCCGTGAACTAGACATTCCGGAGCCCGAGGAAAATCTGGGCGTAGGAAGTGCCGCGCGCGAAGTGCAGATTGCTGAAATCATGCAGCGGTTTGAACAGACCGTCGAGAAAATTGCCCCAAGGGCGGTGCTGGTCGTAGGCGATGTCAATTCAACGCTTGCTTGCGCGCAGGTGGCGGCAAAGAAAAAAATTCCTGTCATCCATGTCGAAGCCGGTCTGCGCAGTTTCGATCAGGCGATGCCTGAAGAAATAAATCGTGTTCTAACCGACAAAATTTCGGATTTTTTATTTACAACCGAACGAGAAGCCGATGAAAATCTTGTCAAAGAAGGAATTGCTCGGGAGAAAATTCATTTTGTTGGCAACGTTATGGTCGATTGTCTGGAGCATAATCTTGCGCGTGCTGTCAGCCCCGCAGGAACATTTGCTACGCAGGATATAAAAGTATCACCTTCAAATTTTGCGCTTCTCACATTACACCGGCCATCCAATGTTGACGATCCGGCTACGCTTAAAGGCTTGCTAGGTGCCTTGCATGAAATTGGCGAGCGAATGCCAGTTATATTCCCCGCCCATCCGCGTACAAAAAAAGCGATCACGCGCTTTTCACTCGATCATTATTTCAATGACACCCGGATCTTCCTTGTTCCCCCGCAATCCTATCTGTCGATGCTCGGGCTTATGAAAGAAGCCAAAATTGTTATGACTGATTCCGGCGGTCTCCAGGAAGAAACTACGGCTCTTGGCGTTCCCTGCTTTACGCTGCGTGAAAATACAGAGCGTTGGGTTACCGTCAATGAGGGTACTAACACTATGGTTGGGACCTCGCCTCAAGCCTTGCTCTCGGCGTTCGAAAAGTTTATGAAAGGGGACACCAAAAAGGGCGCTCGCCCGGAATTATGGGATGGCAATGCCAGCCACAGAATTGTGTCGATACTCGAACAAAAATTATCGGAATATTAGAAATGTCAGCAGTTAAGAAATACCTGCACAATCCGCTTTTACAATGGCTTTTCATTCTCCTTTTTTTAATAGCCATTCGTGGTTCGGAAGGATTGGGCGAGCCGGTCAGCATCGATGTGAATGACACGATTGTTTTTTCTGAAATTCTGTCTAACCCCTCATTTCCGCCTGAATCAATCAGCGCCCAATTCATTCAGTCGACAAAAGACATGGGGCTTGCGGTATTTCCCGGCAAGGTAATGCATGACGCTGGAATTCCGCCGCAATCCCAGTTTGTAATTCTGTACGTCATACAAATGGCCGTATTATCGCTTGGGCTTCTAATCTTTTTTTCCGCTTTCGATCGAAGCCCCGGATTTATTTTCCTGGCGGTCCTGATCGCATATCTGTCCGCATTCACGGGCTTCGGTCGTTATCTTGCTATTGCAGCCGGCTTCAAAATCGTCAGTTCCGGAATGGCGCTAGCCGTGGGTTTTATGGTTCTCGGCCTCCACCTGCAGGGAAAACGTTATGCGGCGGCGATAGCCGCTTCTCTGCTCGCCGCTTACCATCCGACGCACGGCTTTGTTTTGCTTTCTATGTTGGGAGCGCACGCGCTTTGGGAAACATATACGCGTAAACAAACAATTGAACAGTTATTCAAACTTGGCGCCGTCACACTTGCCGCGCTTTTACCTTTTATATGGTTTGTTCTTCTCAGATTGCCTGTGAAATCTGATTTCGATCACACCGCCTGGTGGTCCTATGTTTTCAACAAATCAAGCAATCTGACTCCTTTGCAGGATGGGTTGCTGGTTGTAGTTGCCATTATGGCGGCACTTATATGCGGGCTTGTCGCTCTGCGGGCGAGGGCGCGTGTGGGCGGTTCTGAAATCAGCGCGCGTGCGTCGACGGTAATCATCGTAACAATGATCTTGTGGCTCGTACAGATATTAGCATCAGAAGTTTTCCGCTCCATTCCCTTGACTCAATTGGCGCTTACCCGTTCCACCCCTTATGCCGTGCTTATTTTAACGGCCCTCCTCGCAGAGCACGCCTATCACGCATTTATTAAAGGCAGCGACAAAGACAAGCTTACCGGCTTGCTGTTAATTCTCGGATCAATGGGGGCGGCGCTGTCCTCGAAGCTGCCATTGCTTGGTATTCCGACGAATATAGAGCCTCTGATTGATCTCGATATTTTTTATCAGGACCAGATTGTAAATCACGCCAGCCTTGCTCTTATTGTTGCCGCGCTTGCATGGTGGATGTGGCAGCCGTTTTTGTCGGAGAAAGAACGACAGAAGTGGACTAGAGTCCTTATTGCCGCGACAGTCTTTTCAATTGTGTTTTTCGGTCTTCGCACATGGTCTCTGGCTGTGGGCTTGATTTTGATTATGGATAGGAAACCTGCATGGGTCTCAAAAATTCAGACGACCCATATTTTTATCTACGGCTTGTTGGTGATAGGTACAATCTTCATGCTTCTGACACGGAATCCCTGGAAGTTTGATCGCATTGAAAAAGTAAACGATGTGGTAATGACAGTGAAAGAACATGTTCCCCAGGACGGTATGATTCTTGTTCTTCCGTTTCGTAATTCCATGGGTGAATTTATTTTGCCTGAACGCGCAACGTTTCTTGGCTGGGGCGAAAGTCAGTATCTTTTTTACGATCCGCCGCTCGCCGAAGAAGTCTGGAAGCGCGCGGCTTTATTGGGGGTTCAACCTACCGATAGCGACCCGTCTTGCGCGGCGTGGCTTTGGAAAACCATGTGCCGCCGCCAGCTTTTCTCGACCGAGGCTGGAGAAAACAATAAAATCTGGCGGCAGAACATAGAGGAAATACGCAAGATCGCACCGTCACTGTCCCATGTTCTGATGCCGGAACAAATGATCTGTGAGGGTGATGAGGTTATCGCGCGCACCAGTGGTCTTGCGTTGGTGCCTGTTAAGGGAGTGACGCGGTGTGCGGGATAGCTGGATTTTCCGGCTTTAAGGGCGATTCCGCCAGCATAATTGCGCGCATGGTTGGCAGCCTCGTTCACCGCGGTCCCGACGATGAGGGTGTTTTGGTTGCCGGAAGCGCGGCTGTCGGTATGCGCCGCCTCTCGATCATCGATGTCGCGCACGGCAAGCAGCCCATTGCAACGCAGGACGGAAATTTATCGGTTGTCTTTAACGGTGAAATTTACAATCACGCCGATATCCGCCGCGAGCTTGAAGCGCTCGGCTGTGTTTTTCAAACGCAGTCCGACACCGAAGTTGTCCTGCAGGGATATAAAATATGGGGCGCCGATTGCCTTTCGCGGTTGCGTGGCATGTTTGCGTTTGCAATTTATGACCGGCGTGATGAGAGCCTTTTTATCGCGCGCGATCGCATCGGGATAAAACCCCTTTATTACGCCTCTTTAAATGGCCAGCTAATTTTTGCTTCGGAAATAAAATCCCTTCTGCAGCATCCCGATCTCCCGCGCGAAGTTAACCCTGCCGCAGTCGATGAATATTTGTCGCTGCGTTATGTGCCCGGTCCTCAGACTTTATTCAACCACATTAAAAAATTCCCTCCAGCACATTTCATGGTGTGGCGCAAAGGCAGAGGCGATTTCAAGCGTTACTGGACTCCGGATAATCGCCCCGCATGGAACGGTAGCAAGTCGGAAGCGCAGGAAGCTTTCGACCATGCTTTCGATGAGGCCACCCGCATTCACATGCTCAGTGAACGCCCGGTAGGAGCGTTTTTATCAGGCGGCCTCGACTCCACAGCCATCGTCGCGTCTCTGTCAAAGCAATTTCCTCAGCAACTGAAAACATTCTCCGTGGGCTTCGGCTGGGAAGGAGACGAATTATCGGCTGCCGCGGCGTCGGCAAAACTTCTGGACTGCGATCATCATGAAATAATCTGCCGCGCCGAAGATACCTCTCTGCTCGGCAAAATAGTCTGGAACCTGGACGAGCCGATCGGTGATGGCATTGTCCTGCCCATGTATCTTCTTTCGAAGCTGGCTGCCGAAAAAGTCACGGTCGTTCAGAGCGGCGAGGGGGCCGACGAAATCCTCGGCGGTTATTTCATGCACCGCGTCATGAAATGGGCGTCATCCTATTCCCGCTATGTGCCGCGATTGGTTCAGTCAGGCGCAATCATGCCGCTGGTCAGCGCCATGCCGGAATCTCTTCTGAACCACGCCTTTGATTATCCCGGCGATCTGGGTGAGGCAGGAAAAAAACGCCTTGTCGAATTTTTATCTGTTCTTGGCCGTAATTCCACCGCTGAGCAATATCGCTTCCTGATTTCACTTTTCAGCGAAACCGATAAACGCGTTTTCTACACGTCTGAATTCCAGGCGCAGCTTGACCAGCACGACAAGGCGAGGGAAGAAAGCGCATTACTCGATTTCAACAAGATGCTCTCGCTCCAGTTCGAGCATTGGCTGCCCGATGACATCCTCTGCAAGCTGGACAAAATGACCATGGCGCACTCGCTCGAGGGCCGGGTTCCGTTCATGGACCACCAATTCGTGGAGCTTGTTATGTCTATGCCGCCGGGATATAAGAGTGGCCTTAAGGGAAACAAGCTCTTATTGCGCAATTACTTAGCGAAAACCGGGGCTTCGGAAGCTGCAAAAAGAAAGAAAAAGCCTTTCTATATTCCTATAAATCAGTATCTTACCTCGGAACCGCTCAAGGGCATGGTTAATGAGCTGCTTTCAGAGGGTTCAGTTAAAAAGCGGGGCCTTTTCCGCTGGGAAGCAATCCGGGATTTACGGCAGGCCGCTGATCAGCCGGGCTTCTTATTCGGCAAGCAGATATTCTCTCTGGCGATGCTGGAACTATGGTACCGAATTTTTATCGATGAAGAACAAGGCTGGTTATGATCGGCATAGAAGAAGACAAGATGTGGACCTCGTGGCAGGAAGCGGCGCCGCGCATCTACGATAAAACCTATTACTCCGGCAATCCGCTCGTCAGCAAGGTCAACAATGCAGGCCACTGGCTGCTCGAAAAACCGTTCGGCCCGGAAACGCATTTTGATCGCGTGCTGGAAGTGGGGGCGGGAACCGGCTTCCATTTGCAACAGGTCAGGCACAAATTCAAAGAATATGTAATGACGGACATTTCAACTGATCTGCTCGATCAGGCGCGTAAACGTCATGCCGGACGCAAGGATGTAAGTTATGAAATTCAGGATGCAACAGCCCTGAAATACGCCGACAATTCGTTCGACCGCCTGATCTCGGTTTACAATCTTGAGCATCTCCCGCAGGCGCACCGCGTATTGCGTGAATGGAGCCGCGTCCTGAAACCCGGTGGTACGCTCAGCATTTCAATCCCGCTCGATGGCGGCGTGGCGTGGCGTCTGGGCCGCTACCTGACAACCCGGCGTACGTTCGCGCGTGAAGGCCTTGATCTTAATTACATTATCGCGCGGGAACACGTGAATCCTTCCTACAATCTGATTTCCCTGATCCGTCATTATTTCACGGACATCCAGGCGGTATATTTCCCGCTGCGCATTCCGATGGTCGATCTGAATCTGGTTTACAGCTGTAACATCAAGGTGAAATAAAGCCATGAAAGCAGTCCTGCAGAATTTCAAGACAGGTGATATGGCGGTCGAGGACGTTCCTCCGCCCACATTAAAGCCGGACGGCGTTTTGGTTTCGAATGTGGCTTCTCTTGTTTCGGCAGGCACTGAAAAAGCAATCATCGAGCTTGCCAAGATGAATCCGCTGCAGAAGGCCCGCGCTCGGCCTGACCTTGTCAAAAAAGTTCTCGCGAAAGCGGGGCAGGAAGGTCTACTTGCGACTGGCCGCATCGTTATGAATTTGGTCAGCGCGCCTTTGCCGCTCGGCTATTCGTGCGCCGGGATTGTAAGGCAGGCGGGCAGCCGCGTTGCTGATATCGCGCCGGGCACCCGCGTCGCCTGCGCTGGCCTCGGATACGCCAATCACGCTGAAACTGTTTATATCCCGCGTAACCTTCTCGTCCCCATTCCGGACAATGTTTCGTTTGAAGATGCCGCTTTCGTCACGGTCGGTGCGATTGCCCTCCATGGCGTCCGTCAGGCTGAACTAACGCTTGGTGAAACGGTTGTCATCATTGGTATGGGGCTCGTCGGCCAGATCACGGCGCAAATTTGCGCAGCCTCCGGTTGCCGCGTTTTCTGCATTGATTTGGATTCATCAAAAGTTGAGCTTGCAAAATCTCTAGGCGCCGATGACGGCATGGCAGGTGGAGATAACGCATCACTAAAAGGCGCCGTTATGGCCTTTACCAACGGCAAGGGCGCAGACGCCATCCTCATCACCGCCGGCACCAAGAGCAGCGCGCCCATCTCGCTGGCGCCGGAACTGGCCCGCGACCGTGCCCGCGTTGTGGCTGTAGGCGATGTCGGCCACGATGTCCCGCGCCGTGCTTATTACGAGAAAGAAATCGATCTGCGCCAGTCGCGCTCTTACGGTCCGGGCCGCTACGATCCGAACTACGAAGAAAAAGGCCAGGATTACCCGCTCGGCTATGTGCGTTGGACGGAAAACCGGAATATGGAAGCTTTCCTTGATCTTGTCGCGCGCGGTCGCGTGCAGTTAAAGCCGCTGCTCACGCACCGCTTCGAAGTCTCCGAAGCGCAAAAAGCCTATGATCTTCTTTTAGGTGAGACGAAAGAACCTTACATCGGCATCCTGCTGGATTACGATCCCGATAAAAAACACCCATCGAACGTCCAGATTGCGTCTGTAAAAACACGCACGAAAAAAGACGGCGAGGTTTCGCTCGGCATCATCGGCGCCGGGCAGTTCGCGCAAGGTGTATTGCTTCCCGCGCTTAAATCTGTGAAAGGCGTTAATTTCCGTTCTTTCGCTACAGGCAGCGGCCTTACAAGCGTGAACGTCGCCCGCAAATACGGCGCGGTGAATTGCACATCAGACTATAACGAAATTCTTGCCGATCCAGCGGTGGACGCCGTTCTGATCGCTACACGCCATGACAGTCATGCCGGTATGGTCGCTTCGGCTCTCCGCGCCGGCAAACATTGCTTCGTGGAGAAACCGCTTGCCATCGATCAGGCAGGTCTTGATGAAGTTATCAAGGCGCAGAAAGAAAGCGGTTGCACGGTCCTGACCGGGTTCAACCGCCGTTTCTCGCCCCTGGCCCTGCGCCTACGTAATGAAATGAGCGGTAATCGTTCGGTTATGCAATACCGCATTAACGCGGGCTTCATTCCTGGTTCGCATTGGCATCAGGATACTGAAACGGGCGGTGGCCGGATCATCGGCGAAGTTTGCCATTTCATCGACACCATGCAGTTCATTTGCAGCGCGGACCCCGTGAGTGTTTCCGTCAAGGCACTGACTGATGGCAACTCGCCATCCGACCCCGATAACATTGTCGTGAGCATAGCATTCTCCGATGGTTCGGTTGGCTCGATCAGCTACATAGCTTCCGGCGATCCATCCTTCCCGAAGGAAAGGCTCGAGGTTTACGGCGGTGGCAAAACGGGTGTCATCGATAACTGGCGCAAGCTGCTCATTCAGGGGCACGGCAAAAAAATCAAACAACGTTGCTGGCTGCAAGCCAAAAAAGGCCACACGCAGGAAATGGCGGCTTTCATTGAAGGTGTACGAAACGGCGAGCCCGCAATTAGTTTCGAGAGCCAGGTGCTGACGACGCTAACGACGTTCGCCATTCAAAAATCCCTGCGTGAAGGTGGCGAAATTCAGGTGGTGCTGTGACAAAAATTCTCCTTTTGATAATTACAGGTATTCTGGCAACGACAGGCATTGCATTTCTGCGGCGCATTACATTTCCTACACTGACCGATATTTCATTTGAAAGTATTTGTACATTTTTATTACAGCCCGCTTTTTGGATCGGTATTTTCTTTTCAGGCATCACATTTCTCCTGTATTTATGGATTCTTGCCAAATACGAAACGTCTTCGATTGTCCCGGCTCTTTTTGGCATTAATCTTGTCGTTCTTTCTATTTTTTCCGTCTTATTTTTCGACGAAAGCCTGACAACGGTCAAAATAGGCGGTTACGCCATGATTTTCGGCGGCATGTTGCTTTTGCTATGAGGTTATGATGAGAAGTTCGGAAAATCTGGCACAGGTGGAAGAATATTGGTCCAGCAATCCTTTAGGGAGTCTGGAGACACCTTTCCCCGAGGGTTCAAAAGATTTTTTTGAATGGCATGCCCGCATTCGTGATTATGATGAGGGTGATTTTTGCCAATCCATGTATGAATTTGACCAGCATTCCGACAAAAAAGTCCTTGATATAGGATGCGGGAACGGATGGCTTGTCTGGAATTTTGCACGTAACGGCGCAAAAATAACGGGCGTTGATTTGACTTCTACTGCGATTGAGCTGACGAAGAAACGTTTGTCTATTTATGATTTAAATGCCGATCTGCGTGTAGCCAACGCAGAATCTTTGCCTTTCGCAGATAATAGTTTTGATTATCTCACGTCTGCGGGCGTCCTGCATCATACTCCGGACACTGAAAAGGCCGTTTCTGAGGCAATTCGCGTATTGCGTCCTGGTGGCCGTGGCATGATTTCTTTCTATTATCTGCATCCGTTGATGCTGCCGGTTTTGTGGCCTGTAACGCGTTTATTTATTCAATTGTTGTTCAAGGCTGTGCCGGGTCGCTCGCAATTTGGCAGCGTCAAAACGCCCGATGATCTGGTTCGTCTTTATGATGGTAACAACAATCCCATCGGCAAAGCGTATAGCCGTGCCGATATGCGCCGTATGATGTCCAATTGCAGAATTGAAAAATTCGAAATTCATTATTTTCCAACACGATTCTTATTGGGTGAAAATGCTCCCAAAGTTGTCCGTGTTATACTCGATCGAATGCTGGGCTTGATGATCTATACAAAATTCGAGAAGATGTCCTGATGTTGGGTCAGCACAATCTCGGATATAAAAATAATACGGATATTGTAAGAAATCTGTATGTCGTCCATGCCTTAAATCAAATGCCGCGTCTCCTATCCCGCATGGATCGGGAGGTGCCGTCAAAAACTTATGGTGCTTTCGACCGCACATACTGGAGCTGGAAATTCACCGATTTTTCCGGATCCCGCTTTCAGGAGGCCATCTACGCGCTGACCTGGTTTTATACGACACCGTTTTCCGGAAATATTTATAACGGCAACGAGCGTGTGCACGAATGGATTATTGCAGGATTTAAATATTGGCAATCATTACAGCACGCCGACGGTTCTTTCGACGAGGCCTATCCATATGAGCGCAGTCTTGCCGCTACCGCATTTACCGGATTTTATCTGGGTGAGGCTTTTTTCAGGTTGAGCGATTCACTGTCCGCAGAAGAACGCAGCTCTTTTCGTAACACATTTTTGAAGGCCGGGGATTGGCTTTGCAAAAACGACGAGCATCATGGTGTTCTTTCAAACCATCTCGCCGCCGCCGCTGCCGCTCTTGAAGTCATTGCGCGCATCACCGGCGAAAAACGTTTTTCAGAGCGCGCCAAATATTTTATCGATCGCATCCTGTCGCGCCAATCAAGCGAAGGCTGGTACGAGGAATACGGTGGCGTGGATTTCGGCTATCAGACACACGGCACATTCTATCTCGCGCGCTACTGGCAGCTGAGGCAAGACGCACATCTGCTCGAAAGCCTCAAAAAATCCGTAAAATTCATATCACATTTCATTCACCCGAATGGAACGCTGGGCGGAGAGTATGGAAGCAGGAACACCAGCTTTTATTTCCCTGCCGGGTTCGAGATTTTATCGCAGCACTGTCCGGAGGCAGCCGCTATAGCTGCTTTTATGAGAAATTCCGTCGCCGGGCAGAATGCCGCAGGCCTCGCGATGATGGATGCTTATAATTTCTGTCCATTGTTAAACAATTATCTTTTCGCCCATGACGCCGCGAGCGAATTAAAAGCCTCTCCTTTGCCATTCCATGTTCCGGGGCATCATGCCTTTCCAAAGGCCGGCCTGGTCGTGCATGTCACGGATGATTATCAGGCCATTTTTTCGCCTTCAAAAGGCGGCATCCTCAAAATTTACGATATAAAATCAAAACGCCTTGCCTTCAGCGACTGCGGCTATTGGAGTCGCGTTAATAACCTCGTTGTCAGCAGTCAGAGCTTCTCACTTGAAAATCTGGTTGAATACGGAGCCGATGAAATCTCTGTCAAAGCGAATTTTGTTCGCATGAATCAAAAAATCATGTCGCCATTTTTATTTTTAGGCTTCCGTGGGTTTATGATCACAATCGGTCGCCAAAAAAATCTGGCCCTGTTCATCAAAAATCTTCTGGTCAAAACTCTTGTTAAGAAACGCAGGACCATCGACATTATGCTTGAGCGCAAGGTCACTTTTTTCCCGTCTTCCGTCACCATAGAAGATAGGTTAAGTCACGAAAATAACATAAAAAAACCAGTTTTTCATCTGGGCTCTAAATTTTCGACTATTCATATGGGGTCGGCGCGTTATTATCAGCCTGACGAGCTTGAGCCGCCGCTGCTCACATCTTTGGAAGGCAACAGCCGTAAATTTACATGGAAGGCCTCATGAAAGTTTCCATCGTCTGCCCGTTTTACAATGAAGAAGCGATCATCGAGGCCGCGATTCAAAATATGGCGACGCGCCTCGCGAGCCTGAAGCACGATTGGGAATTGATCGTGGTCAATGACGGCTCGCGCGACCAAAGTGCCGATTTCGCACGCCGCGTTGCAGATAAAAACACACGCATAAAAATCGCAGGCTATGAACAAAATCGTGGGCGTGGTTACGCGTTGCGGCATGGCATCGGATTGGCCGATGGGGACATCATCGTAACAACCGAAATAGATCTTTCCTGGGGCGAAGATATCGTTCATCGCCTGGCTGAAGCGTTCGAAAAATATCCCGATGCGGACATGATCGTGGCTTCGCCCAATTTACCGGGTGGTGGGTACAAAAACGTGCCGCTGAAACGTGTTTGGATCTCGCGTATCGGCAATATGATCATCCGTATCGGTCAGGGCCGCGAAATGACGATGTACACGGGCATGACGCGCGCCTATAAACGCGAAGCATTTCTTAGCCTTCCGATAGACGAGGACGAAAAGGAATTCCATCTCGAGGTCGCCCAGAAAGCGCAGGCTTTTGGTTTTAAAATCTACGAAATACCCTGTCTCCTTGAATGGAAAGATGCCAAGCTCGCGCGTCCCGGCGCCGCACAGCGCAAAAGCTCCAGCAAAATTCAGAAGCTGATCCGCACACATATGGTTTTCGCCGCCGCCGCAGCGCCGTTCCGTTATATTTTGCCGCTCAGCATTGCGATGATTGGAATTTCTATTCCGTTTGGAATTTGGGCAGTCGTGAACCTTCTTATGGGGCACCCTTCCGCGCTTGTTTTGATTACGGGCATGATGTTGTTTTTGATTGGTTTTATTGCCTTTGCAATCGGTATGTTGAGCTATCAGAACCAGCTCATTCAGCGCGATCTCTGGCGCATTCGCAGCGAATTGATGCAGCGAAAAGACTGATTTTTAAGTTTTCGCTACTTTGTCCTGCGCGCCGCGCACATGGCTGATTCTTTCACGAAAATAGGCGGTAAAGTTTGCAAGCTGCGCCAGGCGTGCCTTTTCGTGATCTTCTCTGACGAAATTATTCCGTCCTGCTTTTTTTAGCATTAACGAATAATAATCCATCCGCACGGAGCCTTTGATGAGGGCGGCGATGTAGTTTAGGCATGCTTGTTCATCATAATGATAATTTTGCAGATGATTTTGAATGAAGCGCGGCAGATCGAGCGGGTTGGCGCAGAAACGCACCATGTGCTCGGGCATCGCGGCGTATTCTGTATGCCCGAAAGTAATAACCGGCTTTTTGCAGAGCGCCGCTTCCAGTCCAATCGTGCCCGAAATAATGGTGATCAGATCGGCTTTCTGAATAATCGATGCAGCAGACAGGGTGGCGTCCGCCAGAACAACATTCGGAATATTCAAAAGTTCATCATAAAAAGAATAATGGCGATAACCCGCTGCACGTGGATGATCTTTTACAACCAGGCTCGTACCGGATGGAAGGCTTGCTGCTATCTGCCGTATAAGGCTGAGCTGCTTTTTCACGTAGTTTTGTGCATAGACTTGTAACGCGACTTCCGGCTCGAAATGCAGCGGGAAAAAAGCGAAAGGGGGCGTCAATTTATTCAAGCTATCGGCAAATTTCGGATGTTTCCTAAGTTTATTATTCTGGATTATCCCGCGCAGTGGCGTCCCGAACCAGGCATAAAACCACATGCCAATGCCGGAAGGGTCGTGATGGTCGTTGCGGAAAACGGGATTAAACAAATTTTCAATTTCAACCTTGGCCGCGTAAATCGACTCTTTCGAAAAACGCAGTAAATTCTTTTTTGTTTTCTCAAAACTGAAAAATTTATCTTTTCTCTTCAGGGTCCCTTCATAAACAAGGCCCTCCTTCTGAATAATTTCCAATATTGATTTGGCCTTCGCCGTTGTCTCGGCATCGAAATTTCCGCTCGTATACAGTGCCCTGAGATGATCCGACAGTCCCAGGAGCCTGTCATGCAGGGCTTGATAGTTTTCCAATCGGACAGCGCGTAAAATTAAAACAGGAACGCCCATTTTCTCCGCCTGCTTGAACAGCAGATATTCACCAAAAGTAACGGGAACAAAGCCGACGAGCAGATCGGGCTTGAGCTTGTCCCAGAATAATTCAATTTCTTGTTGCGCTGTTCCGAGTATGGATTGAATGAATTGCTCGTCAAATCTCGGCGCAGGATCGTCGGTATAGGTGCATTTCCATCCGAAAGTCAGGCGCCGGTCGGCAATAGCGGCTTCACGGTTGAAATCGTTATTTGAGGCTCGCGACGGGTTTTTACGCGCGTTCTCCACGATCTCCCATTCTTTTAAAACCGGTGCAAAACGAAGAAGCGGAAATTGCTTCGAGATAGCCTGAAAGGAACGTGCATGAGAAGTATAAAATCCCGCGTGCTCAAAAGCATCTGGCATAAGTTGCAGTATATCTAGGAAAAATTTTAAGTTTGAGCCTTGCGTCGAGAATATGACGTTCATGGCTATGCCGCGCTTTTGAATATGCCCCAGCGCTCAAAATCGCCTTCGTGTGCGGAAAGAAGCTTGGGCTTTTCTTTCTTATCTGACAAAAACTGGTCCGTCGCAAGGCGCGCGCCTGGGAATTTCAACGAAAAATATTCGTCCAGGAAAACCATGGCGCCGGGCACCATGCGCGGCCAGCAAAAACCAAACGTTTGCATGTAACCGTCATATAAATCGCAATCCAGCATCACGCCCATGATTTTTTCCGGTTTTTTCTGGCTCGCGGTCATAGTCTCTGAAAATGGACCCTGCATGAGAACAAGATTATCCAGTCCTAAAATCTTGGATTTCTGCTGGATGCTCTGCAGGCTGGTATCGGAAAAATCACCGGACGTAGAAATGTTTTTCGGCGTCACGCTCTGGCCGAGCAGGGCTTCCCGCCACGCAATGTTCTTTTTTACTTCGCTATGATGTTCGGCTGTGATGCGTTTTTCCCGAAATAGAAGGTCAAAATTCTCAAAATCATCTTTCGGGTTTTTCTCCGGCACGAAACCCGAGAACGTATCAAATCCATAAACTTTTTTATCCGAACCTAGCTCTTTTAGAAACAAAGCGAGCGCCAGCGCACTCCGACCGCGAAAAACGCCAGCCTCGACAAAATCGCCATCCATGCGCTTATGATTTTCGCGGATGAAATCGAAATAAGTTTCGAACGGGCCGGGGCGATTGTAGTTATAAAGGCCCAATACGCCGAATTCCCAGTCTTTTGTAATCTTCATAAAAGCTTCGCTTCCAGTGCTGAATTTCAGTATTTAATGACATGGGAGCGGTACAATAACAAGGCTATATCCATGAGGCCATATCTATTTGATTTCATTAATATTATTGGACGTCCAGTAACGTGTTGATTCGCCTTAGATAAGCCTGCCCGCTCGCCCCTTTATTGATGCCGGCTTCCTGCTCCACCAGGTGCGCGCGCTCACTCCGCTTTTCATCCGGGTTTTTGAGCGCATGATTGATGAATTTGATCAACTGATCGGGGTTAAAGGCACGGTATGTCGCGCCGTAATCATAAATCCGCAAAATATGCTCGGCCTTGTATTCCGAAATATCAAAATCATACGTGTCGTTAACCCATCGCCCATATTCGATATTGATAGCAGGCCGGTCAAAGATCGCGGACTCAATCATGAAAGTGGACACACTCGATAACGTGACGTCGCAGTGCGCGAAACATGAGGCCTGCAGACGGCTGTCGGATTCATGATAGAGAAAATTCTGTTCCTGATACATGGTTTCCGGTTTGCTGAAATGCAGGCCCGGAACGGATCGAAATGGTGCAATGAATTTTTCCAAATCATCTTTTTTCGATTGTTCTCCATCATAGGAGGGATGCTGGCGAATAAGAATTTGCACCGGCACATCGAATTTCTGGTTTTTTAAACTATCCGCCAGAAGAGCCACGAGATTTTTATTTCCTTCGTGATAGCTCCATGAATTAAGAGCAACGAAAACAGTTTTATTGTCGGTTTTCAGGCCTATTTTCTCGAATAGTTGCTGCTGCGTAAAAATATAATCTTTCGAGAAAAAATTATCCCATACCGGCGAGCCTTCAGCCCATACGCAGGTTGCCGGAAATCCCAGAAAATCTATTGCTTCCTGACGTGACGGCTCATTCCAGACAATCATGTGGTCGGAAAATAAAAACGGATAACCTTTCGAAGAGGTTTTGTCCCAGCTCTGGATCGCGACAAGAGTTCTAATATCGTTCTCACGTGCTTCAAGCAGAAAAACACCGTCCTGTTCCTGTCCGAACGTAGCGGCGATCGCCAGATCAGGCTTTATATCCCGCAAAATTCTGCCAAAAGGATTTTCCGGATTCGTCAGTTTGTAAATCCATGCAATGAACATCCGAAGAGGCGGGAGCAGGGAAGCGGCTTGTGAAAGCCACACAATAATAAAGCGTGGCAGAGCTACTTTTATGCCTTGCTCGCGCGCTTTCTTTATAAAAGCGCCACGGTGAAAAGCAGCGGAACGATTGACGTGAGTTCCTTTACTGGCATAGGTCATGCTGAAAATATGAACGCAGAATCCATGGATTTTTTCACGAATTTTTGAAGCGAAATCAACTTCATTGTCCTGATAGCTCAGGATCGTGACATTCTCGCCTAAATGATTTTTCAACGTATCAGTCAGATTTGCCGGGCATAGAATAGACACATCATGTTTTTGTGCGAGCGCCCCCAGCAATCCCGTCATCAGCCAGAGACGGAAATCATAAAAACGGTAGCAGAATATAAGTATCTTCTTTTTTTTCATGATCTTAGTGCGAAAAATATCCGTAGGTAATGTCGTCTTTAGCAAGGCAATTAAATCTCCATGTTTTGAGATATTCGCTCATTAGCGCGCGCCCTGCAAATTTTTCTATTTCGATACAGATGATAGCAGACGAAATTCGCTTTAATTCATCGATGTAATTTTCAAGTCCCGGAACGTGTATGATATGTGTGAAATGGCTGCTGACAAAAACAATATCAAAATGCCGGTCTGAAAATTTTTTCAAATAATCCGATTGAATGACATCCGCGCAATCAAAATCCGCTTCCTTCAGATAATCCAGTTTTTTAGCGCTTTTTATGGCAGGCTCATAAATATCCGCACCATGAATTTTTGCACCGTAATAATCCGCAAAATTAAATAGCAATCCACCGCAGTTGCATCCCGGTTCGAAAACACGAAAGCCCTTCTTGCTAGGCAATTGAAAACCCAAATTTTTCAATTCATTCAGGTAATTCCGCAACAGGCTTGCGCTTCTATAAAAATAGAACTGCTGAACATTTATCTCTTCTTCAGACAAAGAGAAGACGACCAGTGGAATTCCAAGAAATTTAAACCGGATTGATTTACCGAATTTGGCCCAGCCTATTGAAAGATTTTGTTCGCGCCGGTCTACTTTTTCCTGAACGGCGTCGCCAAGCCGATCTTCTTCATAAGAACATAGCGGTAGGCGACCGCATTTGCTCAAAAAGCTGGCTATGCCCGCTTTTGGGTAAAGCCCGAAAGCCAACAATTTACGCGCCGTGCTTTTTATATATAAAGTCACGTCAGCCCGGAAATTTTCTTGAAGACGTTTTTATAGGCATTGGCGGCATACGTAATCAAAAATTGCTCGCGGTTCTGGGCGATCTTCACCGCCAGTTCCTGATGCCTTTGCCTCGCGACGTCAAGCATGTCGTTCATATTGGCCGGGTCAAAAGCGATGCCGAATGGCCTGCCGATCTCAGCCGCGCCGCCGCCATCAACATCATAAATAACCGGCAAACCATAAGCCAAAGCTTCAATCAGGGCATTGGGGCAGATGTCATTCTCGGAGAGCTTCAGATAATAATCCGCATCGCGCATATAATTCGTGATTTCTTCATGGGAAATCGTCCCGAGCGTTTTAACTTTTCGCTTGTCGACATTCTCATGCCACAAACCGGCATGCACGACTTCCACGCCCGGTAATTCCGAAAGGCGCGCGATAAGTCCCAGTCTCTTGCTGGGATTGCCCGAAAAAGACGTGGCAAGAAAACGAACAGGCTGCCCGGGCGTCAATTTCCTGTGCGGGGCCTGCTTGCCTTTTTCCGCAAACAGAAGCGGTGCGCCATTATAAATAATGTCGCTGTCTTTGGTCGGGCCGCAAAATTCTTCAAAAAAATCTTTTTGATATTTACTTTGATAGATAACGAAATCGGCCGTATTCACGCGATACTTTACGATGTTATCTTTTGTCCGGTCAGGAAAATCCAGAAAATAGGGAAGCTTGGCCTTATAGCGGGAATGCTTGCGCAAATTGATGGCGCGCACAACAATTTTGGCGCGCGGGTAAAGCTGCTTTATTTTCTGAAAATCCTGAATGGTATACATGCGGCTGTTTTCAGCAGGGCCGGAATTCACCTGGTTGAAGAAAACAATATCGGCGTGCGGCGGGTTTTCTTTCGGCTCGTCCTTCAGCGGACGGAAAACGATATCGCCTTGCTCGGACAATTGACTAAGCAGCGCGCGCCAGAAATTATTTCCGCCGCCCCAGGGCATATCGGTCGGGTGATAGGTTGAAACGATTTGCAGGGGCGCATTCATGATGGACGCTCGCAAAAGGGTGAATTCGGGATCACAGAGTGTCCATAACGCCAGCCTCTGTCAATACAATAGCCTTATTTATGAAAATATTAAATATTGGGAGCCCGCCAGGGTCTTACCTATGCCCAATTATTATGTAGGCAGAAGCCATTTTTTCACCTGATTCGCCTGTTTTTCTTCCTGATGATCCTTTTTGCAATCATCGACAAAAATAGGGCAGGAGGAGAAACGGGAAGAATTTCAAAATGATTCTTATGTCGATTTCCATTCAGCAAGCCAAAGATTTAAATGGAGAAAATCCAAAAATCTTCCGAGGGCGATATGTGGAGAACTGTTTCTGCAGATTGAAACATATTGCATAGCACAATAAATTTTTAAAAACAAGACTTGTTGTTGTTTATCCCCCATGCAAACTCCCGCGCAGTTGTGATGTTTAAACCTTAAGGAGAGGTCAATGAAGTTTACACCTGCAAACCCGCCTATCGGCAGTCCGGCCATTAACAGGCCGCCCGCGTCCGGCAAATTATTTATTTTATCCGTAACCGCTTTGGCGGTTTTTTTTATGCCTGGAATTGCCCAGGCGAGGGATAAAATCCACATCGTCGGCTCTTCCACGGTCTATCCGTTCACCACGACAGTGGCCGAGGAATTTGGTAAAACCACGGATTTCAGCGCTCCAATCGTTGAATCATCGGGCACAGGCGGTGGATTGAAATTGTTCTGCGGCGGCGCCGGCGATGATTTCCCCGACATCGCCAATGCATCGCGCGCGATCAAGGATACCGAGCGCAAGCAATGCGAAGAAAACGGCGTTAAAGACATCACCGAAATCAAAATCGGTTATGACGGCATTGTATTAGCGAACGCTAAAAAATCCTTCCAGTTTGACCTGACGAAAGAGCAGATATTTAATGCGCTCGCCAAAAAAGTCGTAAAGGACGGCGCTCTCGTCGCTAACCCTTACAAAAACTGGAACGAGATTGATCCTTCGCTTCCTGCTGAAAAAATCGAGGTTTACGGCCCGCCGACAACCTCGGGAACGCGCGATGCCTTCGTCGAGCTGGTCATGGAAAAAGCATGCACCGGATTGGCGGAATTCAAGGCAGCATTCCCGGATGACGACGCCCGCAAGAAGGAATGCCACCTGATCCGTGAGGACGGGCATTACATCGAGGCAGGCGAGAACGATAACCTGATCGTGCAGAAGCTTCGCAGCAACGAGCATGCTCTGGGGATCTTCGGATACAGCTTCCTCGAGCAGAACTCCGATGCAGTTCATGGCGCGAAGGTCGCGGGCGTTGCCCCGGCTTACGCGGCTATCGCCGACGGCAGCTACAGCATCTCCAGGCCGCTCTTCATCTACGTGAAGAACGCACACATCGGAAGCGTTCCAGGCCTCCTGGAATTCGCCGAGGAGTTTGTCAGCGACAAGGCGGCAGGACCTGACGGTTACCTGTCGATCAAGGGCCTGATCTCTCTTCCTAATAAAGAATTAATCGAGATGGAAAAGCGGGTTTCCGCATTGACCGCCTCGGCGAAATCCAATTAGTTCGAAACAGTTACAAGGAGCAATTAAATGAAAAAACTTCTCTTAACATCGGCCATGGTGATGCTTGCCAGCACGCCTGCCTTTGCCGCCAAGCAGATGAGCATGGAGGAAATGCAGGCCGCACTTGAAAAACTCAGCGGCAAAGTCGAGGAGCTGAGCGCCACGGTGCAAAGCCAGAACCAGATCATCGATGCTCAAAAAGCGCAGATCAATTCCCAGGACGCAAAACTGGCTTCGATTTCGCCTGCTGCCGGTGGCGATGACGAAATCAAGATCAAAATGGGTAAAAACCTGAAGATCGAGTCAGCAGACGGAAAATATTCGTTCCAGCCCTTCGGTCGTGTGCATTTAGACGCCACGCACTTCCAGGATGATCGTCGTGACCATCCGGACGGGGCAAACTTCCGCCGCGCACGGCTTGGCTTCAAGGGCGATATCGGCGGGGACTTCAACTACAAGGCCGAGCTTGATTTCGGCGGCGAGGCCGTCAACTTCAAGGAGGTTTACCTGGCTTATACAGGTCTTGAAGTCGCCGATTTCTGGCTCGGTAATTTTAAACCGCCGCTGGGTCTCGAGCAGAACACCAGCAGCAACTACATGGAGTTCGTCGAGCAGGCACCAGTCACCACGGCCTTCACGCGCGACGAAATCATCGGCTTCGCGGCGAAGGGCGGGGGTGAAAACTGGTCGCTTGCCGGAGGCATCTTCAACGAAGACGCGAGCGCCAACACGACGGATGATGAAAGCTGGTCGTTCGACGCGCGCGGATCGGTTGATCTGCTGCAGGATAGCCCGAACGTGCTGCATCTTGGTCTTGGCGGAAGTTACCGGACACCCAACGCCACGACGGAATCGGTCACATTATCCGGCAAGCCCGCGGGCACCGGCAGCAATATGATCACCACCGGGGCGATCACGAACGTGGATAGCGTGATGGTCGGCGGCGTCGAGGCGGCGGGCGTGTTCGGGCCGCTGTCCGTGCAGGGTGAATATCTGCGCTACGACACGGAAAGAAGTTCGGGCTCGGATCCGTCCTTTGACGGATGGTACGGGCAGGCGAGTTATTTCCTGACCGGCGAGAGCAGACCATACAAGGGCGATGTGGGGAACTTCGACCGCGTGAAACCGACGACGCCGTTCGATATCAAGGAAGGCAACTGGGGCGCATGGGAAGTGCTGGCGCGCGTTGATAATCTCGACCTCAATGACGAGGGCGCAGGCGTCACCGGCGGCGAGATGAACAACTACACGCTCGGCGTCAACTGGTACCTCCGCGACAATATCCGGATGATGTTCAACTATGTTGACGTCAATACGGATGACGAAGCAGTGGTCGCTGACGATGATCCGCAGGTTATGACACTCCGCACGCAGTGGGACTTCTAGTTGAGAACCTCCGACCGCGTCATTAAAGCATTTCTCCAGCTCAGCACCGTGATCTCTGTCCTGATCACGGTGCTGATCGTGCTTTCTGTATTTTCCGAGACGATGCGGTTTTTTTCGCACGTCTCGCCTTTTAATTTCTTCTTTGGTCTGGAATGGAGCCCTCAAACTGCTATCCGCGCCGATCAGGCCGGTGGTTCCGGTTCCTTCGGTGCCGTTCCCATTTTTGTTGGGACGGTGATGATCGCAGCCATCGCCATGGCAGTGGCAACGCCGCTCGGCTTACTGGCGGCGATTTATCTTTCCGTTTATGCAACGCCCCGGTTCAGGAACGCTGCGAAACCCGTTCTCGAAATTCTAGCGGGTATTCCGACAGTTGTTTACGGCTATTTTGCCGTGGTTGCGTTTTCGCCGTTGTTGCGCGCAGGCGGAGATTACCTGGGCATAGAGGTGGCGTCAGAAAGCGCGTTAGCTGCCGGTGTGGTTATGGGGATTATGATCACGCCATTTATCATGTCGCTTTCTGAAGATGTCATCAGTGCGGTGCCCAAGAGCCTGATTTATGGCTCGTTCGCCATGGGCGCGACGCCTTATGAAACCGTGAGGAACGTGATTATCCCGGCGGCCTTTCCCGGCATTATCGGCGCAGTTCTGCTCGGCATTTCCCGGGGAATCGGTGAAACTATGATTGTCGTCATGGCCGCAGGCTTGAGTTCTAACTTAACCTTAAATCCTCTTGAAGCGGTCACGACGGCAACGGTGCAGATCGTCACGTTGCTGGTCGGCGACCATGAATTCGACAGCCCGAAAACGCTCGCGGCTTTTGCGCTGGGTTTCGCGTTGTTCATCATGACGTTCTTGTTGAATCTCGCCGCTCAGATCATCGTCAAACGTTACAGGCAGTACAATGTTTAAGAAAACAGAAAGACAGGCGCGCCTGATATTGAAGCGCATCCATAAAAATAAAAATCCTTTCGTTTTTTCGTATGGCGTAACGCCCGCGCAAAAATGGATCGTCAAAAGAAAACGGACAGAAAAACAATTCAAATTTTTTGGCTTCATGTCGATTGCTTTGTCGGCGATGTTTCTCGGTGGATTGATGCTGAACATCGTAAGCAACGGTTATACTGCTTTCACACGCGTGCAGATTTATGTGCCGATCGAATTTTCAAAAGAAATCCTGGATCCTGAAAATACAGGCGATCGTGCCGCTCTGTCAAAAGCCGACTATCGGAAGCTTGTGCAAAACGGACTCTTGACGCTTTTCCCGGCGAATATGTCGCGCACCGAAAAATTTGAATTATTCGCGCTTGTGAGTAAGGGCGGCTATTACCAGCTCCGCGAAATGGTGCTCGCCGATCCGTCGCTCGTGGGAAGGCGAGGCCAGCTCTGGTTGCCCGCTGCCAGCAATGTCGACATGTTCATCAAGCGCCATTCCCTGAAATCCGAAATCGGTATCAGCCATTACAAAGTCAGTAACAGGCAGTTTGAGATGCTGAAAGAATTGATCGACAAGGAACGCCTTCGGAAAGTTTTTAACAAAACATTTTTTCTGGGCGGAGATTCACAGGAGCCGGAACAGGCGGGAATTTTAGGTAGCTTCATCGGCTCAATTTTTACAATTCTTGTTTGCATCGCTGTTGCCTTTCCATTGGGTGTCGCAACGGCCCTGTATCTAGAGGAATTCGCGAAAGAAAACTGGCTGACGGACCTGATCGAGATCAATATCAACAATCTCGCGGCCGTACCGTCGATTATCTATGGTCTCCTGGGTCTTTCCATTTACATCAATATCATTGGGATGCCGCGCTCTTCGGCGCTAGTCGGCGGGCTGGTTCTTGCGCTGCTGGTGATGCCGGTTATAGTAATCGCGACACGTAATGCCCTGCGCTCAGTCCCACATTCCGTGCGTTACGCCGCCCTGGCGATGGGCGCTAACCCCGTGCAGGTCGCCATGCATCACACATTCATCTATGCGCTGCCCGGCATCATGACGGGCGTTATTTTGAGCGTGGCGCGGGCGCTCGGCGAAACCTCGCCGCTGCTCCTGATCGGCATGGTCGCGTTCCTGACTGATGTTCCCAAAACCATCACAGATCCCGCGACGACGCTTCCTGTGCAGGTCTATCTCTGGACAAATAACCCCGAATTCGGCTTCGTCGAGAATACTGCGGCGGCGATCATCATTTTGCTTTTAGTTCTCGTAATTATTAACGCGCTGGCGGCGTGGGTGCGCCAGAAATTTGAAATCAAATGGTAAGGGAAAGATGAATATAAAATCACTGGCTAAGAAAAATGGCGACGATATCCGCATGGCGGCGAGGGGCGTCAGCACCTTTTACGGCGTGAAGCAGGCCCTCTTCGATATCAATCTCGATATTCCGGTCAACAAGGTCACGGCACTCATCGGCCCATCCGGCTGCGGCAAATCAACTTTTATACGTTGCCTGAATCGCATGAACGACGTGGTGGAAAACTGCCGCGTCACCGGCGAAATTTACCTCGATGGCCATGATATTTACGAACGCTCTGTTGACGTCATTCTGCTCCGTCAGAAAATTGGCATGGTGTTCCAGAAGCCCAACCCTTTTCCAAAATCCATCTATGAGAACGTCGCCTACGGTCCGCGCATTCACCGCATGATCGCTAACCGTGATGAACTCGATGCATTGGTGCAGGAAACGCTAGTGCGTGTAGGGCTCTGGGAGGAGGTAAAGGACAGGCTAGCCGCGCCGGGCACATCGCTTTCGGGCGGGCAACAGCAACGCCTTTGTATTGCACGTGCGATTGCAACAGAACCAGAGGTTATCCTGATGGACGAGCCATGCTCCGCGCTCGATCCGATCGCCACCGCGCGCATCGAGGAACTAATCCGCGAGCTGGAAAAGAAATTTACCATCGTCATCGTTACGCATTCGATGCAACAGGCCGAGCGCCTCTCCGATGAAACCGCTTTCTTTCACATGGGTAAAATCATCGAGGCCGGGCCGACGGCGCAGATATTCAACAACCCGCTGCAGCAGCAGACCAGGGACTATATCGAAGGTAAATTCGGGTAGATCTTCCAGCCTGTCCCCATGTGTATAAATCAGGAGTGATTCCTGCTTAAAGGGTTGATTTTCCAGAAGGGAATAAGCCTTGCACGCCCTCACATAATTGTGTAATTTCTGGGACCATTTCTGAGGATTGGGGCGTAGCCAAGCGGTAAGGCATCGGTTTTTGGTACCGACATTCCTAGGTTCGATCCCTAGCGCCCCAGCCATTCACATACCCATCCGCCACGTTATGAGAGAAACCGGCCCGTGAGGCCCGCGTTCCGGGCCCTTTGCGCGGGATGCCCTTTTCGCCACACTACTGAGAACCGGGCATTCTGGTTTAGAATGCCCGGTTCTCTCAGTTATGAAATTTTCTGCGTGGCGGCTTTAGCTAAAAAATTTGGCCTTAAGCAGCTTTGGGTACAAGAACTTCTCGTACACTGCCTGTGCCTCGCTCATCGGAAATATGTGCCAGGCCATATCCAATACGCCCAGCTATACGCGGGAGCTCTACCTTAGTAACCGCATCAACATGCATATTTCCATTCTCTGCTTTATAGGCATGCTTGACGGTTAATAACGCACATTCATTGATATCTTTTACATCCAAGATATGATGTCTGGGAACACCATATAAATTACCACTCTCTATAAGCCCCCTTTCTTCAGCCATGAATTTTACTAAGCTCATAAAGCTCCTAAACGGGGGGAAAGCACTTGCCCATTGAGCCTTTGAAAACAGAGGAGCGTAAACCCCTTCACCTAAAGTGTAGCTATCGGGCAATTCAGGAGATAAACCTTCAAGTTGCTTACGGCGCTCATCAATGAAGGCATCAGGGGCCATCACGATGATTTTGGCTTGGTTTAGATCACTCATAGGATACAGAGTATCGACCAACATGGCATTCTTGGAGGGGTAACCAAAATATGCCGCTGTAAGCTCATGTGCATGAGCAGCCTTCAGTTTGATACCGTATTTGTCGAGGGTAAATGAACGCAGGGAATCTGCGCAAAGTTTTATGATGTCTTGTTGCATAGCAACCTCCATTAAAAGGCTGGGCTTTAATTTGGCTGTCGTAAGCGTTCAAACACAACCATGCCAGCGGTTTAAAGAGTTGCTAGAATGGATAGTTACTTTTAGACATCGTCTTTTCGGGCGCTTACACCTGAGGCAATCGATTCCTATAAAAATAGTAAGACAAAAAATAAAATTTTTCAAGTCAGAGAAATTTCAAACGTTCGAAAAATACACTGACCTATATAACCTTCTGAAAATTCTTCCCGTTTTGCGATATCGCGCAGTGTCGTGCCGCTGAAATGCTCGTCACGCCAGATCAAGCCCCGGACTAGATTGCGAAGTTCACCTGGTGGCAGATCAAGCGAGTCTTTATCCCTTGCAGTCTTATCTGCCTCGATGATTATCGATCCTCTATGCGCCCGGCGCGTGATGTAGGAGGTTTTAATTTCTCGAATTTCATCAGCTGCTATCGGCAGGCCAATTTGCAAATGTTCGGCGATGAATTCTGATAGTGCGGAAATTCTGATGTGCACAGCGATGCTGTCGTGATCAACAATCACCTTCTGCACAGAAGCCAGAATAAGTTCTTTGCCAGGCAGACAAGCTTGTTTCCTATTGACGATTTGAACGAGGTCGGGATTGATAAGCGGATCAATACCAAGAAAAGCGGCGGCCCTATTAAAATCTGCCAGCTCCTGCCGCACCGCTTGCTCCACACGGTTTTCAATTTCGTGGGCCGGGAGCCGATCAATCGTATTTTCTGCAATCGCCTTTTCCTTTAGCTTATAATAACGATACTGTCTGCCCGGTTTGTTGCTGTAGGTGGGAACATAGGGCACGCCTGACTGATCAAACATCAGTCCGCGCAATAGATTTTTTTGTTTATGTTTTTTATGATTCCGCATGGTCATCGATTGGCTTGTCAGTCGATCCTGTACCTCCTGCCATAGATCCATCGGGATGATAGGCTCATGCTGTCCTTCATAAATATGCCCTTTATGGCGAACCTTGCCGATATAGGTTGGGTTGGAGAGAAGATATTGAATTGTGCTGGAGCCGAACGGCCCGGGTTCCTGCAGTCCATTTTTTAATTTTCGGGGCTTGCCCTTAACGTTGCGCCTGTTCAAATCCTGGTAAAGGTCGTTGAGGTTTCCGAGCTCAAGATACCGCTGAAATATATGTTTGACGCGCTCGGCTTCTTTGGGATTAACAACCAATTTTCTATTCTCTACATCAAACCCCAGCGGAATCGTACCGCCTGTCCACATGCCCTTGCGTTTGCTGGCGGCAATCTTGTCACGAATACGCTCGCCCGCAACTTCTCGCTCAAATTGCGCGAATGATAGTAGAACATTGAGTGTCAGACGTCCCATGGAGGTCGTCGTGTTGAAAGACTGCGTGATGCTGACAAAGGTTACGCCGTGAGCGTCGAACACCTCTACCAGCTTGGCAAAATCCATGAGGGAGCGCGTCAAACGGTCGATTTTATAAACCACCACGGTCTGAATTTTCCCGGCCTTGATATCCTCCATCAAACGCGTGAGGGCCGGACGATCCATATTGCCGCCAGTGAAACCGCCATCATCATATTCCTCAAGAACAGGAACCCAGCCTTCAGATTTTTGGCTGGCGATGTAACTCAGGCATGCTTCGCGTTGTGCATCGAGGCTGTTGAATTCCATGTCGAGGCGTTCGTCTGTTGATTTGCGGGTGTAGATCGCGCAGTTTTTGATGGAGGGTTTCATGCTTGCGCCTCTGTCCCCGTTTTGCGGTTATGTTTTTTCAGGCCAAAAAATACCCAGCCGTTCCATCGTGATCCGGTGATGACGAAGGCCACTTCCGACAGGCTCGTATAAATCCGGTTCTCATATTCAAAACCGTTTTTAACAACCAGCACTGTGTGCCGCGCTTCCTTCCATGTTTTTACGAGGCGGGTGCCGAGCTTGAGGCCATGGACGTCCTCGTCAAAGTATCGCGGATTGCGCTTATAGGCCGCTACAAGCATCTTTAAGTGCTGCTGCAGATCAGGCGGCAGACTGGTCAACCCCCATTCAGGA
>DLHX01000008.1:350891-441626 GCA_002483465.1 Micavibrio sp. UBA7657 | reverse complement strand
CCTTTATAGGGGGCGGCTCAATTTAATTTTAGAGAATGCTCTTCGTTTGTTATCGCTTTGATAGGTTGTGATTTTGCGCTCTGTTCAAAGACAGCCCGTGGAAGCTGGCGAACTTGGGTTTCGATTTTATCAACAAAGGTTTTGAGCGATTGATATTCACGTTGCTTTTGCTCCAGCCGATCAAGGTTAGTTTTCATTTCAACGATCTGTTCTTGGAGGCCTACGCGGTATGGTTTGCTATATCGTGCTAATTGACGCTCGGTTCTTGCCGCTTTTTCTTCGGCAGTGAGTTTAGAAACGGCTATGTTTTGCTCTCGGGAAAAAACTGCTTCTTTGAAGTTGGTGATAAGAGTTTCGATAGCCCATTTGATGGCGTGGGGCAGGGTGGCTTTGGACAGCAAAGTTTTTAGATGACTCTGGCGGCTTTCTAAGAGATCGGTCAGTTTTTCGATGTGAGCGATTTGCTCTTTGATCGGCACATTTCCAAATGTGTTTCTGCGCTCATTGAGCTTTTTGATTTCTTCGTTGAAGTCCAGCCGAGTTCTGTTTTGGTCGATGGTCTTGTAATCAATGATCCGGCCTTTGCGGTCTTCCTTAGCTTCACTCTTCAGGATTAAGGCTCTGTCGCCGCTTCCGGCCTTGCCGCTCTTCTCGGTTTTGCCTTCGGACTCATCTTCACCATCTTTGTCCTCGTTTTCGGCCTGCTTCTTTGTTCCTGCAAAGTGCGATTTGAGCTTATGACTGTTGGCAGGCTTTTCATCTTCTTCGGCATGGTTGGCGGCCTTGCCAACATGCGTCTGGGGAACGCGGTCAATGCCCTGGTCCTCCAGGGTTCTACGGTCGATCTGAACGCCCTCTATGCCCGCCCGTTGTAGGGCGTTATTGGCGAGGATTTCCCAGACCTCCCGTATGGTTTCGACCTCCTGTGGGCCATGCTCTTTGTCGTCGAGAATACGGGTCTTTTTGCCAAAGCCGTCTTTTGTGATTTCACGGGTGGTGAACAGAAGATGGCTATGATGGTTACGCCCATCATGCCCGTCCCCCAGGACGGGGCTGTGGATGGCGGTATCCACGGCTACGCCGTACCGCTCGACCAGCCACAGGGCCATATCCCGGCAGAGGGAATGGCGGTCGGCATCCGACAGCTCATGCGGCAGCGCAAGAATGACCTCCCGCGCGACGCGGGAATTCTTGCGGGTTTCGGCTTCCTCTGCCGCATTCCACAACACGGCACGGTCTAAGAGGTTTTGAGGGGTAGAAGGGGGAGCCAGTATGAAAGCGTCAAGGACACCTTTGCGCTTTCCGTAGCGATGAATTCTGCCGGTGCGCTGGTCCTTGAGAACAGCTCCGGCGCGATACGCGGCGGCGGCAACGGCAGAGTGGCCTTCGCTCCTCGAAAAGATCCTCAGCGAGCAATGATAGATCGCCATTTACGCAGTAAATCCCCCGTGCCGTGATAGCGCTGCAAACGAAGTTTGCGTAAGTGCGCTATTAACAGTCTCTTACTTCAGGATAGCTTTTGGGGATTAAGGATTGGTTACAACAACAATGAAGTGATTCTTCGCGACAAGATAGGGATTTACTTGAGGTAAGGCTAATATACAGCGATTTTTGCTTTTAGATATTTTTTCCTATACTCTGCGCGACCACAGGTAGGAAAATATTGGCGCACAAAAATGACCCCATCAAAAAAATATACGTTTAAAGAAGTAGCAATTGTAGTGATCATTGTCATTGCGCTCGCAATTTTTTTGGATTCTGCTTTCGATATTTCTCCTCAAATGAAATTGTCATGGGTTCTTCAGGCTGATGTTAACGTGACTTACCAGGATTTGGCCGCAACGCTATTAGGCGCGGCAGGTTTGGTGTTAGCGGCCCTCGCAATGTTTTTGGCAGTTTTAACGTTTTTTGGCTACGGTCAAATGAAACGAGAGGCTTCTAAAAGTGCCATTAAAGAAGTCCAGGCATCAATAGCAGCTGAGGATGGAAAATTGCAGAGATTAGTTAAGCAAGAAACGCAACAAGCGGTTGAACGGATATTTGCAGACGTAAGGGCAGGGATTTTGACATTGCAAGAATGGGGTAACCAAGATCGTGAGTATGGGGAATAAGACATGACACGTTCAAATGAGTGGTTGCAATTACCAAACGCGATGCAAGGCAGATTAGAAGGCTTTCAACGGGACTTAAAAGTTCCCCTTGGGCAAATTGCTGAGAATTTAGGTTTGATAGTAAAATTATCCACGTTACCTGCAAACATCTCTGGAGAAATTAGACCTTCTAGGGAAGCTGAAGCAGGTTTTATAATTAAAATTAATAGGCATGAAGCAAAAACAAGACAGCGATTTACGCTTGCTCATGAGATAGCCCATTTTTTATTGCATAGGGATAAAATTGGAAATGGAATTTCCGATAACGTCATGTATCGATCCTCTCTATCCAATGATTTGGAAGCTCAAGCAAATCGTTTAGCGGCAGATTTAATTATGCCGTGGAATACCCTTAGTAATCATATAAGGGGAAAAAATTTAAATGATTCTGCAATTTTAAAAACAATAGCTGAAGAATTTGGAGTGTCTACGATTGCTCTAAGAATTCGTTTAGGCATGGAAGTGTAAATCTAATGGCTAGCATTGAAAATGCCAGATACATACCTGTTCTGTCGGTAAGGCCAGCAGAGATGAATGCTTTGTTGGAGCTTCCCGAAGGGGACAAAAATTTATTGCTACCTGCGGTTCAACTGCGTCCTTGGGTTGGCTCTGCGCAATTTACACGGACTATTGAAAAAATTTCTGATGTATATGGCGAGAGAAATTGGATAGGGAATTTAGATTGTGATTATACCCCCCCTGATGAAGAAACCGATCGTCCTGCCATTCATCAGTTTCATGCCTTGTGCAATGAAAATAATGGATACGAGAATTGGTGTCGTTTTGTTGCAGAAAATCAAAGGATCATACCTTGCATTCAATTAAGGCACAAAGCTGAGTTTCTAGGTCAGTTGGAAAGACTCGCTGCTTTGGAAAGGGGATTGGTTGTGCATCTCCAAAACTTATCTGAAATTTTAACCGCTGAGGAACTTGTGGCGTTAGCTGAAGTTTCTGAAGAAAATCAAATTTTATTTATAATAGATTTTAAAGAGCTTGGTCGCAGAGATCTCAACGAAGCCATTTTGCAATGGGCCAATTTTTTAGACAGCGCTACTACAGCAATTCCAGGGTGCTTCATTGCTATTTCAAGCACAAGTTTTCCTCACTCTTTTGACAGCATTACCACCCAAGAAATTCGTGAAAGACAACTCTTTGGAGTGGCTCAGGCTACAAATCAACAGCATAATTGGAATTTAATTTACAGTGATAGAGGAAGTGCTCGACTCCAAATTCCTAGAGGCGGCGGTGGCGCGCCTTATCCCAGGATTGACTATCCTGTCTCAAACCATTGGTATTTTTTTAGATCCGATAGCCAAGACGGCGAATATCAAGGCGTAGCAATTCAGGCTATGGCTAGTCCGCATTGGAATCCAGATCTTCGCATTTGGGGCACTCAGATGATTGAGCGTACAAGCCGGGGAGATGAATACGCGATTATTTCACCTGCGAAGGCAACGGCTGTTCGTATTAACATACATCTCCACCGTCAGCTATTTTATGATGCTCCGGATCAAATGTTAGAAACGGATGATGATTGGAGTGACTAATTTTGAGGCAGGGCTTCAATAATTCCTTTAGGTAAGCTCCCAAAAATTTTCTCTTTTGTTTCATTTGCTAGTTTTTGCAAATGTATATCATCAAATTCGCTAGTCATGGCTGTATCAGCATTCTTATAAATATGCTTTTTTGTTTTTCTGCGCTTCAATTGCGCAAGATGTTTAGGGCGAATTTGGTTGCCTGCTGTTGCGCTTTTTAGAATTTTTTTTGTGTCTTGTACATATCGTTCCTTGAGTAATTGCAAGACCTCTTGACGTATAATTTTAGAGTCTAATTCTAAAGCAGCAATATCCATAAATTTTCGGCGTTGGGGAATGGGTTTAATTTTATTTCGAGTCAAAAGTTTTCGTAGCTCTGAAATATTAATCATTTGAAGTAGATTTTTTTTATCAAGTAGAATGCTTTTCTTGCCTTTGCGGAGAATTTTAATTTCTCCATTACTATTTAATTGCCAGACAGCAGTTTTTTCAGATGTTAAAGACAACACTTTTTTTGCATGACATTCAGCCACAACAATATGGAGCTTGTCACAAAATTTTGTAAAAGTTTCTATTTGGCCATTTAAACGTACTAGTGAGTCGGCTTCGCTTTTTATTTCAAAAAGATCGATGCTGCCATTTACTAAAACAAGATCGGCTCTACGAGAAAAAGATTCTAGGGAAAGCTCATTGATTAGCACGACATCTTCTTTTAGAAGTTGTTTCTTTAAAAAATACTGAATCAGCTGTGCCTTAGCTAATTGTTCTGGCGCGGAATGAGGTTTTTTTTTCATGACAAAATTATTTGAGTTACTGAATATATAGTAACTTAAAAATTATTATATAAAAACCTTTATTAAACTCACCTACAAAGGCTCATGTAAACTTTTAGGCGATATATGGTGCGGGCGGGGGGACTTGAACCCCCACAGGCCTTGCGGCCCAACGGATTTTCTTACCACTACAGCTTTCGCTGCCGTTCGTTTGTGGTCTGGACTATACCTTCACCATTACCGAAGTTTTAGGTGCTGCCCGTCTAGTCTCTACACCTTCCTGTTTCCAGGCTTGGCTCGGGATTGCCACTAGCCATTAAAGACTTGGAGGTTTCCCCGAATTTGAGCAGTTCTGCATCGATGGTTTCCCAAAGAGCACTCAAGTTAATCTAAGTCCGGTGCGTCTACCATTTCGCCACGCCCGCTTACCGTCCTGATTCATAGACGTAATAGGGGTGGTTTTCAACCCTGACCAAAGGCTAAATCCTTTATTGATCAGTGTTTTTTGAGTTTTTCTTAGGTTTTTTCTTCGGTTTGCGGACATTGATTGCGGATGCGTCCAGCGTGTTCTTGAGATGAGCGGCGTAGAACTTCTCGATCATCTCGACGCTGGTACGGCAGTTTTTCGCAATCTGGTAGATGTCCGCGCCTTCCATTAGGCGGAGGCAGATGTAGGTGTGGCGTAAGCTATAGGCCGTTCTCACGTTACCATCCCGGTCGAACTTCAGATTGATTTCTTCCAAGACAGAATTCAGAAGTTGTCTCGGTGTTTTACCAAAGATTTTATCAGTCGGTTTTCCGTTGTGACGTTTTTGCATGCGCTGAAAGGGCATGATTGCGCCTGTCATGCTTTTGCAATAACCAACGCCGCGCTTACCGCGCACTTCAATTTCAAGAAGACGTTCGTCTGAATCCTGGTCCGTCACGATTGTGACGTCCCTATATTCAAGGCGTCCGGCCTCGTCAGGCCGTAACCCTGTGTTCGCCATGAATAGCACGTAGTCGTGCAAATCCTCGCAGACCGCCCTATAGCGTTCCCGCTTCGGATTCTTCGCGCGTTCGCGCGTAGCTTCGTAAAGCATTTTGTATTCATCTGGTGAAAACCAGGCGCGGTGTGTGACTTTGCCTGAGGCTTTATATGGTGGAGAAATATCAGGGACCGCATTGATCCACCCGTAGCGGTGGGCTGTTTTAAGGACTAAGCGAAGTGTAACCGTTTCGTGGTGCAAGGTGCTTCGCGAAGGGAATTTTCCCTTATAGCCATTTTTATGCCGTTGGACTCTGTATTCTTGAACGAGACCAGCAGAAATTTGGTTTAAACTCTTTTCACCGAAAAAAGGGATCAAGTGATTACGAATACGCTGTTCATGGGACAACGCATATTCCTTGTTGCGCTGTCCTTCGTTTATCACAGCATATTCCGCGATAAATTTTTCAGCAGCTTCAATGAAGCTGGGGCCAGTTGGTTTTGAGGTTTTTGTTTTCGTGATTTGTGCATCTACAGATGCGTGTTCGTTATATCCAAAATTATTAATGAGGAGGGAGGTTCTGCTTGATTGGTGTTTGCGTTTTGAATCAACGTAAACCGCCATGTACCATTCGCGGGCGAATTCCTTCGCCATCGTGAGGGTTTCTTCTTTTGTCGAGACGCGGTAGTTGCGTCCATCTAAATAGGTGGAGCATTGCCAGAAGCGGCTGTTGTCACGTCTGTAAACGTGAACTTTTCCATCCATAAAACTGTGCGATTCCGTGCTCATCACTTACCTCCATCAGATAAAAAATCTGGTGCGTCTAAACACGCGCAAAGTGTGTAAGACATGTGTAAGTATAATACGGAAAAGTTAATGAATTTAACTGATTGATTTGTAATCAGATTTTGCCTGTTAGAGGTAGGCAAATCAGATTTTAAGTCCGGTGCGTCTACCATTTCGCCACGAGGGCTTTCCACGGGGATAATAAGCACAGAGGGCTGGGAATTCAACGTTTTAGGCCGGGGGTTGAAATCTTAACGGTGGGCTATATTTGACAGTTAAGACCATTCCAATTCACGGGGGAAATCATGAATAAACTCCTTCAATCATACAGGCTTGGCGATATCGAGCTGGCCAACCGCATTGTCATGGCGCCCTTGACGCGCAGCCGGGCCAATGCGCAAGGGGTCCATAGTGAGCTGGCTATGATCTATTACCGCCAGCGGGCCGGGGCGGGATTGATCATCACCGAGGCCACGGCCATTTCAAAACAGGGCAGCGGCTATGTGAATATTCCCGGCATCTGGAACGAGGCGCAGGTGAAGGCCTGGCAGGATGTCACGCATGCGGTTCATGATGCAGGCGGGAAAATTTTCATGCAGCTTTTTCATACGGGGCGGGTGGGGCATAGCAGCCTTTACGGCGAGCAGCCGGTCTCATCGACCACGACAGCGCCGCCGGGCAAGGTGATGGCGGCGGATTTTTCGATGCAGCCTTATGAAGCGCCGCGGATGCTGGGGGCTGAGGAAATTCCGGGCATTGTGGCGCAATTTAAAAATGGCGCGGAGAACGCGAAGAAGGCGGGGTTCGACGGTATCGAGATTCACGCGGCCAACGGTTATATTCTCGACCAGTTTCTGCGCGGCGGCGTGAACGAGCGCATGGATGATTACGGCGGCAGCCTGGGAAACCGTGTGCGGCTTTTGAAAGAAGTTGTGGAGGCAGCTGTCGAAGTTTGGGGACCGGGACGTGTGGGCGTAAGGTTTTCGCCGTACAACGGTTCGAACGGGATGAGCGATCCCGACCCTGTTGAAACATTTACTTACGCGGCGAAAGAAATGAATGAATTTCCGCTCGCTTATATCCACATCACGGAGATGGGTGCGCCGGAGCCTGCGAAAATCACACGGGCAATCAGGAAAGTTTATAAGGGCGCCATCATCATCAATGGCGGGCTGGATAAGGAACGCGGCGAGGAGTTGCTGGAAGATAATACGGCGGATTTTGTATGCTACGGCATGCCGTTTATTTCGAACCCGGATCTTGTGGAGCGTTTCAGGAGCGATTTGCCGTTAGCGGCAGCGGACAAGGCGACGCTTTATACGCCGGGGCCGGTCGGTTATACGGATTACCCGGTTGCTAAAGAAGCGGCCTAGATTATTTCGAGGATGCTGTCGATGACGGCACGGCCGCGCGGGGTTAAATAAAGCTCCTTGCGGCGGCGTTCGGTCGCCGAGATCTTGATGCGGATGAGATTGTAGGGCGTGCCCTTCTGGCGGTTTTTCGAGAGTGCACCGATAATGCGTGAGACGGTCGAGAGCGCCATGCCGGTGCGGATGGAGAGGTCGGTTAAAGACAGTCCTTCCTCCTGCGAGATTTCCGTCAGGCATACCGCGTATTGCAGCGGGAATTCCGCGTCAATCTTCTGAAGTTCCCTCAGAAGACGGAGGAATGTCTTGGTCTTGTTCTTCACCGTCATTTTCAGGCCCGGCTTTCAGTTTTTTCCCCGGCGTCAGGATGACCTGCACGTAAGGGAAATTTAAAATGGTTTCACCATTGCAAGTGTTTAACCGGAAAATCGGCCGCATGCCAAGCTCTTTCGACGCTTCGGCATACACGGCAAATCGCTTTCCGTATTTAACATACGCAAACATCACTGAATCCCCATATTTTTCCCGTTTTACACGGTTATTTTGTTTTTTCAGGTTGCTTTATATTACATAAATAGTAAGTTTGTCAAATATTAAATCAACCATAGGTTTTATTAGATTAACCATTAAACTTGGCCGTTTCTGCGGGTGACAGAAGAGGTAGGAACTGTTTTTGACATGGTATGACTACTGTACCGTGCAACCAGAAACTATCAGTCAGAACCATAAGGCGGCGGCCAAGGCCACGGACGACAATGGGGGGCTCGGAGAAGGTGACTGAAGCGCCGTCCTCGCCGGAATAGCGGCACTCAGCCATGGCGGCGGTATGGATGAAATCGAGTGAGAAGCAGGACAATGCTGCGAAATGTGCCTGGCTGATATCCGCGCCGGTGATGTCGGTAGCGCCGAAATTCGCGTTGTTGAAACGGCACCCGCGCAGATCGGCGTACGCGAAACATGTGTTGTAAAGGTCGGTATTTTCGAAGGATGCGCCGGGCATAGAGGTTTCAGAGAGATTGGCGCCGGTCAGGTTGGAGCCTGAAAAATCGGCGCCCGCAAAAAGACCGTCATCGAGACAGACATTTGAAAGATTTCGGTTCCGGAGGTCGGCGCCGTTTAGAAGGACGCGCAGTTGTACGGCCTGTTCCAGACAATCGGTGAAGGAATCGTATCTTCCTTCGAACAGCATGGCGCCGGTGGTGGCGGAATGGATTGCATGTATTTTCATTTTGGATGTCCCCTTACGTTTTTTATTATTGATATATTGAAACTTTATTGCTCAATATCCTTTTGGTTTGTTTAAATGCAATCATGTTCTCCGTGCTTAAGTACGATAATTGCGCGATGGAATTTAATAGTTGATATCTTACAACCTTTGTCAAGTGCTAATTGACGGATTGTTAAAAGGGATGGGGCGTCATAAATTTATGGAATGGAAGAGGCACCCGAAACGGAAATTCTGAAGCGCGGCGCGTCCGTGATCCTCGAGCATGTCCGCAAGCTCGGCGACAGGCCGGGCGTCTACCGCATGATCGGCCCGAAAGCCGAGGTGCTGTATGTCGGCAAGGCGCGTTCGCTGAAGAAACGCGTGGCCTCTTATACGAGACCCGACAAGCAGCCAATCCGCATCCAGCGCATGATTGCGCTGACGGAGGCGATGGAATTCGTGCAGACGCACACCGAGGCCGAGGCGCTGCTGCTGGAATCCAACCTGATCAAGAAACTGAAACCGCGTTATAACGTGCTGCTGCGCGATGATAAATCATTTCCCTATATTTTCCTGAGTTCGGATCATGACTTCCCGACCATCCGTAAGCACCGGGGCGCGAAGAAACAGAAGGGTATTTATTACGGTCCGTTCGCGGGGGCGGCGGACGTTAACCATACGATCGCATTGCTGCAGCGGATTTTCATGCTACGGAATTGCAGCGACAGCTATTTTGCGGCGCGGAAAAGGCCATGTCTGCAATATCACATCAAGCGCTGTACAGCGCCATGCGTGGGGTATGTGACGAAAGAGGCTTATGAAGAGCAGATTTCCGGAGCGCAGGATTTTTTAGACGGGAAAAGCCGGGCCGTGCAGGAGCGCTATAAAAAGGCGATGGACATCGCGAGTGCGGCGACGGATTACGAGGCGGCGGGGCATTATCGCGACCGTATCCGCGCGCTGACGGCCATACAGGCGCGGCAGGATGTGAATATCGAAGGATTGGGCGATGTCGATGTGCTGGCGCTGACGCGCAAGCACGGCAAAAGTTGTGTCGAGGTTTTCTTTTTCCGTTCAGGCCAGAACTACGGCAACCGTTCGTATTTTCCGCGTCATGACCCGGAGGAGACCGAGGACAATATTATGGCGGCGTTTCTTGCGCAGTTTTACGAGAACAAGCCTGTGCCGCGCGAGGTGATTGTCAGTCATGAATTGTCGGAGAAGAAGTTGCTTGAGGAGGCATTCACAGGCCGGGCAAAGCATAAGGTGATAATTACGAGGCCTCAGGGCGGTGTGCGCAGGCGTGTGCTGAATTTTGTAATAACGAATGCGGAAGCCGCGCTGGAGCGGCATCACGCCGAGCGGGCGGGCGAGGAGAAGGTTCTGCGGGGTCTTGCGGATTTGCTTGGCTTAGAGAGTTTGCCGCGCCGGATCGAGGTTTACGATAACAGCCATATTTCGGGAGCGAACATGGTGGGAGCGTTTGTCGTGGCCGGGCCGGAGGGGCTGCGCAAATCCGCGTACCGGAAATTCAATATCAAGCAGGCCGAAGCATCGGACGATTACGGCATGATGCGGGAGGTTTTGACGCGGCGGTTTTCACGCGCGATGAAGGAAGACCCGGAAATGGCGGGCGAGAACTGGCCTGATGTATTGCTGATCGACGGCGGGCAGGGGCAGTTTAACGTTGCAGCGGATGTGCTGGCGAATTTCGGGCTGGTGGAGATGGTGAAGCTGGTGGCGATTGCCAAGGGCGAAGACCGTAATGCCGGGCGGGAGAAGTTTTTCACGACGGAATCTATAAAAGGCGGTGGGAAGTCTTTCATGTTGCCACCGAACGACCCTGTTCTGCATTACATGCAGCGGCTTCGCGATGAGGCGCACAGGTTTGCGATCGGTGCGCACCGCACGCGGCGCAAGATGGATATGGGGCGCTCGGCGCTGGATGAAATTCAGGGCATCGGCGCGCGGCGTAAAAAATTGCTGCTGGAATATTTCGGATCGGCGAAAGCGGTGGGCGAGGCGGGCGTTCACGATCTCATGAAAGTGAAGGGGATTTCACGCGCCTTCGCGCAGAAAATCTACGATCATTTTCATTAGGGGGATTTATTAATATGAAAATACAAAGGCTTACATTACAAAGCCCCTGAAAAGGCAGGATTTATTAATTGTTGCGGTTTTATCCACCGGATGGTAAGTTCCTGCGGTTAATTTCGTAGACTTTGTTAAATCAAAAACAACCCTGAAAACAGGGTTATATTTTTTTGTAAAACATAGACTGAGAAAGGCGAGCACAATGTTTCACCGCGTAAAACCGGAGCCGGCGCAGGGGCCATATAATCAGGCCCCCCAGACTCCGACGCCGCAAGCACAAGCCCGTCCGCTGCCGCAACAGTTGCCGCAGCAGCAACCCAAACAGGAATTGCGTCAGGAAGAAAAACGTCCGGCACCGGCGGCGCAGCAGCCCGAGCAGGACAAACTGGTGCAGGCTGTTACGAATGCACCTGCCGCACCACAAGTAAAAGAGAACACACCCAAGAAAGAGGAAGCACCTACCATGATCGACCAACCAAAAAAACCCGAACCAGCAGCACAAGACAACGCGCCCCGCGCTCTTGAAATTCCGGGCAGCGGCGCTTACCAGCGTCCCGGCCAGCCGCCTGTGCGCACTGCCGGTAACTTTCCGGGATCATACCCAGGTTACAACCCGCACGCAGCCGCTGCAGGCGCGATGACGTCGACAGACCGCCGCCTGATTATCGGCCGCGGCATCACGATGTCGGGCGAAATCGAGTCCTGCGATCATCTGATCGTTGAAGGTACGGTTGAAGCCACGCTGAAAGGCGCGAGCGTTCTGGACATCGCCGAGAGCGGCGTGTTCTACGGCACCGTTGAAATCGACGAAGCGACCATTGCCGGTCGTTTCGAAGGCGACATCCAGGTGAAGGGCCGCTTGACCATCCGCACCGGCGGCGCCATTACGGGCTCCATCGCTTACAAGGAACTGGAAGTCGAAGCAGGCGCGACCATCGATGGCCGCCTGTCGCCGATCGGCGCAGCGCATGACACCAAAAAGGCCAAGGGTGGCCGTGAGGCTGGCGCCAGCAAGCCGAGAAAAGACAGCAGCAGCCATGACAATGATGGCGAACTGTTTGCCAGCAAAGCGGCTGCTGAATAATTCAGCACGAATTATTACAAGGAACTACAACAAGCCAGGCCCGTTAGCCTGGCTTGTGTTTCACAGGGGTAACGAATTAAGGCTTTGAAATGCGTAGAAAATTACTGAGTTTATTGATTATTATCTGTGCGGTTTTGACTTCGGCGGTGGTTCACCGTTTCATTACGCGCATGGATGGCGACGGAACGGCACAAGCTTCGCTTGGTGCCATGGGCGCGCCGTTCGGTGAAGCGCGCAATGCGAGCCGTAAGGGCCTCGCTAAAGATATCAGCCTGCACCCGGAAAAAATGCTGACCGTGCGCGGACAGGACATCAAGTCGATCCTGCGCGAGCCGGAGCTGATCCGTCATGAATCGCCGACGACGATCTGGCAGTACCGGACAGACGCGTGCGTACTGGATGTTTATTTCGCAGGCGAGACCGATGCGTTGTTGCTGCCTGTTGCGCACTATGAAATCCGCGCCCGCGCCAAGGGCGTCAGCGATGAGGACGTTGCGGTTAGTTGTGTGCGTGAGTTGTCGCGCAAATCGGGACGTCCGCGCATGGTGGATGTCAGCAAACTCTACAAAAATTAAGCCGTCTTAGCTTTGTAAGCGCATTGGTCGTAGACCGGGCATTCTGCGCAGAGCGGGGTGCGTGCCTTGCAGATATAGCGTCCGTGCAGGATGAGCCAGTGATGCGCGTGCATCGCGAATTCCGTTGGCACAACTTTCAGCAGTTTTTCCTCGACGGCTTCCGGCGTTTTGCCGGGGGCGAGGCTCGTCCGGTTAGAGACACGGAAGATATGCGTGTCGACGGCCATGGTCGGCTGGCCGAAGGCGACGTTTAAAACGACATTCGCCGTTTTGCGGCCGACGCCGGGGAGTTTCACCAGTTCGTCGCGCGTGTTCGGAATCTTTCCATCATATTCGTAGATCAGTTTTTCAGACAGCGCGATGACGTTCTTGGCCTTGGTGTTGAAGAGGCCGATGGTTTTGATGTGGGTTTTGAGTTTGTCGAGACCGAGCGCGACCATTTTCTGCGGCGTGTCGATTGTTTTAAAAAGTTCTTTCGTGGCTTTGTTGACGCCGATATCGGTGGCCTGTGCTGAAAGCACGACAGCGACGAGGAGCGTGTAGGGGTTGGTGTATTCGAGTTCGCTTCTGGGCTCGGGGTTTTTGGCCCTGAGGGTGGAGAAGAATTTTTTGACGTTGGCAGGGTTCATAAATCTTAAGCTATAAATCCTTGAATTCGAACCGCGCAGTGGCGCGGTCTTTCAGGACGTCGCCGGCGGGAAACACTTGTGCATGCATAGCCATGTAAATGCCGGGATCCAAGTGTTCCAACGCGCTGATGGCATAGCCGAGATTGAAGCTGCCGTCACTGAGCGTGAATTCACGCAAGGGAGTCATGGAGCCCGTGATAATAATCGTGCGGCCATGCGTCGGCGGTAATTGCTCTTTCAGAAATTCAGCGGTGACGGACATGGTGTCGGTGCCGTGCGTGATGATGATCCAGTTTTCCTTGGACGACGTGATGGCGCCGAGGATTTTCTTGCGCATGGGTTCGGTAATGTCGTTGCTGTCGACCATGAACGGGGTTTCATAGGAAAGATCGTGTAGTGCCGGGTTGATGGCGTTTTTGAGATAAAGCGGAATGATCGATTCGGGGGCCATTTGCGTGGTCTGCGAGACTGGGTCGTAGACTTTGTCGATGGTGCCGCCGGTGATGATGAAGTGAATCTTCTTTTTCATGGGGTCAAAACTATCCCAAAAAGCGGATTGGCGGCAAGGGTGGGGCGGGCTACATATATAATGTATGAGTAAAGAAGCCGTTATAGCCAATACAATCGATTACCTGGCCGCGCACCACACGCAGCAGCCGGACCTCGATTTTCTCGCGAAGCGGGCGGGTTACGAATCGACGCATTTTCAGAAGATTTTCAGCGAGCATGTAGGGATTAGCCCGAAACGGCTCGTGCAATATATGAATGCACGGCATGCGCGGGAATTGCTAAGCGAGGGCAGACCGACGCTGGAGGCGGCGTATGAGACGGGATTGTCGGGCAACGGGCGGCTGCATGATTTGTTTATTTCGTGCGAGGCGATGACACCGGGGGATATTACAAGGCGCGGTGCGGGGCTGAAGGTCGTTTACGGATTTCACCCGACGCAGCTCGGAGAAGTCTTGATCGCGAAAACGGGGCGGGGGATTTGTTATCTCGGATTTCTGATGGATGAGAAGCGCGCGGAGCCGGTACGGAAAATGAAACGCTGGTGGCCGGAGGCGAAATTTGAAGAGGATGATTCTGGCATCAGATCCGAGGGCGAGATTATAGCCGGGCTGTGGCGCGGTGAGGGGAAAGGAAAATTGAAGCTGGATGTTTACGGCACGAATTTTCAGATCCAGGTGTGGCAGGCGCTGCTGAAAATCCCGATGGGAGAGACGGTGACGTATCAGAATATCGCGGCGCAGATTGGGCGGCCGAAATCATCGCGTGCGGTTGGGAATGCGGTGGGCGCGAACCCGGTTTCGTTATTGATTCCGTGCCACCGCGTTATTCGCGCGACGGGGATCATCGATAATTACGGATGGGGGAGTCCGCGGAAGAAGTTACTGTTGGCGTTAGAGTCAAATATTTAGCCGTCATTGCGAGCGATAGCGAAGCAATCCATTCTTTTGTATACCGAAAAGCGAAAATGGATTGCTTCGTCGGCTTTGCCTCCTCGCAATGACGATACTTAAAGACCGAGAATATCTTTCATCGAATAGAGGCCGGATTTTTTGCCCTTGGTCCAGAGGGCGGCGCGGATGGCGCCGCGTGCGAACAGGCTGCGGTTCGTGGCGATGTGGCTGAGCTCGACGCGTTCGCCTTCGCCGTAGAAAAAGACACGGTGATCGCCGACGACATCGCCGCCGCGTGCAACCGAGAACCCGATTTTGCCGCGTTTACGCTTGCCGGTTTCGCCGTGGCGGGCATAATCGGCGGCTTTTTTGAGGTCGACCTTGCGGCCGCTGGCGGCGGATTTGCCGAGCGCGAGGGCGGTGCCAGAGGGCGCATCGACTTTATTCTTGTGGTGCGCTTCGAAAATTTCGATGTCGAAATCTTCGTCAAGCGATGCCGCGCCGCGCTCGACCAGCGCTAACAGAACGTTGACGCCGACGCTGAAATTCGCCGACTGGACGATGACGGTATTTTTTGCGGCGACGGCGAGTTCCTTTTCATCGGCGGGGGAGAGGCCCGTGGTGCCGACGATGAGTGCCTTTTTATGTTTCGCGGCGAGCTTGGCGTGTTTGCGCGTCGCGGTGGGCGAAGTGAAATCGATGACGACGTCGGATTTTTTGAAAAGCTCTTCGGCGTCGGTGGTGATGAAGAAATCGGATTTACCTTTCATGTCTTCGGGCAACACTGTGCCGCCTGCAAGGGTTGCGCCCTTCCAGTTGCCTGCGAGGATTTCATTGACGAGCAGGGTTCCGACCCTGCCCTTGCAGCCGACGATGCCAATTTTCATTTTAATCTCCCATGCTGTCATTCCGGCGGAAGCCGGAATCTGGTGACCATTATTTTACCCGATCCCGGCTTTCGCCGGGATGACAATATTACTCCTTCAGATCGGACCAGATATCTTTCATTTTGCTGAAAAAGCCGCTGGATTCAGGCGAATTCTTGCTGCCCTCACGGACGCCGCCCATGGATTTATCCAGCTGTTTGAGCAATTCCTGCTGTTTTTTATCGAGGTTAACCGGGGTTTCGACAAACATTTCGATGAACATGTCGCCGCGCGCATCGGAGCCGAGGACGGTCATGCCCTTGCCCTTGAGGCGGAGTTGCTGGCCGGTCTGGGTGCCGGGGGCGACTTTGACCTTCGTACGTGAGCCTTCGATGATCGGCACTTCCACCTCGCCGCCGAGTCCCGCGAGAGTCATGGTGATCGGCACACGGCAGAATAAATTCGCGCCGTCGCGTTTGAAAAATTTGTGCGGTTTCAGCGCGAGAAGAACGAACAGATCGCCGCGTTCGCCGCCGCGCAGGCCCGCTTCGCCCTCACCGGAGAGGCGGATGCGCCTTCCGTGGTCGACGCCGGGCGGGATTTTGATCTTGAGCTGTTTTTCTTTTTGCGTGCGCCCGGAGCCGCCGCATTTCTTGCAGGGATTCTTGACGGTTTTGCCCTGGCCGCCGCAAGTGGGGCAGGCGCGCTCGATGGTGAAGAAGCCCTGCTGTTGCCTGATGCGGCCATGGCCGTCGCAGGTCGCGCAGTTTTCGACGCCCGCCGCGCCGCCTTCGGAGCCGGAGCCCTTGCAGCCATCACAGACATCGTTAAGCGGAATTTTGATAACGGCCTCGCGGCCCTTGAAGGCGTCCTCGAGAGAGATCTCAAGCGTGTATTGCATGTCCTGGCCGCGACCGGGCGAGGAGCGCCCACGGCCGCCCATGTCGCCAAACATATCTTCGAAGATGTCGGTGAAGGCGCTGCCGAAGCCGGAAAAATCCTGCGGGTTGAAACCGGCACCGCCGGGGCGCCCGGCGCCCATGCCGCCCATCGAGCCATCGAACGCCGCCGCGCCGAAGCGGTCGTAAGCAGCGCGTTTCTGTTCGTCTTTCAGTACCTCGTAGGCTTCGCTGATTTCCTTGAATTTCTTCTCGGCGTCGGCGTTGCCCTTGTTCTGGTCGGGGTGATATTGCATCGCGAGCTTGCGGTAGGATTTTTTAATCTCATCCGCCGACGCGCCCTTCTGGACGCCGAGGGTTTTGTAAAAATCCTTGCTCATAGTTTAACCATTCACGCTTTCGTTTATGCCTTGGAGCCGGAATTCTGCTCGCGCGGCGCGCGGAAGAAAGCGGCGAACTGCTCGAACCATGAAGGGCTGACGACGCGGTTGTCGTTTCCGGCGGCGGCGCGGGCTTTCTGGTTCAGGTTATAGCGCAGGCGTTTCTCACGGGTTTTCAAATGAGCGTAGGCTTCGTTGATGAGGCGGAAGCGAAGCTCGGCCATCATCCTGTTCTGCGGGTTCATGTCAGGATGGTAGACCATCGCGAGCCTGCGGTAGGCGCGCTTGATCTCGTCGTCGCCGGAGCGCGGCGTCACTTGAAGCACGTCATAGTAGCAGACGGGAGTGGTCAGGTTTTCGGGAGCCATGTTTTTAATTTTACAGGATGATTCGGGCTGGCGGCAAAGGGATTCTTCAGGGCATCCCCATACCTGTGGGGGGCGCCCTGAAACCAGGCGTTATTTCTTGCCTTTATCGTCGTCGTCGAGCTCGAGATCCGTGAAATCGGCCTCAAGGACGCCGTCGTCGCCGGGCGTGGCGGCGGCAGCATCGGGACTGGCGGCGTTGTCCGGGGCACCAGCATTGTCTTCCTGGGCTTTTCTATAGGCCATTTCACCGATTTTCATGCTGGCCTGCATGAGGGCCTGCATTTTGGTCTCGATGGCTTCTTTATCTGTGCCTTCGAGGGCGGTTTTGAGGTCGGCGATGGCAGCTTCAGCGGTTTTCTTGTCGCTGTCGGGCACCTGGGCGCCGAGGTCCTTGATGGATTTTTCGGTGTTATGGATGAGCGTTTCGGCCTGGTTCGTGGTTTCGACCAGTTCTCGGCGCTTTTTGTCGGACTCGGCGTTGGATTCGGCGTCCTTGACCATTTTTTCGATGTCGGCTTCGGAAAGGCCGCCCGAAGCCTGGATGCGGATCTGCTGTTCCTTGCCCGTAGCTTTATCTTTCGCGGAGACCTGCACGATGCCGTTGGCGTCGATGTCGAAGGTGACCTCGATCTGCGGTACGCCGCGCGGGGCTGGAGGAATGCCGACGAGATCGAACTGGCCGAGGATTTTATTGTCGGCGGCCATTTCGCGTTCGCCCTGGAACACGCGGATGGTGACGGCGCTCTGGCTGTCTTCCGCGGTCGAGAAGGTCTGCGATTTTTTGGTCGGGATGGTCGTGTTGCGCTCGATCAGGCGTGTGAACACGCCGCCGAGTGTTTCGATACCGAGCGAGAGAGGCGTAACGTCGAGGAGAAGGACGTCTTTGACGTCGCCCTGCAGAACGCCGCCCTGAATGGCCGCGCCGTCGGCGACGACTTCGTCCGGGTTGACGCCCTTGTGCGGTTCCTTGCCGAAGATTTCTTTTACCGTGTCGATGATTTTTGGCATGCGGGTCATACCGCCGACGAGAACGACCTCGTTGATATCGGAAGCTTTGACACCTGCGTCTTTCAGTGCGGCTTTCACCGGGCCTGCGGTGCGCTTGATGAGGTCATCGACCAGTGATTCAAGTTTCGCGCGGGTGAGTTTCACGTTCAGGTGTTTCGGACCCGAAGCATCCGCCGTGATGAAGGGCAGGTTGACGTCGGTTTGCGTGGTTGAGGAAAGTTCGATCTTCGCTTTTTCGGCGGCTTCTTTCAGGCGTTGTAACGCGAGCTTGTCCTTGCGGAGGTCGATCGTCTGTTCTTTTTTGAATTCGTCGGCGAGGAAGTCGATGATGCGTGCGTCGAAGTCTTCACCGCCGAGGAACGTGTCGCCGTTCGTCGATTTAACTTCGAATACGCCGTCGCCGATTTCAAGAATGGAAATATCGAACGTACCGCCGCCGAGGTCGTAGACCGCGATGATGCCGGAGGATTTTTTGTCGAGGCCGTAAGCGAGGGCAGCGGCTGTCGGTTCGTTGATGATGCGCTCGACCTCTAACCCGGCGATTTTACCGGCGTCTTTCGTCGCCTGCCTTTGTGAGTCGTTGAAGTAAGCGGGAACGGTGATGACGGCTTTGGTAACCGTCTGGCCGAGGAACGCCTCGGCGGTTTCCTTCATCTTCTGAAGGATCATGGCGGAAATCTGCGCGGGCGATTTTTTCTCGCCGTTGACTTCGACCCATGCGTCGCCGTTATCGCCCTTGACGATTTTGAAGGGAGCGGTTTTCGCCATTTTCTGAACTTCGGGATCGTCGAAGCGGCGGCCAATGAGGCGCTTGAAGGCATAGAGCGTGTTGTCAGGGTTGGTGACGGCCTGACGTTTTGCAGGCTGACCGACGAGGCGTTCGCCGTCCTTGCTGAAGGCCACCATAGAAGGGGTGGTGCGGGCACCCTCGGAGTTTTCGATAACACGGGGCTCCTTGCCCTCCATGATCGCCACGCATGAGTTGGTGGTTCCAAGGTCGATGCCGATAATTTTGCTCATAATCTCTATACCTCTATGATTTCGCGATACATTAGCGAGCCAGGTGCGGTCCCGCAACGTTTTCCTAAGCTATTTTCCTAATGGTTTATACGGGCGTTTATATAGCATGGATCACCGGGAAAGCCAGTGATTTAAGGGGAGGGGACCAGTTCACGATGTTCGGGGTCATAGTCCAAGGTCGTTACATAAATGACCTTCAGCTGCTCTCTGAAATGCATGTTGTCGCGGGCAAGTTTTTTGAATTCTTCAGCGTCGGTAATGCCGAGCTGTGCGGCAACTGCGCGGCCACGGTCGGTAAAGAGCCCGCCGTTGGTAACAAGGCAGGCGCTTTTTTCGTCTTTAACTTCAGCCTTCAGATCCTTGTAGTCAGTATATTTAAAATACAAGTCTTCAGGCACTTCATATTGGTTCAGGTACGTGGCGGGCAGGATCTGGCCATCGGTCGTTTCATAAACGCCGTGGGAATGTTCCTTGCGTGTTTGCGACATGTAGCGGTCGTAGGCGTCAGCAGGTTCGACCTCAACTAGAATTCTTTTCTGCCTGGGCGAGTGTGCGTGCGCAAAGGAATAAAATAATTTCTTCATCCGGCTTTCCTGTATAAACCGAATTTAGCGTAGTGTTTTTCTTTATGTCAATTTAAAAGGGGCTGTGATGCACAGCCCCTTCAAGAAGATGGATTTCAATCGTTTGTATTACCGGTCGTGTGAAAGAGCGTACGATACTTGCTGGGCCATTCTTGAAACTTCCTGACGGGGAAGATTTTTGACGGCTTCCGTATAAAGAGCATCAAAAGTTGCCGGGATACCTCTCTGAGCCGCGATTTCTTCTCCAAATGCAGTGACCTTGTAATGGTCGACAAGGCATGCTGCCTCATTGTTTGGTGCACTTCCCACGAAATAACTATCATCAAATTTTGAAGCTGCTGTCGAACCCATGAAGGGCATTGTCTCCGTTACCAGAACGATTTTCCTGTCTTCCGGGTTTTCGGCGTCTGTCAGGTATATCTCAACGTCATATTTAGGAGGTTGAAAAGGTTCTTCCTTCATCGCATCTCTAAAATTGTTTCGCTGCTGTTGCGAATAAAACAAATAACTCAATGACATAGCCAACGCCCTTTTCTGTCGTGAATATCTGAAACTAGCATGGTATTTTGTGTTATGTCAATAAAAAAATCAGGACTGGATGTCGAGATTAACCCCGGGGGTGCCGTTGCCCTGGCCCTCGTCCTTGGCGACGCCGACCCGCGCGGGGCGGAGCAGGCGGTCGTGGAGGAGGTAGCCGACATCAATAACCTGGACGATGAAGCCGGGGCGTTTGCCGGTGCCGGGGGCTTCGAACATGACTTCGTGGTAATTCGGGTTGAAGGGTTCATCCGTGGGGTCGATTTTGCGGATGCCGTTCTGCTCGAACGTTTTTTGCATTTCGCGCTGCGTGGCTTCGATGCCGTCGACGAGACTTTTGAGGCGTGGTTCGGCGGCGAGCGCATCGGCGGGAATGGCCGCGAGGGCGCGTTGTAAATTATCGGCGACGGAAATTATATCCTTGGCGAAGCCCGCGATTGAATATTTCGAAGCGTCGTCACGTTCCTTGAGGGCGCGCTTGCGGGAATTTTCGGCTTCGGCCAGCGCGCGGAGCATCTGGTCTTTTGTTTTTGCGAGCTCTTCCTGTAGTAATGCGATGCGCGGGTCTTCGCCGGTTTCGACGGGCTGTTCCAGCGGCGTTACGTTTTCGTCAGGTTCTTCGTTGTTCATCGAACTTTTTTGCGTTTCGGACATGATGCCTTGTTGTCTTAGTTATTATTAGTCCAGCGTGCCGGGGCGTTTTGCGTAAACGTCGACGGCGCGCGCCTGCTGGTATGGCCCATTCGGGCCCTGGTATGTTTCCTCGACGCTGACGGTGCCGATAAAGGCGTTGGCGTCGAAAGCAAGCGTACCGGCCAGCGTTCCGGCCCGGTCAATAAAATAGAGGCCGCGGCCGTTTTTCAAGACCGGGCTTTCGACAAGGCCCTTGCTCTGGGCGAGGGTGGTGATTTGCGCAGAAAGATCGGTGCCTGCAGGAGCGGAGGCCGCATAAAGAATGACAAGGTTGTCAGGATAGAAATCATAAACGAGCGGGTCGGGTTTTGTACTCGCGGAGTAAGGCAGGAAGGCCACGGTGCTGCGCGGGACGAGCGCGAGGCGGTCGGGCGTGACCTTGACGTCGTAAACATCCATCGCGCCGTTGGAAGCCTGGAACGAGAGCGACCTGATATTGTCCTCTATCAGTTCATCGCGATTGAGGATGAGATCGGCGGAAGCGGTGTGCGAGCCGTTGTTGCACTGGAACTGGCCGTACTGGGGCTTTTTATTAACGGAGACGACGCCGTCCTCGATGTTCAGGATCAGCATGTTGGAGCTTTTGCGCATCTTGATGACGGGCGGGGCGACGTTGATGCATCCATCCATTGAAATCGGCGTCATCATGCGCAGGGCGGCTTCGTTATTTTTCAGGTTCTCCGTGCGGACGAGATAGATCTGCTGCATGCCGAGGGGCAGCGGGTTCGTGCCTGTCTGAATGTTTCTTGGCAGACCCTTGCCGAGCATTCTGTATTTTTTATCGTACTGCCAGGTTGCGGGTTTCTGGTCGTTGTCCTGGCTGTCGCTGCCGTACAGGTCCTGCACGTAGGAGCCGTAGGGCGTGTTCTTGTTTTGCTGCTGCTGGCTATTCTGCTGCGCATGAGCGGGCAGCGCGGCCAGGGCAAGGGCAAACAAGAGGGCTGGTAAAAGCGGGCGACTCATAGGAATAAAACCTGTGGAATTTTCAATCTTGCCAAGATTATAGGTAATAGGCCGGGTGCAGGCAAGGCGGCGTTATGTGCCGTCCACCAGTTTTGCGACGATCTGAGAGGTGTAATCAACCATCGGGATAATGCGGTCGTAGTCGAGGCGGGTCGGGCCGATGACGCCGATGGCGCCGACGATCTGTTCGCTGGCGTTTTTGTAGGGCGCGATGATCAGCGACCAGCCCGCCTGGTCGAAAATCCGGTTTTCAGCGCCGATGAAAATCTGCACGCCCTGCGCGTCATTCACGGAGCCCAGCAACTCAAGCATGTTCTGCTGCTGCTCGAGATAGCCGAGCAAGGTGCGGGCGCGTTCCAGATCCTGAAGGGCTTTGACATCTTCGAGGAGGCGCGACTGACCGCGGATGATGATGTGGCTGTCGCGTTTATTTTGCGGCGGCAAAGCGAGGCCTTTTTCAACGAGGCCTGCGGTGATCTGGTCGAGCTGCGAGCGGTTTTCGCGGATTTCGGCGAGGATGTTTTTCTCGGCGTCCGGAATGGTTTTGCCTGCGAGTTTAGCGTTGAGATAGTTGCTGGCGGCCATCAGCGTGGTGATGGGGAGTTCGCCGTTCATTTCGAGAATACGATTTTCGACGAGGCCGTTCTGAAAGACCAGCACGGTGAGGACTTTACCCGGCGCGAGCTGGACGAATTGCACCTGTTTCACCGCGCCGCTCATTTTCGGCGCGACAACGAGGCTGGCGCAGGAAGAGAGGCCGGAGAGGAGCGAGGTGGCCTGTTCGAGAACTTCGGTGATGGTGCGGTTCTGCGCGGTGCACGCGGCTTCGATACGGCGGCGGTCATCCTGCGCGAGATTGCCGAGCTGCATCAGGCCGTCGATGTAAAGGCGGATGCCTTGTTCGGTTGGTAATCTTCCGGCGGAGGTGTGCGGCGCATAGAGCAGGCCGGATTGTTCGAGGTCGGCCATGGTGTTGCGGATGCTGGCGGGCGAGAGGCTTAGCCCTGCGACCTTGGAGATCGTGCGCGAGCCGACGGGCTCGCCGGTGGCGAGGTAGGTATCGACGATAAAGCGGAAGATGGTCCGCGAACGGTCGTTCAGCTCCGTGATCATTGAAAAACTATAGAGGCGTCGCGGCGGTTTGACAATTCACCGTGAAACTTTAGACTGCGGCAAAACTAAAGGAAAACCGCCATGACCAGACCTTCGGGCCGCAGCCCGTCCCAGCTTAGAGCCATCGAATTGATCCCGAACGTGAACAAACACGCGGAAGGATCGTGCCTGGTGAAATTCGGTGACACGCATGTGCTGTGTTTAGCGACGGTCGAGGATAAAATCCCGCACTGGATGAAAAATTCCGGCAAGGGCTGGGTGACGAGTGAATACGGGATGCTGCCGCGTTCGACAGGAACGCGGATGGACCGCGAGGCTTATAAGGGCCGTCAGTCGGGACGCACGCAGGAAATTCAAAGACTGATCGGGCGGGCGTTGCGCGCGGTTGTCGATGTGCAGGCGATGGGCGAGATTCAGGTGAAAGTGGATTGCGATGTTATCCAGGCCGATGGCGGTACGAGAACGGCATCGGTCACGGGTGGTTTTGTAGCGATGCATCTGGCGTTTCAGCACCTTGTGAAAATCGGGATGCTGAAATCGGTTCCGATGACGGATACGGTGGCGGCGATTTCGTGCGGCGTGTACCAGAATGACAATGTTCTCGATCTTGATTATGCCGAGGATTCCACGGCGGAGACGGATGCGAATTTTGTTATCACCGGCAAGGGCGGGCTGGTTGAAATTCAGGGTACCGCAGAGCGTGAGCCCTTCTCGGAGCAGCAGTTTTTAGCGATGCTGAATCTTGCCAAGCAGGGCTGCGCCGAACTGAGCGCGCTGCAGAAAAAGGTGCTCGGGATTTGAGACGATTTGACGGACAGGAACTCGTCATCGCCACCCACAATTCCGGCAAGGCCCGGGAAATTTCCGACCTGCTGAAACCCTATATCGAAAAATTCCATACTGCCGCCGAACTCGAGTTGCCTGAGCCGGAAGAAACCGAGCGCACGTTCACGGGCAACGCCGCGCTCAAGGCGGTGTCTGCCGCGAAGCTCAGCGGGATGCCTGCGCTGGCGGATGATAGCGGGCTGGCCGTGAAGGCGTTGAACGGCGAGCCGGGAATTTTTTCGGCGCGCTGGGCACCGAACAAGGATTTTGGTATCGCGATGGCGGAAGTGAACCGGCGGCTTGGTAAAAGCGCCGACCGAACGGCGGCATTTATCTGCGCGCTGGCGATTGCATGGCCGGACGGGCATGTGGAGACGTTCGAGGGGCGGATCGAGGGGCAGATTATCTGGCCGCCGCGCGGCGACAAGGGTTTTGGGTATGACCCGATTTTTATTCCCGAGGGTGATACGCGGACCTATGCCGAGATCAGTCCTGAGGAAAAACGTGCCACGTCGCACCGGGCGCGGGCTTTTGCAAAACTGGTGGAGCAATGTCTCGCAACGCAATAGATACCGGGATTTACATCCACTGGCCGTTCTGCAAATCGAAATGCCCGTATTGCGATTTCAATGTTCATGTTCATGACAGCATCGATCAGGAGGCGTGGAAGAACGCGTATGTCCGCGCGCTCGGTCATTATGCGGAGCGTTTTCCCGAAAGACGTATCGTATCGGTATTTTTAGGTGGCGGAACGCCGTCATTAATGCCGGTTGAAACGGTCGGCGAGATTTTAAAAACAATAAGTAATTCATGGATGTTGGCACAGGACGCGGAAGTCACGCTTGAGGCGAACCCGACATCGGTGGAGGCTGAGAAATTCAGGGGCTTTCGCGAGGCCGGAATCAACCGTGTTTCGCTCGGTGTGCAGTCGCTCGATGATGAGCAGCTGAAATTCCTCGGGCGGAAGCACAGCGCGAAGGAAGCTGTGCAGGCGATTGAAACAGCACGGAAAATTTTTGATCGATACTCGTTCGACCTGATTTATGCGCGGCCCGGACAGACATTGCAGGAATGGGAGACTGAATTGCGCGGCGCGTTGGCACATGTGGATGGGCATATGTCCCTTTATCAGCTCACCATCGAGCGCAGCACGCCGTTTTACCTCGCGCATGAGCAGGGGAAGTTCACGATGCCTGCGCAGGAGCTGGCGGCGGATTTCTATACGCTGACGCAGGAGATTATGGAGGGGGCGGGTTTGCCTGCCTACGAGGTCTCCAATCATGCTAAGCCGGGGCAGGAGAGCCGCCATAACAGGCTTTACTGGGAATATGGCGATTATATAGGGGTCGGGCCGGGTGCGCATGGCAGGATCTCGGTTTCAAGCAACATTGTCTCTAATGACGATATTATGGATGATCTGCTAGATGACGCTAATAGATACAAAGTAGCAATTAGAGACCACCAGGCGCCGAATGTCTGGCTGGACCGGGTGGATCTGAAAGGGCATGGGGGACACCCCGAACAGCCGTTGACGCCGCGGGAGAAGCTTCTTGAGGCCTTGATGATGGGCCTCAGGCTGCGCGAGGGAATTACGCTGAAGCATCTCAGAGCAAAATCGGGGATCGATCCGGCGGATGCACTTCACCCGAAAAAACTGAAGCAGGCGGTTTCAGAAGGGTGGATGGTGAAAGACGCCAAGCGTCTGCAGCTGACGCGCGAGGGTTGGCTGCGCTTGAACTCGCTTGTGCCGTTTATTCTTCGGGACGATTTTTAAGGCGTCGGCACCGGTGCCGGTTTTTCAATTCCGGCAGGCGTGCCGCCGCGCACGTCGTTGCCGTTGAGCAGTATCTGCCCTTGCGGATTCATGACGAACTCAATGACATGCAGTTCCTGGCCGTCGGCGGTTTTCTGAACCTTGGCTTTTTGTTTGATCTGCTCGAGCTGGGTGATGGTCATGCCCAGTTTTTGCTGGTCGAGTGCGGTGCCCGCTTTCTGCTGTTCCTTGAGACGCGCGATTAACAGGTCGAGGCCGCGAATGGTTGCTTTGGCATCGACCGTGGCGCTGTTGACGGCGCTGATGTCGGCGCGGGCGCGGCCTTCGAGCTTCATGTCGATATCAGCATTGCCGATATAGCTGTTGGTGACGGCCATGTGCGTGCCGGCCTGCGAAAGCAGGGCGGGCAATTTGAACAGGAATGAAATCCCGGCGAGTTTTTGCATTTCAGGTTGCTGGATCGTTGCATCCATCGTGTTTTTCCCGAGGCCGACGATTTCCTTCACGGGGATGTTTTCAATCAGGATGTCGATGTTTGATTTTGTGGGCGTCAGGCCTTTCTGTGCGGGCTCGGGCGTGACGATGAGGCCGTCATGTCCGGCTTGTAATGCGAGGCGCACCTTGCCGGTTGTGAAGCCATTCAGATCAAGCCCGGCGAAGGCTTTGGGCAGCGTAAGGCTGTGCGGTTTGCTGGTCGCCGGATCGATCTTGCTGATCTTTAAATCGGTGATGTTGTAGCGGATTTTCACGCCGTTCCCCGCGCCGCTGAAAAAATCCATCATCATGTTGGCGATGGCGGTTGTATGGGCGGTTGAGATCTGCCCGTTCTGCGTTGCGTCCCTGGCGAGGCTTTCAGCGAGGCCAGCCAGTTTTTCACGGTAGGTCTTGATTGCGGCAGAATCATACTGGTCGATGGCGAAATCGATGTTCACTGCGGCAGCCTTGAAGGCGCTGGAATCTTTTACGCCAGTTGCGTCAATGTTTTTGAGGTTGATCGAGCCGGGGCCAGACCATTTTCCGGCGGCGTCCTTGACAAAGTCATAAATAATCTTGGTTTCGGGGATTTTTACGCTGCCGTCCGGGCCGGTGAAAGCCACGTCTTTATAGAGCGCATCGAGCTTAACGAAACTCTGGAGTTTTTCATCCCAGATGCCTGCGGCGCGTTGGCCGCCGACGGTGACGCGCATAATTTCCGCGCCGGTTTTGTCGGTGATGACGATGGGCGTGGGAACGGCGATGCGCATTTTCCACTGGCCGGGTTCATCGGCGGGGGAGACATTAATCGATACCATGCCGATATCGACCTGTTCGCTGCTGGCGTTGATCAGTTTCGTGTAGGGAAGGGTGACGGCATAAAATTCGCCCGCTTCCTCGACCAGAACCTCGCCCTGATATTCGACTTTGGTAACGCCGTCGATCTCGGTGAGTTTTTTCTGCTCGGCGATGAACGACTCGACGAGGGTTTTGACCCGGGCGGCGCCCTCCTTATTAATGTCGGCGGCGTGGGCCGGCCAGGCGAGCATGGCAAGGGCGATGACGAGAAAGGAACGGCGAAAGGTCATTTATGGCTCCGTGGCTGGAAACAGGATCAAGAGTAAAACATATAGTCTGCGTATCATTCAATGGACAGGGGCGTATTTTTCAGTCTATATCGTACGAAACATCCATGACCCTGATAAAACGCTTTTAAAACAATGTTGAACGCAGCCATTACGCAATTCAAACTGGGCGACGACGGTATGATCCGTTACCAGCCCGATGCCAGCAATCCCCTGCCGGGCGAGCCTTTCGCCAAGGCGGTCAAGGGCGCGAAGATTCTCGAGCCGGATATCGAGGTCCTCGACGCCGCCGGACATGATACGGAAGCGGTGCGCGGCATCCTGCGCGAATGGATCAAGAATCATATTCGCCAGGTTCTGGAGCCGTTGCCTGCGCTGGAACAAACCGAGGGGCTGGCCGAGCCGGTGCGCGGGATTTGCGAGAAGCTTTATAATGCGCTCGGAATTATTCCCCGTGAAGAGGTTCAGAGTTTGACCGCGGCGCTGGATCCCGAAATGAGACAGGTTCTGCGTGGCAAGCAAGTCAGGTTGGGGCCGGTTCTGATTTTCCTTCCGGCGCTGAACAAGCCAGCCGGTGTACGCTTGCGTGGATTGCTATATGCGCTGTGGAACGACAAGCCGTTGCCGCCGCCATTGCCAAGGGATGGCGTGGTGTCGCAGAAAGTGGATGAGAGCGCCGACCGGGATTTCTACCGCGCGATCGGTTACCCGGTTTACGGGCCGCGCGCCATTCGTATCGATATGCTCGACCGTGTGATCAGTGCGGTTTACGACAACGCCAAAGACGGCAAGTTCCAGGCGCAGCACAAGATGGCGGAATGGCTTGGTTGCCAGATCGACGATTTATACGGTGTGCTCACGGCGATGGGGCACCGGAAGCTCGAGCCGGTGGAAGAGAAAAAAGAAGAACCGGCAGCGCAGGAAAAGCCCGCTGAAGAAATTGCGGCTGAAAAGCCTGCTGAAGAAGCTGTAGCGGAGAAGCCGCCCGAAGAAGTTGCTGGAGAAAAACCTGCAGGAGCGAAGCCGGAGCCGAAAGCAAGACCTGAGCTGGCGATGTTCGCACTGAAAAAAGGCAAGGCGTTCGAGAAACGCGAGCCGAGACCGAAATCAGACAAGCCGCGCCGTGAAAAATCGGACAAGGATAAAAAACCGCGTGGCGACCGCAAGCATGGCCGCAAGGATCAAGAAAGAAAGCCGGAGCGGCCACGCATGGTTTCCGCCGAAGCAAAAATCAACCCGGCAGATTCGCCTTTCGCCATATTGGGGCAACTCAAGAAGGCCGGAAAAGATGGGGCGTAAGCTCGCTATTTTCGTTTTGTTGTTTCTGATGTGCGCTGCGCCTGCGCAGGCCGCGCGTTTTTCCGGCGATTATCTTCTGCAGATGTGCCTGAGCGACAAGGACGGCAAGGAGCTGGTGCCGGGCGGGCATGTCGCGTGCCAGTCCTACATTGCCGGGGTTCTCGATTATCACAATTTGATACGCTCGCTCGGCACGTCGCCGAGTGTTGAGTTCTGCGTACCGGAGAGTGCGGGGCTGAACCAGTTGCAGAAAGATGTCGCGGCGTATCTTTACAAGAACAAGCAGCAGCACGGCGCGTTTATCGCCGCCCCGGCTGTGGCGCTGGCTTTGTTCAATGCCTATCCGTGCGGGAAAAAGAAAAAATGACGACGCAGTGGGGGAAGGTCGAGCTTGAGCGCGGCGGGCCGGACAGGCTGGTGCCGAAAGATTTCGGTGAGATTATCACGCGGCGATTTCTGCCCGTGCTGAGCCTGACTTATGTTTCGGTGCTTGTGGGTATCGCGGCGGAGCGGGGCAATCTCATTCATTATTTGTTCGAGGATAAAAGCGCCTATGTCATGGCGTTGATCGTGGCGGCGTGGGTTTCGGTACCTGCGGTTGTCTGGATCATCGTCAACGGCAACCCGGTTTACAGTCACCTGGCGGACACGTGGTACAAGATTATCGCGGCGCTGATGATGATGATTTTGATTTCGAGTTTTATTCTGTTTCCGGAGGCGAATGTTTATGGCCTGCGGGTTTATTTCGCGGCGACGTTGCCGATTTTACTCATCATGTATATTTTCTTTGTCAAAAGCGGATTGCCTGCATTTGCCGCGCACCCGCTGACGGCGCTCGGTTTGACCGCGCTGGTGCATGGCGCCATCCTGAATTTCATTCATTAAAATTGATTCATTATCCAACCGAGCAGGACGATCTGCGGCACGGTGACAAGCGGGAGGTAGAACGCGATCTTCCATGACTTCGTCGCTTCGCGCATGACGAGGATTTCCGTGTAATCGGTCGAGACGCCGGCCATCAGGAAGGCGAAGGCGTTACCCGGCGCGGCGGCGCGGGCCATGATGTCGGCGGCGACGGGCGCGGAGCCTTCGGAGCAGACTTCGAGAACGGTGGTTGCAAGCAGCGTCATGCCGAGGCCAAAAAGCGTGGGGCCGAACCATTCTGCGAAGGTTTCATGCGGCACGAAGGTGCGCACAGCGGCGGCGATAATGATTCCGAGCAGCAGCCAGCGCAGCAACATACGGGCTTCGTGCAGGCCGCCGGTAATGAGCTCGACAAAAAATCCGGCGGAGGGTTTGAAAGTTTTTAGGCGTGTTTTGCAATCGGCCAGAACAGAAAAATTCGCGTCGGGTTCGGATTTATTGGGGTTGTCGGGCAATATGCCGCGTCGGATCAACGCCATGAAGATGAATCCGGAAAGAATGGCGACGACAGCGGAGAAAAATATGAAGGCGAGCGTCCATGGAAGGCCTATTAGGGTGACAAGAATAATGGTCAGCGAGAGAGAGTTCCACGGGCTGGCGATTAAAAAGGTCATGACCTGTGGCAGGCTGACGCCGCGTTCGTAGAGTTTTGCGCCGATCATGAGAATGCCGTGGTTGCACATGTCGAGCAGGAGTCCCGCGAGGGCCGCGCGGAAGATGCCGCCAACGGAATCGCCGCTTCCCATCGCGATCTGGAAATATTCGCGCGGAATTTTGTTCATCATGCCGACGACGAGGATACCGAGCACGATGCCCCACCACATGGTGGAGAGGAATTCGAGAACTGTGTGGGCGAAATGATCGACCTGCGTAATGCCTAACCCTGCGAAGTGAAGGACGAGTGCGGCGGCGATGATGGATACGCTGGCCCACAAAATAAAATCGAAGCGTTGTTTTTTATGGTTCTGATCGTCAGCAGGGTGGCAGCAACTCGTCATTGATCGAACCTTTTCAGCAGATCGCCGAGCTCCATGATTTTTTCGGATGCTTTCTTGCGATTGCCGGCCATCATGGCGTCCGTGACGCAGTGTTGCAAGTGGGTTTCGAGGATATTGGCCTCGACCGAGCGCAGGGCGGCGCGCGCGGCGCGGAGCTGGGCGATGATGTCGGGGCAATAGCGGCCTTCGCCGATCATGCGGGATATGCCTTCGACCTGACCGACGATGCGGTTGAGTTTTTTGAGTTCGTTTTCGTGGCTGGGATGTTTGCTCATCGTTTTATATCGCGGACCTTATAGCCGGAGTAATAGACGAGCTCTTTTATTTTTTCGTCCGTAAGCTGCGTGCCCTGGTCGATTTCAAGCGCCATGGTTTTTTTATCGAGGTCGATGATGACGCCCTCGACATTTTCAAGCTGGTAAAAGCTTTTTTCGAGAGAGCGGGCGCAGAAATCACAGACCATGCCGTCGACGCCGACGGTTATGGTGTCGAGCGCGCCGTGTGTTTTGCCGTTGTGGTCGGCAAAGGCGGGGGATGCGAAGGTCAGAAGTGCGGCGAGGGTGAGAAAAAATTTTTTCATGTGTGTCTCCTAGAATTGTTTGGTCAGGTTGAACAGAACGCCCCCATCGAGATTGTATCCGGCTTCGATCAATGTTGTGCCCTTGAACAAGCGGACGAGCGGGGTGAGGGAAAATGTATCGTCAGCGCCCGCGTCGTAATCGGCCTGCAGCATGATCCAGGTGTGCAGGTCGCCGTAATCGCCCTCATACGGTGCGACGCCGAGGCGGGCTTTGTGCTTGATGAATTTGTCCTGATCACCTGCGTAGAAAAACCGGTTTTCGTAGAGGGTGAAAAAGCGGCGGTCTTCCCAGTCGATTTCCAGCCCTGCGAATGCGGCGGGGTCGGTGTCGTCGCTTCCGTAGGCGATTCCAGCGCCGGATTTGAAATAAAGGTTGGCTTGTGAACCTGTGTTGTTCCAGCGCTTGAGCAGAATATCGAGCGTGGCGGCGTCCATGTTGAATTTCTCTTCACGGAAATATTCATGCTGAATGCCGAGCGCGTATTTCGGGGTGAGGGTGTAATTGATTTGCGCGCCGTTGCTGGCGGTGTCGTTCATCAGCATCACCATCCAGCCGCCGGGCCATGACACAGGCCGGGCGTGGGCGGTGAGGGGCAGTAAAAAAATGGCGCAAAATAACAGGAATCGCATTCTTAGATTATATACCCCCATGGGGTATGTGTCAAGCAAGCTGGGTCTTCGAAATCGGGCTGAAAAATGCTAAACTCACCCGTGCATGAGTGATTTTCCTAAACGTATGGTTTATGTCGATGACGAGCCGCAGGCGCGGAAGATCGTCAAAGAGGCGCTGGGCGGTGATGAGGATGACCCACATTTCCTTGTGACCTGTGCGACGGGGCGAGAGTTGATTGCGCGGCTCCGCGAGTTGCAGCCCGAGCTTATTCTTCTTGATCTGCGGATGCCAGACATGAACGGGCCGGACACGATCGAGGCGTTGCGCAAGAGCCCCGCCTATACCAACCCGCCGGTGATCTTCGTGACCGAGCGGCAGAAAGTGAAGATGATCGATACTTACAAGGCGCTTGGGGTGATTGGCGTTATTTACAAGCCGCTGGAGCCGAAAGAGCTGCGTTCGCAGATCGAAAAATTATGGCTGGAACGCCACGCGGTGAATGAGAGCGGTTAGCTCTCGCGGCTGATCGTGTAAAAAATCAATTCATCGAGTAATGCCCGCATGGGATGGTCGGGCGCTTCGGCGAGGGCAAGCCGCGCCTTGTTGCCGTAGTCGTTGGCGAGTTCAAGGGATTGCGCGATTGAATCGTGTTGTTTGATCAGGCGGCAGGCTTCGTTGAAATCCTGTTCGGTCTGTTGTTTTTCACCGAGCGTGCGCGACCAGAATTTCATTTCCTCCGGCGAGGCTTTCATGAGCGCGAGAATAATCGGTGCGGTCATTTTGCCTTCGCGGAAATCATCGCCCGGTGTCTTGCCGATTTTGTCTTGCGTGGCGGCATAATCGAGCGCGTCGTCGGCGATCTGGAACGCAATGCCGAGATTGAGACCGTATTCTGCCATGGCGCGCGTCGCAGCGGCGTCTGCTCCGGCAATCACGGGCCCGACTTCGCAGGCGGCAGCGAACAGGGCGGCGGTTTTGGCGCGGATGACCTCGAGATATTCGCCCATGCCGGTCGAAAGATTGTTGGCGGTGGCGAGCTGCATGACTTCGCCCTGCGCGATGATGGCGGAGGCGTCGGAGAGAATGCGCAGGACATCGAGCGAGCCGTCATCGACCATAAGCTGGAATGCGCGGGAGAAAAGAAAATCGCCGACGAGTACGCTGGCCTGGTTCCCGAAGACGAGATTGGCGGAATCCTGTCCACGTCGGGCGGTGCTTTCATCTACGACATCGTCATGAAGTAATGTTGCCGTGTGAATGAATTCGACGGCGGCGGCGAGGCTGTGGGCACGTTTGATGTCGCCACTGAAAATGGAGGTGGAGGCGAGTGTCATGAGCGGGCGGATGCGTTTGCCGCCGGCGGCGATCAGGTAACTCGCGAGTTTCGGAATTAATGCGACGGGAGAATCCATGCGGCGGATGATTTCCGCGTTCACGGATTTCATGTCACCTGCCAATAGATCCGAGAGCCTGTCGAGAGGGCCTGCGGGTGCGGATTGTTTTTTTCCGGCCTGTGCTGTCATGAAACGGTTTTATAGGAATTGAATCGGAATGACAATTCTCAGCCTTCGGGCTTTTGCTGAGGCTTTTCTTCGCTTTCACCGGCGGCGGGCTGGAAATCGTCGGGCCTGGTGATGGTAAGCGAGCGCATCTGGCTGCGTTGTGCCTTGTTCTTGCGGTATTCGTCGATGATCAGGGCGATGCCGGTGGGCGGGGCGGGTTGCTGCTCGGTCTTCGCGGTTTTTTCGGCTTCTTCCTGTTTGGCTTTTTCAGCGCTAGCTGCTTTTTCCTCGGCTTCTTTTTTGTCGGCTTCCTCGGCTGCGGCTTCTTCTTCCCCGGTCATTTCGGGTTTGCCGGAGGCGAGGGCCTTGTATTTATTCCAGATGCGTATCTGCGCCGGTTCTTCTTCTTTCGCGGGTTCTTCGTCCTGACCGACCGTCTTCATGCGGATATGGGTGGTGCCGCTGTCGGGCGCGGTTTCCTGAATGTGCGTGTAATGCATGGCGGACGTTCCTTCCGCGAGAGCGGGGGAGGCAAAACCGGCGAGAAGTGCTATAAGTGTTATAAGTTTGAGGTGGATGAACGAACGCATTCTCTATTATTAGGAAGTTTATGGCTGAGATACAAATACAAAAGAGCGAGCTGGATGTCAGGATCCGCGAGGCGCGACATAAGGATCTGGAATCGCTGCGTGAAATGTCGACGGAGCTTCGCCAGTCGAAAGAGGTCGATTATTTCGAGCAGCAGATGGAATACCAGCATGCGGGCGAGCGGCTGATTCTCATTGCCGAGGTTGAGGAAGGGGATGTGGGTTATTGCATCCTCAACTGGGACCCGAAATACGGGTTTTTCCGGGCGCATGAAATTCCCGAGATTCAGGACTTGAATGTTCTCTCAGAATTCCGGAAACAGGGTATCGCGACAAAAATGATTGTGTACTGCGAGGAACTTGCTGCACGCAAAGGGTGTAAGAGTATGGGCATCAGTTTCGGGCTGCACCCGGGGTTCGGGGCGGCGCAGAGGCTGTATATAAAGCTCGGCTATATTCCCGACGGATTCGGGGCCACCTATGACCGAAAAGTCGTTGTGGAAGGCGAATTCAAGGCCGTGGACGACCAGTTATGCCTGATGCTGGTGAAAAACCTGCAAAATTAAGCTCAAAACGGCCCAAAACCGGCGTTTTTTGCTTAACTTTTTCGTCCGGGGCGTTTAAAAAGACTACACCCTTTTAGATATAGAGTTCAGGGAGTTACGTATGACCAAGTGGGTCTATAGTTTCGGCGCCAGCAAGACTGACGGCAATGCCACTATGAAGGAATTGCTCGGCGGTAAGGGCGCGAATCTGGCGGAAATGTCCAACCTTGGGCTGCCTGTACCCCCCGGTTTCACCATCGTCACGGATGTCTGCGTTCATTATTACGCCAATGGCAGGAAATACCCCGACGCGCTGAAGAAAGAAGTCGAGGCGGCTCTTGGCCTCGTAGAGAAATCCATGAACATGAAGTTTGGCGATGTGAAGAACCCGCTGCTGGTTTCGGTGCGTTCGGGTGCGCGCGCGTCGATGCCGGGGATGATGGATACTGTTTTGAATCTTGGTTTGAATGACAAGACCGTTGAGGGGCTTGTCCAGAATTCGGGCGATGCGCGTTTCGCGTGGGATTCCTACCGCCGCTTCATCCAGATGTATTCGGATGTTGTTCTCGAGGTTGATCATCATGAATTCGAAGATGTGATTGATAATTACAAACGCTTTAACAAGATCAAGAACGATACCGATATCAAGGCCGAAGGCTGGAAAGAGATCGTCGGCGAATTTAAAGAGATTGTGAACCGCGAGCTTGGACGTCCATTTCCAGATGATGTGCATGAGCAGCTATGGGGCGCGATCGGCGCTGTGTTCAATTCATGGATGACGCCGCGCGCGGTGACGTACCGCAAGCTCAATGAAATTCCCGAAAGCTGGGGCACGGCTGTGAACGTGCAGGCGATGGTGTTCGGCAATATGGGCGATGATTGTGCGACTGGCGTTGCGTTCACGCGCGACCCGTCGACCGGTGAAAATTATTTCTACGGCGAATATTTGATCAACGCGCAGGGCGAGGATGTGGTGGCGGGTATACGCACGCCGCAATCGCTAACGAAGCAGGGGCGCGAGAAAGAGGGCAGCGATCTTCCGTCGATGGAAGAGTCGATGCCGGGTGTGTTCAAGAAGCTCGGCGATTTGCGTCTGAAGTTAGAAAAACATTTCCGGGATATTCAGGACATTGAATTCACAGTGCAGAAGGGTGAGCTGTATATGCTCCAGACCCGGAATGGCAAGCGCACGGCAGCGGCGGCGCTCAAGATTGCTGTCGATATGGTGAATGAAAAACTGATTACGCAGGAAGAGGCGCTGCTGCGCGTTGATCCGCAATCGCTGGATCAACTCCTGCACCCGACACTGGATCCGAAGGCGGAGAAAAATATTATCACGAAAGGCCTGCCGGCTTCACCCGGCGCGGCGAGCGGCAAGATCGTCTTCAATTCGGATGATGCGGAAGTGAAAGCGCATGCGGGCGAGGCGGTTATTTTGTGCCGTCAGGAAACATCGCCGGAAGATATTCACGGCATGCACGCGGCGCAGGGGATTTTAACTTCGCGCGGCGGTATGACCAGCCACGCGGCAGTTGTCGCGCGCGGCATGGGCAAGGCGTGCGTTGCCGGTGCGGGTGAACTGCACATCGACCAGAAAGCGAAAGTCATTCGCTTCCGCGACCAGAAAATCAACGAAGGCGATATCATTACGATTGACGGCTCGACGGGCGAGGTGATGCTCGGTGAAGTGGCGACGATCAAGCCGAAAATGTCCGGCGATTTTGGAACCATCATGCAATGGGCTGATGAACGTCGCCGCATGAAAGTGCGCGCGAACGCGGAAACGCCGCTGGATGCGCGTACGGCGCGTGATTTCGGCGCGGAAGGCGTTGGGCTTTGCCGCACCGAGCATATGTTCTTTGAGCCAAGCCGCATTCAGAGCGTGCGCGAGATGATTTTTGCGGATAACGAAGACAAACGCCGCAAGGCATTGTCGAAATTGCTGCCCGAGCAGCGTTCGGATTTCGCTCAGTTGTTCGAGATCATGCAAGGTTTGCCTGTTACCGTACGCCTGCTTGATCCGCCGCTGCACGAATTCCTGCCGCACGAGCCGGAAGATATCGTTTCGTTCGCGAAGGCTGCTGGGATTGAAAGCGATGCGGTGCGCAGGCGTCTGAATGATCTGCACGAGATGAACCCGATGCTTGGTCACCGTGGTTGCCGTCTTGGCATTACGTACCCGGAAATTTACGAGATGCAGGCGCGGGCGATTATCGAAGGCGCGCTGGAAGCCGGGAAGAAAACCGGCAAGACGGCTCAGGTCGAAATCATGATCCCGTTGGTGGCGACGCGCAAAGAGCTGGCCCTGATGCGTGAAGTCGTGGAAAACACAGCCGCCGCAGTGTTTGAGGAAAAGAAAACGAAGATCGAGTTCCTGACGGGCACAATGATCGAGCTGCCGCGTGCAGCGCTGACGGCTAATGAAATCGCGGAAGAGGCGGATTTCTTCAGCTTCGGCACGAACGACCTGACACAGACGACGCTTGGTGTTTCACGTGATGACGCGGCGAATTTCCTTCCTGCCTATGTCGGCAAAGGCATCTTCGAGCGTGACCCGTTCGCTTCGCTGGATACGGCGGGTGTCGGGCAACTCATCGAGATTGCGACCGAGCGCGGGCGTTCGGTGAACACGCAACTGAAGCTCGGGATCTGCGGCGAACATGGCGGCGACCCGGCATCGATTGCTTTCTGCGAGAAGGTCGGACTGGATTATGTTTCGTGCTCGCCATACCGTGTGCCGATTGCGCGCCTTGCTGCCGCGCAGGCCAGCATCCGCGAGGGCATGAAAACCAATAACCCCCTGGCTTTAAAAAAAAGTAAAGCGGCCTGATTTTTAGCCAGCGACTTCGTCTTTTAATAAAGCAAGCCCGATATCGCCGCAGCGCGAGCGCATTTCGCCGAGTAAAGCGTCATTCACGCGGATTTCCTCGCCGGGTTCGCGGAGGAGTTCGCCGCTGACGATGTAGAGATGTTTTTTTCCCAAACCGCGGTGATGCATGCGTGCGGTGAGTTCCTGTCCGACGTAACAACCCTTGTCGTAGGAGACGCCGTTCAGTTTGTCGATGCGGCCTTCATCGAGCGCGGATTTATCAATGACGAGATCGCGGCTGCCGTCGGGGATTGTAAGCGAAATGCGCAAGGCGTCCCAGATTTCGAAAGGCTGTTCGGGGAGAGCGGGTTTTTCGAAGGCGCGGAAGCCCAATTCTGCATTCCGTGGATCGGGATAGATGGATCCCCCGGTCAAGCCGGAGGATGACGGTATTGAATAAACGGAAATATTTTCTACGCATTCGATTTTTACATTGGCGCGGAGTTTGTATTTAGAGAGGCGGGAAGATAAATCCTGTGCCCGTATGCCACCCTCGCATTCAAGGAGAAGCGCGCCGTCTTTTTCCGTGATGAAAAAATCATGCAGGAATTTTCCTTGCGGGCTCAGCAGGCAGGCATAGACGGATGGCTGCGCGTCCAGCAGATTGATATCGTTGGTGACGATGTCCTGCAGGAATTTGCGGGCGTCAGGGCCGGAAACTGTGACTAATCCACGGTTTTTCAGGGTTGTATAAAACGCTTTTTCTGCCATGATTTCTTTATGAAGATCCTGTTTATTACATCGAGCCGCCTGGGCGATGCCGTTCTTTCGACCGGCCTTCTTGGTTATATAACGCGAAACCACCCAAGCGCCAGCGTGACGATTGTGGCCGGACCGATTGCGGCGTCGTTGTTTGCGGGTTATCCAGGTCTCAATAAAGTCATTTCGCTGGAAAAGCATAAATACAGCCTTCACTGGTTCGATCTGTGGCGGCAGGTCGTCGGTACGAAATGGGACATCGTCGTGGATATGCGCAACTCCGCCGTGTCGCGGCTGATCCATGCGCGGCAGCGTTTTATTCTGGGCGGGCAGGATTCATCACGGCACAAGGTCGAGCAGGCGGCGCAGGTTATGAAACTCGGCAGCGTGCCTTCGCCGGAAGTCTGGTTTACGCACGGGCAGCGCAACGCGGCCGAGCGGTTTATCCCGGCGGGCGGGGCGGTGCTGGGTGTCGGTCCAGCGGCGAACTGGCAGGGTAAGATGTGGCCAGCGGAGAGATTCATCGAGATCGTCCGGCATATCACCGGGCCGAGCGGAATTTTACCGGGCGCGCGGGTGGCGGTGTTTGCCGCGCCGGGCGAGGAGAGCGTTGCGATGGAGGTTCTTAATTCTGTGCCGGCTGAGAGACAGATCAATATGATTGCCATGGCCGATGCCGGAACGGTGGCGGCGGCGCTGGCGCGCTGCGCACTTTATATCGGGAATGATTCCGGCCTGATGCATACGGCGGCGGCGGGAGGTGTGCCGACGCTTGGTTTATTCGGCCCTAGCTATCCGCATCTTTACAGGCCATGGGGCGCGCATGCGGATTATGTTTCGACGCCGGAGAGCTATGACGCGCTGGTTGCCTATGAGGATTACGATCCGGCAACGGCGCCGAGCCTGATGACGTCGCTCAGCGTCGAGGCCGTGCGCGAACGGCTGGAAAAATTCCGGGCTAAGTTGAAAGCAATCGCTTAATCGTTATAAGCGTTATTGGTGTCTTTTGGCGCGGAGATCGGCGCATCGCGCGGATCCTTGCCGTAATCGACATGCGATTGGAACCATGAACGCTGGGCTTTGGTCGAGACTTCATAAGGAACGTATTTCACGCGCTCCCAACCCTTGGCCATCATGCAGCTTTCGAAATCGGTGTAATCGGTGTGTTCGGCGAGCAGGTAACCGTCGCGCTCAGGCGTGTCCCAGTCCGCGAGTTCGTCCTTATCCATTTCATCGGGGTCGAGGACCTTGCCGTGGCGGTCGGTGGGGATTGCATCCTTGATTGAGCCGAGGCCTTCGAGTTCGCGCAATTCAACGACGCAGCGGCTGATGTCGCGGTTGAGCATCTGCTGGGCTTTCGGGCCTTCGGTGTAAATTGCGTCGGAAACGCTGGAGCGCTGCCAGTACTGGCCGTTATCGACATTCGGCGTCGAGCAGGCGCCAAGCGCCAAAACGGATGCGAAAACAAGCGGAAGACCGAGGGATTTAAGCCGGGATATCATGAGAATCTGCCAGAATCATTAATGAACACTGTAAAATGATAGCAGGAGGTGGGGTTTGGCTCAATGCTGTTTTCCGGCTTCGGTGGGATCAATCCACCAGGTCTCCTGAACCATGCCGTAAAGGGGCGTCTGTTCGGGCCTGCGCAGGGGTTTCCAGTAGGCGACATCGTCGACCCCTGCGTAATAGAGGGGAATCATATAAGTGCCCTCCAGCAGTTTTTTATCCAGCTTCTGAACCGTGGAGACGAGTTCGGCCCGGTCTTTGGCCTGGGCGACCTGGTGGGCGAGGGCGTCGATTTCGGAATCACAGACACCGGCATAGTTGAAACGGGCGGGTTCTTTCGCGGCCTCGCACGTCCAGTAGAGAACCTGTTCGGTGCCGGGCGAGAGGGTCGAGAGCCAGTAGTAAAGCGTCATGTCGTAATCATATTCGTTGAGGCGGCGGATATATTGTGCGCTGTCGAGCAGGCGGACCTGGATATCGACGCCGATTTTCTGCAGGGCGTTTTTGAACTGTAGCGCGATTTTTTCATCTTCGGGCGCGCTGAGGATGATTTCAAAGGCGAGCGGCTTGCCGTCCTTCTTGCGCCAGCCTTTCACGACAGTCCAGCCCGCCGCGTCCAGGAGTACATTGGCTTTGCGCATGTTGGTGCGGGGATCATTGGGGGGAGGAGGCGGTGCGTCTGGTGCGGCGAGTTCAGAATTGGGGAAGTAGCTGTTGATGTGTTTGTACTGGCCGTGGAAAATATTCTTGTTCATCCAGTCGAAGTCGAAAAGAAGGTTCAGCGCCTGACGCACGCGGATATCGTCGAACGGCGCGCGGCGGGTGTTGAAAATGAAGGAGCGGACTTTCTCCGGGCGGCCGTGGGGGAGTTCGTCCATCGCGACACGGCCATCGCGTGCGGCGGGGAAATTATAACCGCCTGCCCATTTTCCGGCGTCCCATTCGCGGCGGAGCGAGAGGTTCCCGGCCTTGAAGGCTTCGAAGGCGACGGTGTCGTCGCGGTAGTAATCATAGACGATGCGGTCGATGTTGAAATGGCCGACATTGGGCAGGAGGTCTTTTGCCCAGTAATCGGGCACGCGTTCATAGACGATGCGGCGGCCCGGGTCTACTTCCGCGATTTTGTAGGGGCCGCTCAGCAACGGTTTTTCAAGAGCGCTTTCGTCGAAATTGCGCCCGCTCCACCAGGTTTTTGAGAGCACCGGCATCATGGCGAGGATCATGATTGTTTCGCGGTCGCGATCCGGTCCAAGTTTGAACTGAACGGTGCGTTCATCCAGTTTTTTAACTTCGCTGACGATTTTGTAGACGCGGCGCATGTTCGGGCGTCCGTGATCACGCAGGGTTTCGAAAGAAAACACAACATCGTCGGCGGTGATGGGGCTGCCGTCATGAAAGCGTGCTTTCGAGTTCAAATAAAATGTGATCGCGGAGCGGTCTTCCGGCACGTCAACTTTTTCAGCGATGAGCGGGTACATCGTGAAGGGTTCGTCCCAGACCCGCGCCATCAGGCGGTCATAGACGAGGTTCAGGCCTTCCGCAGATTTGCCTTTTAATGAATAGGGATTGACGCTGTCGTAGGTGCCGAGCCCGGCCATGGTGACCGAGCCGCCCTTGGGTGCGTCCGGGTTTGCATAGTCTAAATGTTTGGCTTCCGGCCCATATTTCGCTTTGCCGTGCATAGCCAAGCCGAAGTGCTCTTCAGCGCTGGCGCTGGCGCTAAAAATAAAGAAAATAGAAAGAAAACAAAGCGTAAGCCGCATGGACATAGTGATAACAGACCCTAACAGGCGTTCCAACCCCTATCTAAACCGTATTACGCTGGTTCAGGGGGATATCACGCGGCAGGATGTGGATGCCATCGTCACTTTTATTCCGCAGAACCTTGAATACAGGGGCGAGATCAACCGCTGCATTTTAAAAGAGGCGGGGAAGAAGCTCGACGAATTTGTGCTGGAGAATATTTTTCGCCCGCGCGTGAGCGATGTGTACACCGTGCCGGGTTTCGATCTGCCCTGCGCGCATATTTTTTTCTGCATCGTGCCGATCCGGCGTCTCGATACCGACAGGCCGGACAGGTACCTGGTGAATGCCTGCCGCAAGGCGATGGAGACCGCGAACGCGATGGGATTGCAGACGATAGGTTTTCCGCCACTCGGTTCCGGCAAGCAAGGGTTTCCCAAGCCGCGCGCGGCACGGTTGATGCTGCAGGGAATTTTAGAGCGTCTTGACGGCACGCTCGAGGAAGTGCGCATCGTCGCGCGCACGGAAAAGACGCTCGGCGTTTACCGGGAAAGATTAAGAACATTGTCATCCTGAGCGTAGTTCTGCAAAGCAGAACGAAGTCGAAGGATCTAGATCTTTCGACTGCGCGCCAATCCTTAAAAGATTGGCGCTTCGCTCAAGATGACAGTAAATTTAGGCCGCTTTTTTTATTAAGTCGCGGTAAGCCATTTGCGGGCGCGGGCCGATATGGCCGATGACCTCGGCGGCGGCGGCGGCGCCCAGTTTCCCGCATTTTTCCAGCGGCATTTTTTCCGTGAAGCCATAGAGGAACCCGGCGGCGAACTGATCGCCGGCGCCTGTGGTGTCGATGACTTTTGTGACGGGAGCAGCTGAGACGACGATCTGTTCGCCATTGCTGAGGACAACCGCGCCTTTTTCGCTGCGTGTCAGCACGGCAATTTCGCACTTGTCATTCACGGCGGCAGCGGCTTCTTCGAAGCTCTTTACCTGGTAGAGCGATTTGATTTCGTCTTCGTTGGCGAAAAGAATATCGACATGATTTTCGACCAGCTTGCGGAAATCGTCGCGGTGACGGTCCACGCAGAACGGATCGGAGAGCGAGAGCGCAACGCGGCTACCCGCATCGTGCGCGGCGTCGGCGGCGCGGACGAAGGCGCGTTTGGCCTGTTCGCGGTCGAAGAGATAGCCTTCAAGATACGTGACCTGTGCGGAAGCGATCAGATCTTCGTCGATGTCTTCTTCAGTGAACTCGACGCTGGCACCGAGAAATGTATTCATCGTGCGTTGTGCGTCCGGTGTGACGAGAATGAGGCAGCGGCCGGTCGGTGCGCCGATGGCGAGCGGGGTGGTGGTGAAGGTCACGCCCTGCGCACGGATATCATGCTGGAATGTCTGACCGAGTTTGTCGTTGGCGACCTTGCCGATGAAGCCGCCCTTGCCGCCGAACGAGGCGAAACCCGCCATCGTGTTGGCTGCGGAGCCGCCGGAGGTTTCGATGCCCGGGCCCATTTCGCTGTAAAGCTCGACCGCGCGCGGCTCGTCAATCAACGTCATCGCGCCTTTTTCCATGCCGTGCTTATTTTTCTGCGTGGCCAGAAAATCGTCTGTGGCTTGCGAGAGAACATCAACGAGCGCGTTGCCGACGGCGACAACTCCGAGTTTAGCAGACATCAGTTTTTAATCCTTTTTACAGTTTCCTAAAACGGGTATATAACCCGGAACATGGCCAAAAAACAGCAAAAAGACGCCTCAAAACACAGTAAAGAAAAGCTGGTTGAATCGGCGCTTGAGATCGCCGCCCGCGAGGGCTGGCAGAACCTGACTTTGGCGGGGCTGGCGAAGGCGAATAAGACCACATTGGCCGCCCTGCATGAGCATTTCGAGGATAAGGGTGACATTCTGGCCGCGCTGGGCCGGATGATCGATAAACAGGTTTTAGAGGCGGCTGGCGAGCCGGACCCGGAGCTTTCGCCCCGCGACAGGCTTTTCGACCTGCTGATGGAGCGGTATGAGGCGCTGAATGAATACCGGCCAGGCTTGATTTCCGTATTGGAGTCGTTCAAATCGGACCCCAAGCAGATTTTCATAGGCCTGCCGCATTTGTGCAAATCCATGAACTGGATGCTGGAGGCGGCGGGGCAGGATTCCAACGGCTGGGACGGGGCGCTCCGGTTGGCCGGACTGACGGGGCTTTATATTAAAAATTTAAGGGTCTGGGCGGGCGACGAAAGCGCAGATCTGGCCAAGGTTATGGCGGCTTTGGACAAGGATTTAGGCCGGGCCGAAAGCCTTGCAAAATCGATTGGGTTATAAGTATAAAGATGTCATCCTGAGCGAGGACAAAGTCCGAGCCGAAGGATCTAAATAGATCTTTCGACTACGCGTCTTCGACGCTTCGCTCAAGATGACATTCCAAGGTTTGCTATGGATTACAACGAACATTTCAAAAGCTGTGTCGAGGGTGTGAAGCGCGAAGGGCGCTACCGGACTTTTGCGACGTTAGAGCGCATTGTAGGCAAATTCCCGAGAGCTATTTATCACACGCCGGACGGCAACCAGAAAGAAGTCACGATCTGGTGCAGCAACGATTATCTGGGCATGGGTCAGCATCCGAAGGTGATCGCGGCGGCGCGTGATGCGCTTTATAATTCCGGCGCGGGCGCGGGCGGTACGCGCAATATTTCCGGCACGACGAAATACCATGTGGAGCTTGAGGCTTCTGTGGCGGATCTCCACCGCAAGGAAGCAGGGCTGGTTTTTTCATCGGGTTATGTCGCGAATGAAGGCGCGCTCGGCGTGCTCGGCAAATTGATGCCGGGTTGTGTGATTTTTTCCGACGCGATGAACCATGCCTCAATGATCCACGGCATCCGCAGCAGCGGCGCGGAGAAGCAGATTTTCCGTCATAACGATGTCGAGCATCTGGAATCCTTGCTGCAGGCGGTGGATATCAAGCGCCCGAAAATTATCGTTTTTGAATCGGTTTATTCGATGGACGGGGATATCGGCCCGATCGAGCAGATCGCCGACCTCGCCGAAAAATACAACGCGATGACGTATCTCGATGAAGTTCACGCGGTTGGAATCTACGGACCGCGCGGCGGTGGCGTCGCCGAAGAGCAAAACGTTCTGGACCGTATTGATATTATCGAGGGTACGTTCGGCAAGGCTTACGGCGCGATGGGCGGATTCATCACGGGTAAAAAAGACGTGATCGACTCGGTGCGCTGTTTTGCGGGCGGTTTTATTTTTACGACGAGTTTGCCGCCATCCGTTCTGGCTTCCGCTCATGCGGCGGTTGAGCATCTGAAAGTTTCACAAATCGAGCGCGAAAGGCAGCGCCGGAATGTGAATTTACTGAAAGACCTGCTGACGCGGGCTGATCTGCCGTTCATGCAGGGGCCGACTCATATTGTGCCGCTGGTGGTGGGCGATCCGAATTGCTGCCGCGAGGTGACGGATATATTGATGCGCGATTACGGGATTTACGTGCAGCCTATTAACTACCCGACCGTGCCGCGCGGCACGGAGCGCCTGCGTTTAACGGCCACCGCCGCGCATTCGACGCAGGATATCGAGCAGCTTGCAGGCGCACTGGAAGAGCTGTGGAATTCACACCACGCCTTGAGAGCGGTCGCTTAATTTAGCTATTAAACCTGGACATTGACGTTATTGCCGCGGTTGGAGGCGGCGATCTGGCGGGCGGAATCTTCGAGAATACCAATCAGTTTCTTTTCGGCGTCGGAAGACGCCTTAATCATGGACATAGCAGCATTCTGCCTGACGATGGCCTGTTCTGCTGCGAATTGTGCCGGTATTTCCATGAGAGAATCCCCTTACTCTTCTATTATCCTACATGAAAATTAACGAAAGATAAACCTCAGGGGGCGGAAGATATTCCTGTTCTACTCAGGTTTTTTGTACTTGGTAAAGTAACGTTTACAGGCTTTATCAAGCTCCTGGACCAGCTTGAAGCCTTCGGCACCGCCGCTGCCTTTCAGCTTGTTGGTAATGATGACCTTCAGGGTGTTTTCGTGGGCGCGGAGGACATCCAGCGCTTCCGGATTGACCGTATCGCTGTCCACAGCCTCGAGAAACTGCAGGGCGATATCGGCGACCTCGCTCACCAACTGGTACTGGAACATGCCGCCGTTGGCTTTCAGCTGCATGACGGGATAGATGATGTCGTTTCGTACCTTGCTGAAATTATCGTTGCTGCCCGCCGCTGCTTTGACGCCCCTCGCGAAATCCTGCAGGTATTTTTCAGCGTAGGGGATGAAATCCACCTCGATCTTTTCGATGAATTCCTGGCTGCGGATGATGAGCTTTTCGTCAAAGCCGCCGACGCCTACTTTTTGCTTGAGGACGTTCGGGGGTTTAATGAAACGTGGTTTACGGGGCTGGTCTTTACTCATGAAATCGTCTTCGCTTCTTCACGCAGTTTTTTGAGAATGTCCGTGGTTTTTTCATCGCTCTTGGCGGCGCGTTCGCTGTCATCGCCGCGCTTGCGATTGCCTTCATAGCCGCGGTCGTCGCGGCGGCGGCGGTCAGGACCAAAAAATTCCATGGCGTCGACGAACTGGCGCGGCTTCTCGATGATCTGGATGATGCGCGCGCAGAGGTCTTTTGAATTGAACGGCTTGACCAAAAATTCGGTGATGCCGGCGTCGCGCGAACCTTCAACGCGGAGGCGCGAGCTGAATCCCGTCATCATCAGGATCGGCACGTAAGGGTTTGGGCTCATCGGGCTGCGGCGGACTTTCTTGGTGAATTCCAATCCATCCATCGGCTCCATCACCCAGTCGGTGAGTATGAGGTCGGGGTCGTGACGGCAGACGAGATCGAACGCTTCCTCGCCATCGTTTGCCGTGTAAATTTCCTTGAAGCCGTAAATCGACAAAATGGATTTCACCAGCGACAGCATGGGCATCATGTCATCAACGATAAGGATTTTGACTCGGTCGAGTGAGTAGGGCATGGGGCCTGCTGCGAGAAATTAACAACCTCCCGATTATAAAGGGGTTTTACCCATGTTTCCATACGTGCGATAATTTTTTACGTGCGATTCAATATTATAAAACCCTAAAGTGCGTGTTTTGAAAGGAATGGCGATGATTTCAGGGGGTCGGTTGCTTGTTGAATCCCTTGTGGCGCATGGCGTCACCCGCGTTTTTTGCGTGGCGGGGGAGAGTTACCTGCCGGTGCTGGACGCCTTTCTGGATTTCCCTGAAATCGACGTTGTTACCTGCCGCCATGAGTCGGGCGCGGCTTTTATGGCCGAAGCGCATGCGCAGCTTACCGGCCAGCCAGGCATTATATTCGTCACGCGCGGGCCGGGGGCCTGTAATGCCTCGATCGGGATTCATGCGGCGCGGCAATCCTCCGTGCCGGTGATTTTATTTTCGGGACTCATACACAGCCGCGACCGGGGACGCGAAGCGTTCCAGGAATTCGATATCGCGGCAATGTTCGCGCCGCTGGCCAAGGACGCGTTCGTGATTGAAACGATTCCCTCTATTCCTGATTCAGTGGTGCGGGCGTTTCATGCGGCGTTATCGGGGCGGCCGGGGCCTGTGGTTGTCGGTTTGCCGGAGGATGTGCTGTTCGAAGGCGGAAAGCCTGTAAAGGCAAGTGTTTTGCCGGTGTCAGATATAAAGCCGTCGCAGCAGGATTTGAAGGCGCTGACGGACAAGCTCGCGGCGGCGGAGCGACCTGTCGTTATTGTCGGCGGGAATTTGTGGAAAGATTCCGATTGCGAAAACCTCGCGAGTTTCGTGCGTGCGGCGCACCTGCCTGTGGTTACCGGATTCCGCCAGCAGGACATCATGGATCACAATCATGCCTGTTATATCGGCGAGATGAGTTTCGGGATTAATCCAAAACTGCTTGAGAGGCTGGAGGCTGCCGATCTTTTGCTGTTTCTGGGAGCGCGCCCCGATGAGACGACCGTGCAGGCTTATACGCTGCCGAAGAAAGGGCAGAAAACGATTCATGTTTATCCTTCGGCGGAAGTGTTCGGAAAGTCTTTCACGCCTGACCTTGCCATCACCGCGCACGCGGGGCTCCTGTGTGCGGTGCTGGCGGCTTCTTTTGCGCTGGATGGACGTAAATGGGCGGAGTGGTGCGCGCAGGGACGTAAGGAATATCTCGAATGGACGACGATTAAGGATGAAGCGGCAGGCTGGAAGGGCGCTGACATGACGGACATCATGCGTCAGGCGCAGGAGCTGTTTCCGCGTGATGCGATTGTCAGTGTCGATGCCGGAAATTTTGCGGGCTGGCCGCAACGTTATTTACGTTATGCGCGGCCGGGGCGTTTTCTTGGTCCGGTGTGTGGCGCGATGGGTTACGGCGTGCCGGCGGCGGTGGCGGCTTCGCTGCAATATTCTGACAGAACAGTGATCGGGTTTTGCGGCGACGGCGGTTTCATGATGACGGGGCAGGAGCTGGCGACGGCGATTCATCACAAGGTGAAACCCATCATCATCGTCTGCAATAACAGCATGTACGGTACTATCCGTATGCACCAGGAGCGGGAATTTCCCGGGCGGGTGAGTGGCACGGCCCTGACGAATCCGGATTTCGTGAAGCTGGGTGAGAGTTACGGTGCTTTCTCAGCGCGCGTGAATAATGCGAATGATTTCAAAAAACTATGGCCCGAAGCTTCCAGATCAGGCAAAGCAGCTTTGATCGAAATCAGGATGGACCCGAAGCAGATTTCCACACGCAGCCGACCGTAGAGGCTTTACAGCATTGTGCCCCCCTGTAAATCGTCGTACGCTTATATACAGAATCAAAAAAAGGCTTGGCGGATAAAAATCCGCGGTGGGAATGCAAATGGCTAGCGTCATGGGAGCACAACAACAACGGATCATCATGAATCATTCGGTGCCGCCGGGCACCGATGAGATCGAGTCCATTGCCGGGGCGATGATCGAGCACCTGCCGGAAGAATTGCTGGAGCATTGCGAGGGCCTTGCGATCCGCGTCGAGGATTTTCCTGACGAGACGACGGTGGAAGAGCTGGATCTCGAGAATCCGTATGATCTGCTGGCGCAATATAAGAGCGGAAAGGAAATTTCTCCCGGTGTCGAGAAGAAGACTGCCAATGACGATGACGTCCTGGTCATCTATCGCCGCCCGTTGCTCGATATGTGGTGCGAATCCTGTGACGACCTGCTCGGCCTGCTCAGGCAGGTGATGATCGAGGAACTGGGCCGTCATTTCGACTTTCCCGACGATGAAATCGAGGAAATGGCTCGCCGCCATTACCAGGGAATGCTTTAAGGACAAGCTGGTCACGTCTTCCTGTCCTGTGATAAACTTATAAAGCGACATGAATTATTCGGGGCCCGGGCGGTTTGTCTTGAAAATAAAGGTTTTTTTGACGATTTTTATGCTTGTCCTGGCATGGGGCGGCGATGTGCGCGCCCAGCCGATTTCGCCTACCTGCGATCCTGACGTTTACGATGTGCATCAGGCGCATTCATGGATGGGTGGCAAGCGCCAGTTTGAAACCGCCCAGACGCTCATCCATCTGAGTAAGGATATTACTTTCAGGGACAGCATTCTTTATATGTCCTGTTTCGATCATCACATGCGCGAAATGCCCGAGAGGGACAACGTGTTGTTCAGCGACGGGGCATTCCGGTTTGTGAGCACCGGCGCGGCGCATGGAACATTATTCCGCATGCCGCCGCTTTGTTTCGGACCGACCTGCGCCCCTATTCCGTGGCTTACCGGCGCGCTGATCCCGAACCCTATCAATCCGCTTGTGATCGTGCTGCAAATGCCGATTGATATTTTCCAGCCGTTGATTTTGCCCGAGCCCGGACCCAATCCGCCCGGCCCTCTCATGGATGATGTCTATCTTGACCGCGCCGTCACCATGCTGGTTCGCTGGTCGCTGCGGCCGTACTGGAGGGAAAACTTTGTGATGCACCGGCCTGCTACTCCGCTGCCAATGCCGCCGACGGTGATTTGCGGCAGCATGGCGGAAATCTGGCAGGAAGCGAAATGCTCGAACATAAACAAGGACAACTGGCTTACGTACGACCAGCATGTCTGCGGCGACAGGCGAGGCTGCGAAGGTTGCCGGGGTAACTGGGCCAATGCACTGGAGGTGGGTAATCCGCTGCCCGTGGACTGGCCGGCGACAGGTCCCGGTGTTGACAGGGTGATTGAATGGGTTAGGGATACGTTTTATGCGCCATCCTGCGCCAGCGTTCCGCCTGTGCGTACCGGCGTTGCCATCATGTTTGACGGCGCATTGCGGCAGGACGCGGTGTGTCCCGGCATCAATTGCTGGTACGACTACAACAACCTGAGCTGTAACGATTAATTTCCGCTTTAAAGGCCGCTGGCCATGAAGGCGCTCAGGCGCCGCGCGAACGCGCCCGCGTCATTCACCGGTTCGCCCTGAACAATGCGTGCCTGGTCGAGCAGGAGATGCGCGGCATCGGTGAATAATTCGGTGTTGCCGGTTTTGGTACCGAGTTTTTCGATCAACGGGTGTTTGATGTTGATCTCAAGGACAGGTTTCGAATTGCCCGCGTATTTCTGGTGAATTTTCAGCACGCGTTCCATGTGCATGTCGACGCCGCGTTCCTGCGCGACGAGGCAGACGGGAGATTCCGTCAGGCGTTTTGAGATGCGGACATCGGAAACGTCGTCCTTCAGGACTTCTTTCAGCTGTTTGATCAGGTCGGCGGATTCTTTTGGCGGTTTTTCTTTTTTGTCTTTGTCGGTTTCGCCGAGATTGATGTCGCCCTTGGTGACGGATTTGAATTTCTTGCCTTTAAATTCGGAAGCGTTCTGCAACCAGAAATCATCGATGGTGTCGGTGAGATAAAGAACCTCGATTCCGCGCGCGCGGAAGCCCTCGATCTGCGGTGAAGAGATCAGGGTGTCGATTTTCTCTCCGCTGATGTAATAGATTTCCTCCTGGCCTTCCTTCATGCGGCCAACGTAATCATCAAGACTGATGAATTTTTCACCGTCATTCAGCGTGGAATAGAAGCGGCAGATTTTGAAGATGTCTTCGCGGTGCTCGGCGGCATCATAGAGGCCTTCCTTGATGACCGCGCCGAACTGGCCCCAGAAGGCGATGAAAGCATGTTCGTCATCGCGTGAAATCTTGTCGAGATCACTGAGAATTTTCTTGGCGACGCCGGAGCGAATTTTCGGCAACAGCGGATTGTACTGCAGGCTTTCGCGGCTGATGTTCAGCGGCAGGTCCTGACTGTCGATGACGCCGCGCACGAAACGCAGCCACGGGAACATCAGTGTTTCCAGACTGTCGGTGATGAAGACGCGGCGCACGTAGAGATTGACGAAGCTGCGGCGCGAGGGATCGAATAGATCCCATGGGCGCAGAGTAGGGATAAAGAGCAGGCCGGTATATTCGATTTTTCCTTCTGCGTGCCAGTGCGAGATCATCAGCGGTTCGTCAAAGCCGTGTGAAATGTGGCGGTAGAATTCGTTGTACTGCTCCGGCGTGATGTCGGCTTTGGGGCGCGTCCAGAGGGCAGAGGCCTTGTTCAGCGGTTTTTCCATGTTGGCGGTGCCGGGTTCGCCCAGGAAAATCGGCACGTCGATATGATCGGAATAATGGAGCGCGGTTTGTTTTATTTTATCATCGATCAGGAATTCGGCGGCTTCGTCTTTGATATTGAGGATGACAGCCGTGCCGCGCGTGCCGTCGAGTTTTTTGATTTCATCCTGCGTTGCTTCGCGGACGTCGAAGCCGGTGCGGCCATCGGAAACCCACGCCCAGGTTTCGCTTTGGCCGGCCTTGCGGCTGACGACTGTGACTTTCGTGGCGACCATGTAGCTGGCGTAGAAACCGACGCCGAACTGGCCGATGAGTTTCAGTGAATCGCCTTGCGGGGGTGCGGCTTTCATTTTTTCCATGAGCGCGGCGGTGCCGGATTTGGCGATGGTGCCGAGATGGTCGATGAGTTCGCCCTTGTTCATGCCGATGCCGTTATCGACGAGTACGAGCGTGCGGGTCGTGGTGTCCTTGTACACATGGATGCGGAAGGAGGGGTTGTCTTTTGTCAGCTCCGGGTTCTGGATGGCGTCATAGCGCAGGCGGTCGCAGGCGTCCGCCGCATTCGAGATCAGCTCGCGCAGGAAAACGTCGTGGTTCGTATAAAGCGCGTTCGCCACGATATCGAGGAGGCGGGAAACGTCGGCACTGAAATTCATTGTATCGGTTGTCATTTATATTCCTTTAAATTTTATTTCCGTCATCCCGAGCGAAGTCGAGGGATCTTCGCTATACCATTTTTGTGACAAGTCTTTCCAGTCAGGGTTCATCTGGTTTACAAGAATATCCTTTTTCTTGCGGCTCCAGTTTTTTATCTGTTTTTCTCTTTTAATAGCATTTTCCGAATCTTCGTATTGCTCAAAGTAAACAAGCTTGTCGGTATTATATTTTTTAGTAAACCCTTCAATAATTTTACTTTTATGTCGCCATACTCGTTGTTCAAGATTGCTCGTTACCCCAACGTATAAAATTTTGTTGGTCCAATTCGTCATAAAGTATATCGCAAACTGTTTCATGCCCAAGATCCCTCGGCTTCGCGATGCTTCGCTCGGGATGACGATAAATTAAAGTTTCTCACGGGAACAGCCAGTGCGCTGTCCAATCCTTATCCTGTTTTGTGTAAACAAATCTTTTATGGAGCCGGTCGGGGTGGCCGAGCCAGAATTCCATGCGTTCGGGCATAACGCGGAAACCGCCCCAATGCTGCGGGCGGGGAACTTCCTGGCCTGCGAATTTCTTTTCAGCCTTGGCCACGAGTTTTTCGAAGGTGCTGTAATCCTCGCACGGCCTGCTCTGGCTTGAAGCCCATGCGCCGAGGCGGCTGGCGCGGCTGCGGCTGGCGAAATATTTGTCATTTTCCTCATCGGTTGTTTTTACGACAGGACCAGAGATGCGGATCTGTTTCTCGAGGCTTTTCCAGTGAAAATTAAGGGCTGCGTAGGGGTGCGTCTGGAGCGCTTCGGCTTTCGCGCTTTCGAGGTTGGTGAAAAACGTGAAGCCGCTTTCGTCCACGACTTTAAGCAGGACCATGCGAACCTCGGGACGACCCTCCTTATCCACAGTCGCCAGGGCCATGGCGTTAGGGTCGTTTATTTCGGATTTCTCAGCCTCGGCATGCCACTTATGAAAGAGGATCGCCGGGTTGTTTCCATATTCTTTAAAAATATTATCGACCATAGCGGGAGGAATTCCTATCTCAAGCGTATAACATGTACACACGAATTGTTTAGATATATGGTGTGGGACCAAAATCGCAATAAAGAAAGGCTTATTTATGAAGAATAGTTTTGCTCTGACAGTCATGACCGTAGCGGCGCTTGCCATGGTTGGCTGCACCAATACGATGCGCGGAGCTGGAAATAAACAGGTTGTCGGTACGGGCCTTGGCGCTGTTGCCGGCGGTCTGCTTGGCTCGCAGGTTGGCGGCGGCTCTGGTCGTCTCTGGGCGACCGGCGCTGGCGTTCTGCTCGGCGCGCTTGTCGGCTCTGAAGTTGGGGCTTCGCTCGATAACGCCGACCGCAGCTATGCGGCACAGGCACAGTCGAGGGCTTACAGTGCACCTGTCGGTGAAAGTATCTCGTGGAATAACCCGCAAAGCGGCAACCACGGTACCTATACGCCGACCCGCGACGGTTACAGCTCATCAGGCCGTTACTGCCGTGAGTACCAGCAGACCATCGTGGTCGGCGGTCGCTCGGAAAAAGGTTACGGCACGGCTTGCCAGCAGCCTGACGGCAGCTGGGAAATCGTCAACGGTTAATTGACATTTGTCATCCCCGGCAGCGAGCCGATAGGCGAGCGTGAACGGGGACCTGGAATTGAGGTGCGGCGCGAAAGCGCCGCACTTTATTTATGGCCGGATCCCCGCCTTCGCGGGGAAGACAAAATGGAGCGGGGAAGGCAAGAATATTAGCTTATGCTGAGCGCGCGCTGAAGCAGGGTGACAGGAATTTCAGGTCATCGACTTCCTGAAGTTTTTCCGTGAGTAATTCGGACGTGACGTCTGCGCCCTCGCGGCGGAGCAGGATAATCATGCGCACGATGTCCTGAACTTTGATCCATGGCGTTTCAGTGAGGGCCTTGTCGAAAACAATTTTAGCTTCAGTCGGTGAAGTACGGCAGGCAACTTCCGCGCACATGAGCGGCCATGCGCACCAGCCGATCGGGTTGCCGCTCATCAGGCGGCGGTTGTGTTTCTGCGCTTCCTCGACGAAGGGCAGCGAGCTGTTGTTCTGGTTGGCGCGGCCGATGGTCGAGCGGAACGCTTCCTCGCAGGCTTTCATGTGATGGCGCTCATTCGTCTCGGGTTCGGCGAAGGGATTGTAGGAACCAACGGGCGCAGGCAGAAGTGTCTGGATGTTCAGCGCCTCGGCGACGAGATAGGCGGTTGCGCGGATATAGGGATCTTCGCTGCTGTAAACCGCTGCGCCGAGGATGCTTTTGTTGTCGGCGCCGAGCCATGCCATTTCCTGCGCGGTGCGGCTGAAGAGCCACCACTGGCGGACGGCAGTGCGGTCGAATGTTTCGCCGATTTCTTTTGTCAGGTGCAGCGCGTGGCGGACATGTTGCTCGGCCCCGGGTGCTTTCGCCATTTCATGATAAAGAAGACGCGTGGCGTCATAGATAAGCGGGAAGGCGTAATGCTCGGGCTTTGCTCCCGGCTTCGCCGTCAGTACCATGGTGCTACGCGCGCGACCAAGCGCACCGATTGAATCGCGCTTTTTTTCCATCTCGAGCATCAGGACTGAAAAGGCTTCGCCCAGCATGTATTTCCAGGTGCGGAGTACTTTGTCGGCTTTGGGAATGACAACGCCGCCGGATTCCTGGAAGTCGTCTTTTTTTTCCTCTTCGTAATCCTCGACGAGGGAAATTGCCTGCCAGGCGAGAAAGAGGGCATGACGCCGCGCTTCGTCGGTGCTTTCCAGCAATTCCGCGTTCACAAAGAAACAGGCGAGGATTTTATCCCTGGCCATGAGCTTCAGGAGCTTCTTTTCGCGCCCGATGCATATTCCGGAAAATTCGGAGCCGTTCTTTTCGGCCTGTTTCTGGAGATAGGGGAGAAAAGCCTCGCCCGCCGGGTGTTCGAGCAGTTCGGAGCGCCGCGCTTCGAGGGCTTTGGTGCGCTGGCCGTCCTGGTGGACGATATAGAGCAGTGTCAGCTGAGGAAATTCTTCCTGAATTTCCCTGCGGACGACGTTGCAGGCATGATCGACGGCGGCGGTTTCGAGACCCATGGCGGTCAGTTTAGCATGTATAGAGACTGGACGAAGCCCCTGAAATGTGTAGGATACTCAGGTTTTTAGGGTTTTATGTCATGGATAACAACAACCAGTTTCTCAAGGGTAAGCGCGGCCTGATTATGGGGGTCGCGAACGACCGTTCCATCGCCTGGGGAATCGCCGAAATGGCGGCTGCCAGCGGTGCCGAACTGGCCTTTACCTATCAGGGCGATGCGCTGGAAAAGCGCGTGAGGCCGCTGGCCGAGAGCGTCAAGTCGCCCATCGTCGAGGCGTGCGATGTCACGGATGAAGCCAGCATCGACCGCACGTTCAAAGCCATCGAGCAAAAATGGGGTTCGCTGGATTTTGTTGTTCATGCGATTGCATTCTCGGACAAGAACGAGTTGGACGGTTTGTACCTGAACACCACGCGCGCGAATTTCCAGCGCACGATGGATATCTCGGTTTATTCATTTACCGCTGTTGCGCAGCGCGCGGCGCCTTTGATGAAAAACGGCGGCTCGCTTGTGACGCTGACCTATTACGGGTCCGAGCGCGTGATGCCGCATTATAATGTGATGGGCGTGGCGAAAGCGGCGCTGGAGGCGAGCGTGCGTTATCTCGCCACCGATCTGGGTCCGCAAAATATCCGCGTCAATGCGATTTCGGCGGGACCGATCAAGACGCTGGCCGCATCCGGCATCGGCGATTTCCGTTACATCCTGAAATGGAACGAGCTTAATTCACCGCTCCGCCGCAACGTGACGATTGAGGATGTGGGCCGCTCGGGCCTGTTCCTGCTCTCGGATCTCGGTTCCGGCGTAACGGGTGAAGTGCTGCATGTCGATTCCGGTTATCACACGGTCGGCATGGTGAATGTCGATTCCGCCGCGCAGACGGCTGAATTGCTCAACGGCATCGCGCCGAAGAAAGATGCCGCCGCGTGATCTGGTTCAAGGATTACAGGCTCGACGATCTTAAAAGCTTCCGCAACACGAACATGACCGCGCATCTTGGTTTTGAATTCACCGAGGTGGGGCCGGATTTCCTCAAAGGGCGTTTGCCGGTCGATAATCGCACAACGCAGCCGTTCGGCATTTTGCATGGCGGCGCGAGTTGCGTTCTTGCGGAAAGTCTAGGCAGCGTCGCATCATGGATGACCATCGACCCGGACAAATACCGCGCCGTCGGCATCGAGATCAACGCCAATCATATCCGCGCGGTGACCAAGGGCCACGTGATCGGCACCTGCACGCCGCTGCATGTGGGGAAGCGCACGCAAGTCTGGCAGACGAATATCGTGGAAGAGGGCACGGGCAAGCGCGTCGCGATTTCACGGCTGACGGTCGCAATTATCGATCAGGGGACGCTGTCGGCGCAGAAAGAAAAAATAAAGCTTTAGAGAAGATCCAGATCCAAACCCTTGGCGCGCATCCGCGTTGCAAAAGTTTCGGCGTTCTGAGGTTTTATCGTCAGGTCTGCGCCTCTGTCTTTGAAAAAGCGGATAGCTTTAGTTTTCAACGCTGAAACAGCGTAAAGAACGGGCGTCTCGCCATTCTTCTCATTGATGACATTGATATTGTGACCGGAGTTTACGAGGTCTTCCAGTATTGCGACGTTACCGCCTTCCGCTGCGACGTGAAGCGGATGCCTGCCGCACGGATCGACCCATTTGAAACTTGCGCCGCGGTCTTTCAGACCCTGGTAGGTCGAGAAATTTCCGTTCCTCAGCGCATCCCATTCCCGGGCATATTCGTCTTTCCATGGATTGCCTGCCGCTTCTTTCAGTATTGAGCGCAGGGGGTCTGGCTTGGTCAGTTCTTCGGGGTCGGAGATGCGGATAATTTTCATGTCCATGATGATCTCGGTTATGCCATGTCTGCTTCAGGCGTGTTGTCGTATCGGCGGCGTATAGCCTTAGGAATATGGGTCGGTGCGATTACGACGGAATAATTTATGCCAGCTATTATAACAGAAATAGCAGTAAAAGCGCCGGTGAAAAATCCGGGGCTGCCACCGTCCGATTTTCTTTCAGATTTTAGTTCCATGGCAACATCCCTTGCAACTGCAGCATCATGAACTGTAATGTTTGTCTGGTGTTTTTCGATTTCGCCTTGAACGAAGCTTGTAAGCTGCGCTGATTTATTGAATGCCGGAATCTCGTCCGTGCTAATAGATTTTCCACTGGGCATTTCTTTATAGTTCCAGCCATTTTGTTCAGATATGGTTATACGGGTTTTGTCTATCTGCGCGTTAAACTCGCCATTGATCTGGCCGACGACATTCCAAACGGTGAGACCGGTGCCAAGCGCTGCGCCGCCCGCGACTGTGAAAAGACGGGCCAGGAAGGTATAAGCGCGCCTGTTTTCCTCTTTCTTGTCCAAGCCCTTTTCGTTTGCCGCGATAAATTCTTGTTCTGCCAAGTTTTTGGCGTCTTTTAAAATGCCTGTGATATTCATGATCTATGCTCCCGGTTTGATCCTGAATTTTACATAGACTTATTTTTCATAGCGGTCAATTATTGATTGTGGAGGGGCATTGGCCCAAAAGATGACAGGCGGGTTTTTTCGAGCTATAACAATGTCATGTCTGGCAACCGTTTCGGCACATTGTTTCAGTATCAGAGCTTTGGCGAGAGCCACGGGCCTGCAATCGGCTGCGTGGTCGATGGCGTGCCGCCGAAAATCAAATTGTCCGAAGCCGACATCCAGAAATATCTCGATAAGCGCAAGCCGGGGCAATCGCGTTTCACAACCCAGCGCCGCGAGGCGGATGAAATCAAAATTCTCTCTGGCGTGTTCGAAGGGCAGACGACCGGCACGCCGATTGGTCTCCTGATTGAAAACATGGATGTGAAGTCGAAAGACTACGCTGACATAAAGGATAAGTTCCGTCCTGGTCACGCCGATTTCACCTATATGGAGAAATACGGCATTCGCGATTATCGCGGCGGCGGGCGTTCATCCGCGCGCGAGACGGCGATGCGTGTCGCGGCTGGCGCGATTGCGCGGAAAGTTCTGGCGCACGAGATCGGATCGAGGGTAAAAATTAAGGCTTATGTCGTGCAGATCGGGCCGCACGCTGACAACCCGAAGAAGCGTGATTTGAAAAATATAGACAAGAATGATTTTTTCGCGGCGGATGCAGGTGTCACGGATAAATGGGCATCGTTTTTAGATAAGCAGCGCAAGGCGGGGTCCAGCGCGGGCGCATTGATTGAAGTTGTCGCGAGCGGCATTCCTGCGGGTTTAGGTGCGCCGGTGTACGATAAGTTAGACGCAGACCTTGCCAAGGCGATGATGTCGATCAATGCAACGAAGGCCGTGGAAATCGGTGCCGGGTTTGAGACCGTCGAATGGGGCGGCGAGAAAAACGCCGATGAAATCCGTAAGGGTAAAAAGTTTTTGTCGAACAACGCAGGCGGTATTCTCGGCGGCATCTCGACGGGGCAGGATATTATTGTGCGCGTCGCCTTCAAGCCGACGAGTTCGATTTTAACACCGCGCAAGACGATTGACGTCAAAGGCAAGGAAACTGAAATTTCCACAAAAGGCCGTCATGACCCGTGCGTCGGTATTCGCGGCGCGCCGGTTGTCGAGGCGATGATGGCGTGTGTGCTCGCCGATCACTGGCTGCGGCACAAGGCGCAGTGCGGATAGATAATCATGCCCCGTAACCGCTGGACAAGACACAGACCGCTTTTTTCCGATCCGGTTTCGCGCGATGTGCGTCGGGGCCGTATCCAGTGGCGCGTTCTGCCGATTGCCTGGCTGGCGATTAAAAAAACCTGCACCGTGATCGGGGCGTTCGTTCTTGTGACGGTTCTGCTAAGCATCCTGATGCTTTCGGGACTGAATGAAACCACCGCGCCGCCACTCCCGCAGAAGATGGCGCTTTATCTCGAATTCAGTGACGGTTTTTACGAGAAGCCTTCGGGGTCAGCGTTGGCGGGGTCTTTCAATCTCGAGCCGCCGACGGTGCACCAGGTTGTCGATGCGATTGATCTCGCCGCGAAGGATGAGCGCGTGATGGGCATCATGGCGCGTATGGATGGCGGAACGTTTTCAACTGCGCAGACAAAAGAAGTTCGCGATGCTCTGGCGCGGTTCCGTGCGAGTGGAAAATTCACGCGTATTTATTCCGCGTCGTATGGCGAAGCCGGTGGCGGTTTAGGAAGATTTTATCTCGCTTCGGCATTTGCGGAGCGCTGGATGCAGCCGCTCGGCATCGTTTCAATTCCGGGAGTCGCCGCCGAGATGCCATTCTTCCGCGGCACTTTGGATAAAATCGGCGTCGAGCCGCAATTCTTCCAGCGCAAGGAATACAAGACGGCGTATGAAAACCTGACCGCTAAGAAAATGTCGCCGCAGAACCGTGAGACGTTAGAGCATATTGTCGGCGATCTGCGCGCCGTACTGACGCGTGATATTGCAGCTGACCTCCAGATCAGCCCTGTGAAGTTTGAGGCGCTGGTGAATAAGGGTCTGTTCACGGGTCCGGAAGCGCTGCAGGAAAAACTGGTGACCGAGCTTAATTATGTCGATGTGCTGGTAAGCCGGATCAGTGAAGAGCTGACAGGCGATCCCGAAAGCGAGGAAGAGTTTTTTGTCGATCCGAAGGCTTATCTCGCCGCTCTTGGTCGCGAGCAGTCCGAGAGCAATCTTGTGCGCGGGCATTTTACTGATGCGCGTCCGCGTGTTGCGCTGGTGCATGTGGCGGGTGCGATCATGGATACGCGGATCGGGGTGTCGGCTACCCCTATGGGATTGGGTGAGGAAAGCATTGCCGCGGCGGACGAGATTGCGCCCGCCATTCTGGATGTGGCGGAAGATGAGAGCATTGAAGCCATCGTGGTTCGGGTTGACAGTCCAGGCGGATCGCCGGTTGCATCCGAGACCATTCTGCGCGCCATCGACCGTGCGCGTGAGAAGGGCAAACCGGTTATTGTGTCCATGGGTTCGACGGCCGCTTCAGGTGGATATTGGGTCGCGGCGCACGCGGACAGGATCTTCGCGACGCCGACGACGATTACGGGTTCGATCGGCGTTGTTGGCGGCAAGTTCTCGGCGCGCGATGTGTGGCCGAAGATTGGCGTGAACTGGGAGCGCGTCGAATGGGGACGAAATGCCGGTTTATGGTCGATGAATACGCCCTTCAGCGCGACGGAAGCTGAGCGGATCAATGCCATGTTAGATCAGGTTTACGATGCGTTCCTCGAGCGTGTTTCCGAAGGACGTAAGATGAGCGTCGAGCAGGTCGACAAGATTGCGGGCGGACGAGTCTGGTCAGGCGAAGCGGCGAAGCGCGTTGGATTGGTGGACGAAATCGGTGGATTGCAGAATGCGCTGGATTACACGGCAACGCTGCTGAAAGCTGAAGATCGTTTTGGACTCGACATAGTTATCTTGCCGAAACCGCTGACGACGTTTGAAGAGCTGCTTGCTTTCTTAAGCGAGCAGGGGGCGGTGTATGAGGGGCTGAAATTCCAGGCGATGCTCGGGCGGGTGTCGAAACCGTTCATGGATCAGATGGACGTGATCAGCCAGCCGAACTTTACGACTTACGAGCCACTGCAGATTCAGTAAGAGTGGATTGCTTCGTCGTTTCACTCCTCGCAATGACGGGGGGAGGACCAAGTAGCGTATCCAGCTTCGTGTACATATCCAGATAAGACATGAGAATGTGGTCGGGGCCGATATTTTTTTCGATCACGGCGACGGCGGCGTTGAAGCCGTAGGCAATTGGCTCGATGCGGCAGGGCAGATGCTGGCGCGCGGCGAGCACGGCGATGACGTCCTTGTGACGGTCGCCGATATACCAGATGACGTCGTCCTGGGTGAGCGTCAGATTCATTTTCTGGATCGTCAGTAAAATCGGCTCCGGGTGCGGTTTCGATTTTTTGATGTCCTCGCGGAAGACGGTGGCGCGGAAATATTTCTCCAGATCGAATTTTTCGAGAATGTCGTGGCCGTAGCCCTTGCCCAATCCGTTGCTCGCGAGCGCCATCGGAATATTGTGGCGCTTCAATAATTCCAGCACGTAATAAATGCCGGGGCAGGGCTCGACGATCTGCTCGACGGGCTTGCGGCGGACCTTGTGGATGGCGCGGTGGACGAGGAGCTTGGGCACCTTGCGCGGGGCGAGGTCGGTGACGTCGAGATTGTAGCTCTTGCGCGGGAGGAGTTTGTTCAGAATTTTACGCGTTTTAAACGCGGTGTCGTCCAGCCATTCAAGCGCATGCAGGAAGATGGGGTTGATGTGCCGGACGCTGGTGCCGTCCATGTCAAAAAGCACGATTGTGGGCCTGGGCAGAGTCATCGGGCGGTATTATAGGCGCGCGTTACTATCATGGGAAGCATTGAAAACACCGCGAATCAGGGCCTGTTGACGCTTTAGGAGGCTGCGGATTTCACGGATTTGCCGGGTGCGGAGACCTGTGTGCGAGGACCAGCGCTTTTGAGCGGCCTCAATGAGCTTTCGTTTGTGCTTGGGCGGGTATGGCCTTCTTTTCCTTGGGGTTTCAGGTTTCTGCATGCGCAGATTCCGGGGAGGGGGGCGGCAGGAAATTTTTTGACGCCGTGCCGCGCGGCATGTTCGCCATGATCGCATCCATGTAGTCGATGGCGGCATTGGCCTTCACCGTGGCGAGGCATTGGCGCTGGATGTCGAGCGCGAGGGCGAGTTCCTTCTCGCTGGCGTTCCAGCCGGGTTTTTGTTCGATGTAATTGCGCAGGACAAGCGTGAACATCCCTTCGAGAATTTGCGCCTGGCGCGGCAGCGTCGTGCGTATGCTGCCGGAGCCGAGAATGATGCGCAGCTCATCGCAGAGTTTTTTGATGGCGTGCTGGGTGTTTTCCACCGCGAAATCCAGCGGCGGCGGGTCTCTGGGGTCAAGGAACATAAGGGAGAGTATAGGAAGTTATTCCTATAATGTCAAGAGTTTTTTGACCTTTTCACAGCTGGTTGTTTTTTTACAGCTTGTTTAACAAGTACGTGTTTTTCCTGAATCAATTCTTCTCTTTCAAGAACCATTCTAATATCTTCGAATTTTGCGGAGATGTTTCCTTTAGGAAATCTTATCTGTCCAAGTCCATGTATATTGCCAAATTCTTCACAGCCTTCTTCTAAAAGAATGATAGCTCGCATAAAACCTAAGCGTCCCTGAAAAAGACCGGCTTCATGAATGGCATTCATGCGGGCATGCATTTTTCCATCTACTTGTTCATCTTCAGCAGTAAGAATTATAAAAGCGATAGCTGCGGAATCTAGCATTTCCGAAAGCCTCGCTATGTTTGTTATACCGGCCACCGGAACTCGATTGAATTCATCGTATGGTAGGTTTATGCGATCCTTAATGAAATCTTTCAAATCCTTCCACACAGGTGAACGGCCATGACCTATAACAACGTTGGTTCCAATCATTTCTGATTTTTTTCTTTGATTTTCTTGTCTGGCTAAATGTGATCCCGCTTTTCGTGCACAAGCGCTAAGCTCATTAATGAACCCTATAGAATTATTCATTTCGATACATTGGGCCAAAACAGTCATGTGAGGCGGCGCTTTTGTACCTTGATTCATTGCTGCTGTATCATGAGTTAAAATCGTTCTTCGGGGATTTTTTCTATTCAAAATTTCAGTAGTGTCTAAAATTTCAAATGATTCGATTTCACTTTTTATTTTTTCTAAAAATTCATCTGAATTTTTAGAAATCTCTGTTGAAATTATAGATGTGATTTCTGGAAGGTTTTTTTTGTAAAGAGAATTAGCTTCAGAAATAACCTTGTTAACTTTTGTAAGATCAGGATTTCCAGCTTTTGTGTGTATCGATTCTATTACGAAATCACGTGTATATTCATTCCATTCCCCCTGGGTGCCATTACGGTTCACATGTCTATGCATCAATCCCCATTCAGGATTGAAGCGCGCGCCTGCGGGTGGAATTTCAAAATTCCCGTAATATACGTTTGCGTGATATCCTAGCCATGATCCAGAAAAAGATTTTCCGATGTCTATCGCGGCATTATGCAAGCGCATTATAGGATCTGTGATCTCGGACACATTCGATTTTTGAAAAAATTCTTCTAGTCGGTCAGCGATGCCTAGAAGTTCTTCAGATGATTTAGTCATGGCGTAGCTTTCACAATATCTCGCGCGGTGAGGCCGGCGGTTTCGTATTGTCTCAAAGGGTCGTCGTGGTCCTGGAAGATGTCGGGGAGGTAAAGATTTTTCACGCGGGTTTTGCCGAGTAGTTCCTCGCGGTTCAGGAAATCCAGAACGTAAGAGCCGAAGCCGCCGATGGAGCCTTCCTCGATGGTGATGAGGGATGCGTGGTTTTCGGCGAGGGTGCGGATGAGCGATTCATCGAGCGGTTTGGCGAAGCGGGCGTCGGCGACGGTGACGCGTTTGCCTTTTTCCTCGAGGAGTTTGGCGGCCTTCAGGGATTCTGTGAGGCGCGTGCCGTAGCTTAAGATCGCAACGCTGTTGTCATCCCGTTGTAAAACGGGATCGGGTTGGGAGTCGGGCGCTGAGTTCCCGGATCCCGGCTTTCGCCGGGATGACGACTCTAATGTGTACACGATACGGCCTTTGCCGATCTCTAAAATTTCGCCTTGGGCCGGGAGTTCGACTCCGGTGCCTTCGCCGCGCGGGTAGCGGAAGGCGATGGGTCCGTCATTATAAGCTGCGGCGGTGGCGACCATGTGAACGAGTTCGGCTTCGTCGCTCGGTGCCATCAAAACAAAATTGGGCAGGCAGCCGAGATAGGCGATGTCGAAGGCGCCCGCGTGTGTCTGGCCGTCGGCGCCCACTAACCCTGCGCGGTCCATCGCGAAGCGGACGGGGAGGTTTTGAATGGCGACGTCGTGCACGACCTGGTCGTAGGCGCGCTGCAGGAAGGTGGAGTAAATCGCGACGAAGGGTTTGAAGCCTTCGGTGGCGAGGCCGGCGGCGAAGGTGACGGCGTGCTGCTCGGCGATGCCGACATCGAAGGTGCGGTCGGGGAATTCGTAAGAAAAAAGGTCGAGGCCTGTGCCGTCGGGCATGGCGGCGGTGATGGCGATGATTTTGTCGTCGCGTTTTGCCTCATTGATGAGGGATTGCGCGAAAATTTTGGTGTAGGTGGGCGCGCCGGGCGCGGATTTGGCTTGTGCGCCGGTGATGACGTCGAATTTTTTGACGCCGTGCATTTTGTCGGAAGAATTTTCGGCCGGGAGGTAGCCCGCGCCTTTGCGCGTGATGGCGTGGATGAGGACGGGGCCTTCGTGATCCGAGTCCCTGATATTGCGGAGGATGGGGAGGAGCTGGTCGAGATTGTGGCCGTCAACGGGGCCGATGTAATAAAAGCCCATTTCCTCGAACAGCGTGCCGGTGCCGAGCGCGACGCGTGCGGCTTCTTCGGCGCGTTTGGCGGCGTGACGCAACGGCGCGGGCAGGATTTCGGTGAATTTTTTCCCGGCTTCGCGCGCGTTCATGTAGGGCTGCGAGGATACGAGCTTGGTGAGGTAGCGCGACATCGCGCCGACCGGCGGGGCGATGGACATGTCGTTGTCGTTGAGGATGACGATGAGTTTTGATTTGAGCGCTCCGGCATTATTCATGGCCTCGTACGCCATGCCTGCGGACATCGCGCCGTCGCCGATGACGGCGATGACGTGGTTTTGTTTATTGGCGAGGTCGCGCGCGACGGCCATGCCGAGGCCTGCGGAAATTGACGTGGAGCTGTGCGCTGCGCCGAAGGGATCGTATTCGGACTCGGAGCGTTTGGTGAAGCCGGAGAGTCCGCCGCCTTGTCTTAAGGTATGCATTTTGTCGCGGCGGCCGGTGAGAATTTTGTGCGGGTAGGCCTGGTGGCCGACATCCCAGATGAGGCGGTCGTCGGGTGTGTTGAATACTGAATGAATTGCGACGGTGAGTTCGACAACGCCGAGGCCCGCGCCGAGATGGCCGCCGGTTTTGGAGACGGACTGGATCATGTCGCGGCGGAGTTCTTCGGCGAGGATTTTAAGCTGCCCGTCGTCCAGGCCCTTCATGTCGGCGGGGACGTGAACCCGGTCGAGAAGGGACCCGGGCTGAGGCGGTGCAGGGTTGTTTTTTGTGGCCTGTTTCATTGAACTGCTTATTTAGCGCAAATAGCCGCGCCGGGGAAACCTTTATTGAAATTTGACAAAAAGGGGGTGAATTCATTATACATAATGCGAAGTTTAATGGGCCGGGAGTAACTATGCCTAAGATTGATTTAGTGAAAGAGGACGGTATGTCCTTTTCTTATACCAAAACATTCGAGGGCAAGGATGCCAGGCGGGATGCCGGTCTGCTTGTTGAGCACGCCACCTGCTTTATACGCCTTAGCGTGAATCCCCCGGTCGATGCGTGCGTGGAGGATGAGTGCGCGGATGAAAACTGCGTGATTACGATACGTACTTCTGACAGACATGATTTGTTACTTTTAATGAATGTCCTGGAACCCGATGTGATGAATCCCGGTTTTCAAGGTTTTAAAGAGGGCGGGCGTTTGCGCCTGGGATACACCAAATCATTTTCGGATATGCGCGAGACGATGCCGCGTGCGGTGTATGAGACTTTTTTGCGGGAGTGGATCAGTACTCTTGAAGAGGAAATAAATACAGATTTATCCATGACGCGGGATGGTGACGATATTACCCTGCGGGTTGCCAATTACGGTGCGCTGATGGGCGTAAAGGCTGTTACTGAAAGTCAGGAATTGATAGACGATATCCTGAGAAAAATGCCGCAGCAGGTTTCCGGTTTAACCGCGCCGTCAGTGCTGGATCATATATAACGAGGTGATATTGACATGGATTTCGAGTTTGACCCTAAGAATTTCCGGGAATGTTTGCGCTCTCTTTACTCGGAGGCTTCACCAGAACTCCTGTGCCGCGAACTTGACCGCCTGGATCATGTAAAAAATTTATTGGAAATAAACGTTCTTGTCCGGATTGGATCGGATGCCATTGAGCTTTATTTTCAAAATAAGTTACAATTAAGTGAATTCCAGAAAATCGCATTTCCGCAAAGCCTGGACATTAATCCGTGTCCTGCCGATCCATGTGTTAATTAGGTGTTGTTTTTATGATCGGAAATATCTTGAAAAAATTGAAGACACGGAAATTTTCGGAAGAATTCGGCCTCGCGAGCGATCCGCGCGTGGTGGTGGTTTCCCGCGTCGAGGATTTTGCCCGGATGCAGGACGATAAAAATATTATGGCCATGACGATGCCCAATCCGGTTTCCATTCCGACAAAACCGGCAGAGATTGAGGCTGTTTTAAAAGCGATAAAAGGAAAGCCTTATCGCGTTGTCATGGAGTCTGAAATGATTCTTCCGGGTGGTCAGGAGATCGATCAAAATCTGCCTGCATGTATTAAAGACACCGTGCATTTAGTAAGAGAGGCATTCAAATACGCCCACCGCATGAATGTTTTTCCGGATTTTTATATTCGCCTTAATTCGGAGTATCCGATCAAGCCTCATGCACATGAGCAGGTCGTAGGGGGTGCCGACATTTTTGGAAGCTCGACAGTTTTTTATAAAGGAAAACTGTGGTGGTGGCCGGGACCATCCTACAGCCTGCCCACCCATCATATTACCGTCTTCAGAGACATTCTTCACAGAGCTGGGGATCTGGATTACAGAACTCCAAGGCTGACAATGATGTGCTTCATACCTAAGCTCGACGTTTGAGAACGTGCTGCGCGAGTTCTTTGAGGAGCTCGGCGCGGCCTTCGAAGACCCAGAGATGGCCGATGGCCTGTTGCACCAGCATCTCGGCGCGTTCGCGGGCTTGTTGTTTACCCATGGCGCGGACGAAGGTTGATTTGCCCGCGACTTCGTCTTTTTTCGTATCTTTGCCTGTGTCCTGCGGATCGGCTTCCACATCCAGAATATCATCGGTGACCTGGAAGGCGAGGCCGAGGTCGTAGGCGTAATTGCGGAGCGCCTTGCGGTGCGGCTCGGACGCCTTGCCGAGGATGGAGCCGGACTCGCAGGCGAAGGCCATGAGCTGGCCAGTTTTCATACGCTGCATGCGCGAGATGGTGCCGAGGTCGAAATCCTGCTGCTCGCCGATGAGATCCAGCATCTGGCCGCCGACCATGCCGTGGCCGCCGGATGCGACGGCGAGTGAGCGGATGAGTTCGCAGCGCACGCGCGGGTCTTCATGGGTTTCGGGTTCAGAGAGAATCTGGAATGCGAGGGTGAGCAGCGCATCGCCCGCGAGGATGGCGGTGGCTTCGCCGTATTTTTTATGGACGGTCGGGTGGCCGCGGCGGAGGGCGGCGTCGTCCATGGCGGGAAGGTCGTCATGGATCAGCGAGTAGCAGTGAATGAATTCAACAGCGGCGGCGACGCGGCGCGCGCGCGTGGGATCGACGTTAAACAAAAACGCTGAATGCACGGCGAGGAACGGGCGGAGGCGTTTACCGCCTGCGAGCACGCCGTGACGCATGGCGTCGTAGAGCGGGGCTTCGGCGAGATCGGTTTGCGGGAGTAAACGTTCGATGGTGCGGTTGACGGCGTCGATGCTGTCATCCATTGCCTGTTTCAGCTGGGGGCTGGCGTCGCGTGGGGATGGGGCCATTTTCTACTCTGCCTTGTCGAACGGTTTGACGGACAGGGAGCCATCCTTGCCGACGGTGATTTTTTCGATTTTCGCGCGCGCGTCGCGGAGTTTGGTTTCGCAATGCTGTTTCAGCGCGATGCCGCGTTCATAGGAGCTGATGGATTTTTCCAGGGGCGCCTTGCCGGTTTCGAGGTCGCGGACGATGGTTTCGAGCTCGTCCAAAGCTTCCTCAAAACTCATTTTTTCCAGTGCGTTAGGAGCGGCCATTTCATTATCACAAATGTTTATAAAGCGCGCCAAAGTGTAAGTCAGGCGTGGCGGAAGCTCAAGGGGTTTCGGGGCCTGTAAGCGTTTGTTTCCCAATAAAAACAGTGAAAAACCATTAATTGACATATTCATGAGTGGGCGTGTAATATTCCCCCTATAAAACAGGGAGAAAAAACATGCAGGCAGATTCAACAGGCGCGGGAAAATCTCTCCGGACCATCATCGCGATGCGGCATGGAAGTTATTATGAGAGTGGTCTGACCAAGGCCGGACAAGATGATGTCAGAAGTACGGCGCTTAAGTTGCGCGATAAATTCAATGTTACAAAAATCCTGACGACGCCCGTGCCGCGCGGCGTTCAAACCGCACAGATCGTTTCAGATGTATTTGAAGGCGTGAATGTAGAGGATGTCCTGAAGCTTGGCCAGCATGCGGATTTTTCCGATATCATGCACCTGATACGTGATTTGCCGGATGATGTCAGGGAGGTTTTATTCGTCACGCATGAGGCGCAAATTATTGAGATGACGATCAGGCTGACAGGGGAAGAGTTCGAGGTGCCAACGGCAGGGGGCGTAAAATTTTCAACCGATAAAAACTGGTCCGAGATTAAACCCGGCACGATCAAGGACGTCACGACATTCGATCATACCGGTGTCCATGATGTTCCGCTTAGCCCTGATTCCGCTTTTCTTTAAACCAGCCCTAATTTTTTCTCGAGGGCACCGCAGAGCATTTGCCCCAGCGTGATGTGCATTTCCTGAATGCGCGCGGTGGTTTTAGACGGCACCTTTAACGCAGCATCGCAGATTTTCGCCATGGCGGCGCCGTTCGCGCCGGTGAAGCAGGCAGTCGATAGTTTTTTATTCTGGGCGGCCAGAAGCGCGTTCATGACATTGGGGCTTTTGCCCGAAGTACTGATCCCTATCGCCACATCGCCGGGATTGCCGATTGCCTCGATCTGGCGCGCGAAGAGCTGGTCGAAGCCGAGATCGTTTCCTATGGCTGTCAGGGCGGACGAGTCGGTGGTGAGCGCGAGGGCGGCCATGGGCTTGCGGTTTTTCACGTAGCGCACGGCGAATTCGGTAGCGAGGTGCTGGGCGTCGGCGGCGCTGCCGCCATTGCCGAAGAACAGGAGTTTGCCGCCGGAGCTTAGGGATTTTGCGCAGATTTCAACGACTTCACCAAAATCGCCCCGTAGCGTATCGAAGGTTTTTTCGGCGACGCCGAGATGTTCGCCGGTTTCGGAAGTCCAGAAATTATTAAGGTCGAAGGCCATGTTACTTCCTTGTCATTGCGAGCGATAGCGAAGCAATCCAGATCCCCGCTTTAGCGGGGAAGACAGAGAAGAGTGGATTGCTTCGTCGGTTTTGCCTCCTCGCAATGACGGTTATTGGGTTGTGTCAGGAACAACGATCACCTCGGGTGCGGTGTCATTGTCCGCAGCGAGTTTCTTCGCGGCGTCGTCATTCGCACGCTGGACCCGGGCGCGTTCCTTCGCGGCGGCCGCATCGGCGGCAGAAGCGGCGCGGTTATAGCCGAGTTGCTCGGGCGAGAGCTGGAAGCCCGCGAGGATTTTGTACGAACCGGCGAGATCCTTGTTCGGGAGCGGAATAATCTGGCGCATGCTTTCCTGATAGGATTGCTGGTCGCCGGAGTTATACGACATATCGGCGGCGAAGATTTCTTTCGCGAGGATGGAGCCGGTCGGCGATGTCACCGCAACGAAGAACGGGTAGGAGAAGGCGGGCTGGCCGCCGGTGCGACCCTGCGGACCGAGCGTGCCTTCGAAGTTCAGTTTTACATCCACGGTCACGCTTTGCGGGCCGAACTGGCACTGGCTGGTAATGGAGCTGATCTCGGCGTGTGAGACCATGCTGCCGGTAGTGGGGCGGGCATTGTCGGTGAATTCCGCGAAGTTCGCGAGTTCAGGAACCACGGCGGCCTGCGGGCAGCCATCGGAGAGGAAATTTTCGGACTTGCCGCCAGCCTTGCCGTTGAAGGCGCCCCAGTCGGTGAAGCGCAGGTCTTCGACCAGGCCATCGACGGTATTGCAGGCTGAGAGGGCGGCAACGCAGGACGTAAGGGCTAGCAGGCGCAGGCTTTTCATGACGGGGGCTCCTGGAATAAATCTTGTCGTGGGGGCAAGAGTACGAAACGGGGGCGGCCAAATCAATAGCGCTATTAAGACCGTCATTCCCCGCAAAGGCGGGGAATCCATTGATCCATAAGGATATACCGTCAGGATTCAGGAATGGATCCTCCGCTTTCGCGGAGGATGACAAGAAGGAGGGCGGAGGAGGATGACAGGGAAGGGGGAGGATGACAATTATTAAAAGACGCTATATATAAGCTTCATGAACAAGCAGCCTTTAACAGTGCTTTTAGCGTCGCCACGGGGTTTTTGCGCCGGGGTGGACCGCGCGATCCAGATCGTGGAAAAAGCTTTGATTAAATACGGCGCGCCGGTCTATGTGCGCCATGAAATCGTTCACAATAAATATGTGGTGGATTCCCTGCGCGCGAAGGGCGCGGTGTTCATCGAGGAGCTGGACGAGATTCCGCAAGGGCATGAAGACAGGCCGGTGATTTTTTCGGCGCATGGCGTGCCGAAGAGCGTGCCGGAAAATGCCCGCGCGCGGGAGATGTTTTATATCGACGCGACGTGTCCGCTGGTGAGCAAGGTGCACTGGGAGGCGGAGCGTTATCACAAGAACGGCAACCAGATTATCCTGATTGGCCATGCGGGACATCCGGAAGTGATCGGGACGATGGGGCAGTTGCCGCCGGGCGCGGTGATACTTGTTGAGACAACTGAAGATGTTGAAAAGCTTCACTGTCATTCTGAGCGAAGCGAAGAATCCCAAACGAGATCCTTCGCTGGCGCTCAGGATGACACCTTTGTAATAAAAGACACATCGAAGCTCGCGTACTGCACGCAGACGACATTGTCGGTGGATGACACGGCGGAGATTGTTACGGCGCTGCAGAAAAAATTCCCGCAGATGCAGGGGCCGCACAAAGAAGATATCTGTTATGCGACCACGAACCGGCAAGCGGCGGTGAAGGCGATTGCACCTTCGAGCGACGCGATTATCGTGATCGGCGCGCCGAATTCATCGAATTCCATGCGGTTGGTGGAAGTGGCGGCGCTTAATGGATGTCCGAAATCGACGCTGGTGCAGCGTGCGTCGGAAATTAATTGGGAATGGCTGGATGGCGTGAAATCGCTGGGGCTGTCGGCGGGCGCATCGGCGCCGGAAGTGCTGGTGGATGAAGTGATCGAGCGGCTGCGCGAGCGGTTTGAGGTGACGATCCGCGAAATTTCCATCATCAAGGAAGATGTGCATTTCAAGGTGCCGCATATTCTCAACGATACTTCTTCTCCTTCTTCTTCACGGGCCGCATGAATGCGTTAGTTGAGAAATTCAGGAACGGCCCCCGCAAGGCCCTGACGCTGATGGGTATGTCGGGCGTCGGCAAAACGCACTGGTCGTGGGCGCTGGAGAAGGCGGGCTGGCATCATTACAATCACGATTACCTGATCGGCACTAAATACCTGCATGACGAGCTGGGCGACAGCGTGAAGACGGACGATCTGAGCGCGCTGTCGGATTATGTCGGGCAGGTGGGTAAGGGATCGGTAGGGATCGAGGAATTCAAGCGCAGGCAGGCGCGTTATATCGAGGCCGAGCGGCAATCGCTTTATGATATGTGCGGCGTCATCGATCATTCGCCGGATAAATTCGTGAATGACTCCACGGGCAGCATTTGCGAGATCAACGACGAGGATTTGTTCAGGACGGTGGCCGAGCATACGCTGTTCGTTTACATCAGGGCGGGCAAGGAAGAAGAGCAGGAGCTGGTGGCGCAGGCTTTTCACGAGCCGAAGCCGCTTTATTTCCAGCCCGGGCAGTTCGATGAGTGGCTGGCGGAATTCATGAAGCAGAACGGCCATAGCAAGATCGAAGATTTTTCGCGCGACGAATTTTCGCGCTGGGTTTTTCCGAAGCTGTTTTATTCGCGGCTGCCGAAATACCAGCGCATCGCGGATAAGTATGGCGTGACGGTGTCGTGCAAGGAATTGCGCGGGCTTGGAAGCGTGGATGAATTCCTAAAGGTGATCGGGTTTGGCTAAGGTTGAGATATTCACCGACGGTGCGTGCAGCGGGAACCCGGGACCGGGGGGCTGGGGCGCGATATTGCGCTATAACGGCGTGGAAAAGGAATTGTCGGGCGGCGAGAAGGACACCACGAATAACCGCATGGAAATGATGGCGGCGATTGCGGCGCTGGAGGCGCTGAAGAAGGAATCGACGGTGGATTTATATACGGACAGCAAATACCTGCAGCAGGGCGTAATGGAATGGATGCCGGGCTGGAAGAAAAAAGGCTGGCCGGCGCGAATCAAGAATCAGGACCTGTGGAAGCGACTCGATTCGGTGTTATCGAACCATAAAGTGAAATTTCACTGGGTTCGCGGCCATGACGGGCATGTCGAGAATGAAAGATGCGATGCGCTGGCGCGGCTTGCGATTCCAAAGCGTTAGTAACTTCGGTCCACATTCCATATTTATGGAACTCCTCATATTAATCTTTCGTTAACCATACAGGCGCGATGCTGAAATCGTAGTCTCGAAGCGACCTCAACTCCAACAACCGGGAGGCCATTCAATGAATACGCAAGTCCTAGTCCAGAGTAACCAAGACGATGTTGTCCTGCCTTTGCCGCCGCACTTACCTGCGGATGGCGAGGACATGGCGCTGTATGCACGTTTCATGCGCCATCTCAGAAATGTTCCGAACAGCCGGATGGAGATCAAGGTACTCTCCGCCATCCAGTTTACGGCCGACATGATGGGATATAGCGACGCTCATGTGGCGAAGCTGCTCGTCGATTTAGGTTTGCGCGCTCCGCGAATGGCTTTCCCGGCTGATTTTTTGAAATATGCGGGCGAGGCGATGATGCGCAATGGCTGGGAAGTCGGCGCGCCGACGCACGGCTTGATCGCGCTGCATAATCACTGGAACCGCACGGGCGAGGACAGGTTTGCCGCGTTCAGGGTCGAGCACACGTTGCTTGATGAGCGGATTTATTACTAATTGTTGTAGTCAGAATTGGCGGGGATGCGGGACGTCGAGCCGTCATTCCAGCGGATTTCCTCTTCTTCCTGGGCCTCGCGGCGGTAGCGGTATTGATCGCCTTCTTCATCGCTGCCGGTGAAACGATTGATGAGGCTTTCGAAGCTGTCGCCGATACTGGCATTGGTTCTGACAGGGGCGTAACGTCCACGCGCGGCGAGCATGGTTTGTTTCCAGACATCGGCGGGGTAGCTGCCGCCCGTCACGTTTTTCATCGGTGAGTAATCATCATTCCCCATCCAGACGCCCGCGACGATTTCATTCGTGAAGCCCATGAACCAGGCATCGCGGCTGTCTTGTGACGTTCCAGTTTTTCCGGAGGCGGGCCAGGGGAGGCGCGCACGCTGGCCGGTGCCGTTCTCTAAAACCTGCTGCATCATTGAAGAGAGTTCCGCGACGAGCGCGGCATCGGCGACGCGGCGGCGGGCGCGGTCTTCGCGTTTTTGGTAATAGAGCGTGCCGTCCTTGCCGGTGATTTTCGTGATGGCGTAGGGGAATACGGAACCGCCGCCATTGGCGAGCGCGGCATAGGCGGTGGCGTGTTCGAGTAATGAAACTTCATTAGTGCCGAGCGCGAGGGACAGATCGGGGTTAAGCTTCGAGATAATGCCGAGGCGGCGCGCGGTGTCGACGATGTGTTCAGGGCCGACGAGTTTCGCGATCTGGAAGGCGACGGTGTTGAGGGATAACATCAGCGCGACGCCCATGGGGACTTCGCCGTAATATTCGCCGCCGAAATTCTGCGGACGGTAGCGGCCTTCGGTGATTTTCTGGTCCATGAACAGATCGTCGCGGCGCAGGCCATATTCAAGCGCGGCGAGATAGACGTAAGGTTTGAACGAGGAGCCGGGCTGGCGTTTGGCCTGGACGGCACGGTTGAACTGGCTGGCGGCGTAATCGCGGCCGCCGACCATGGCGAGGACGCGGCCATCGGGGCGCATGGCGATGACGGCGCCCTGAGAAATCTGTTTGGCTTCGCCGTTTTCAAGGATGGCTTTGAGGAGCGCTTCTTCTGCGGCCTGCTGGATTTTTGAATCCATTGTCGTTTCGATAACGATGTCTTCTTGTGGAGTTCCTATGAGATCTTCGAGGCCATCGACGACCCAGTCGGAGAAATAACGTTCGGCGTTGCCGCCGGTGGGTTTCGGTGTCGGAACCGGCGGGATTTTCGTGAAATTCTCGGCGTCTTCTTTTTCGATGTAGCCTGCATCGACCATGGCGTTGAGGACGATGTCGGCGCGTTCTTTCGAGAGGCCGGGATTGTTGAGCGGCGAATAGCGCGAAGGGGCTTTCAGGAGTCCGGCAAGCTTGGCGGCTTCCTGTAAATTTATCTCCTTGATGTCCTTATTAAAGTAGAGGCGCGCGGCGGCGTCGACGCCATACGTGCCGGAGCCCATATAGACTCTATTTAAATAGGCGCTGAGGATTTCGTCTTTGGTGAGTTCATATTCAAGCCAGAGCGCGAGCATGGCTTCCTGGATTTTTCTTTTGAAGGTGCGTTCCTGCGAGAGGAAAAGATTTTTAGCGAGCTGCTGCGTGATGGTCGAGCCGCCCTGCACGTAGCGGCCATGAATGACGTTCTTGCCCATGGCGCGGACCAGGCCGAACGGGTCGATGCCGAAATGGGTATAGAAGCGGCGGTCCTCGATCGCGAGGACGGCGTAGACGAGGTGCGCGGGCATTTCCTCGACGGTGATGCTGTTGCCGCGGATCTCGCCGTAGCGGGCTATGACCGAGCCGTCGGCGGCTTTCACGGTGATGGAATTCTTACGTTCGAAATTGGCTTTTTGCGTGATGTCGGGGAGTTCCTGGGCGTACCAGGCACAGAGGGCGCTGAGGAAAATACCCGCCCAAAGCGCGGCGACAAACGCCCATTTCAGAGCCCAGCCCAGGAAGGACGAGGTGTTGAAAAACGGTGTTTTGCTGCTGTTTTTAGCTGATTTTTTTGATTTTCTGCGCGCCATGGTGCCTTCAAGTAGCCTGTTATACGCCAATAATCAAGCAATCCGGCGGGCGGGCGCGGGGTTTCTTTCTTGACATAATCATTAGTTTCTATAAAAAAGGGGTATTCAATACGGAAAGGGAAAATAAAATGTCCGACAAAGTACAGATACACGTTCACGGCCTGACGCCAAGACAGCAGGAAATTTTCAACCTTATGGCCGACGGAAAAAGTGTGATGGATATAGCGCAGCAACTGAACATATCAGATGGCACCGTCAAAATACATGTAGGCCATATCAATAATATATTTGATGGCTGTGTCTCCGGCCTAGGCAGTCTTACAGACAGGCAAAAGCAAATTGCGGATCTTTATGCTGACGGAAAAAGCGCGCGCGAAATAGCCAGTGAACTGAGAATTTCGAGTCGTACGGTTGAAACCCATATACTTAATGTGTACCGCACGCTTGGCATTAATAAAAATGTCGGGTTAATTCGTTTAATGCATGGCCTTAGCGCGCGTGCGACCGACTCTCCCGAACTGAATGCTTAAAGTGGGGACAGTCGTCCGGAACGTGTGAGCAAGGAAACCGATGGTTAAGAAAAAGCCACAAGTGGGTCTGACGTTCGTGTTCAGGTTTTCGTCAGTTATGCCGCCGTATATCAACTACCGGATCAAGCAGCTCAGTGATGTGGAGTACCAGATCGCAAGGATGACGGCCGATGGGCTTAATGCAGAGGAAATAAGCAAGAGAGTGTCGAAGGAAATGAAAAAGGATATTTCCGCGCACATGGTCAGAGGCTACTACCGGCAGAAGATCTATGAAAAACTTGGGATTCCTTCTTCTATTCTCATGCTGTGCGTGGCCATGGACGGGCCCGTGCCGGCGGGTTGCTTCTTTGAAGGTCTTACACCCAGGCAGAACGATATTGCCAGGCTGTTTTTTGTCGGCATGAACGAGAAGGAAATGGCGCGAGCGCTAAATCTCGAAGAAAGGACAATTAAAAGGCATAAAGAAAAAATGAGGGAAGCGCTTCGTAATGGAGGCAATACCGAAGATCTCAGCGATGCGGCGAAATTGCTGAAGGCCTTGCGCAGCGTGATGATCCATGACCGGGTACTTACCGTGTTGTTAGATGGCGTGTGGAATTACCAGGAAATGCTGGAAAATGAACCTGTTCGCCCGAAGTTGGGTTAGGAAAGAAAAGGAAAGCCGATGTTCAAAAAAAGGTCGAGATCTAAAAATACACAAATGACGCACAGCGTTTTCAGGCTTGCCGCCGACGGAAAGAGCGAAAAGGCGATAGCACGGGAGCTGGGTATATTTTTATTTGAGGTTAATGTGCGACTGAACAGTTTCAATGAATATTATCCAACGCGCAGCGTGAATGAAAATGTGAAGCCCGGAAAATTGTTTGATGCGTTGCCGCAGTCTTTGATCGATGCATTTAAAGAAGCGCACGTTACGCCGAGACAGGGCGAGGTGCTGTACCTGGCTTCGCGAGGGTGGTTAAACAAAGGTATCGCCAACCTTTTGGAAATAAGCACACGCACAGCGGAAGTTCACCGACTTAATGGACAGGCTAAGATAGGGGCAAGAAATGTGGCGGATACATTAAGATTTGTCGTGAAGGCCGCGCCGTCGTTGCTCACCGGATCGAAGTCTCCGGAGTGCGAATTATAAAATCGTGGCAACCATGGAAAATTTACCCGATAAGAAAAAAAGCATTGCCGATCTGAGAGAGCGGCAGCAGAAAGTTGCCAGGATCATTGCCGATGGAGGCACCGCGAAAGACGCGGCCTCCAAGCTCAGGCTTTCATTTGGTATGGCCAGAAGCGATATGTGCGACCTTTATAGGGAGCTTGATGTTCATTCCAGCAGTGAATTACAGCTTCTGCTGGATGGTCCTGTGCCCCCTGACTGCACTTTTCAAGGTTTGACGCCCGAGCAGGAGCCTGTCGCCAGACGTATTTTAGAAGCAAAAGCGCTCAAGGAAATTGCGTGGGAGCTGGGTGTGGGGCTTAATACAGTCAAAAGACGTATAGCCGCTATGAAAAAAAATCTTGGCATGGAAGATGTTGCCGGAAACAAAAATCCGGCCAGACTGATGAAGAGATTGCGCGAGGTGATGATTGTGCCTGTGCCTGAGCCTGAGCCAGACAAAAACATGATGAACGAAACACTGGATCCTTTCGAGACAGGATCTGCGATGGCGTTGGAAGTTATTTAAAACAGCAATATCGCAGCAAGGCCAAGGAACGCAAAGAAGCCGACGACGTCGGTAACGGCGGTGAGAAATACGCCTGAGGCGACGGCGGGGTCGGAGCCCATGCGGCTCAGCAGCACCGGAATAAAGGCGCCGAAGAACCCGGCGACGACGAGATTGATGATCATGGCGGCCCCGATTACGACGCCGAGCATCGGGTTCTGGAACCATAGCGCGGCGATTACTCCTACCAGCACAGCAAACAGGCAGCCATTTATAAGGCCGACGAGAGCTTCCTTGAATATGGCGCGGGCGGCATTTGTGCCGGACAGTTCGCGCAGCGCAAGGGCGCGGACGGCGACGGCGAGGGCTTGTGTGCCGGCGTTGCCGCCCATGCCCGCGACGATGGGCATGAGGATGGCGAGGGCGACGATTTTTTCAATCGTGGCACCGAAGAGGGAGACGACACCGGCGGCGAGAAACGCGGTGAGCAAATTCACGAACAGCCAGCGGAAACGGAGCGCGCTGGTGGATAGCACGGCGCGGTACATGTCGTCCTGATCGACGCCAGCGAGCTTCAGTAAATCTTCTTCCGCTTCGTCGTCGATGACGTCGACGATGTCGTCAATCGTGACGACGCCGAGCAGGCGATTGTTGTCGTCGACGACGGGGGCGGAGGTGATGTCGCCGCGGCGGAAGATGTGCGCGAGTTCTTCCTGGTCCATCGTCGCGGGGATGGGTTTGATTTCATCGAGCGCGAGGTCTTCCATTTTGACGGGACGTTTCGAGCGGATGACGCGGTTGAGCGGAATTTGCCCGAGCACGTGATAGCCGGGGTCGATGACGAAAATGTCGAAGAAATCTTCGGGCAGGTCTTCGCCAGCCTCGCGCAGGTAATCGATGGTTTTGCCGACGGTCCAGAATTGCGGGACCGCGACAAGCTCGCGCTGCATGAGTCGCCCGGCGCTGTGTTCGGGGAAGTTCAGGCCTTCTTCAACGGCTAACCTCGTTTTCGCGGAGAGCTTGCGGATGATTTCGTGGCGGAATTCGGAATCAAGATCGAGGACGAGGCCGAGTGCGTCGTCGGATTCAAGGCGTGAAATAATTTCAGCGACCTGGTCGGCGGACAAAGTCGAGAGCGCGGCGCGGCGCAGTTCGGAATCCATTTCGGCGAAGACGATGGGGTTCATCGTTTCGGCGCACATCAGGAGAAGTTCGCGGCGTTCCTCGTCGGTGATTTTCCCGATCAGGTCGGCGATGTCGAAGGACGGCATGCCAGCCAGGATCGCGTGGACCATGTCGGTGTCCTGCGCGCGGACAGCATCGGTGATGTCCCTGATCTCGCGGTCGGTCAGGAGGAATGGCGCGTCTTCGGCGCTGTCGGTTATGTTGTTCAGGCTTTCATCGGTCATGGGGGCCCGCCGATAGGGGTTTAAACTATAGATGTCTGGGCTCACCTTTACCCTATTCGGGGTTTAGATCAAGCGATTATTGCAAATCGTCATCGCGAGCCGCTCTCAGGCGGCGTGGCGATCCAGAAAATGGATTGCTTCGCTACGCTCGCAATGACGGAAGGGTTAATAGTGCCGGGTCTGGAGGTGGGATTTTTCATCGCCCATTTCATCCTCGTGAACCTGGGCCCCGACGGTTGCCATGGCGGTGACGTTGATGATGCCGCGCGGGGTTACGGACGGGGTGAGGATGTGGGCCGGGCGCGCCGCGCCAAGGAGTAACGGGCCGATGCTGGTGCCGTCGGCCAGGACTTTCAGCATGCTAAAGGCGATGTTGGCGGCTTCGACGCTCGGCATGATGAAGAGGTTGGCCGAGCCGGTGAGGTTGGAATTAGGCATGATGGATTGGCGGATTTCCTCGGACAGAGCGACGTCGGCGGTCATTTCGCCGTCGATCTCTAACTTCGGGTCGCGGCGGCGGATGTCGGCATAGGCGGCGCGCATTTTAAAGGCGACGTCGCAATCAACCACGCCGAAATTGGAGTGCGATAACAGCGCGACCTTGGGCGTGATGCCGAAGCGGCGGACTTCATCGACCGCGAGCATGGTCATCTCGGAAATTTGCGCGATGGTCGGGTTGGTGTTGATCTGCGTATCGCAGAAGAAGTAGGTGCCCTTCGCGAGGATGAGGGCGTTGAGCGCGGCGGGTGTTTCGACGCCGGGCTTGAGGCCGATGACATCCATGATGTCTTCGAGGTGGTCGTGATACTGGCCGGTGACGCCGCAGATGACGGCGTCGGCTTCGCCCTTGTACACCATGAGCGCGCCGATGACGGTGGGGTCGGTGCGGACGATGTTACGGGCAGAGATCGGCGTGACGCCGCGGCGCTGCATGATGGCGTGATAAGTTTCCCAGTAGGAGCGGTAGCGTGGATCGTCTTCGGGGTCGATCAGTTCGATGTCTTTGTCGAGTTCGACGCGGAGGCCGAGGCGCTTGAGGCGCGTGGCGACGACCTTGCGGCGGCCGATGACGATCGGCTTCGCAAGATTTTCATCGACGACATGCTGGACGGCCTGGAGGACTTTATCCTCTTCACCTTCGCAGTAGACGACGCGTTTGGGTTTTTCCTGCGCGCGGGCGAAAATGGGATTCATCACGAGTTGCGAGCGGATGAAGAACTGGCGCAGGCGCAGCTTGTAGGTTTCGAAATCCTCGATGGGGCGCGTGGCAACGCCAGAATCCATCGCGGCTTTCGCGACGGCCAGGGGGATATCGACGATGAGGCGCGGGTCGAACGGTTTCGGGATCAGATATTCAGGACCGAAGGTGAGGTTTTCACCGGCATAGACGGCGGTAACTTCAGCGGTGGCTTCCTTACGCGCGAGTTCGGCGATGGCCTTGACGCAAGCCAGTTTCATTTCCTCGTTGATCTTTGTCGCGCCGACGTCGAGCGCGCCGCGGAAGATGAAGGGGAAGCAGAGGACATTGTTGACCTGGTTCGGGTAGTCGGAGCGGCCTGTGCAGATGACGGCATCGGGTTTTGCCTCGAGCGCGTCCTCGGGCAAAATTTCCGGCGTCGGGTTGGCCATGGCCATGATGAGGGGCGCCTTTCCCATCGATTTGACCATGTCTTTTGTCAGGACGCCGGGACCGGAAAGGCCGACGAACACGTCCGCGCCCTTGATAGCCTCAGCCAGTGTGCGGGCCTTGGTGTCGGAGGCGAAGAATTCCTTTTCCTTGTCCATGCCTTCGTTACGGCCCTTGTAGACGACGCCGTTGCGGTCGGTGACGATGATGTTCTCTTTCTTTACGCCGATATCAAGGAACAGTTTCAGGCAGGAAATGGCGGCAGCGCCCGCGCCCGAGGTGACCATCTTGATCTTGCCTGCCTTGCGCCCGGACCATTCGAGCCAGTTGATCAGCGCGGCGGAGGAGATCACGGCGGTGCCGTGCTGGTCGTCGTGGAAGACGGGGATATTCATCCGCTCTTTCAGGCGGCGCTCAATCTCGAAGCACTCGGGGGCCTTGATGTCTTCAAGGTTGATGCCGCCGAAGGTGGGCTCAAGCGAGGCGACGATGTCGATGAATTTATCAATGTCGGTTTCATCGATCTCGATGTCGACGGAATCGATTGCGGCGAATTTTTTGAAGAGGACGGCTTTGCCCTCCATGACCGGCTTTGAGGCCAGCGCGCCAAGATTGCCGAGGCCGAGGACGGCGGTGCCGTTCGAGATGACGGCGACTAAATTGCCCTTAGATGTGTAATCGTATGCTTTCAGCGGGTCGCGGGCGATTTCCTCGCAGGGGACGGCAACGCCGGGAGAATATGCGAGCGCGAGATCGTTTTGCGTGGCCATCGGCTTGGTGGCCTGGATGGCGATCTTACCCGGTGTCGGGTACTGGTGGTAGTCGAGCGCTTCCTGGCGGAAGCTCTCTTTTTTGGCGGCGGCTTCCTCTCCCAGGGAGGGGTTCTGTTTGGGGGAGTTAGTTTGCTTTTTCTTTGCCATGCGATCCGCTTAATTCAGTGCTTTGTTAATTAGATCCCCGCTTTCGCGGGGACGACATTTTTCTAAGCTCGCTATGCTTGCTAAGAAAAATTGTCGAATGGTGCGGCCAAAAGGACTTGAACCTTCACGGGTTACCCCATACGCACCTCAAGCGTACGCGTCTACCATTCCGCCATGGCCGCACAGTCTTTGTCTTTTGGTCTGCAAATCATGTCTTTTTGCGCTTCCGGTGCTCGCGTACCAAATGTACGCTGCTTTTAATCCGCACGCGCTACGCGCTTCGCGGTGGGCCGGTTCTCAAAAAGCCACGATTTTTCGACACAAAATCCTTCGACTAATTAATAGTAGTATCAATCCCTTGCGGGAAGCAGATGGAATAACAGATCAATCCACCCGAGGCAAGTTGCAATGCACACTCTATGCCCGGAAAAACAGCTATTAAAGGGTAAGCGAGGCGTGAGCCGCCGGGGCTTCCCTGGCTGGCCGTATTTCAGCTTTTTCTTCTACAGGTGCCGGGGGAGCGTCCTGAATGAATGACTGGATGCGCTGCCACAGGGGGTTTTCCGGGGTGGCATGAAAAATTCCCGGGCCGATAAGGCCTATCTGGTTTCGCCTCAGGGAATCATCAATATCCCTGATGATCTGTGCCACATCTCCCTTTTGTTTCAGGAAAGGGGCGGAAGCCTGCGACCAATCATCGAGGAATATGATGCAGAACGGCATAGCGAGTTCTCCCAACTCCGCGTGGGAATCCGCCTGCCCCTGTATATTACGGGCAAAATCTTTTAAAAATTCCAGGGTGGCTTCGCGAGACATGGCTTTAATTCCTGTAAGCTATTAAGTAATTTGGGGTGCTTACATAGCATTAGTTTACGTAAAGTCAAAGGAAATTTTCCCGTGGTGGAGTGGAAAAAGGCAGATAAGCCCGTGGCTTATGAGGAGGCGCTGGCCTTTATGGATGGCCGGGTGGCCGGTATCCATGAGGGGACTGCGGAGGAGTGTGTCTGGCTGCTGGAGCATCTGCCGCTTTATACCGCAGGGACGAGCGCCAAGGCGGGCGATTTGCTGGAGCAGCGGTTCCCGGTTTATGAGACGGGAAGGGGCGGGGAATATACCTATCACGGGCCGGGGCAGCGGGTGGCGTATGCGATGGTGGATCTGAAGAAGCGCGGCGCGCCGGATATCAAAAAATATGTCTGCGATTTACAGGACTGGGTGATTGCGGCGCTGGCGGAATTCGATGTGCATGGCGTGTGCCGCGAAGGACGGATTGGAATCTGGGTGAATACACCGAAGGGCGAGAAAAAAATCGCGGCGGTGGGGGTGCGGGTGCGGCACTGGATCACGCTGCACGGTGTGTCGATCAATGTGAATCCGGACCTGTCGCATTACAGCGGCATCGTGCCGTGCGGGATTTCGGAATTCGGAGTCACGTCGCTTGATGATCTCGGCATCAAGGCGACGATGGATGATCTCGATAAAGCGCTTAAGAAAAATTTCTTCGGCTAGTCCACTGCGACTTCTTTATTCGATTAGCAAGGAAGGGTTGTCACAGTTCGTTATCAAGTCCATCCTTTTTTTGAGGCTGGGGAAATGGTCGGACAGGAGAATGATACGGCCATTTTCGAATGTGCTGTCTGCGACATGTGCCACACCGGCAAAGATTGCGCCTAGATGACGGGCGACCGCTATGGTTCTTTTTTGCCATTCTTCCGGTGATTCTATCTCGCCGTTCATATCTTCGGGCAACATCACCAGGTCGTAGCCGTGTTCATCGGCGGTCGGTTTAATATCTATGTCGTGCAGCAGAGAATGAGTCTCGTCGGTGTATTCCGATAGTATGATCTCTTGTGCTTCCTCAAAAAACGCGCGGGCTTTTAAAGTGTATTTTTCTGTCTTGTGAGGTTTGTCCAACCGCATGGTTAATAATTGATTCAACGCTCCTCCATAACAGTCAGGTATTTCGAAGAGGGGATCGATCGCGGGAAGATAATAAAGGCTTACGTATGAATCGTAATACTGCGCGGCGGCGATGTGGTTGTCGAACTCCTTGAGCATCCTTTCAGGGGATACGAGGGCAAGGTTCATGAATATCTGTTTGCGCGATTGATTGCCGTCCATCAGCGGCACCTTGATGAATAGCGCGGGAAAGCCGTCATGCGCGCGTGGTGTTTCCAAGTCGCGCCGTATATTTGTTTCGAATGAGCTCATCAATTATCTCCCTAAGAAAAGGGAGATTAGGGTGATTTTTGCGTTATGTCAATGTGGGTTATCAGTCTGCCGCAACGTCCATGAGGTTGGACTGGACGTAATCCGCGCAGAAAGCGACAAGGCTTTCGATGTCGAGGCGGAGGTTTTCGAAGTCGGATGTTTTCTTATTCGTATTCTCGTTCATGTAAAGCGATTTGTTGATTTCGATCTGCAGCGAGTGCAGGCCGCGCGATGGCGCGGAGTAGCGGTGCACGAGTTCGACGCCCTTGAACGGATCGTTGATGGTGACGGTATAGCCGAGGCCTTTCAGGAAATCGCGCATGGCGTGGGTGAAATCGAGATCGCACGACGTGCCGTCGCGGTCGCCGAGAACGAAGTCGGCCTCGCGCGGGAGGCGGCCGATGAGGCCGACGGGTTGTTTGGGGCGGGCGCTGGCACCGGGCATTGAGTGACAATTCACGTGCCAGACCTGGCCGAAATTGTAATGCGCGTCCTGGATCAGTTTTTCGAGCGCGGCGTGATAGGGGCGGTAATATTTTTCGATGCGGTGGGCGATGTCCTCGACGCTCAAGGGCTGATCGTAAACCGGGATGCCGGGGCGGACGAGGCGGCGGATTAGGCCGATGCCGGCGTCGGAGCGGGATGAGGGATTAATATTTCCGAACGGCCAGCTTTCGGCGAGGATGACGGGGTCGATATCGTCGGCGCGACGGTTTACATCTATATAAGAGCGCGGGAAATTCGCGAGCAGCAGCGCGGCACCGTATTCGGGCGCGCAGGCGAAAAGCTCGTCGACATATTTGTCCTCGGCCTTTTGCAGGTCTTCGAACTTGCAGGCGTAATGGAAATCGTCGGGGTAGTGCGTGCCGCTGTGGGGGGAGTCGAACACCAAAGGAATCCTTGGCGGGATCGGCTTGTCGGGATGGGTGATGCTGTAGGGGGCGGTCATGAGTCCATCTTAAGGCGGGGCGGGGGCCAAAACAAGCAAGGCGGGAGCGCTTGTTTTGCTGCAACGCAGGACATATTATGGAGACCGATTTAGAGTATTCGAGAGGATTTTATGCACGACATACGCGCCATACGCGAAAACCCGGCAGCTTTTGACAAGGCGATGGGGCGCAGGGGGCTTTCCGCCCAGAGCCCGGCTATTCTGAAGCTGGACGAGGAGGTGCGTGCGGTGAAGACCGAGCTGCAGAAATTGCAGAGCGAGCGCAACGAGAAATCCGGGCAGATCGGCAAGATCAAGAGAGAAGGCGGGAACGCCGATGCGATCATGGCCGAGGTGGCGGCGCTGAAAGACAAGATGACGGCGCTTGAGGACAAAGAGCGGGTGGTTGGTGAGCAGCTGACACAAGTGTTGTCATCGATTCCGAATATCCTCGCCGACGATGTGCCGGACGGCAAAGACGAGAGCAGCAACAAAGAGGTGCGCAAGAACGGTGCGCCGAAAACGGGCAATAATGCCGCGAAGGATCATGCCGATATCGGCGTGGCGCTGGGGATGATGGATTTCGAGACGGCGGCGAAGATGTCGGGCTCGCGCTTTACGATGCTGAGCGGCGGAATTGCGACGATGGAGCGCGCGCTGGCGCAGTTTTTCCTGGATACGCATACGCGTGAGCATGGATATACGGAAGTATCCGCGCCGCTGCTGGTGAACGATAAATCCATGTACGGCACCGGGCAGTTGCCGAAATTCGCCGATGATCAGTTCAAGACGACGCGAGGCGATTGGTTAATCCCGACATCGGAAGTGTCGATGACGAATATTGTCGCGGAGATGATTGTCGATGAAGAGACATTGCCGCGCCGCTATACGAGTTTTACGCCGTGTTTCAGACAGGAAGCGGGTGCGGCGGGGAAAGACACGCGCGGGATGCTGAGGCAACACCAGTTTTATAAAGTCGAGATGGTGTCGATCACGCGGCCCGAAGATTCAAATGCCGAGCATGAGCGCATGACAGAATGTGCGGAGACGGTTTTGAAAAAACTGGGGCTGGCGACGCGGACGATGGTGCTGTGCTCGGGTGATACGGGTTTTGGTGCGCGCAAGACGTATGACATCGAGGTGTGGCTGCCGGGACAGAATGCGTACCGGGAGATTTCGAGCTGCTCAAACTGCGGGGATTTCCAGGCGCGGCGCATGAATGCGCGGACGAGGCCGAAGGGTACGAAGGATACGAAGTTCGTTCATACGCTGAACGGGTCGGGCGTGGCTGTGGGGCGCGCGCTGATCGCGGTGCTGGAGAATTATTACGACCCGGCCGATGGCGGCGTGTTCGTGCCGGATGTTTTGAAGCCGTATATGGGCGGGCTGACGAAGATTGTGAAGAAATCTTGAGGGTGGATACTCCGCCTTCGCGGAGTATGACGATGTGGGGTGCGGAGTATGACGTTATATTGGGTCGAAGTGTGACGTAACAATTAATATCGTCATTCCCCGCGTATGCGGGGAATCCATGGATCCTCCGGACAAGCCGGAGGATGACGGTGAGGTCAAATGGAAAAACGTTTTTGGACCTATATTTTAGCAAGCAGATTTAATGGCACTTTGTATATCGGAGTGACATCAGATTTGGTGAAAAGAATTTGGGAACATAAAAACAACGTGGTTGAGGGCTTTACAAAAAAATATGACGTCCACAATTTGGTTTATTTCGAAGAACATTCTACTGCAGAAAACGCAATTAAAAGAGAAAAGCGCCTCAAGAAATATAACCGGGAATGGAAGAAAAATTTAATTGAAAAAGACAATCCTCGCTGGGAAGATTTATATGATAGGATTTGTCAGTAGTTTTATGGATCCCCCGGACAAGCCGGGGGATGACGTTTTTGGGGCTAAATGAACACACAGGATATGAACAAGCGCGTGCGGCTGATCATGCATCTGAGGAAGATGGGGATCACGGATATGAGCGTGCTCGGTGCGATGGAGAAAGTGCCACGCGAGCGCTTCGTGCCGGAGTCCGTGAGGCACCAGGCGTGGGATGATATCGCGCTGCCCATTGGCCGCGGCCAGACGATCAGCCAGCCTTTTGTCGTGGCGGCGATGACGGCGGCGCTGAAATTATCGGATCGGGATAAAGTTCTGGAGATTGGTACGGGGTGCGGATATCAAACCGCGATTTTGTCGAAGCTGTGCCGCCGGGTTTATACGATCGAGCGGCATAAGCCGCTGTTGAAGGACGCGGAGAAACGTTTCGAGGAACTGAAGCTGCGGAATATCACCGCGATTGCGGCGGACGGGATGCAGGGCTGGCCGAAGATCAATAATGTGGATCAGGCACCGTTCGATAAAATTATTGTGACGGCGGCGGCGCGGGGTGAAGCGCCGAAGAAGCTGCTCGAGCAGGTGCGCGAGGGCGGGATGATGGTGATCCCGGTCGGCGAGAGTGGCAACCAGGTGCTCAGGTCCTATAAAAAAGAGGCGGATGGCAGTTTCAGCACCAAAGACCTTATGGACGTGCGATTCGTGCCATTACTGCCGGATATTGCCAGTGACGTTGACGCGGCTTAAGCATTTTCAGGCTTAAAATCCTTCAATTTTCAAGAAGTTCGGGGCGGTGTATAGTTGAGTCGATGAATCGACTGCTCCCTTTAATGATTATTTTCACGCTTGGGGTTGGTGCCTGTAACAAGTTCCAGGCGCCTGCGCCCGTGACTTTGTATGGATCGACGCAGGGCGAGGGTAGCGCGGGAGTCCATACGGTCTTCGGCGCGGAGACATTGTGGGACGTGGCGCAGCGTTATCAACTGGCGATGCGCGATGTCGCCGCCGCAAACAGTTTATCGGAGCCGTTCGATTTAAAACCGGGACAGAGATTGCGCCTGCCGCCGCCGCGTGAATACCGCGCGCGGGAAGGTGACAGTTTGTACACCGTTTCACGTTTGTTCGTCGTCGATACGTCCGAGATTGCGCGGCTGAACCGGATTTCGCCGCCGTATAAGCTGAAAGCCGGGCAGGTGATACGTCTGCCGACATTAACGCGCGAAACCGTGCCGGTGCAGACGGCAGCGACCGCGCCATTACCGACGCGCACCGTTCCGCCGCAACCCAATGCGCCTTATATCAACCCGGCACCGGTGAGACGTGAGGCGTTGCCTGCGCCTGCAGTTGTGCCGCCGACAAAAATCACGATTGCGAAAGCCCCGGAAGCGCCCGTGAAGAAAACGCCGATCACGGCGCAGGTTCCAAAGCGTTCTTCGAGCCGCTTCTTAAGCCCGGTGGAGGGAAAAATTCTTTCGAACTACGGCCCGAAAAAAGACGGGCTGCATAATGACGGGATCAATATCGCGGCCCCGGCGGGGACGCCCGTGTGTGCGGCGGAAAACGGCGTGGTGGTTTATGCGGGGAACGAGCTGAAGGCTTCGGGCAATCTTGTTATTATCCGCCACCAGGACAGATGGATGACGGCGTATGCGCATATGGATAATGTGCAGATCAAGCGCGGGCAGACGGTGAAGCGTGGGCAGACGATTGGAACAGTCGGAAGTTCCGGTTCGGTCGACAGGCCGCAATTGCATTTTGAAGTGCGGCGCGGCACCGAGGCGCTGAACCCGAAATTATATCTGGAGAGTTGATATGATATTGATCGCTCTTTCGGCGATATGCGCGCTGGCGGGGGCGTGGTTGCTGTTCGATTTCTGCCTTTGGCATTTCACCGGCATTGTCACGGCGGGCACGGTTGAGCGTTTTGAGAACGGCAAGCCGGTGGTTTCATTCATAGCCGCGGACGGACAGAAAGTAACGGAGCGCGCCGAGCGCGTGACCAATATCGGGTATTTTCTGGCCAATGTGCAGCCCGGCGAGATTTTCAATGTCAGCTACCGTGAAGGCATGACAACGCAGGTGCGGGTACACGGGCAGCTTTATCTTATTGCCGGGGTGCTGTTGCTCATGCCGCTGCTCGGCGCGCTGGCCAGGGAGTTCAGCCGGGAATGGCTGGGGGTGCAGGTCTCGTTTGCGGCGATCATGCTGCTGGTTATGCTGGGCGGGTGGGTTCTGCTGAAGCTCGTGCGGCGTAACTACTAAATACCTGAAATAGCTGGATTGCTTCGCCTCCGGCTCGCAATGACGCAGGGGGTTTTCGGGCCTTGTTTTTAGAGGCCAAGTGTTTATAGTTCCCCGGGACTTTGATTATTTCGTAAAGGAAACCGGGTCATGCTGATTTCAAAAGCCTATGCCGCAGCTCTCGATACAGCCGTTGAAGCCACGGCGATGACGCCTGATGCGCCGTCGGCGATGGAGGCCTTCATCTGGAATATGGGGCTTATTCTTTTGCTGGTGGTGATGTTTTATGTGCTGCTGATCATGCCGCAGCAACGCCGATTTAAAGAGCATACCTCGATGCTGTCGCAGCTCAAGAAAGGCGACAAGATCGTCACGGGCGGCGGGTTCGTCGGGACGATTGATAAAATTGTCGACGATCATGAAGTTCTTGTCGATCTCGGGAATGGCGTGAAAGTCACGGCGCTCCGTTCATCGCTGCAGGGCCAGAAAGTTGCTTTGAAGTCCAAGCCGGCCAACGACCAGAAGGTGAAGGCGTAATTTACTATGCTGACTATTCCACGCTGGAAAGCCGTTCTTATCCTCGCCGTTGCCCTGATGGGTATTCTTTACAGCCTGCCGAATATGGCGGGGCCGGAGCTTCGCACATGGCTGCATGCCAATGTGCCGTCATGGATGCCGGGCAAGACGGTTAATCTCGGCCTCGATTTACGCGGCGGTGCGCACCTTTTATATGAAGTCGACGTCGACGGCGTGTTCCGCGAACGCGGCGATCTGATGGTGCAGGATTTGCGCACGGAATTGCGCGAGGCGAAAATCGGTTACAGTTCTATTGGTTCGGCGGCGAAAGGCGCGCGCGTGACGCTGCGCGATGAAGGCGATGCCGAGGCGGTGCGGAAAATTCTGCGGAAGTTAGACCCGAATTTAGACATCCAGACGAATGGCGCGACGATTGAAGCCAGCATGAACGAGGTTTCGCTCAAGAGTGTTTACGACCAGACGATTTCGCAGAGCATTGAGATCGTGCGCCGCAGGATTGACGAGCTTGGTACGACGGAGCCTTTGATCGCGCGGCAGGGCGAGAACCGTTTGCTCATCCAGGCACCGGGTGCGAATGCGGAACAATTGAAAGCGATTATCGGCACGACGGCGAAACTGGGTTTCCATTTAGTGCCGGAAGCCGCGGATGCGGGCGGCACGAGAAGCCTGCCGTTCGCGGAAGAGCCTGCGCGGCGTTTAGCTGTTGCACGCAGGCCGATGATCACGGGCGATATGCTGGAGACCGCGCAGCCGAGTTTTGATCAGAACGGGCGCTCGGTGATTTCGTTCAGACTTAATAATACGGGTGCGCGCAGATTTTGCGACGTGACGCGCCAGAATGTGCAGAAGCCGTTCGCGATTGTGCTGGATAACGAGGTGCTAAGCGCGCCGGTTATTCAGGAGCCGATCTGCGGCGGGCAGGGGCAGATTTCGGGCGGTTTCACCGTGAAGACGGCGAATGATTTAGCCTTGTTATTGCGCGCGGGTGCGCTGCCTGCGCCGATGAAGGTGATCGAGGAGCGCACGGTCGGCCCGACGCTGGGGTCTGACTCGGTGAAGTCGGGGCGCAAGGCGTGTCTGGTCGGGTTGCTGTTCGTTATCGCGATGGCGTGTCTGGTTTATGGATTGTTCGGCGTGTTCGCGTCGATCGGAATTATCATCAACATGCTGCTTATTCTCGCGGTGATGTCGATGCTGCAGGCGACATTGACGTTGCCGGGTATTGCCGGGATCGTGCTGACCATGGGTCTGGCGATTGACGGTAACGTTTTGATTTTCGAGCGCATCAAGGAAGAATTGCGGGCGGGACGGAGTATTTTGTCGGCGATTGATACCGGTTATACGCGTGCGCGCACGACGATTACGGACTCTAACCTGACGGCGTTGATTGCGGCGCTTATTCTGTTCTCGTTCGGAACGGGGCCGATCAAGGGCTTCGCCGTGACGATGTGTATCGGCGTGGCGACGTCTTATTTCTGCGCGCTGAGCTTTACGCGCCTGATTGTTCTGACCTGGTTGAAATTGAAACGGCCGAAGGCGATACCGGTTTAAGAGAGACACTGACATGATTATCAAACTGCTTGAGCTTATTCCGCCGAACACGAAGATCGATTTCTTCGGGCACAGATTTTACGCGATGCTGGCGAGTATCATTATTCTCGGCGGTTCGACATTGATGCTGACCACGAAGGGCCTGAATTTCGGGATCGATTTCGTCGGCGGCACGATTATCGAGATCAAGACGGAAGTCACGCCGGACCTGCCGCATCTGCGCGAGGTTTTGAAAGAATTGCATCTGGGCGATATTTCGATCCAGGAATTCGGCGCGGCGGATAATTTGATGATCCGCATGCCGCAGCAGGAAGTGCAACCGGGCGCGGCAGAGGCCGATGTGCAGCGCGGCGCGATTGAAAAGGTGCAGGCGGCGCTGAATAAGGAATTCGACAACAAGGTGGATTACCGGAGGACGGAATTCGTCGGGCCGCAGGTGGGTAAAGAACTGAAGCGCGCGGGAATTTTTGCAGTCCTGATCGCGATGGGCGGCATCATGGCCTATATCTGGTTCCGGTTTAACTGGCAGTATGGCGTGGGCGCGATGCTGGCGCTCTTGCACGACGTGGTGGGTATTCTCGGGCTGTTTTCACTGACGCAGATGCATTTCGATTTGTCGACGCTGGCGGCGATTTTGCTGGTGGCGGGTTATTCGATCAACGAAACCGTTATTATTTTCGACCGTGTGCGCGAGACGCTGCGGAAATACAAGAAAATGCCGATGACAGAAATTATCAACTTTTCGATTAACTCGACCCTGCCGCGCACATTGATGACGTCGGGATCGACATTGCTGGCGTTACTGGCGCTTTACATGTTCGGCGGCGAGGTTATCCGCAGCTTCGTTTCGGCGCTGTTCTTCGGCATTCTCATTGGTACGCACTCGTCGTACTTCGTTTCGACGCCGTCGCTGTACTACCTGAAACTCCGGCCCGACCCCGAAAAGCCGGGCACTGCCGTAGCCGAAGAGCCGGCGTAATTCCATGGATGTCACGCCGCTCATACGCAAGGGGGCGCAGGTCATCCAGAGTTATGCG
>DLHX01000008.1:54530-350885 GCA_002483465.1 Micavibrio sp. UBA7657 | reverse complement strand
GATGAAGTTCTGGAATGGAAAATTTCTGCGCCGTTAGCCGTCGAGGATTTTGCACTGCTCGCGGCGCGCAAGGACGTTCTCGATGTCGTGCTGCTCGGCATGGGAAAAAATATGGCGCTGTTAGATCCGCAGCTTAGAAAAACGCTGAAGGAGCGGGGCGTGTCGCCGGAGCCGATGGATACCGGCGCGGCGTGCCGGACTTATAACCTGCTGATGGCCGAGGGCCGCCGCGTGGCTGCGGCGTTGATTCCTGTAACGCCCTGAAATTATTCAAAAATGCGCGCTTTTGTTGGGTGGCCGGGTGTTTTCCGGTACACTGTTAAGTGCTTATAAACTTTAAAAAATTACAATAATTGCGGGCCTTGGCGGGCTTTTAGGGCGGACGTTTAACAGGGTGTGTCATGGCGCAAGGCGTCAAAATTAAAAGCGTCGAAATCAAAAGCGCGGACGAGGCGCGGCAGCACATTGAAAAACTGCAGGCTGAGGCGAAGGCGAATTCAGAAAAATGGTCTGACACATTAAAGCTGAAACCGGCGGGCGCAGAGCCGACGGGGATTTCAGTCATTCAGCCGGACGGCACCGCAAAAAATTACCAGCTGTGGATGTATAACGGCGAGCTCACGGTTTTTTCCAGCGAGAATTTGAACAGGGTTTATTCGGATGACATCCTGAAAGGGGTTATCGAGCCGATCAACAGTTCCAAAAACCCGATTACGGGCAAGCAGCTCGGTCTGGTTTCCAAGGGCGATAGCTGGGTGAGCGAAAAAACGGGCGAAGTCAAAAAATTCGACGTGGTGCAGGTTTTTGTCGATTTTGATGCGAAGAACCAAAAAGCGAAAATCGTTAAGGATTTGAGTGAGGCGCAGCATGGACAGAAATGGTGGTTTCAAAAAGGAATGGATCTGACGCCGGGCAAGGAATACGGGGTTGCAGACCGTATCGGCGTGCACAAGACCATCACCACGCCGGAAGGCAAGTTCAAGCTGCAGGATACATGGGGTTATGACGATCCCAATATTGAAACGCTGCAGACGCAGGCCGGAAAAATCACCGATGCGTTTCAGGGGCGCCCTCGTGAAGTGCTGACGATGACGCAGGAAGTGTTTGACGTGTTGCCTGCAGACAAGGTGAAGAAGAATATCGCGCCGCTGCCGCCGCAAGCCGCTGCCGCTCCAAAAATTAAAGAACCTGACATGAGTGCGAGACCGTCGCCGCCGGAGCGTGTTGTCAGGCCGGAAGTGCATGAGAGGCGGGTGCCTGAATCGATGCCGCACCGCGCGCCGATTGCGCCTAAAGTTGAGCCTTCGCCAGCGGGTCGGACGGCGGCGGGTGTTTCAGAAGAGAAAATGAAAACGATGATGCCGCCGGCACAGGTCACGAACGTCCATGAATTAAATGCAGCGCTTAAAGCGGCGGAAAGGACGCTTAGAGAAATTCATATGGCACACCGGTCGCCGATGTACGGGACAGCGCGCATGTCTGGGGAGCAGATCGAGGATGTTTTGTCACATCACAAAGATTCGCCGTTCGGTAAAATTTTACAGGCGGCTTACGATGAGATGAAAGTTCATAAGGACAATGCGACGCAAATTTACAGCAAGGGTACGGGTGAGTTGGGTAAATCCTATCATGCTCAGTTGGGAAAATTTCAGTCAGGCCAACCCGATCTATCGCAGCCTCGTGAGGGTATTCAAAGAAATGAACCTAAGCCCGAGCTTTGGCAAAAAGGAACGGAACCCTGGATGCAGGGGCAAAGAATGTTTATGGCGCAGCCGGGAAATCTGGGTGCAACATACGTGATGGGCACTTCGTTTTTAGGTCTGATTGAAAAAAATCCCGGCCTGATCCCGAAAGAAGGTGCTGAAACGATATTGAAATCGTACGATGAGGCCTATCCGAAAATGGGCGAGATCATGCGCAGATCCTATACCGATATGGAAGCAGCGAAGACGCCAGCAGATCGCCATAAAGTTTTGGAGAGGGGCCTGGATGATTTGGGTAAATTCCGCCAGAGTCCCACATCGCTGGATGTCGATCCAAAGCGTGCTGCGCATATGGCGGCCACAGCGCAGGATCCAGCCCGTGAGCCATTACCTGAAACTTTTACGCGTGCGCATGATGATAAACAGGAAAAACCGGACCTTAAGCCAGCGCCCGAAGACCCGATGCTTGCGGAACCCGGGCAGTATACTTTCCCGTCAGGAGCGCGGAATCGCCCGTTTTAGGCTGCGACTTTCAGCGGGCCTTTTTCGTACAGCTCCGCCACGTAATCCCAATTGATGAGATTGTCGATGAACGCTTCCATATATTTGGGGCGGGCGTTGCGGTAATCGATGTAGTAGGAGTGCTCCCAGACATCGCAGCCGAGGATGGGCGTCTTGCCGTGAACGACCGGGTTTTCGCCGTTCGGGGTTTTCAGGATTTCAAGCTTGCCGGATTTGTTGTCCTGCGCCAGCCATGCCCAGCCTGAGCCGAATTGCGTGACGCCAGCATTCGTGAAATCTTTTTTGAAGGCGTCGTAGCCACCGAGGTCTTCCTTGATTTTTTTCTCCAGTGCGCCGGGGAGTTTGTTGCCGCCGCCGCCTTTTTTCATCCAGTGCCAGAAATGGATGTGGTTGTAATGCTGGCCCAGTTGATTGAACAGGCCGGGATTGTTCTTGTGCGCCCAGACCATGGCTTCTTCGAGCGACGCGTTTTCCTTGCCGGTGCCCTGGATGAGTTCGTTGCCCTTATCGACGTAGGCCTTGTGGTGTTTGTCGTGGTGGAATTCGAGGGTTTCCTTCGACATGTAGGGGGCGAGGGCTTCGTAATCGTAGGGGAGTTTGGGCAGTTCGAAGGGCATGGAAATCTCCTGTTTATAAACTTCCCCATAAGTTAATGCATTTACGGTTCCATTCAAGGGCAATTTCTGGTTTAAAACCTTATGAAGACAGTGCTTTCTTATTGCGGGCAGGTGGTGCGGGAGAACGATCCCGACCGTTTTCTGCTGTCGATGTTTGCGCCTGCGGACCGGCGGGAGGCGCTGTGGGCGCTGTTTGCGTTCAACCATGAAATCGCCAAGACGCGTGAAGTGGTGAGCGAGACAGCTCTTGGCCTAGCGCGGCTGCAATGGTGGCGCGAGGCGATCGGGAAAATTTACGAAGGCGGTGAATTTCCGCAGCATGAAGTTTTAAAGGCTCTGGCGCCTGCGATCAAAGCGCATGGTCTGGCGCGCGATTATTTCGATACGCTGGTTTATGCGCGGGAGTTTGATTTAGAGAATATCTGCCCGGCGTCGCTGGAGGGATTTCTGAAATATGCGGATTTCACCACGACGCCTTTGATGAATCTCGCGCTGCAGATTTGCGGTGATGAGCCGGACATGGACCCTGTGCCCGCGGTGGCGGTGAATTACGCGATTGCGGGATTGTTACGCGCCGTACCGTTTCATGCTTCGCAGCGGAGATGTTACCTGCCGGAAGATTTGATGCAAAAGCATAGTGTGACTCTGACGAACCTGTTCGACTTCCTGAAGCCGGGCGAGGGGATGAGGGGCGTGGTGCGGGAAGTGGCCGGGCAGTTCGTGCCGGGGATACATCCCTCCAGCCGATTACTCCGGGCGACGCAGGGGTTGGCGGGGGTTTATATGGGTCAGGTCCGCAGGCGGGGGTATGATGTTTACAGCCCGAAAATGCAATTGCCGCCAGCTTTTAAAGAGTTACGGTTGGCGGTTGCGACAGGGTTATAGACATATTAACTAAGGCTGTGATAATATTGGGATTGGGTATTATTAAGTATTTGCAAATACTTAAAGAAGGGTTGGGATAAAATGGTTGAAGGTCCTAAGGGTATTGGTTCGCTGCAGAACCTGATTTCCGGCACACGCGTGACAGAGGCGAGCAATCGCCGCACTGACGATGTGAAGACATCCGCTCCTCAAGATGAGGTCAATCTTTCCCCCGAGGCGATCAGCCTGGGCCAGGCCGAGCAGGCGGCATCGTCGGTACGTGAGTCGCTGTCGCGTTACACTGAGGTTACGCTGAGCTCCGGCCAGAATTTCGACGAGAGCCTGTAATAGTATTCTTTAGCGCTTAAATTTCTCTTTTTCCAGAAAATGTACGACCTGCTTCATCACGGCGGGGTTAAACATCATAAATGTATGGGTTGACGGGACGACGAGGTGATCGCGCATGCCCGCGATTTTCGTGCGTTCAACGGGGACGATGCCGTCATGTTCGCCCTCGGGAAGGATCCAGGGGGCAAGCGGGTTGATGGAAACATTGCCGGCGATGATGCCGAGCGGATACGTGATTTCACCATCGAGATGTTTGTATTTCGTCCCGAGCTGATCGGAGGCGGGGCCGAAGATTTTTTTAAAGATCGGCGCGAATTGCTTGTGCTCTTTCAGGAAATCGGCGAATTCGCTGCCCGTATTGGGCGGGCCGAGCATGACGACGCGCCCGAGATTGGCGGGTTTACGTGTGGCGATGTAATAACGCGCGATGAGGCCGCCCATGGAATGGGTGACGAAGTGAAGCGGTTTGGTTTCGTCGTAATTTTCTGCGGATTTTATTTTTTCCTCGACGAAGGTGGTGAGGTCCTCGAGATTTTTTTTGCGCGAGGGGTAGAGGATATTCAGCGCGTTATAACCTTTGCTCTCGAGATAATGGCTGAGGGGTAACATGTCGGTGCGGCTGCGCAGGATGCCGTGCAGCAGGACGACGAAACCGATTTTGGGAGGTTGGGGGGCGCGTTTTTTCATTCTCTTTTATTGTGCCGTATTTTCAGGCGTTTTTTAAAATCTTTTGTCCTTTTCATAAGAATATGTTATTCCTTATGTACTACTGAGGGATAAAAATAATGAGTAAAAAGACTGCGTTGCTTCCTGTTCTGCCGATGCTTTTTCTGCTCGTCGCCTGCGACTCCTCCGATAAAAAAGGCGGATACAGACCGCCATCCGGGCATTCTGAGTCTGATACTCCTCCCACCGATATCGCAGTGAAAAAAGAACGGGGGCAGATGGCTCCGCCTTCCAATAACAAGCAAGCCTGGGAAGATCATTTCTGGCCAAAAGATTCGAAAGTGGAGCGTTCGCCGTGATGAATTCCGATGGCATCAGCAGGCGGAACGCTCTGACGGTCGCAACGGTTTTACTCGTGGAAGCGTTCATGAAAGGTTGCAGTTTTTCCCAGCGCCGCTGGGAGGCTTCGTCTGAAGTGAACCCGGACGCTGCCCGGAAGAGCTTGAGTGATTTTGTGCGCTTGCTGGATAAGGTTTCTCATTACGCAAGAAAAATAAATGAAAAGACGGGTTTTCCGGAGACAAATCCGAAGGCAGCCAGCCTGCCGTCGGTTTACTGGAGAAAGCCGGGCATACCGTTGCCGAGTACGGGGATTGTCATTCTTGCGAATGATATCCAGTGGGAGAAAATGGAGGAGGTGCGCGACGTTGTGCGGCATGTCAAAGATTATTACGCATTTTTGAAAGAGCATGAGCGCGAACCGTTTTACCAGGAAGTGATACAGCGTATGGAAGAGGGCGCTTTTGAGGGTGGTTTGAAGATCGACGAGGCATTCAGCCAGGTTTATCACGATGCCGTGTCGGCGGGGATTGTCAGGGTACCTCCCGTTGCAGGACCGACGGCCAGCAAATAATGCGGGGACAGTTAGCGGCCTGAGGCGGCGCGTTTTTTGCTCTCGGGATTTTGGGCAGGATTTTCCAGCAAATAATTTTCGAGATCGTTGAGCGCGCGGGAGGACAGCATTTTGCGTTTATCCTTGCCGCCGAGCTTTCCTTTGAATTTTCCGTCGATGGGCGGGAATAATCCAAAATTGATGTTCATGGGCTGGAAGGTTTCGGCGTTGGCGCCGCCGGTAATGTGGTTGAGCAGCGAGCCCATGGCCGTGGTTTTTGCGGGGAAGGGGAGCGGAGCCCCTAGTTTTTCGCTGGCGGCGAAGCGCCCGGCCATGATGCCGACAGCGGCGGATTCAACGTAGCCTTCGCAGCCTGTGATCTGCCCGGCGAAGCGCAGGCGCGGCTGCGCTTTCATTTGCAAGGATTCATTTAATATTTTTGGTGAATTGATGAAGGTATTGCGGTGCAGACCGCCAAGGCGCGGGAAGGCGGCGTTTTCTAAACCGGGGATCATACGGAAGACGCGCGTCTGCTCGCCGTATTTCATTTTCGTCTGGAAGCCGACGATGTTGTAGAGCGTGCCGAGTTTATTGTCTTGTCTTAGCTGCACGACGGCGTGGGATTTGACGGTCGGGTCGTGCGGATTTGTGAGGCCCACGGGCTTCATCGGGCCAAAGCGAAGAGTCTCAGGCCCGCGCGAAGCCATGACTTCGATGGGCATGCAGCCTTCGAAGTAGGGCGTGTCCTTTTCCCATTCCTTGAATTCGCCATATTCGGCGGAGAGGAGTGCGGCGATGAACGCGTCGTATTGTTCCTTGTTCATCGGGCAGTTGATGTAGTCCTTGCCGGTGCCTGCGGGCCCGGCCTTATCGTAGCGGCTCTGGAACCAGGCCTTGGACATGTCGATGGAATCGAATTCGACGATTGGCGCGATGGCGTCGAAGAAAGCGAGGGAGTCTTCGCCGGAGAGTTCGCGGATGGCTTCGGCGAGTGGTATGGATGTGAGCGGGCCGGTGGCGATAATGACGCTGTCCCAGTCTTCGGGCGGGAGGCCGGAAATTTCGCCGCGTTCAATCGTGATAAGCGGGTGATCGTTGAGCGCTTTGGTGACGGCAGCTGAGAAAATTTCACGGTCGACGGCGAGCGCGCCGCCAGCGGGTACGGCGGAGGCGTCGCCCTCGCGCATGATGAGGGAATTGCATTTGCGCATTTCGGCATGCAGGAGGCCGACGGCGTTTTGTTCGGCATCATCGGAGCGGAAGGAATTCGAGCAGACGAGTTCGGCGCAGCCATCGGTCTTGTGCGCGGCGGTTTTTTGATGCGGCCGCATTTCGTGGAGGACCACGGGAACGCCCATATTGGCGGCCTGCCAGGCGGCTTCGGAGCCGGCTAAGCCAGCGCCAATTATATGAATTTTTTTATTTGACATATTGTTTCAACTGCCTTAAGTTTCCGTACCATATTTGAATTGATCAGGAAAGTAACTGGAAAATGATGAACGCACACGCAATTGGAATTGAAACTGTATTTAATGAAACGGCTGCAACTATCTATGGCGATGTCCCAGAGCCTGTTGCGGGACTTGAGCTTTTTAAAACCGCGCTTGCAGAATTTTTGATTCAAAGCGGACGCAGCGATCTTGTGCCGCAGAACTTGCGTGACATTTCCAGCAGAAAAAAAGAACTGGAAAGCGTTTATGCCGCGCATGGCGGGCGCGCCCGTTTTCTTGAAGAGTATCATCGTGCGTTTGCACAGGCCTATGCGTCTGTGCCTATTACGCAACCTGTTGGAATGCTCCACACGCTGGAACGCCGCTAGTCTTATACAATTTCCCAGGGCTCGATATTTTTATGCCGGGTCATTTTGAAAACGCCGAAAATCTCCGGCGTTTTTTTATTTTTGGCGTGGGTTTTTTGGCGGGCAGGATCGCGGGTTTCGAGTTTTTTCAGGAGATGTTTCCATTCGTAATCGACTTGGCCGCGTGTGACGGGCAGGGATTTTTTGGTTTTGGTGCGCACGCGGATGATTTTCGTGCGGTCGAATTTATAGCCGCGATTATCGGCCTCGTCGCAGATGAGGTGGAGATAGGATTCCAGTAAATCCTTGTGCTCGCGGAAGCGGGTGAGCTGCGGGTGGTTTTTGTAGCCCCTGGTTTTGTTATGCAGGACGGCCTGCGCAAGCAGCGTTTCGCGCCAGAGCGCGACGATGCCTTTGGCGTCGAGGTAGGAGGGGTGGAGAGTCCAGAGGCGCATTAAATTTTTGCCAGGGCCTGATCAAGATCGGCGATCAGGTCGTCCGCGCTTTCGATGCCGATCGAGAGGCGGATGAAGCCGTCATCGATGCCGAGTTTTTCGCGCTCGGCTTTTGGGATCGAGGCGTGGGTCATGATGGCCGGGTGTTCGATCAGGCTTTCGACGCCGCCAAGGCTTTCGGCGAGAGTAAAAATTTTGCAGGCGGAAAGCATTTTTTTCGAGGCCTTGAGGTCGCCTTTGACGCTGGCCGAGATCATGGCGCCGAACGCATTCATCTGTTTTGCGGCGATTTTATATTGCGGGTGGGTGGTGAGGCCGGGGTAATGGACCTTGGTGATTTTTTTGTGGCCGTGCAGGAATTCGGCGATTTTTACTGCGCTGGCGCAGGCGCGTTCCATGCGGACGTCCAGTGTTTTGATGCCGCGCAAGGCGAGGAAAGAATCGAACGGTGAGAGAATGCCGCCGGTGGCGTTCTGGATGAATTTGAGTTTGTCGGCAAGGGTGGAGTCGTTAACCACAACCGCGCCGCCGATGATGTCGGAATGGCCGCCGATATATTTGGTGATGGAATGCAGCACGATGTCGAAACCGAAATTTAGCGGTTTCTGCAGGCGCGGCGTCGCGAAAGTGTTGTCGCAGACAGAGAGGATTTTTTTCTTTTTCGCCACGGCGGCGACAGCGGCGAGGTCGATAATTTTGAGCAGCGGGTTGGTCGGCGTTTCCACCCAGATCATTTCGGTGTTGGGCCGGATTGCCTTTTCCAGCGCGCCGGGGATTGTCATGTCGATATAGGTGACGTCGAGTTTTGCGGAGTCTTTTTTCACGCGTTCGAACAGGCGGTAGGTGCCGCCGTAAAGATCATCGCAGGCGATAATGTGTGAACCGGCAGGAATGAGATCGAGCACGGCGCAGGAGGCGGCGAGCCCGGAGGCGAAGGCGAAACCGTTGCTGCCGTCCTCTAGGTCGGCGATGCAGCGCTCGAATGCGAAGCGCGTTGGGTTGTGGCCGCGTGCGTAGACGAAGCCTTTATGTTCGCCGGGGGCGGATTGCGCATATGTTGATGTGGCGTAGATCGGCACGGAGACGGCGCCGGTTTCGGCATCGACACTCTGGCCGCCATGAATGCAGCGGGTCGAGAAATCCTGTTTTTTGCTCTTTTTTTTCTTAGTCATTTTTGGTCTCCATAAATTTTCGGAAGATATTTGTCGCCGCGGTCGGACATGAAAGTGACGACGCGTTTGGGTTTGGTTTGCTCGCGGCAATAGCGCAGTGCGCCCGCGAGGACTGTGCCTGTCGGCGTTCCGGCAAGGATGCCTTCGCGTTTTAAGAGTTCGCGGACGGTAGAAAAGCTTTCCTCATCGTCGATGACGTAGCCCTTGTCGACGATATCGAGATCGAGATTGCCGGGGGCGCATTCCTGGCCGATGCCCTCGACGCGGAAGGCGTGCGGCGTGGCTTTTTCGCCGTTTACTTTCGCGGCGAGCAGGGCACCTTTCGGGTCAGAGAGGATGAGTTCGGTTTCCGGCGAGACTTTCGCGAAAAATTTTCCAAGGCCGGACAAGGTGCCGCCGGAGCCGACGCCGCAGACGACGGCGTCGATTTTTTTGTCCATCTGTTCCCAGATTTCCGGGCCGGTGGTGGTTTCGTGGACGTGGACGTTCGCGGGATTGTCGAACTGGTTGGTGTGGAACGCGCCGGTTTCGGCGGCGATGCGTTTCGCCATGTCGACGTAATATTCAGGGTGGCCGGCAGAAACGTCAGCGCGGGTGCGGATGACGTGTGCGCCAAGGCCTTCGCAGTGGGTGATTTTCATTTCAGAGAATTTGTCGGGCACGACGAGGATGACTTTGTAGCCCTTGATGGCAGCGATGAGCGAGAGGCCGAGGCCGGTGTTGCCAGCGGTGGCTTCGATGATCGTGCCGCCAGGTTTCAGGCGACCGTCGCGTTCGGCGGCGTCGATCATGCTTTTGGCGGTGCGGTCCTTGATCGAGCCGCTGGGGTTCCAGCCTTCCAGTTTCATGAATAAACGGCATGGCCCGGTGTCGAATTTTGTCAATTCGACCATGGGTGTGTTGCCGATCAGGTCTAATATCGTGGAGGCCGGGCTCATGGGGTTTTGTAAGAGATTTTACGTGTCGAAGCAACTGTTTACCGGATCCCGGCTTTTGCCGGGATGACGCTAAGAGGCGTCAATTCCAGAATTCCTCGCGGTCGGGGACGCGGGAAAAGGCGATCTTGGTGCCGACATGGCCTGCCGAGGTCTTAGGGATGACGCCGAGCCAGACGGTTTCCTTCTGGTATTTGTTCTGGAGTTTATCGAGCGCCCCGGCGAGGGCTTCGCGGCGGTGTGTTTGCCTGATGGCTTCGGGAGAAGCGGTTTCGAAGAGGCTGCCCGTGATCTGGTCGGCGGTTTTGAGGCCGGAGAGGATGACGGAGATTTTTTTGAATTTTACACCGCTGGCGACCGGGAATTCATGTGAGAGCGAGGCCCACATGGAATCGAGGAGCTGGAGGAAGGTGAAGGGGTCGCGCGCGTGAGAAATTTTTGCTTCGTTCGCCCAGCGGAAGCCGTCGGTGGTGCGAACGCTTAATGAAAGGTGGCTTGCGAAAAATCCCTTGCGGCGGAGGCGGTAGGTGGCTTTGACGAGAAGGCGGCGGGCCATGAGGCGGGCCTTGTCGGGGCGGCGAAGATCGGGGTCGAGCACGCGCGAGTGGCCGATCATGACGTTGCCGGTTTCGGGATTTTCGAAATCGTAACCGTGCAGCCAGTACCAGAAGCGTTCACCCTGCACGCCGCCCCAGATTTTACGCGCGTGTTTGGGCGATGTGTTCCAGAGGCCGCGCATGTCGGTAATTCCCGCGCGGCGCAGGCGCTTGTCCATGTTGTAGCCGATGCCGGGCATGTCGGTGAGTTTGAGATCAAGCAGGCGGCCGGGGAGTTCTTCCTGGCGGAGCATGACGAGGCCGTCGGGTTTTTGCATGTCGGCGGCGATTTTGGCAAGCAGGGAATTGGGCGCGACACCGATGGAGCAGTTGATGGCCTCGCCGACATTTTTCCAAAGGCCTTCTTTTATTTTGCGTGCGACCTCGGCGGCGCGTTCGGGCGTGCGTTTGCCGGGCGGCAGGCGCGAGGAGAGTTCGTCGATCGACCAGACTTTGTTGATGGGTGTGTGTCTGACGACTTCTTCCAGAATCCGGTGATGGTAATCGACATAGAGATCGTGGCGGGCGAGAACGCAGCGCAGGCCCGGGCACATCTGCTTGGCCTCGTAAATCGGCGTGCCGGTTTTAATGCCGTAGGCTTTGGCCTCGTAGGACGCGGCGATGGCGCAGGTGGAATCGGTCATCATCGGCACGACGGCGACGGGTTTGCCGCGCAGTTCGGGTCTTTCCTGTTGTTCGACGCTGGCGAAATAGCTGTTGAGGTCCATAAACAGCCATTTCAGGCCGGGTTCCTGATGCATTGGTATCCTTGAGTTTACCGTCATTGCGAGCGAAGCGAAGCAATCCAGATCCCTGCTTTTGCGAGGGAAGACAAAAAATGGATTGCTTCGTCGCTAAGCTCCTCGCAATGACAATTCTACGCCATCGAAAGAGAACAAATCAAGAACATTTTAAGGGATTTGAGCGTTTAATAAAAAACGGGCTGTGCCGTATTGGAGGCCAAAAGGTAAGGCGGCATGGTGGAGGGGTTATCGGCGTATTGGGCGCCGTTATAGGTCATGGCGACGTCTTTCGATTCGTCCCAGCGGCCCGTGACGCGGACGATGATGTCCTTCCAGCCATTGCTTTGGGTGTTGCTGACGTAAAGCGGGGCGCGGACGGGCTGGATGGCATTGACGAGTTCGAACTTGTCACTGCCCGCGCGCATCACGAGCATGGTGCAGCCGTGCGTGTCGCACCAGTAACCGTAGGGATTTTTAAAGAGGACGAGCGCATCGCGGCGGCCGTCGTGGTCGAGATCGATGCGTTTGAATTCATACAGCGAGGAAACGGGTGCGCCGGTTTGCTGGAGGAAGGCGGTGACCGAGCCGCGCATGACAGAATCATCAAGGTCGGCGGTTTCCATCGGTGTGAGGGAGGCTTCGCGCTGACAGCAGCCGCCGTGCCCGCAGGCCGCGAGGAGGAGGGTAGTTGTCAGAATAAGTAAGTTGCCCAGCCACGAAGAGTTCATAGCGTCCAAACTAAAAGAGAGTTCCGTGGCACGGAATGAATATCGGTATTCTGCCCACAGTTTTGGTTGCGGGCGGCGCAGCATAAAATTTTCCCCTGGGCGTCTTGCCTTGGCATAATGAGGGGATTATTGTCCCTCCCGGTGGTTCAAGTCCCGTTCCTTTCAGGAGAATAGAAGATGACCTTCGTGGTCACTGAAGTCTGCATCAAGTGCAAATATACGGATTGCGTCGAGGTCTGCCCGGTGGATTGTTTCTACGAGGGCGAGAATATGCTCGTGATCAATCCGGATGAGTGCATCGATTGCGGCGTGTGCGAACCGGAATGCCCGATCGAGGCGATCATTCCGGATTCAGATCCGCGCGCGGACAAGTGGCTGGATATGAACCGCGAGTACTCCGAGAAGTGGCCGAACATCACGAAGACGAAAGAGCCGCTGCCTGAAGCCGACGCGGTGAAGGACGAAAAAGAAAAGTTCGATAAATATTTCAGTGAAAATCCCGGGAGTGGAGACTAGACCGGATTATCTACGCTCACGAATAGGGCGATACTTCTATAGCCCATGTGATCTCTTTTTCTCCAGATTTGGACAGAGAGCTTCCCGGTCGGGCAATCTGCATTTTCCAAAGTTTATCATATAGCGGTCCCAGAGAGTGAAACGCCATCGCCAGATCATGATCTATGACTTTAAGTTGTTTTCGCGTCAGGTTTTCGATGGAGATTTTTTGTTTTCCGTCTTCATGGGTGATTTCCGCCGCATGTCTTTTTGCCGTGCGTTCCATGAATCCATTCATGGTCTGAGTGATCGTGGTTTCTGCTTCGGGAGATTTTAGAGAGCCAGTCGTGATTGCGTTTTTAAAAGTAAGGGAGAGATTTTGAAGGCCGAAAGCCCGGTCGAGTTCGTCGAGATCTATTTCGGGTTCGGGAGAGTTCTGTGCCCTGAAAGAATTTAACAACGAACGGCCGTAATCTAACAAACTCTTACGCATAAAATCATCTCCCGTGAATTTTTTGATTACCTCATTATTAAAGCAATAATGAAAAATTCGCAAATATTGTCAGTTCAGCGACATATTCGGCATGCCGGAAATATTTATCGTCAGAATAACCGGTTCTTTCTGACGATTAACATCCATGCTGGCCGACAAAAAAACTTCCTGATTTGGCTTGGTGCCGACGTGTGAAAAATTACGCGCCATTTCGTCGAAGCTCCTGATGCAGCCATCAACAGGGCCCTCGACAATATCAATTCCATCGCCGTCATTATTGTTGCTGCTGTGCAGGGTGCCGAAGAGGCCATTGAAAAATCTGATGTAGGTGTCGACCATCTCGGTGATGCGTGTTCGATCTTCCGGTGAAATCAGGTCGTGAAACTCAGAGGAGTTTTTGAAGAAAACTTTTATTTTTGTCATTGTTATTCTCGATTAGTTCCTGCATTCGAGAGTGTCTGCAATCCTTTTGGGTTCCAGCGCGAGCACGGCGAAAACATCTACCGCGCAGATGATGCGGCCCTCTTCGTAGGACCGGATGATGCTGCATTTATTTGCCGGGATCACGACGCTTGTGTCAGAGGCGCCCGCCCACCATTTTTTGTTAAAGCCGTTGAACAGGCGCCTTAAATCTTCTGCCAGCTTCTCGGCGGCGAACCTGTCTTCGGTATCAATCTGGAATTCGATGCCTTCTTCTGTGTCAGAGTACGGCCAGCCATACATCATGAAAGTTTCACCCAGGTTTTCAATTACACCCTGGATAGTTTCTTTTGTGTCCGGCGGATTTAGCGGATCGAACTTATGTTGGCTGTCCGGGACAGCATTTTTAAAGGCCAGTGTGATGAACATGGTTTTTCCTCAGTGAAGGTTCCGGCTAAGCAGGGCTTCTCGTTCGGTCACGGGCTCCAGTGCTTCGGCAATATTAGGTGTATCAAAAAACTCTATCGCATAAATGACTTCTTTTCCGTCCCGCTGGACGGAGATCATCTTGCAGCCCGGGCGTTGTTCGCATGAGGGGCATGCTTCCTCTTCAAACTGGCCATTGATGTCCAGAATTGCACTTCCCATGCGAATAATCGTGTGTTTGATTTTCTTCGGCTTCAGATCGAGCCGGAGTTCAAGCCGGTTATCATATTCGCCGATCGAGGAATCGGCCGGGTGTTTATTGGCGATATCCCTGAAATAGGCGCCGATGGTTTTGTCGAGATCTTGCGGGTAATGCGGCGTCGCACGCTCGGTCGTTTTTTTGTATAAAATTTTAAGCAGCATAGTTACTCTCTATTACTCTTTATGAATTCTGATATGGGATTTGCAGCGCTTCTGCATATTCATTTTCAGTGGTGGCGATTTCCACGTTGAACAGTACTTCTTTTGCTGTTGCGTTTCCAAAATCAGCGATCATTTTGACCGCTGTGCGTGTCTGGGAAAATTTTGGAGTTTCTTTTATCAATTGTTTGTTCAATGTAATGAATTTTTCGCCCAGGTATTTCGCGAGTTCCCAAATCTGGTCAGCTTGCAGGCTGGCACGCAGTTCGTTTTTTTCACCCCTCTCAAATTTCAGTGAATGCGTTGTTTCGGCAGCGCCAAAAATCTGATCGACTCTTTTATCGATACCTTCGCGGTAAGATTGAGCGTCTGAATTCACAGTATTTTGATATATAATTTTAAGCTGCACGGGTTTTCTCTAATTTTCTAATATTGTATTGCCATAATAGCTAATGGAAAAAAAGGATGCGTGCAAGCTTTTTAAGCGGCAGGTTCCCAAAAGCCCTCAAAAGCCTTATTCTGAATATCCAGAATCGCGTTTTTCACCCCCCGGGAGACATTTATGGTCGTCAAATCCACCGTCAGCGGCACCCAGAAAACCAACACGGCTATATCCTCGAACCGGGCGGTTTCGCCGCGCGGCAAGATCTATAACGATGTGTTCGAGACAATCGGCGGCACGCCGCTGGTGCGGGCGTCGAAATTCATGACGAAGTATGGCCTGCAGGCCGATATCCTGGCGAAGCTGGAGTTTTTCAATCCGCTCGGTTCCATCAAGGACCGCACGGCGCTGGCGATGGTGGAGTCGGCGGAAAATGCGAAGGCGATCACGCCGGGCAAAACGACGATCATCGAGGCTTCATCGGGCAATATGGCGATCTCGCTGGCGTTCGTTGCGGCGTTCAAGGGGTACAAGTTGATTATCGTGCTGCCGGAAAGCGCGCCGCTGGAGCGGCGTAAACTTTTGCTGTTCTACGGCGCTGAATTAGTTTTGACGGCGGCGGAGCGCGGCATGAAGGGCTCAGCCGAAGTTGCGGCGGGCCTGATGAAACAGACGCATGATGCGTGGACGCCGGACCAGTTCAATAACGAGGCGGGGCCGTTGGCGCATGCCGAGGGCACGGCGGAAGAAATCTGGGCGGACACGGGCGGCAAGGCGGATATTTTAATCTGTGGCGTTGGCACCGGCGCGACGGTGACGGGCCTGGCGCAGGTTCTTAAAGAAAAGAAAAAAGGTTTCAAGATTTTTGCGGTCGAGCCGGCGGAAAGCCCGGTTCTCTCGGGCGGCAACCCGGCGCAGCACAAAATCCAGGGTATCGGCGTCGGGTTCAAGCCGCCGTTGCTTACCAAGTCGGCGATCGACAGCATCATCCAGGTGCCGAGCGACCAGGCGCTGGAAGTGGCGCAGGAAATTTCCCGCCTTGAAGGGTTTCCGTGCGGGATTTCCGGCGGCGCGAATTTCGCGGCGGCGGTCGAAGTTGCGCAGATGCCGGAGAGCAAGGGCAAGAGCATCATCGTGATGGTGCCTTCGTTTGCCGAGCGTTATATCGCGAGCGATCTGTTCAAGAGAATTGAGAATTAAGCGGCTTTGTCTTCGTCGACGCCGAGCTTTTCCTGCAGGGAAGAGCTGGAGGTCGTGTATTCGAAGCGCAGTTTTTTATCCGGGAAGCAATAGCGGAAGGCCTGGCGCGACATGAGCGCGGCTTCGTGGAAGCCCGATAAAATCAGTTTCAGTTTTCCAGGATAGGTGTTGATGTCGCCGACGGCGAAGATGCCTTGCGTCGAGGTTTCGAATTTTTCAGTGTCGACGGGAATGAGGTTTTCATGAAGGTTGAGGCCGAAATTCGCGATAGGGCCGAGCTTCATGGTTAGGCCGAAGAAGGGCAGCATCGTGTCGCATTGAATTTCATGCGTGTTTTTATCGTTGTCGGTGACGGTGACCGACGTGAGCTGGCCGTTCGCGCCGTTTAATGCCGAGACCTGACCGGGCTGGAATTTGATTTTGCCTTCGCTCACCAGCCCGCGCATTTTGCCGACTGAATCCGGCGCGGCGCGGAAATCATCGCGCCGGTGGATGAGGGTCAGGGATTTTGCAATCGGTTGTAAATTAAGAGTCCAGTCGAGCGCGGAGTCGCCGCCGCCGACAATGACGATATTTTTGTCTCGGAACTGGTCCATTTTGCGCACGGCGTAGAAGACGGATTTGTTTTCAAACGCGTCGATGCCGGGGATGTGCGGTTTTTTCGGCACGAACGAGCCGCCGCCTGCTGCGATTACTATCAGCGTCGATTCAAAAATTGTGCCGGTGTCGGTGGTGAGGCGCCATTTTCCTTCGGCGGTTTTTTCGAGGCTCTCGGCCATCTGCTGGAAATGGAATTCGGGTTTGAAGGGCGCGATCTGTTCCATCAAGCGGTCGGTGAGTTCCTGGCCGGAGATGACGGGGTAGCCGGGAATGTCGTAGATCGGTTTTTCGGGGTAGAGCTCGGCGCACTGGCCGCCGGGGCGGTCGAGGATATCGACGAGCTGGCAGCGCATGTCGAGCAGGCCGAGTTCGAACACGGCGAAGAGGCCGCAGGGGCCTGCGCCTATGATGACTGCATCGGTTTTAATTATGTTTTCGCTCATGAGTGCCTCAGGCCCGACGTTTTAGCACAGGATTCCGGTAAAATATATGGTATTTTAAGGCATGAAACGGAGCCTGAAACAGCGCATTGAAATGGGCCGGAAGATGGGGCTTACGGCTTCTGCTGCCCGCACGCTGGCGCGGCTGAAGAGCCCGGCGGATGTTCAGGATTTCGTGTCTTCGTTAAAAATGAACCACGAACCCGGCGGCGATACGTGCCGGTCAGCGGCGGAAGTTTTAAAACGCGGCGAGGCGCATTGCATCGAGGCGGCGTTTGTCGCGGCGGCGGCACTGTGGATGATGGGGTATCCGCCTTTGCTGATGGATATGCAGGCGAAGGGCGATCACGATCATGTGATCTGTATTTTCCGCGAGCGCGGGCATTGGGGCGCGATTTCAAAAAGTAATCATGTTTGGCTGCGCTGGCGCGATCCGATTTATAAAACGCCGCGTGAGCTGGCGCTGTCTTATTTCCATGAATACACGAAGGGCAGGAAAAAGACGCTGCGGAATTATTCCGTGCCGTTCGATCTGCGGCGTTACAAGGATCATGAATGGGTGAACAGCAAGGAGGATTGCTGGGACATCGCGGGGGCGCTGGATGAGGGGCGGCATTATTCGCTTGTGACCACCGCGCAGGCGAAAAAGTTAAGATTGCGCGATATGGTCGAAATGAAGGCCGATAAACTCACGCAATATAAGAAGAAGCGCAAAAAAACCGCCTGACGGAACTCCGTTTTATTTCCCGCGTTTGTAAGGGAAAGGAAGGAGTTCGCGTCATGGAACAGGAAACCATTAATGAAACTGTCGGTGTTTTCGACAATATCCGCGGCCTGAACGAGGCGATTGCGGAACTGGAAGGCACGGCTTTTCCACGCCAGGATATCAGTATCCTTGATGAGCGCGCCGCGCGCAGTGCCGGGATAATCATGAATGCAGGCGCCCTGGCGGATGATTCCGACGCACCGCGCACGATTTTGATCCGGCCTGAGGAAAAGGTGATCGGCGTCGGCGTGATTGTCGGCGGCGGGTTTTACGCCGGGGTGGTGACGGGGATGATGATCGCCGGAGTCGGTGCGCCGATGGATGCCATGCTGATGACGGGTGTTTTCGGTGGGTTGTTCGGTGCCTCGCTGGGCGCGCTGGTGGCGTGGTTGCTCGGTCATTATTATAACGGGTTGCTGCGTAAGCAGATCAAAGCGGGGCGGATGATTTTATGGGTGCGCACGCCGGGCGCGGAAGAGCAGATGATCGCCACCGATATCATGCAGCGCCACGGCGGACGCCGCGTGCACGTGCACCAGGTGCATTAAAGTTCTGGTATTCAAGTAAAAGGCCCCGGACGGGGCCTTTTTTATGGGTGGATTTTGAGATGGATTTTTTCGGGGGAAGCGTTATAGTCCGGCACTTCCGAGGCTCAAGGACAGGTGACCGAGTGGTTGAAGGTACCAGTCTCGAAAACTGGCATAGGCGTAAGCCTATCGAGGGTTCGAATCCCTCCCTGTCCGCCACATCAACCTCATTTCCGTTAGATAGCCACATAGGGCTGAGCGTGATCTATCTCGTCCCGTTTGGTGTAAAAATATGGTGCCGTGAGGCCGTAATCCGTACATAACTCTTCTGCCACGTCCCAGTTTGCCTCCACCCAGCCCGCTTGTATATGTTCCACAAGGACTTCTTCATCAGGGGGCGGATCTTGTTTTTCCACGGTCGGCACCCATTTAGCCGGACCAATAAAATTCGGTGTCAGTCCGCGTTTCGCAAACACCGGTTCCCATGCATCGACGTAGGAAATTCCAAAAATTCTTTCGATGACGACTTCATCCTCAGGATTTAATCCAGGAATGGGAGGCCTGACTTCCGGATAACGACAGTAAGCCATCATGGCCACGAAGAGACGTGCTATGACTTCATCGCGCGCCTCTTTAAATTTATCCGGGCGGTGAGATTGAGGTTTAGGTTTTAAAAACTCTTTTCGTATGACGAGGCGCGATATTTCAGCGGCTGTAGGGTCTTGGGGAAGTTGAAAACCGGGATTAACAAGGTTCCTGGACGGGTTCGCAGCGTCACTGAATGCGTCCCTGATCATGGAAAGATATTTCATAGGCATGAGCCTTACGCTGCCGAGAAATTTTTCCAGATACGGTGATACGCAGACAAACTTAACAGTCGGTGCAACATCATATTGATCTGTCTCGATTCTTTTTTTGTCGTCATAATTGGCGTCCCACCCGAGGCGGCGCAAGACTTTATAGCGATTTTGCTGTTCTTCTTTTTCAGTAGATGGAAATTCTTCATCATGGCCAGCTGGGTAGCAGAATACCTTAACCTTCTGGGGTCCATTCGTCCTGAGAATATTCGCCATTATTTTTTTCTCATGAAATATTGCGGTTTTACGAGCTGCAGTTGGACGGCCTTCGAAACTGCAGAGACGCGGCTGAACACATTCAGTTTCATAAAAATATTTTTCCAGTGATAGCGCACCGTCGCGGTGCTTATGTTTGTGATGGCGGCGATCTCGGAATCGGTTTTGCCTTCGGCGGCCCAGTTTATAACTTCATACTCGCGGGGCGAGAGATACACAGGATCGGGTTTTTTAATCAGGGATTTATAGTTCTGATAGAAATAAGTGCTGATGAGGTTGATTGCAGCGAGCGTTTCATAGGTCTCCTCGCGCGCGCTGACTTCAGTGTTTGAAACGCTAACCATCGACAGTTCGCCGCCGACATCGCACAGCGGGATGATGATTCCGCCGTTCAACCCCGCATCAGCGGCATTTCTCATGAGTTGCCGTGACGCTGTAGATGCGTTTTCCTCGCAGGTGGACCAAAAGGCGGGCGTTCTTTTTTCAACGAGATGGATGTGGACGGGATCTATCCCGGAGAGATCAAACTCGGCGTAGTGTTTAAGCCAGCTTTCGGAAAAGTTGCTGGCGTGGCCGTGTTTTTTCTTCAGGCCGAGAGAAGGGCAATCGGTCGCGCAGCCATATGACACTTTGTCATAGCCATTATATCCCATGATCTGGACAAGCTTTGCAAAAAGCGTTTCGGTTGAGCACGCCTCGTTAAGCAGCGCAACCTGATCCTGTAAGGTTTTCATAATACGTTTCTGTTTTAAAGATCTCTTGCCAAGGAATATATATAGGCGGGCTGTAAAAAAATTAGAACAAAAAACGCATTATACTTACGGTTGTAGTTATGGGCGGTTCACGCTTTGTTGTATTGTCTGGCAGAGCTGTTTTTGGGTGAAAGGCTTGAAAATATACCCGTTCATTCCTGCTTTGAGGCATTCTTCACGGTAGCCTGTTAAGGCGTATGCGGTCATGGCTACGATAGGCACGTGAGATATCAAGCCCTGCTTTTCCATTTCCCGCAATTTACGCGTGACTTCCATGCCGTCCATGTCGGGCAGGTTTATGTTCATTAAAATCAACGCATAGGACGTCGTGGCGACTTTTTCGAGGACTTCCTGGCCCGTTGAAGCTATGTCAAAACTATAGCCGCACTCGTCTAGAAAAATGGATTCGACCAGGCTGTTGGACGGATCGTCCTCCACCAAGAGCAGCTTTGCTGTTTCCGGCTTCCTATCTTTCGATCCCTGGGAGTTTTCCAGGCTTTGTATGGCTTTAGGCGTTTTTTCTAAAAGCATTTATCACCTGATTGTCTTATTTACATGCAACCAGACATTAAATGGCTTGAAATTGAAACTATCGACTTTGATAGGTTCTAAAAAGCGCATGAACTTAATGCATTGACGGCTAAGCCCGGAGCCTTGGGTGCAGGGAAGCGCGGGGCACGGATTCGATATCGTATTGCAGGAAAGACAGCAGGAATTGCACGCCGAGGATGATGGGCAGGGCGGAGAACATGACGGTGCCGGGGCTGGCCTCGATGCCCATGACGCTGGAATGATGCCAGTGCGACAGGCCGAAGATAATGCCGAAGGGCAGGAAGGCCAGCGCGAGGATCAGTTCGAGCGAGGCGATGTTAAAATCGCGGAGGAAATAATTGTAAAAAATTCTTTTGAACAGGTTGCGGAAGTGGCCCGCCAGGAACGGGAAGAATATTTTCGAGATGACGAGGTTGCTTTCCTCGTTGCCGTAAACGGCGCTCATGGGGATATCCTGCACCGAGGCGCGGAGCGTGTTCAGGCGGAACAGGAAGTCGCTTTCGAAGAAATAGCGTTTGCTGATTTTTTCTAACGGCATTTCGCGCAGGACATTGGCGTGGATGGCCGTGTAGCCGTTATTGGGATCGAAGAGGTTCCAGTAGCCGCTGGAGAGTTTTGTCATGAAGCTGAGGACGGCATTGCCGAGCAATCTTGCGCCCGGCATGGCGCGGACGTCCTCGACTTTGTAAAAGCGGTTGCCCTTGGTGTAGTCGCGTGCGCCGATGACGATGGGCCGGACGAAAGATTCGATGAGGGCGGGGTTCATCTGGCCGTCGCCGTCGATTTTGACGATGATTTGTGCGCCATCATTTAAAGCCTGTTTGTAGCCGGTGATCATCGCGCCGCCGACGCCCTGGTTGGTGTCATGTGTGAGGAGGGTGAGGCGGGGGTCTTTTATTTCGGACCGGATGAAATCACCGCTGCCGTCGGGGCAGGCATCATCGATGCAGTATATGCGCTCCACATAATCGGGAATGGCGGCGACCACATTTTTGATGTGGTTTTTGACCCTGTAGCAGGGAATGACGACTGCGATTTTATGTTGAAGGGTGGGGCTCATGCTGCATTTCTAGCACGGATTGTTTTCCTAAACCAAAAGCAAATTTCTAGATTTTGGTCAGCTTTTCCAGGTAATGCGACGAAATGCCGAAAAATTCCTTGGTTTCGCGGATTTTTTTGAGAATTTCGGGGCTGCGGCCTTTGCCGGTTTTGGTGGCGGCGATCATGACGTTTTTGGGCGTGTGCTCGCCGCCGACGAATTCAAACACTTTCACGGAGTAGCCGAAATATTCGAGGATGAGGGCGCGAAGAGAGTCGGTGACCATTTCGGCCTGGCGTTCCATGAAAATGCCGTGGCGGGTGAGGATTTCGAGTTCGTTTTGCTTTTTGCCGGCTTCCATTTCGCGGCGGATCTGTTTGTGACAGCACGGTGCAACGACGATGAGCGAGGCGCCGGCAGAAATGCCCTTGAGGATGGCGTCATCTGTGGCGGTGTCGCAGGCGTGGAGGGCGATGAGGATGCTGGCGCCGGTGGCGTCGTATTTTTGAATCGTGCCGTCGACGAATTCGAGGTTGGCGAGATTTGAATCGCGCGCGATGCCGTTGCAGAGGCGCACGAGGTCGGGGCGCATTTCGACGCCGGTGACTTTTAATTTCAGGTTCAGCGTGTTGGTCAGGTAATCATGCAGCGCGAAGGTGAGGTAGCCCTTGCCGGCGCCCATATCGACGACGCTGTGCAGCGTGCCCTTCGGGATTTTTTCGATCAAACCGCCGAGGATTTCGACATATTTGTCGATCTGGCGGTATTTATCCTGCGCGTTTTTGAGGATGTTGCCTTTGTCGTCGGTGACGTTCAGCGCGTAGAGATAGAATTTTCCTTCGGTTTCGACGAGGCGTTTTTTCTTCCGGTCATGATCGAGGGAGGGCAGTTCGGTCTGGCTTGGCTCGGTTTTCGTGAGTTTGCCTTTTTCAAGCTTCAGATCGAATTTGGTCGTGAGCAGGGTGGCGGCGTTGAAACCGTGGCCGAGCTGTTTCTGAATTTCCGCGAGCGCTTTTTCGGGGTCGTGGTTTTTGACGATGTCGCGCGTTTTGTAATTGTAGGTGAAGCTGAGTTTTTCAGTGCCCTTAATCGAAATCTTGCGGACATAGATGTTCTTCAGGGAGGCTTCGGCGCCCTTGTAATTGCCGAGCGAGAGTTTCACGAAGCTGTTGTCGTTGAGGCTGGCCTCGAGGGCAGGTAGGAAATCTTTGACGCTCATTCTTAAGCTCCAGTGAGGGGTAGGCAAAAACGGCCTCTGGCCCCGTATTAGAATTGCAGATTATTCGTGTATTTACAATGGTTTAGTATCGTTAATCTTGGCATGTATTATGCAAAATAATACCCATAGGTACCACACTGACAAACGGAGAGAGTACAATGTTAAAGGGTTTAGGTTGTTTCAAATTTTCGTCTAACGGTTTTTCAATTGTGGCGTTATGCCACGGTAAAGATCAGGGGCGCGATTTCCATGCGTTCGTTGCGATCGAGCCTTATAATTACCGTCATTTCAAAAAGCGTTATGTGGCAGGCGAGGCCTCGAGTTTCTCGGGCTACGGTTTTGAGCTGCTGCGCGGATGGGGGACGGAGCCGACGCAGGCGACGCTCGATTTCCTGCTGGCGAAGCACGGTGTTGAATTCGGGGTCAGCGAGGATTTACTGAACCGCATGGTCGCGAATATCAATCCGGTCGCCATGCCGCTGGGCCGCGAATATTTCGTGAATAACGCCGCGACGTAAGTTTAATTTTTAGATGCTAAAAAAACAGGGCCTCAAAGGCCCTGTTTTTGATTCAATATACCGTGCGCGGCGTGGAGGGCGGTAGCGAAGCAGCCCTGAAGCAGGTAGCCGCCTGTGGGCGCTTCCCAGTCGAGCATTTCACCGGCGACGAACACGCCGGGCAGATTTTTCAGCATAAAATTTTCGTCGAGCGCAGAAAATTGTATGCCGCCCGCAGTGGAAATGGCGCGGGTGATAGGAAATGGTGCGCTAATCGTCAAAGGAATATTTTTGATGAGCGCGGCGAGTTCGTGGTTGTTTAGATTGGAAACGTCCCTACAGACCTCGCGCAGCAGCGAGATAGAGACAGGCGGGAGCGAGAGGGTTTTTTGCATATAGGTAGAAAAAGAATTGCGCGCGCGCGGCGTTTTGAATTTTTCGAGAATCTGGTTTTGTGTAAGGCCGGGACGAAGGTCGATGGATATTATTTTGTCACTGGAATCGCGCAGGTCGCGGGAGAAAGAATAAATCAAACCGCCCTCGACGCCTTTTTTTCCGATCATGATTTCGCCTGGAATGGTTTTTCCATTGTGGGTGATGGAAATGCTTTTGAGGGGCGTGCCAGCAAATTTATCACTGAAAATGTCAGACCATTCAACATTGAAGCCGCAATTGGCGGGCTGAAAATCCGAGAGCGGGATTTTTTTATCCTTAAGGATTTCATACCAGCCGCCATCGGAGCCCAGGGACGGCCATGACGCGCCGCCCAAAGCAAGCAGCGTGGCGGTCGGTTTGACCTTGCCGGAGGTGAAAATCAAATCGCCGTTATTATCCCATCCCTGCCATTCTTCGCGGAGATGAAATTCAACGCCGAGGGATTCAAGACGGGCGAGCCAAGCGCGGAGCAACGGCGAAGCCTTCATTGATTTCGGGAAGACGCGGCCCGAAGAGCCGATAAAGGTTTCCTGGCCGAGTTCATCAGCCCATTTTCTGAGATCGTTCGGTGTGAAGGCACGAATCAGCGGTTCAAGATGCGGTCCCGCCGCGCCATAACGCGCGATGAATTTTTCCAGCGGTTCGGAGTGGGTGAGGTTAAGCCCGCCGCGCCCGGCCATCAGGAATTTGCGCCCGACGGATGGTTTGCGGTCGTAAACCACAACTTTATGGCCTGCCTGGGCAAGCGTTTCAGCCGCAAAGAGGCCTGCCGGGCCAGCGCCGATGATAATGATGTGTGGGGAGGCCATATTTGAATTTCTTTCGGTTGTGCGAAGTCATTATAATTGCTGCTGGCACATTATGAAGGGGGTTTCATGTCCGAATTGAAAATAGACCGCGAGACGATGGGCAGGCTAGCCGGCGCGCTGGCTTTTATCACCAAGCCCGACCACCCGACTGTGCTGGCCCTGAAAAAGGCGGCAGAGAGCGGAGCGGAGAAAGATGTGAAGGATGCAAGGGCAGCGTTCTTGAGATTGAAATCAAGCGAGCGTATGGCGGCGCTCGGGATGCTTTCAGATTAGTCAGCATCATTGAAGCATAAAAAACAGGGCCCCAGCGGGACCCTGTTTTTATTTTAGCTAAAATTATTTTGGCTAGAAGTGGTAGGCGACGCCGAGGCGGAGGTCGTTTTCATCGGCATCGATGCCGTTTTCCTCGCCGTAGAAGACGTGGCTGTAATCGAGGCGGACGCCGTAATCGCCGTAGGCAATGAGTTCGGTACCGATCCCGAGTTCGAAGCCGTCGAGATTTTCCTGGCCTGCGCCTGCAACCGTGCTGTCGAATTCAGCGTTGCGGTAGCCGAGAATGGCGTAAGGCTTGATGCCGAGCGGTTCGTAATTGAAGAAGGACATGCCGGGACGGAAGCTGACACCCCATTCGTTGTCTTTCTCAGTGTCGCCCGTGCTGTTCGAATCGTCGGCGTTCGACCAGGCGTAGTGCGCTTCGATGGCGCCATTGATGCCCATGCCGATGGTGCGGTCGAGGAAGGCGTCGAGCGTATAGCCGATGAAGACGCCGAGATCGGCGCCGTTGATGTCGGCATCGGATGCGCCGACATCGGCGTCGGTCCATGAATAGCCGCCGAAGCCGCCGACATAAAGGCCGGTCTGATCGGTCAGGCTGTCGCTGTTATGGTGCGAGGGGCCTGCGTGAGCGGGGTTGAAGGGAAGCGCGAGAGCGATGAGGGCCGCAGAAGCGGCGAGGATTGTCTTTGTGTGCATGAGAGGACTCCGAAAATTTTCAGTGTTGAGGGCGTGCGCGAAGGTTGCCCGTTGAAGAGAGAACGGTGGCTGGGCCGCATAGTTCCGCGCGGGATGTGCGTTAGGACTTTAATCTTGGAACTCAAAGAAGGTGAGGTTATGTCATTGACATAATAAAAATATGTCTATAGAGATCAGGCCTATGGATATGCAGGATATTAGCAGTAGAAAATTCATTCCCGTCGACATGAGCTTGAACGATGCGACCGAATCCGCGCGCAGCGGCAGCATGGGTATCGGCGCGCACCCGGACGATCTCGAGATCCTCGCGATCCGCGGGATTGGAATCAGTTTGAATTCCGAGCAGCGCAGGTTTACGGGCGTCGCGGTGACGGATGGATCCGGCGGCACAAGAAAAGAGCATTGCAAAGCTTTGACTGAGGACGAAATAGCAAAGAAGCGCATCGAGGAACAAAATCTTGCGGCGATGCTGGGCAAGTATGCCCTGCAATATAACCTGATGTGTAAAAGCGCTGACATTCGTGACCCGGATGCAGAGCCCAGTAAAGTGCTGGTGAAAGAAATTTCTGACATCGTGCACACAGTGCAACCTAACGTAATTTACACGCATAGCCCGTTTGACAATCATCCAACGCATGTTGCGGTGATGCGTGCGGTTGTCGAGGCGCTTCGCAGCCTTCCGGGCGGAGTGCAGCCGCTGGAATTATATGGATGCGAAGTGTGGGGTAGCCTGGACTGGTTGCCGGATGGCCGAAAAAAAATTATGGATGTAACCAAGTTTACAACGCTCCAGCGTCAATTGATTTCCGCCCATGAGTCGCAGCATGATGAAAACAGAAGTTATGAAGAGGCAACGGTCTGGCGTGAGTTTTCGAATGCGGCATGGGCGTGTCCACGTATTAAAGACGTAAAGGCGGCTGCGCTGGGGGTTGATCTTATGCCGCTGCTGCATAGACCTGAATTGAGCATCTATGATTTTGCAAAAGAAATTCTGAGGGAATTCGAGGCCGAACGTCTGGCCTTGTTAAACAAGTATCTGCACCGGGAGCCTTAGGTGTACATCATTGAAAGATATTTCTCGCCGGTGTCGCAGAGCAGGGTGAGGATGTTTTTGATTTCCGGATATTTTTTCTTCACTTGCCTCGCGGCCCAATAATTGGCGCCGGAGGACGGGCCGACGAAAAGGCCTTTCGTGCGGGCCATGATTTTGGCTTCTTCGATGGCGACATTGCTGTCGACAGAGACAATTTCAGTGACTTCGTGGCGGTGGCGTTCGTAGATGGTGGGGATGAAGCCGTCGGAGATGCCCTCGATTTTATGTTTGCAGACGATGCAGCATTGCAGCGTTTCGGATTCGGAGGGCTCCATTGCGAAAGCTTTGAGGTCTGGATTGTGATCGCGGCGCAGGCCCTGCGTGAGGCCGATGAGCGTGCCGGCGGTGCCGACGCCCTGGACGATGGCGTCGAGTTTTAAACCTTTGGGAAGTTGTTCGATGATTTCCTTCGCGAGCCATTCGCGGTTTTCCTCGACGTTCCATTCATTGTCGAATTGTTGCGGGCACCACCAGCCATCCTGACGCCCGAGACGGATCGCCTCGGCCCGGGCTTCGTTCACCTGGAAATCGCCGACGAAGCGGACTTCGGCGCCGAAGCCGCGCGAGATTTTCGTGCGTTCGGTGCTGTAGCCGCGCGGGATGACGACGACCATTTTGTAGCCGCGCACGGCGGCGATCATGCTTAAGGCATTTCCGGTGTTGCCGGATGTGGATTCGACAATCGTGTAGCCGGGTTTGAGGAGGCCTTCTTTCTCCGCGCGTTCGACCATGTAGAGCGCCATGCGCGCCTTGATCGAGCCGGATGGATTGAACTGTTCGCACTTGGCGTAAATGCCGGGCTCGAGCTCGATCAGCGGCGTGTTGCCGATATTTTCAAGGATGGATTTGATGGGGGCGGGGCGCGTTGTCATGGGTTTTATTATATTCATGAACTTAAAACTGGCGCAAACGGCTTTTGAATCAAGGGGGTAGAAAAATTGACATAATTATTGTGGGTTGCTAGGGTGCGGGCGGATAAGGAACTGAGTCAATGAGTCACTCATCAGCGCCCGTATGGGAAAAAGACCGGTATATCGATTTTCTGGGCGACCCGATCGGCTCGGACGGCAAGCATATATCTGGCGTTTCATCGGTGATTTCGCCGAGCGTACTTCACCCAGTCGGCGCTATGGGTGTTTTAGGAACTTTTCACACTCTTGTATTCGAGGAAAATCCTCATGGCGTGGATGCGGCTATGTATTTTGTGATTGGTGCGGGGTGGGCATTTGTTAAAAAACTGAGAAATTCCGATTGCCTGGAACAAATATTCGATGAAGCCGCCAAAAACAAGTGTATCGACACGAAACCCGATGAGCACACGATTTCCACGCTGGATAAATATGGCCTGAAGGCAGAAGAGGCGGCGAGTTTGTACCGCCTGGGTATATTTTTACATTCTTTCTTATTTTCGTTCGGGCTGGTGGCTCCCAATAGTTATCAGGCGCGCGCGATTTCAGTGATCGGCGCCGGGGGGATCGCGAATGACGTCAGGGGGTACAGGCGGTTTAACAAGATTGCAAAAGGCGAGTGGGTGATTGTCGATATGCCAGAGCCGCTGAAGGTAAAAGAAAAAGTGCCCGTGATGTCAGGGCAGCCAGTGCTGGCGCCGATCCCGATACGCTACTGATTTTTTTCTTCTGACAGGTTTTTCAATTCATAGATAAGGTCGAGCGCTTCCTTCGGGGAGAGGGAGTCGGCGTTGATCGCGGCGAGTTTTTCCTCCAGCGGTGAAGTTTTCGGTGTGGCCTTGGCGCTGGCGGTGAAGAGGGGGAGATCGTCGGCGAGTTTGGAGAGCGCGCCGGATTGTTCGCCGGACTGGAGCAGGGTGAGGACTTCCTGCGCTCTAGCGATAACAGATTCGGGCAGGCCTGCGAGTTTGCCGACATGGATGCCGTAGGAGCGGTCGGCCGAACCGGGGGCGACGGAATGCAGGAAGATGATGTCGCCTTTCCATTCCTTGACCTGCATCGAATGCGGCGAGAGGGCGGGGAGTTTGGAGGTCAGCGAGGCGAGCTCGTGGTAATGGGTGGCGAAGAGGCCCCGGCATTTATTAATTTCATGCAGATGTTCGACGCAGGCCCAGGCGATGGAGAGGCCGTCGAAGGTGGCGGTGCCCCGGCCGATTTCGTCCAAGATGACCAGGGAGCGGTTGGTGGCTTGATTCAAGATGGCGGCGGTTTCGACCATTTCAACCATGAAGGTCGAGCGGCCACGGGCGAGGTCGTCGGAGGCGCCGACGCGGGAAAAGAGGCGGTCGACGATGCCGATATGGGCGGATTCAGCGGGAACGTATGACCCGGCCTGCGCCAGAACCACTATCAGAGCATTTTGGCGTAGGTATGTTGATTTACCAGCCATATTCGGGCCGGTAAGCAGCCAGAGACGCTGCGTATCGTTTAAGTCGCAATCATTGGGGACGAAGGTTTCGCTGCTGCGTTTTAATGCAGCTTCGACAACGGGATGGCGCGCGGCCTTGATTTCAAAAGTGAGAGAATTATCGAGAATTGGCCGTGTGTAATTACGGTCGACCGCAAGATCGGCGAATGCGGAGGCCATATCGAGTGCGGCGAGGGCGCTAGCACGGGAAATAATCTCCTCGGAGCAGGCGCGGGTTTCGTCTGTTAGTTGTGCAAGCATCTCAAGCTCGAGGGCGAGGGATTTTTCGGCGGCGGATGTTATGTCACGTTCCAGCTCGGCGAGTTCGGGGGTGGTGAAGCGCACGGCCCCGGCCATGGTCTGGCGGTGGATGTAGGGGTTCGAGCCATCCGTGGCCTTCACGATCATTGAGTCCGCGTTTTTGGCCGAGACCTCGATGAAGTAACCCAGCATGTTGTTGAATTTGATTTTGAGGCCCGCGATGCCGGTATGGTCCTGGTATTTGCTCTGGAGCGTGGCGATGAGACGGCGGGCGTCGTCGCGTAAAGTTTTCAGTTCATCAAGCCGTGCGTGGTAGCCGGGCGCGATGAAGCCGCCGTCGCGGGCGAGGGCGGGCGGTTCCTCGACCAAGGCTTGCTTCAAAATATCCTGCAGGCGGGAAATTTCCGGCGTGGCGGAGAGTGTTTTAGTAATGGCGGCGAGCGGTTCCTGCGGACTGGTCTGCAAGAGGCTGCGGATCATGGCGGTTTGTTTGAGGCCTTCGCGGATCATGACGAGATCGCGCGGGCCGCCGCGCCCAAGATTTAGCCGCGCGAGGGCGCGTTCCATGTCGGGGAGTTGCCGGAGTTCGGTGCGGATGTCGTCGCGAAGGTTTGAATTGTTTACGAAGATTGTGAGGCGGTCGAGGCGGGCGTTGATTTCGTTGGCGTCGGCGAGTGGCGCGGAGATGCAGGATTGGAGCAGACGTGCGCCGGGGCCGGTGAGTGTGCGGTCGATGGTATCCAGCAGCGAGCCGCGGCGTTCGCCTACAAGCGTGCGGGTGAGTTCGAGGTTACGGCGCGTGGCGGCGTCGATTTCAAGGTTTGCGCCGGATGCGACCTGCTGCGGCTTTTGCAGGTAGGGCATTTTGCCGACCTGTGTGCGCTCGACGTAATCGATGAGCACGCCTGCGGCGGCGATTTCAGCGCGGGAGAAACCGCCGAAGGATTCAAGCGTGCCGACGCCGAACAGCTTTTCGAGGCGGAGTCGTGCGTTTTCGGAGTCGAAGAGTGAGTTCGGCTGCACGGTGGTTTTTTCGGTGCGGATCTCTGATTTATCCGAGACGACGATTTCGCCGGGCGCGAGGCGTTCGATGGCACCGTGGATTTCAGAGTTTTTAATCGCCTGCACGTTGAATGCGCCGGTGGAAAGATCCAGCCATGAAAGGCCGAATTGGCCGCCGGTTTCGGCGAGGGCTGCGAGGTAATTATTTTCGCGGGCCTCCAGCAACGTGTCTTCGGTGAGTGTGCCCTGCGTGATGATGCGCACGACTTCGCGGTTGAGCATGGCCTTGGAAGCCGGGCGACCTTCGCGTTTCGCTCGCTCTTTGGCTTCTTCCGGTGTTTCGGTTTGTTCGCAGATCGCGACCTTGAATCCGGCGCGGATTAATTTTGCAATGTAGGGATCGCAGGAATGAAACGGCACGCCGCACATGGGGATGTCGTCGCCGTTTGCCTTGCCGCGTTTGGTCAGTGTGATGTCGAGCGTGGCGGAAGCCTTGATGGCGTCGTCGTAAAAGAGTTCGTAGAAGTCGCCCATGCGGTAGAAGAGCAGGGCGCCCGGGTGGCGTTCCTTCAGCGCGTGATACTGCGCCATGACCGGCGTGTGGCCGTCCGCGATAAAATCCTCTGCGGTCTTTGAGGCAGTCTTTAGCGCTGTTTTACCCATAATTAGGGTATACGACGGCGGGCCAGAAAAATGAAGAATGCAGTTTGAGTTACTCATTGACTTAATCGGGTATTTTCCCTAATCTTTGACAAAATCAAAGAGATGGACAGGGAATATGTGGACCGCCGAAGGCACAATCATAGATACGCTAGGCCCTGAAGCACTCAGGCATCTTGAGCCTGAATTTGTTGAAGCGTTCAGGTTACAACTGGCTGAGTTAAAGCTCTCCTCATTCAAATTAGAACTGGGTGAGGAAGTCGAGACCAGCGAAATTACCTCCACAACTTCTGCGTTAATTCCTCTCTCCCTTGAGGCAAAGGCCCGCAGACTTCAGGGTAGAAAAGTGGAAATTGAATTCCACGAAAACGACAACCTGGTTTACGTCGTTGATCATATTTTCGAGCCCGGTCTTTAACTTCAGGATTTTATTGTATAAACCGCCCCCGAATATTGACTCGGGCGGCGGGCTTTGTCCAAAATTATAAAAATAGTTTTATAAAAAAATTTGGGACAGGGGATTTCAATGGAGAAGACGCGGCGTCACGTAGCGCATCGTTACAGAAAAAATACGAAACATAGCGGCCAGACCTGGAGCTATATCGAGCGCGTTTCAAATCCTCATGGGCAAAATCACGATAAAGGCCCGGTCGCAGATGCGCGGAAGGAAGACGGCAAGGTGTGGCCGGCTGAGGGCGTTCTTGTCGATATGTTTTCGCGGGCCCGCCTCGGCGGCATCGATGAAAAAACCATCAGTGAATATGAGGCAGTAAACGCGAAAAGAAATTTATCGCGGTACACCGTGATATTTTTCGATGATACGGCTGGCGGCAAGATGAAGTCCGGCATGCCTGCTTTCTCCAAAGCCGCCGTGATACCGCTGGATCAGAAAGACGAAGCCGCAAAGCTTGAAGGGCAGAATGTGACCTGTTATTTCCGGCTTGCAGGCGGTCACGATATCGCGCTCGCCACGAAGCTTAAGGTGCACCTGGCGCCCCTGCCTTTAGAACAGCGGGAAAGCGCGCCCGCGCTCGTGACGTCCTAGTGAAAATCAAAGGTTGACTTACCATATTGTCTTGCATAGTATCGCCCGAATTTCCTTAATACAGAAAAAACGGGATTGTTATGCGGGTAATAGTTGGCGCGGAAGAAATAAGCGCTGAAGGCACAGTTAAAGATATTTTTGTGGAAGCAGCCGGCGACGGTGTCCAGGAAGATATGGCGCGTAAAACAGTCAGGTTAAATGCCAAGTATGGTGGGTCCCAGTATGTGGTGCGGCTTACGCACCCGATATCTGTGGGCAGGGATCTGAGCACCGGCAAAGAAATTCTTATAAGAAGCGTTGCGGTATGTTTGGGGGATCAGGCTAAGAAGGCCAGCGGAATGGTTAATCAAGTTGTGTCCTGCCATTTTAAAAATACAAACGGCCAAGGCATTGCAATTGATTTTGATCTCGTATGATTAACCGGTTCCCGTAGAGCCGAAGCCGCCTGCGCCGCGTTTGGTTTCATCCAGAAAATCGACGACATCCCACGTAGCGCGTTCGTGACGCGCGACGATCATCTGCGCGATGCGCATGCCGCGTTCGATTGTAAAAGTTTCCTGCCCGAGATTGATCAGGATGACTTTGATTTCACCGCGGTAATCGGCGTCGATGGTGCCGGGCGTGTTGAGAACGGTGACGCCGTTTTTGGCGGCGAGGCCGGAGCGCGGGCGGATCTGCGCTTCGTATCCGGGGGGCAGAGCGATGGCAATGCCGGTGGGGACGAGGGCGCGCTGGCCGGGTGTGAGCTCTAATCTGCCGTCAATGGCGGCGGAGAGATCCATGCCGGCGGATTGTTCGGTGGCGTAAGAGGGAAGGGAAAGATTTTGCGCGTGCGGCAGAATCTGCATGCCGATATTCAGATTATTCTGCCGCTTCCTTGAATTTGCGAACATTGATGAAGTGCTCCCCGATTTTTGCGGCAAGTTTTTGCGCGACGGCGCGCTTGCCCTGTTTTTTCCATTCGTCAGTCGATGTGGATGTAACCAGATATACCTGATTCTCATCGCCGCCGAACAGGTTTTCCGAGACGTTATTCGCGATAATCCAGTCGCAGTTCTTGGATTTCAGCTTGGATTTCGCGTTTTCGAGGAGGTTTTCGGTTTCAGCCGCGAAGCCGACGACAAGGGCCGGGCGTTTTTTGTGGTTCGCCACGGTTTTGAGAATGTCGGGGTTTTCGCGAAGGTTTATTGCGGGTGCGGGCTTGCCGGGCTGTTTTTTTATTTTCTGCGCGGAAGGTGCGGGCGACCAGTCGCTAACGGCGGCTGCGCCAATGAAGATATCGGCGGGCAGGGATTTCTCGACAGCGGCGAGCATTTCATTCGCGGTTTCGATTTCGATGAGTTTAACCCCGGCGGGCGGTTTTTCATTTACGGGGCCGGAGATGAGCGTGACGGATGCGCCGGATTCAAGAAGCGCCTGCGCGATAGCATGGCCCTGTTTACCGCTGGAGCGGTTGCCGATGAAGCGCACGGGATCGATGGGCTCAAGCGTCGGGCCGGAGGTGACGATGGCGGTTTTGCCGCTCAAGGGCTGTTCAAAAAAAAACGAGAAGATGGAGCGGAGAATTTCCTCGGGCTCGGCCATGCGGCCCATGCCGAATTCATTACAGGCCATGTCGCCCTCGACGGGGCCGACGAATTTGAAGCCGCGCGATTTCAGTTTTTCGAGATTGTCCTGCGTCGCGGCGTTATTCCACATTTCGTGGTTCATCGCGGGCGCGAGGAGGATTTGTTTGTTTGCGGCAAGTAACGCGGTACTTGCGAGGTCGTCGGCGATGCCGTTTGAAAGTTTCGCCATCATGTTGGCGCTGGCGGGGGCGACGACGATGAGGTCGGCCTCGCGTGAGAGACGGATATGGCCCATCTCGGTTTCGTCCTTGAGCGAGAAAAGATCGGTGTAGGTTTCGTTTTCAGAGAGAGAGGACACCGAGAGCGGCGTAATGAACTGCGCGCCGCCGGAGGTGAGGATGCAGCGGACATTACCGCCGCTCTTACGAATGAGGCGGATGAGTTCCAGCGATTTGTAGGCGGCAATACCGCCCGAGATCACGAGGAGAATGTTTTTGTTTTCTAAAGTTTTGCTCATTTTCTAATCCGTCATTGCGAGGAGGGCTTTTGCCCGACGAAGCAATCCAGATCCCCGCTTGCGCGGGGAAGACAGTAAAATGGATTGCTTCGCTCCCGTTGGTCGCTCGCAATGACGACACAACAATACTTATATAAAGCAAAAGCCCCGCCTTTCAAAAGCGGGGCTTTTTAAACTTAAATCACAGAACCTTACTGAGCAGCGGGCTGTTCAGCAGGAGCTGTTTCGCCAGCCGAAGGTTCGGTTTTGTCAGCTTCGGCAGCTTCGTCAGAAGCTTTTTCAGCTTGCTTCGCTGCGTCGGTTGCTTCTTCAGCAGCGGCTTCAGCGTTCGAAGCGGCTTCGGTTGCGCTGTCAGATGCCTGTTCGGCAGCAGCAGCAGCTTCAGCGGCGCCTTCAGACGCATCGCTTGCAGCAGCGGCAGCGTCAGAAGCTTGCTCGGCAGCGGCGTCAGCGGCAGGCTGACCTTCCAGCGTCGGGTCGATGATGGCTTCTTCACCAGCAGCGGGCTCGATGTAGTTCATCGGTTCCTGGCCGGACATGTTGTTGTAAATCGCGAAAATAGCGACGAGACCGGCGGCGAGTACGACGCCCGAATAAACGATCGATTTAGTGAAATTACTCATATAGAGCATCCTCTCATGATTATGTAATGTGTGTGTCTAATGAGGCTAGATTTGCCTCTGGGGGCTAAAAAGTCAATCAAAAAAAGCCCTTGAGTTAAAAGGGCTTATAAAGAGCTGTAATTGTTATAGAAAATAGAAAAGCCTAATATTAAGGCTTTACGCCGCTATGGATGGCGACAACCCCGGCGGTCAGGGCGGAGTACTTCACCCCTGCGAATCCGGCGTCCTGCATACGGCGGACGAGTTTGCGGGGGCTGGGGAATTTGCGGATGCTCTCGACGAGGTACTGGTAGCTTTCCGCGTCGCCGGTGATGGATTTGCCGATGCGGGGAATGACGTGGAACGACCATGTGTCGTAGGCTTTCGAGAGCAGCGCGGATTCAACGCGGCTGAATTCCATGCAGAAAAAACGTCCGCCAGGTTTGAGAACGCGCGCGGCTTCCTTCAACGCGTTGTCGATATGCGTGACGTTGCGGAGGCCGAAAGCAATTGTGTAGACGTCGAAGGAATTATCCGGGAAGGGCAAGGATTCCGCGTTGCCTGTCACCCATTCGAATTCATTGAGCCAGCCGCGATCGGTCGCGCGGTCGCGTCCAACCTCGAGCATGTGCGGGTTGATGTCGCAGACTGTTACTTCCGCACCCGGTGCTTTTTTAAGAATGCGGAAGGCGACATCACCCGTGCCGCCGGCAACGTCGAGGAATTTCTGACCGGGGCGGGGACGAATGGCGCGCACGAGGCGATCCTTCCAGAGACGGTGCAGGCCGCCCGACATGAGGTCATTCATCAAATCGTATTTGGGAGCGACGCTGTCGAACACATCCCGCACGAGGCCCGTTTTTTCATCGGGCGTGACGTGTTTTTCACCGAACCATTCTTTTTCGGGATTGGTTGTCATTGCGCGGGTTTCGTTTCTCCGCAGGGATAGGCCGTTGCGAAAATTTTCAGCGTGAGGTCGAGGCCGCGTTCTTTGATGCGTTCTTCCTTGGACAATTTTTCAAGTTCGCGCACGAGAAGTTTTGACGCCTCAAGCACAGGGAGATTCAGCGGCGGGCAGAAATCAGCCTGGCGGTTTGGATCGTTCGCCTGGTTTCGGGCGAAATTCGAATTCAGGAGCGCGAGCAGAAAGCCGGAGCAGAAGCCCGCATCGATGCCCTTGTCGTAGCCGTCCTCGGTGCCATTCATGACGAGTTCGTTGGCGTCGGCCTTGTTAAACACGGTGCAGCTTTTTTTGAGATAGCCGCCGTTGAGATTGCGGATTTCTTCTGCATAAGCGGGCGCGGTGAAGGTGAGGGTTAGAAGCATCAGAGCGAGAAAGGTTTTCATAAGATATTCTCCGGTTGTACGGATGTCATCTTAAAGCAAGCGGTGCGGCAAATTCCATCACTAATAAATACCCCGTGACCTGTGCAGGCTTGCCCGTTACATATTGAAGCCATGAAGTTAGTCAAAGCCATGGCGACGGTGGGCGGGTTGACGGCGGTGAGCCGGTTGGCCGGTTTCGTGCGCGATATCCTGACGGCGGCGGTGCTGGGTGCGGGGCCGATTGCGGACGCGTTTTTCGTGGCGCTGAAGCTGCCGAATTTTTTCAGGCGCGTGACGGCGGAGGGAGCGTTCAGCGTTTCTTTCGTGCCGCTTTATTCCGAGGCGCTGGAGAAAGAGGGTCGGGAGAGGGCCGACGAATTCGCGGGCAACGCGATGGTGATCATGTTCTGGATTTTGCTCGTGTTCACGATTGTGATGATGATTGCGATGCCTGCCGTCATCATGTTGCTGGCGCCGGGATTTAGCGACGACCCGACGACGGAGCGTTTCGATCTCGCGGTGACGTTGTCGCGGATTACGTTTCCTTACTTATTAATGATGTCGATTGCGGCGCTGATGGGCGGCGTGCTGACCGCGCACGGGCGATTTGCGCCGTTCGCTGGCGCGCCGATTTTGTTCAACGTTGCCTTGATCGGTGTTTTATTGGTGGCGTGGAAATTCCAGACGGCGGCGCATGCGCTTGCGTGGGGCGTGATGATCGCGGGCGTTCTGCAGTTTGTGCTGCTGTACATTTATATACGGCGCGAGAAAATTAAATTGCCGTTGGCGCGTCCGAAATTCGACGGGCGGATCAAGAGGTTGTTTCAGCTGATGGGGCCGGGGGTTCTCGGTGCGGGGGTGATGCAGATCAACCTGTTCGCCGACATGATCATGGGCTCGTTCCTGCCGACGGGTTCGATTTCGTATCTTTATTACGCGGATCGTTTGAATCAATTGCCGCTGAGCACTGTGGGGATTGCGGTCGGCACGGCGCTGCTGCCGATGCTGAGCCGGGCGATTGGCGCGGGAAGAACCGACGAGGCGAAGGGGTTGTTCAACCGTGCGCTGGAGACGGTTTTGTTTTTGGGTTTGCCTGCGGCGATGGCGTTGCTCATTCTGGCCGACATTATTATTGAAGTGCTGTTTGTGCGCGGGAAGTTTGATATGGCGGATGCGAGCGTGACGGCGTTCGTGTTGCAGGGTTATGCGATTGGATTGCCAGCCTATATCGCCGTGAAGGTTTATTCGACGGCGTTTTTCTCGCAGCAGGATACGATGACGCCGGTGAAGGTTTCAATTGCGGTGGCGACGTCGAACATCGTTCTCGCGTTGATCCTTATCCAATATATAGGTGTGGCGGGGATTGCGCTGGCGACAGGGATTGTCGGATGGATGCAGATCGGGCTGCTGGCGTGGTTGCTGCGCGGTAACGAGGCGCTGAAGCTGGATGAACGGTTCCGCCGTGCGTTCCCGCGCATTCTGCTTTCGACAGGTTTGATGACGCTGGTGCTATTGGCGCTGAAAATCCCGCTGGCGGGCTGGATGGCGGGCGACACGTTCCACAAGGATATCGCGCTGGCAATTTTTGTAGTGGCAGGCGGCGCGGCTTACGCGATTTCAGTGCTTGCCACCGGCGCGCTTAAAATGCAGGATGTCCGCGGATTTTTAGGAAAGAGTAAATAATGAAACGCATTCTTTCAGGCATGCAGCCGACCAATAATTTACACCTCGGAAATTATCTCGGGGCGCTGAAGAACTGGATCAGGCTGCAGGATGAGGGCGCGGAGTGCCTGTATATGGTCGCCGACCTTCATGCCGTGACGCTGCCGCAGGACCCGGCGGCGCTGGCGAAATCGACGCGCGAGATCGCGGCGGCGTTTATCGCGAGCGGCATCAATCCGAAGAAATCGCATATTTTTGTGCAGTCGGCTGTGCCGGGGCATTCGCAGTTGATGTGGTTGCTTTCGACCATCGCGCAGATGGGCAAGCTGGAGCGCATGACGCAGTTCAAGGACAAGGCGGGGAAAAATTCCGAACGTGTTGGCCTGGGGTTGTTCGCGTACCCGGTTCTGATGGCGGCGGATATTCTTTTGTACAAGGCCACGCATGTGCCGGTCGGCGAAGACCAGAAGCAGCATCTGGAACTTGCGCGCGATATTGCGTCGACGTTCAATACCAATTTCGGTGAATTGTTTATTGTGCCGGAGCCGATGATTGCCGGGCCCGCGCCGCGTGTGATGAGTTTGCGCGATGGTTCTAAAAAAATGAGCAAGTCGGATGAGTCCGATTATTCGCGGATCAACCTCACGGATGATGCGGACGCGATTGCCAAGAAAATCAAGAAAGCGACGACGGATCCGCATCCTTTGCCCGAAACGCTGGACGGTTATGAGGGGCGTGCCGAGGCGCTGAACCTTGTGACGATTTACGCGGCGCTGGCGGACAGGGCACGCGAGGATGTCATTAAAGAGTTTGCCGGGAAGCAGTTCTCGGTGTTCAAGCCCGCGCTGGCGGATCTGGCGGTTGAGAAGCTTTCGCCCATTACCAAGCGCATGAGCGAGCTGATGGCCGACCCCGGTGAAATCGACCGTTACCTGAAGGCGGGGAATGAAAAGGCCAATGGCATTGGCGAGAAGGTTCTGGGCGAAGTTCAGGGTCGCATGGGATTCTGGAAATAATCCGAACTAATTACCGTATTGATGCGTTAACCTGTTGTTAGGCAATTTTCTGGCATTATATGGCTTGGTACGTCATAATAAATCCAGGTAATACGGTGTGTTTTCATGAAATTTCCGCTTAAAACGCTAGCATTGGCAATAGTTTTGGCATCCGCGGCGGGTTCTCCCGCCAAGGCCGACATATTCTTCTGGCGCGATGCCGAGACCAATCTTTCCGTCACCTATGCCGATACCTGGCGCCAGACCAGCAACCAGAAGCCTGACGATATTTTCACGGTGCTTGCGCCCGGTGACAATCAATATGCCGCCTGCCGCGTCCGTGTGCGCGAGGACCGCCGTTTCGTGATTTATCCGCGCCGCAATGCGGCCGCCATCCAGAGACAGAATTACAGCCGTGAGTTCTGGGACGCTTATGTCGGTGAATTCGACGGTGCCGTGATCAACGGCGTGTGGGATAATGCAGGCCTGGGTGATGGTTTCGCCAGCTTTGCCGATATTTCCTTTATTACCTCGATAGGGCCGAAGGTTCAGAAGCGCGGGTTGATGTTCGCGACGGTTTACAACGACAAGGCCTACATCGCGGAATGCGCATCGGAGACGAGCGTGTTCGTCGACTGGTACAAGCCTTTCCTGAGCTTCGTGAAATCGGTGGATTTCCGCAACGAATATCATATCCATGGCAATGGCTGGTACCGTGATTTCACGACCGACGGCCCCCTTCGTATCATGGGCCGCAAGGATATCGACCTTTACACCAATTAAACATATCCAGTAATGTCATCCCTGCTAGAGCAGGGATGCATTCATGCAGGTTTACCTTCCCATCGCTGAAATGAGCGTGCCGGCGGAATCTATATTCCTCGTCAGCGCCTTCGTGGGTTTTCTGTCGGGTATTTTCGGCATCGGCGGCGGATTCCTGACGACGCCGTTCCTGATTTTTACCGGCATCCCGCCCGTGATCGCGGTGGGGACGCAGGCCTCGCAGCTCGTGGCGTCGAGCGTCGCCGGTGTCCTTGGGCACTGGGACAAGGGCAATGTCGATGTCAAAATCGCGTGCGTGATGTTAGTGGGGGGATTGGGCGGATCAGTTGTCGGGATTTTGATCTTCGGCGTTCTTGAAAAACTCGGCCAGATCGATTTCGCGATTTCCATTCTTTATATCATTTTGTTGGGTTTTATCGGTGTGCTGATGCTGGCGGAAAGTTTCACGCACCTGCTGAAGCCGAAAAATATGCGTAAGGAATTCAACACGCTGAATGTGAATTCATTTATCGCGGGGCTGCCGTACAAGATGCGTTTCCCGCGTTCGAAACTTTATATCAGCGCGCTGGTACCGGGCGGGATCGGTTTTCTCGGCGGGGTGCTGGCGTCTATTCTTGGTGTCGGCGGTTCATTCATCATGGTGCCGGCGATGATTTATATTCTTGGTATTCCGTCGCTGCTGGTGGCGGGGACGGTTTTGTTCCAGATGATTTTCACGACGGCGTTCGCGACGATCATGCATGCGCTGGTGAACCAGACGGTGGATGTGGTGCTGGCGATTATTCTGATCATTGGCGGCGTAGCGGGCGCGCAGATCGGCATTACCTTTGCGCGGCACGTTAAAGGGATTTACGCAAGGGTGACGCTGGCCTTGATCGTCCTGGCGGTTTGCCTGCAGATGATCGGAAATCTGTTTATCCAGCCGGAAGAAATTTTCTCGACGGTGGCGCTGTCATGAAAAAATTTCTCCTGATCGCGGTTTTGATTTTTATGAGCGCAGGCGCGGCGCGGGCCGAGAACGTGACGGTTGAGCTGGTGAGCGACCATGTCGATATCACGACGGGTTTCAACGGTACGACGCTGGGTCTGTTCGGTGTGCGCGCAAACAAGGGCGATATTGCGGTCATCGTCAAGGGTCCGCTGCGGACGATGTCGGTGCGGCGCAAGGAAAGCGTGATTGGCGCGTGGATCAACCGCAGTTTCGAGACGTTCAAGGCGGTGCCGTCTTATTATAATTACGCGCTGAGCAGGCCGATTCAAGATCTGGCCCCCTTGGAGACGCTGATGGAACATGGCATCGGCCCGGAGAATTTAAGGTTCAACAAGCCGGATACGACGGATGAGCAGCGGATTGCCTTTCGTGATGCATTGCTGCGGAACAAAAAAATGCAGGGGCTTTACCCGGCGGAGCCTGGCGCGATCAAATTCATCGGGCCGAATTTTTTCCGCGCGGATTTTTACATTCCTGCCAATGTGCCGGTGGGTGAGTATGAAATCCAGACGCTTTATTTTTCAGGCGGCGTTCTGCGCGACAGCAAGACAAGCACAGTGCGCGTCGCGCAGGTGGGCGGCAGCGCGCGTATTAATCAATTCGCGCACGGCAATTCGTTCGTGTATGGCGTGATGTGTGTTTTGCTGGCGGTGTTTGCCGGATGGTTTTCAAACAGGGTTCGACGTGGATAGGAGCTAACAGGTATGCCAAATCGTATTTATCTGATTGTCGCGGACGATACCGAGGAATTCGGCAATGCCCTGCGCTATGCGTGCAAGGCGGCGCGCGCGAACAATACGCATATCGGCGTGCTGAATATTATTCCCGACAGCGATTTCGTGAACTGGGGCAATATTGAAGAACGCATCAAGGAAGACCGCCGCCGTGAAGCGGAGAAGCTGCTGGATACTATCGCAGAGAAGATCAAGAGCATGAGCGGCTTGACACCGACATTGTATATCGGCGATGGCCCGGCGCCGGACGCGGTGATCAAGACGATTGAGGAAAACCCGAATATTTCCAATTTGTTCCTGGGTGGCAGCACCAAGGGCGGGGGACCGGGCCCGCTGGTGACCTATTTCTGCGGCAAGGGGCTTTCGAAGCTGCCGGTGCCGCTGACCGTTATTCCCGATCACATCGTCCTCGAAGAAAAAGCTGACGAAAGTTGATTTATTCCTTTAACTGGACTATCTGATAGCCATGTTCATACAGACACAGACAACGCCCAACCCCGCGACGCTGAAATTCCTGCCAGGGCAGGATGTGGCGCCGTCGGTTTTCGAATTCAAAAGCCGCGAGCAATCTAGCAATTCGCCGCTGGCGCAGCGGCTGTTCGGCATTACGGGTGTCGAGAACGTGATGCTGGGCCGTGATTTCGTTTCGGTCAGCAAGGCGGGCGATACGGACTGGTCGATGCTCAAGCCGATGATTTTGGCGGCATTGATGGAGCATTTTTCGCTGGGGCACCCGGTTGTTCTGAATGCCGAGACAAATGAGAGTGCGGGTGACGATGATCCGCTTGTTGTGCAGATCAAGGAATTGATCGAGACGCGCGTGCGTCCGGCGGTGATGATGGATGGCGGCGATATCGTGTTCGACAGTTTCGATGAAGGTGTGGTTTATTTACGGCTGCGCGGTGCCTGTGCGGGTTGCCCGAGCTCGACCATGACGCTTAAATCCGGCATTGAAAATATGCTGCGGCATTATGTGCCGGAGGTTACTGAGGTCCGTCAGGTGGCGGATTAGTNNGCGGGCACGCTTTGCCCCGCTAATACCATTCCCAACCAGCGCCATTGTTCGACATCGGTCTGCGTGTCCATCGGGCCCGGCATGGTGCAGTTCAAACGCACGCGTTCATCACCCGGAATGTCGGCGAGGCGCAGCTCAATACGGTTTCCAAGTCTTTCAATTTCAGGCTGGCCGCGTCCGGACACGAAGCAGGATAAATCGGCGCTTTCTTTTTCAAGCGAAGGCGGTAGCGAAAAACCTATTGTGGGCGCGGCGGCGCCGATCTGCGGATCGCGCGGCTCGATATCGATGGCGGGCAGGGGCAATGCATTCACCACGAGACGGAAACGTTCGGTGTCGCCGAAACGCTCGGTCATCGTGAAGCGGGGCAGTGCAAAAAAGTCTGCGCCTTCGTAGACTGTTCCTGAGTGGAGGCCGAAGGCGGCGGTGAAACCGGAATCGGCGATGATTTTTTTGTAGGGCAGGGAATATTCGCCGAACGGATAGGAGAAGAATGCGGGTTCGCTGCCGAATTCTTCGCGGTAGCGAAGAAGCGCCTTGTTCACCTGGCGGCGGATTTCATCTTCGGGCTCGCGGGCGAGATTGGAATAGGCTGCGGGAAGCACGCCAATACTGACATTCTGGTTCTGGGCGAGCTTTTTAAGCTCCTGCCAGCTCATATTTTCCTCGGTTTTGGCGTCAAGCTGGCCGCTAGAATAAAAAACCGTGAAAGGGATGTTTTTTTCGAGCAGAGCGGGGATCGCGTTATCCAATGCCGAGCGGTAGGCGTTTTCGAATGTGATAGCGAGCGCGCGCGGCGGTAGTTCGCGGTGATTTTTCACGGCGTCGATGATTTCGCTTAAGGGAAGAACGGTGTAATCGGCGCTGGCGATTTCCTGGAGGTGATCCATGAATTGTTCAGTGCGCAGGTTGCTGTCGGGATAGGCATCTTCGCCGATGCGATGATAGACCAGCACGACGGCGGAGTATTTATCCTCGGGGATGGCGGTGGCGGCGGACGCGGGATTCCCGGCACCGGCGGTCGCGGCCAGAAGGGCGAGGAATGTCAGGAAACGCTGCATGGCTCAGGTCTTTCGCAAGACCGGGATTAAACCAGATAACGGGTCTGAAAAATAGCCCCCCAAAAGTCCCTTAAATTAAGGGTTGATGTTTAGCGGGCCGGGACTAGATTGATGGTGCCCTTATGCCTGAAAGGACAGACCGCATGGCCGCCGAAAAATTAAAGTCCCGCAATCTTCAGAATGAAGCGCTCGATATCATTTTCCGGGAGGCGCGCACGCACCGCGCGTGGCAGCAGCGCGAGGTTCCGGATGCGCTGATCGACCAGATGTATGAACTTTTGAAATTCGGGCCGACGAGCGCGAATTGCTGCCCGGCGCGTTTTGTTTTTGTGAAGTCGAAAGACGCCAAGGAAAGATTGAGGCCGCATCTTGATGAAGGCAATAAAGAGAAGACGATGACGGCGCCGGTGACGGCGATTATTGCCTATGACCTGAAATTTTATGAGCAGATGCCGAAGCTGGCGCCGCACATGAAGGACGGCAAGGCCATGTTTACGGCTAAGCCCGAAAAGATCAGGGACACGGCTTTCCTGAACGGGAGTTTGCAGGGGGCTTACCTGATTATTGCGGCGCGGGCGCTGGGGCTGGATTGCGGGCCGATGTCGGGGTTTGATGCGGACGGCATCAAGAAGGAATTCTTCGCGGATAACGATTATGTGCCCAATTTTCTGTGCAATCTCGGGTACGGTGATGAATCGAAGCTTCACCCGCGCAGTCCGCGCTTAACATTCGACGAGACATCGAAAATTATTTAATGGCTGGCTTTCAGAAAATTCTGGCACTCGATACTGCGCTGAATAATTGCAGCGCGGCGATTTACGACCGGGGAAAAGTTTTTTCCGAGTCGAGCGCGATGATGCAGGGCCATGCCGAGCATTTATTGCCGATGGCGGAGCGCGTGCTGAAAAAGTCTGACGTGGCTTATGCGGATTTAGAAGCGGTCGCGGTGACGACGGGGCCGGGTGCGTTCACGGGATTGCGGATCGGGTTGTCGGCGGCGCGGGCGATTGGTTTGGCGTTGGGTGTTCCGGTTTACGGCATTACGACGATGCAGGTTCTGGCGTTGCAGGCGGTGCGTGAAAATGCAGAGCCGGTTGCTATTGTTCTCGATACCAAGCGTGCGGATTTTTATTTCCAGACGTTCGATGCGGAAGGAAATGCGTTGAGCGCGGCGGCTGTCATGAGCGGGGAAGCCATCAAAACGGATGGATTTGCTCTGGTTGGTGATGGCGTCGAGCGCTTGAGCGGAGAGAAGCCTGAAATCGCAGCAATCGATGCGGCGCTGATGGCGCAGTTGCTGGCTACAAGGCCCGAGCTGTTCAGCCTTGGGGCAGAGCCGGTTTACCTGCGCGGGGCCGATGTTACGGAATCCAAGCGCACGAACCGGATATTTGAAGGCGTGCAGGGCCTGAAATAAGACATAAACTTTCTTTTATTGCGAATACTGGCCTTTTCCGCTTGTTTTACCTGTAATCATCCTTTAATACTGTCCGCCTTGAAATAAACAGGAGAGAAGGAGAGTAATCATGACTGATCAGACAAGCCGCGACGACGTGCTCGCCCTGACGACGGAAATCGTGTCGGCCTATCTCTCGAACAATTCTACAGCGGCGAATGACATTCCCAGCCTCATCGAACAGGTTTTCAAGACCCTGTCGAACGTGAATGCTGAAGGCGGCGCGTTGGCCGACCGTCCGCAACCGGCGGTGCCGATCAAGAAATCGGTGAACCCGGATTACATCGTGTGCCTGGAAGACGGCAAGAAGCTGAAGATGCTCAAGCGTTATCTGAAGACGGCGTACAACATGACGCCGGAGCAATACCGCGAGCGTTGGGGTTTACCTTCAGATTATCCGATGGTTGCGCCGAATTACGCGCGTCAGCGTTCGAAGCTGGCGAAAGATATCGGCTTGGGTACGCGTAGCCGGTAATCAGCTTCGTCTTTTGGCCTGCAAATTGCGGTTTTCTGCGCTTCCGCTTCTCAAATACCACAACGTATTCTGCGATGCGGTTCTCGAAAACCGCAATTTTCGGCTCAAAATACTTTGCTGAAAACTATTGGCTTAGTTTTTGGGAACGTTTCTTTGCGGCGTCAATCGCGCGGTCGAAAATTTTCTGCATTTCCCCGTTCATGAGGATTTCCAGCGCGGCGGCCGTGGTGCCGCCGGGGGATGTCACATTTTTGCGCAGGGTCGCGGCGTCGGTTTTATCGGCGTCTGCCAGCGCGGCGCTGCCGATAACGGTTTGTCTTGCGAGCGTCATGGAAAGGGCTTTGCCGAGGCCTGCTTTTTCGCCTGATTTCGCGAGGGTTTCGATCAGATAAAAGACGTACGCGGGGCCGGAGCCGGAAACAGCGGTGACGGCGTCCATGAGCTTTTCGTCTTTCACCCATTCGACTTGGCCCGCAGCGGCGAGAAGTTGCGCGGCGATTTTTTTCTGCGTCGGTTTTACGTTTGAGCTGGCGACGGCGACACTGATGCCCTTGCCGATGGAGGCGGGCAGGTTCGGCATGGCGCGGATAATGGGTTGTGATGCGCCGAAAAGTTTTTTAAAGCCGTTGATCGAGCGTCCGGCGGCGATGGAGAGAATGAGCGCATCCTTTGCCAGATGCGGTTTCAGCGCTTTGCAGACATTGTTCATGATCTGTGGTTTGACGGCCAGAATAATGACATCGCAGTTTTTTAGTTCCCTGCCGGGTTTTTTGAGGACGCGAACGGATTTCGGCGCGCCTTTAATACCTGATGGTTCGACGACGATGATAGATTTTATTCCGGATTTAACCCAGCCATCCAGCAGGGCGCGTCCCATTTTACCGCAGCCAATGAGGGCAATCCGGCTGCCCATGGCGCTTACGATTCCCCGACTGTTTCCATGACGGCGAGGGAGAGGTTCTGCTCGTCAAGTTTGGCGGTGTTGGTGAGGAAGTGGAAGAGCGGGTAGTAGCGTTCGCACTGGGCGAGCGAAATATCGACGAGGTCTTCGATATGTTCGGCGGAGTCGGCCTTGGTCGCGCCGCGGAACAGGCAGGTCTGGCGGAAAGACGGAATGTTGGTCTGGCGCGGGATGTCAAAATGGCCCATCCAGAGGCCCTCGTTCAGATTAATAAGAGCGGTGCAGGCAGCGTCGCGGTTTGCGGCCGGGATGATGAGGTCGTACTGGCAGCAGAACTGCAGCGCGTTCATGTCTTCCTGCCACAAGAAAAAGAGGCGGTAGGTGCCGGTTTTACCCGCGACCTGGACGGTGAGTTCGTCCGAAGTCATGCGGTTGAAAGCCCAGTTGTTGGACGCAAGGAATTCCTCGACGCTGTCGAGCGGATTGATGATGAGTTCGTCATGCAGATCGAGTTCGGTGCTCATTCCCATTCCTTAAGTTATTTTTTGGATCGTTTCGCAGGCTTCTTATTTGTTTGCGATGACGATTTTGCTTTACCCAGTTGCACCTCAAGCGCTTCGATGCGCTTGATCAAATTCGTTTGCTCTTCGCGCGCCTTGTACATCATCAGTTCGACGCGTTCAAAATCTTCACGGGGGACGAGGTCGAGCCTCTGGGCGAGTTCGTCGATGCGGGTGCGGACTTCATCCTTGACCTGACGGCGAAGCGTTCCGAAGGCGCTGACGGCACCTCCCGCGACGCGGGCAACATCATCAAGTATCTTTTCCCTGGCTTGCATACCCTATGCCCATTTGTGTGTGATTATTGGGCGATTTTTTAGCTGGATTCTTGGTTTATTTCAACAGTTCTTTACAAAAGATAGCTGTGGATATTTAATGCACTTTATAAGCATTCATCCTCTATAGCGGTAAACGTCCTTATGGCTTTGAAGTTCCCTGATATTGACCCGGTAGCGATTGCGCTCGGGCCGCTCGAAATCCGCTGGTACGCGCTGGCTTATTTAAGCGCGTTCCTGTTCGGCTGGTGGTACGGGCTTTATATTAGCAAGCTGAATTCCGGTCACCGGCCGAACCGCGATGACATCGATGATTTCATCCCGTGGGCGATTGCGGGTGTTATTTTAGGCGGGCGGCTGGGTTATATCCTGTTTTACCAGTCGGGCTATTATTTCAGCCACCCGATGGAAATTCTTAAAGTCTGGCATGGGGGCATGTCGTTCCATGGCGGGATCGCGGGTGTTATTACCGTTCTCATTCTTTATACGCGGCTGAAGAAAATTCCGTTCTTTCGCTTGGCGGATATTTTCGGATGCGCGGCGCCGCTGGGGATTTTTCTCGGGCGGATTACGAATTTCATCAATGGCGAATTGTATGGCCGCGTGACGGATGTGCCGTGGGGTGTTGTGTTTCCGGGCGGTGGCGAATTACCGCGCCACCCGAGCCAATTGTATCAGGCGGGGCTGGAAGGTTTGGCGTTGTTTTTGATTTTGCTGGCATTGCTGCATGTGAGATGGGTGCGCGAGAGGCCGGGGGTTTTGTCGGGCGTGTTCCTGGCGGGATACGGAATTTTCCGGAGTATCGGTGAGCTGTGGCGCGAGCCGGACGAGCAGATCGGGTTTATTTTCCAGCATGTGTCGATGGGGCAGATGCTGAGTGTGCCGGTGATCGTCGCGGGTGTTTTGATTTTTGTTTGTGCTGTTAGAAAAAAACATAACACTGTCATCCCGAGCGAAGTTGAGGGATCTTCATAATATGGAACAGGGAAAGATCCCTCCGCTCGCTACGCTCGGTCGGGATGACGAATGAGATAATTTTGGAAGAGATTTTAAAAAATTTGATCCGCGAAAAGGGTCCGATCGATATCGCAGAGTTCATGGGTCTCGCGCTCGGGCACCCGGCGCACGGCTATTACATGAAGGGCGATCCGTTCGGCGCGCGCGGCGATTTCACGACCGCACCGGAAATTTCCCAGATGTTCGGCGAGATGGTCGCGGCGTGGATCATGGATGTGTGGCAGCAGATGGGCTCGCCGGTTTTTACGCTGCTGGAATGCGGGCCGGGGCGCGGGACGCTGATGGCCGATATCATGCGGGCGACGAAGAATGTGCCGGGATTTCATGATTCCGCCAAGGTGCATCTGCTGGAGATCAGCCCGGCTTTGAGGGCGATGCAGGCGGCGGCGCTGGAGAATTATGCGCCGGAGTGGCATGTCAATTTAGAAACATTACCCGACCGACCGATGATTGTCGTTGCGAATGAATTTCTTGATGCGCTGCCGGTGCGGCAATTGATTCATACGGCGGACGGATGGAAAGAGCGCGTGGTTGGTATTGTAAACGGAAATTTTGCGTTCGATACGAAGGAGTTGCCGTTTAACCTTCCTGTGGATGCGGCGGAGGGCGCGATTTTCGAGATCAGCCCGGTGCGGAGCCAGTTTGTTACGGATCTGGTTAAAAAGCTGAACGGCGCGGCCTTGATCATCGATTACGGTCACAGCGAGAGCGGGATTGGCGATACGCTGCAGGCGCTCAAGAGCCATAAATATATTTCACCGCTGGAAGAAATCGGGAATGCTGACCTGACGACGCATGTGGATTTTCACGCGGTGAAGCTGGCGGCGGAAGCGGCAGGTGCGGAAGTGTCCGGCCCGGTAGAGCAGGGCGCGTTCCTGAAGGATCTCGGCATTGGGCAGCGTGCGGAAATCCTGACGCTACGCGCGACGCCCGCGCAGAAATTTGATATTGAAAAAGCATTGCAACGCCTTGTCGATCCCAGTCAAATGGGATCGCTGTTCAAAGTGATGGGACTGACTAATGGCCAAAATCTCAGCCTCCCCGGGTTCTAATATTTTTTTGCAGGTGCCCGGTTTTCCCGGCGAAGGCGTGCGGCACGGATTTTTCGGCCGCGCAGGCGGCACGAGTGGCGGGATTTACGGCGGGCTGAATTGCGGTGTCGGTTCGTCGGACAATCCTGCGGATGTGAAAGCGAACAGGGAAGCGGTTGCGGCGCTGATGGGTGTCGAGCCGGGGAATGTTTTGTCTCTGTATCAAGTTCACGGTGATGTCTGTCTGAAAGTGAATGCGCCGCATAAAGAGAGGCCGCAGGCCGATGCACAGGTCACGGATGTTCCCGGTCTCGCGATTTCAATTCTGACCGCCGACTGCGCGCCGGTTTTATTTTACGGGCGAAACGATAAGGGTCCGGTGGTCGGTGCGGCGCATGCGGGATGGAAGGGTGCGCTGGGCGGCGTACTCGATTCTACTGTCTACGCGATGGAGGAATATGGCGTGAAGGCGAAGGATATAAAGGCGGCTATCGGGCCGTGTATATCCAAGCGGTCGTACGAGGTGGGGCAGGATTTCGCCGCGCCGTTCCTGAACGAGGATCCGGAAAACGAGCGGTTCTTCATGAACGGGGAGGCCGGAAAGCTGATGTTCGATCTGCCGGGTTACTGCGCGGCGCGGCTTTATAATTGCGGCCTTACCAATGTGGCCATTACGGGCATCGATACCTATGCCAATGAGCGCGATTATTTCAGCTTTCGCAGGGCTACCCACCGGAAAGAGCCGGATTACGGGCGGCAGATTTCGGTGATTGTCATCGCATAAGCCCTTAATTCCCATTGATTTTTTCCCCGGTTTCTTCTAAAAAAGCGGCATGAAGCTGATCGCCGGAAATTCGAATAAACCTCTCGCTGAAGCGATTTCCGCCTATCTGAACGTTCCCCTGACACAAGCCAGCCTCAAGCGTTTCTCGGACATGGAAGTGTTCGTCGAGATCATGGAGAATGTGCGCGGCGAGGACGTTTTCTTCATCCAGTCGACGTCATACCCGGCCAACGACAATCTCATGGAACTCTTGATCGCCATCGACGCGCTCAAGCGCGGATCGGCGCGGAGGATTACGGCTGTCATCCCTTATTTCGGCTATGCGCGGCAGGATCGTAAAACGGGCGGGCGCACGCCGATTACGGCCAAGTTGGTGGCCGATCTGATTACCGCCGCCGGAGCCGACCGCGTGCTGGCGATGGAGCTTCATGCCGGGCAGATCCAGGGTTTCTTCGATATGCCGGTTGATAATTTGATTATCGCGCCGGTGTTCGTGCCGCAGATCGAGAAGAAATTTACTGGTGAGAGGCTTTGTATTGTTTCTCCCGATGTCGGCGGCGTTGTACGCGCGCGGGCGTTTGCCAAGCGCCTTAATGCCGATTTAGCCATCATCGATAAACGCCGTGAAAAAGCGGGCGTGTCGGATGTCATGCATGTGATCGGTGAAGTCGACGGGCGCGTTTGTATCCTCGTGGATGACATTGTCGATTCCGGCGGTACGCTGTGTAATGCGGCGGTGGCCTTGAAAGAGCACGGCGCCAAGGAGGTTCATGCCTATGTCGTGCACGGCGTTTTGTCCGGCGGGGCAGTGGCGCGGATTACGTCCTCGCCGCTGCAGAGCATGGTGATCGCCGACACGATCCAGGCGACAGAGGCCGTGCGCAATGCTCATAACATCGAGCAGCTCAGCGTTGCGCATCTGATGGGCGAGGCTATTCGCCGGACGTGCGAGGAGCAGTCAATTTCCGAGCTTTTCCGTTAAAACTCTACTAGGGCGGCCTGCAAATCGCGTATTTCTGCGCTTCCGCTTCTCAAATACCACAACGTACTCTGCTTTAAATCCGCACGCGCTACGCGCTTCGCGGAGGGTCGGTTCTCGAAATACGCGATTTTTCGTCATGCACCAGCGAGTTTTTCTGGTTTAATGACCAGTATTTTACATATTGTATAATTCAGAATTAATATTTCCTTCCAAAATAGGGACAATTTGTCTATAAAGCGCCATCTGAACGCTGTACGGCACCCCTGGAGGCTGGCGGCATAAACATTGAAGGAAAATACCATGTCCAAGAACTACGCTTTGAAAGCGGAATCAAGGGACCGTGCCGGTAAAGGGGTTGCACGCAGTCTTCGCCGCGAGAACAAAGTTCCTGCCGTCGTTTATGGCGACGCCAAGGCCCCTGTAAAAATCTCCCTGACCTCGAAAGAGACTAATATTGAGTTCAACAAAGGTCATATGTTTACGAACCTTTGCGACCTCGAAGTTGACGGTCAGAAGCACCTGGTGCTGGCTCGTGACGTGCAGGTTCACCCTGTTACGGACCGCGTCGAGCATATCGATTTCCTGCGCGTGACTGCGAAGACGAAAATCGCCGTTAAAGTTCCGGTGCATTTCATCAACGAAGACAAATCGCCCGGCCTCACCGCCGACAAAGGCGTTCTGAACGTTGTGCGTCACGAAGCGGAACTGCTCTGCACCGCGACGAACATTCCTGAAGAAATCGTGTTCGATCTTTCCGGCACGAAAATCGGCGAAGCTGTTCGTATTAACGACGGTAATCTCGGCGATGCCGTTCCGGCCGACCGCAGCCGCAATTACGTTATTGCGACCCTGCAGGCTCCGAAACAGTTCGTTGAGGAAGTCATTGTCGCGCCTGTTTCTGATGAAGAAGCCGCCGCTGCTGCCGCTGCTGAAGGCGGCGCCGCTCCTGCCGGTGATGCGAAAGCCGCCCCGGCTGGTGATGCCAAGGCCGCTGCTCCTAAAAAGGAAGAAGCGAAGAAGTAAGGCTTTTAATGGATTAATATTAAGCGGCAAGTATGCTAAAAGCGTCTTGCCGCTTAATTATTTCTGGATGGGGCATGCTCTTTAAAAAGAAAACACCGAATGATATGTGGCTGATTGCCGGGCTTGGCAATCCGGGTGCCAAATATGCGCGCAACCGTCACAATATCGGGTTCATGGCAGCGGAAAAAATTTCCGAGGTTTATGGCTTCGGCCCATTCAAGACGAAGAACAAGGGTTTGCTGAGCGAGGGAAATATCAAGGGGCAGAAAATCGCCCTGCTGTTGCCGCAGACATATATGAATGTGTCGGGCGAGAGCGTGCAGCCGGTCGCGAAGTTTTATAAAATCCCACCGGGGCGGATTATTGCGCTCTATGACGAGATCGAACTGCCGCCCGGCAAGATGCGTGTCAAAAAAGGCGGCGGCAATGCGGGGCATAATGGATTGAAGTCGTTAGATGAGCATTTGCCGGGAACGGATTACTGGCGCGTGAGGCTGGGTGTGGGGCGCCCGCCGCATAAAGACATGGATGTTGCGGATTATGTGCTCGGGAATTTTGCGGCGGATGACCAGGTTTGGCTGGATGGTTTGCTGAAAGCGGTGGCGGAGCATATTCCGCAATTGCTGGAGGGGAAAGATTCTGAATTCATGAATAAAGTAACGTTAGATACGAAAGAAAAATTGGGGGAAAAATAAAATGGGTTTTAATTGCGGGATTGTGGGTCTGCCGAATGTCGGGAAATCGACACTGTTTAACGCCTTGACGGCGACGGCGGCGGCGCAGGCGGCGAATTTTCCGTTCTGCACGATTGAGCCGAATGTGGGCCGCGTTGCGGTGCCGGACGAACGTATCGACCAGATTGCCACCATTGCAGGTTCGGCGAAGATCGTGCCGACGCAGCTTGAGTTCGTCGATATTGCCGGTCTGGTAAAGGGCGCGAGCAAGGGCGAGGGACTTGGAAATCAATTTTTGGCGAATATCCGTGAGACAGATGCGATTATTCACGTGCTGCGCTGTTTTGAAGATGCCGATATCGTTCACGTCGAGAATTCTGTCGACCCGCTGCGCGATGCCGACATTATCGAGACGGAATTGATGCTCGCGGATTTGGAGAGCATCGAGAAGCAGGTTCAGAATATGGAGCGCAAGGCGAAGGGCGACAAGGCCCTGCAGGCGCAATTCGATTTCATGATGAAGATCAAGGCGGCGCTTGAGAGCGGAAAATCGGCGCGCACCGTGAAGCCGGCCAATGAAGATGAAGCGGTGTGGATGAAAACCTTCATGCTGCTGACGTCGAAGCCATTGTTATTTGTCGCGAACGTGAAAGAAGGCGACGCGGCGACGGGCAATGAATGGACGAAAAAAGTCGAGGCGATGGCGAAGGCGCAGGGCACCGAGGCCGTTGTGATCTGCGCGGCGATAGAGTCTGAAATCGCGCAGTTGACCGAGGCGGCGGAGCGCAAGGAATTTCTGGACTCGTTAGACCTGAAAGAGCCGGGACTGAATAAAATTATCCGTGCCGGTTATAAAATCCTGGGCCTGCAGACCTATTTCACGGCGGGGCCAAAAGAGTCGCGTGCGTGGACGGTGCGTGTCGGCGCGAAAGCGCCGGAAGCCGCAGGCGTCATTCACACCGATTTCCAAAAAGGATTCATCCGCGCGGAAGTGATTTCCTTCGCCGATTTCGTTGCGCTGAAAGGCGAAGTCGCCGCCAAGGAAGCCGGAAAAATGCGCCAGGAAGGCAAGGATTACACGGTCGCCGACGGTGACGTGATTTTGTTCCGGTTTAACGTCTAAACCGTTTTGGTCATTTCAGGGAATTTCATAAAGTCTCATAACGGTAAAAAGTATCTGATTTTCAAAGATTATTTGTCTTTTTGGGAATCATCCTCTATCCTGTCATCTCATAGAAAACCGGGTATAGCACCGGGTACAACGTAAAAATACCCGATTTCAAAACCGGGTACGGAGAGACAGGAGGCAGAAATGCTCACAGAAACCGAGTGCAGAAGTGCCAAGCCCCAAGGAGAGCCTTATAAACTTAAAGACGGCAAAGGGCTGTATCTGGAAGTGAAGCCCAATGGCATCAAGGCTTGGCGCTATCGCTTCGAGTTAGTCCATGAAGGCAAGCGCAAGGAGAGCATGTTTGCCATCGGCGATTATGTTTACGTTTCAGGGAAAGAAACCGACGAAGAAACTCAAGTCCGCCACAATAACAGGCGGTTTACTTCGGCGGAGGCTCGCAGGGAACGGGACAAGGCGCGGGCGTTGGTTAAGCAGGGGATCAACCCGGCTCATAACCGTCAGCTTGACCGGATAAAGCGGGAAAACGAGTTCGCCAATACCTTTGAAGCTGTGGCGCGGAAATGGATTACGCTGCGGGATTGGGAGGAAATCACCAAAAAACGGCGGCTGGATATGCTGGAGCGGGTTGTGTTTCCTCATATTGGCAAACTGCCAGTACGTCAGATCACCTCTTTGCACATCCTTGATATTCTCAAAAAGGCAAACGAGGGCAACGGGCCATCAGTGAAAGATGAGGCCAAGCGAACTATGCTGGCAATTTTTGATTTTGCCATTGCCAATTTAATGATGGACACAAATCCGGCTTATCCTGTCCGCCAATCACTTCCTGCAAATAAAACGCAGCATAAGCGGCCTCTTGCCCAGGAGGAAATCGGCGAATTGCTGCGCGATCTTGCCGGGTATGAGCGGAATTTTCAGGTTGTTTCAGCCTTCAAACTTATGTGGTTAACCTTGGCTCGTCCAAAAGAAGTTATAGGTATTCGTTGGGATCAAATAGATTTTGAAGAGGCCGTGTGGCATCGTCCTACTGACCTAATGAAAAAACGTAAACCGCATACCGTGCCTTTGCCAAAACAGGCCATAGAGATTTTGGAGGGGATGAAAAAATTCACTGGCCACCGCCATCATGTTTTTCCTCATAGAGACAAACGGGATGAGGCCATGACAGATAATGCTTTACGCCAAGCCTTAAAAAATATGGGTTGGTCTAAGCGCTATAGTCCTCATGCAACCCGTACAACAGGCAGCACTCTCCTAAATGGATTAGGATTTAATGGTGATTGGATCGAACGTCAGCTTGCCCATGCCGAGCCCAACGCCGTGCGTCGGACGTATAACCAGGCCGATCACCTGGAAGATCGCAAAAAGATGATGCAACAATGGGCGGATATGCTGGATTTATGGATGGCTGGTAAAGATTCCAAGGTTATTGTGCTGGAACAAAGCAACAGAAAAAGAGCATAATCAGTTTACGCGGATAGGCAGGCCAGCCGAACAGCGGGAACCGTACCCGCCTTCCGCGTAAAATTTCTACGGACACCTGACGGAGGTGTATTTGACGAAAATAAAAACGCTTATTGCGGCGATGGATGCCGAGTCGCTTGCTGCGGAAGCAAAAAAACGGGCAAAAGTTAAATCAAAAAATAAGCATGGTCGGGATGAAATTCCTGATCTTGTAAAGAAAGCCTTTGAAAAGAATCCAACCCAGGCGCAGGTAAAGCAAGCGCTTTTGAAGGAAAAATGGCGTCCTCCGGGGTATATCTCAGTGCTGGAGTTATTGGATTTAGCCGGGGCATATCAATTCAAGGAATGGTCGAGCAAAGAACTTGACGTTCTCGCCAATCCTCCGAAATGTTTGCAGGTTTCTCATACTCTTGATTTGAAGAACACGGCAGAGTTGATTGCTTATGCGCTCTCGAACGGCTTTATAAAAGAAGGTATCCAGCAGCCGCCAAGCATGTCAGGCGATAATTCAGGTGTTTGGCAAGATGCCTGGCTCTATATTCATCGCGTTGGAAAATATAACGGCGCAAAAACCAAGGAAGATGCGATTGATGGATGGCTGGAGGAGGCCAGTTTCATAGTTCCAGAAAATAAACGATATAACGACGCTCTCGAAAGGGTAGATCAGGTAACGAAATTTCTGCGCGATGCGCTTTGCACAGGGAAAATAAAAGCTGCCAGATTGGGCAAGGATGGTCTTGAAGGCGTTCTATCTTCATATTGGCTTGGGAGCGGCAGTGTGGATGTCTTTGACGTTCAGAATCCTTCGCAAGATTTGTTATTTGAGCATAAGTCGGCTCATAAAATTATAGCGATAAGTACCAATCAAAATACTGACGCACTTGTAAAAGTATCTGGTGGCAACGAAGTAACGGCAGCAGCTAATACTATTTATGCAGAATGTCGTTCGCGAGGCTATAAAGTGAGCCGTCAGGAATTGCACGAACTCATGGATCGTATTTTGAAAAGAAAAGGCAAGGTTCTTCCAAAGTCTTGGTATAAAATCGGGGCTAAGATTCCATCTGATTTAAGAAGGCGACCTGGCGAGCATGGAAAATGCTCACTTATTAATGAAGATTGGCCTATATAGGAAAACAAATAGGAAACTTTTTTTCATTTTTCCTATTTTCCCATTATTCCTGTTCGTCGCGATTCATAGGCAAATACCCTCATAACGCTTCTCGTCATAAAAGGAGGCACTATGAGGCAGCAAAGAAAACTAAAACAGCAAGAAACATTGAACAATTTTGACAATCTTCCCGACTCAGCACATGTGCGTCAGCCAGTCGTGGAGGGTTTGTATGCTTGTTCCGGGGCAACAGTATGGCGGCGCGTGAAAGAAGGTACGATTCCTGCTCCTAAAAAGCTGGGGCCTAGAATTTCGGGATGGAATGTCGGCGAATTGCGGGCAGACCTTGCGCGACTAGGGGGTGAGTAATGACGTACCAGAAAGAGAAAAGCCCCGCTGCTAACGGGGCCGAGAAATATAGACGTCCTTACCGTAGCAAACTTGTCTCTTGCCCGCAACCGGATTACAGAGCGGCCATGAGCGCGGCTGGCCTGCCGACAAAAGGCCCGATTATTGCTGATGGAAAACTGCACCGCTGCCATATTGAGGGCGATAAGCCCGGAACAATGAACGGCTGGTACGTCCTTTATGGTGATGGCATACCCGGCGGGGCTTTCGGTTGCTGGAAGCGCGGCATATCGGAAACATGGTGCGCGAAGCCTGACAAGGAATTGACACGGGCGCAGCGGGAACAAAACCGCCGCCGTATGATTGAGGCGTATAAAGTCCGTGAAGTCGAGGAAACCGAACGACGCAGGGCTGCAAGGAACAAAGCGCTGCTGATCTGGAAATCTTCTCCCCCAGCGCCGGACAGCCATCTCTATCTGATGAAAAAAGGCGTCAAGAACCACGGCCTGCGCCTTCACAAGGGATTGCTGGTTATTCCTATGTGCGACAGCGGCGGAAACCTCCACAGCCTGCAATTCATAGATGGTGCGGGGAATAAACGATTTTTATCGGGCGGACGTAAGAAAGGCTGCTATTTCCTCATAGGAAGCCCTGTGGAGTCCTTCTGTCTTGCCGAGGGTTACGCCACCGCAGCCAGTATATATGAATCCACGGGCCTTCCTGTGGCTGTAGCGTTTGATGCAGGAAACCTTATGGTCGTGGCGCAGGCATTAAGGGCAAAATTTCCAGCAATAAAGATCATCCTGTGCGCCGATAACGACCCTGTGGGCCTGCGCAAGGCGCGGGAAGCGGCGGCGGCTTGCGGCGCACTCTTGGCCGTTCCTCCTATCGCTGGGGATTTTAACGATCTTTACACCGGAGTATCACAATGACACAGACACAAGGAAAAAAAGCTGTACGGGAGGCCATAAGGGGCGCGGAGAAAATTCCGGGATTGATTGCTCATAACGTAGCGGAGTTTCTTGCGCTGAACATCCCGCCCCGCGATCAAATTCTGGCCCCTATCCTGCAAACGCAAAGCCTGTCCATGATCTATGCAAAACGCGGGATTGGTAAAACCCATATTGCCCTTAATATCGCCTATGCTATTGCATCGGGCGGGAAATTCATGCAATGGCAAGCGCCTGTCCCTCGCAAGGTTTTATATCTGGATGGAGAAATGCCCGCTCGTGCCATGCAGGAACGGCTGGCAGCTATTATCAAGGAAAGCGACAAGGAAGCCGCGCCCGATTATTTCAGGTTGATAACGCCGGATATGCAGGAACTTGGGATGCCCGATATTTCCACGGAGGAAGGGCAAGCAAAACTTGAGCCTTTCATTGAAGACGCGGAGTTTATCATCGTGGACAACATAAGCACTCTGGCCCGGACGGGAAAAGAGAACGAGGCGGAAGGCTGGCTTCCCATACAAGGCTGGGCGCTGAGATTGCGGAGTCAGGGCAAGTCCGTCCTGTTTGTCCACCATGCCGGAAAAGGCGGTCAACAGCGTGGTACCAGCCGCCGGGAGGACGTTCTTGATCTGGTAATAGAATTGAAACAGCCGGAGGATTACAGCGCGGATCAAGGTGCGCGTTTTGAAGTCCATTTTGTAAAAGCCCGTCACCTGACTGGCTTGGATGCCAAACCTTTCGAGGCACAGCTAGGCCCGGAAAGATGGACATGCCGGAGCATTGAGAACTCCGAGATGAAAAAAATTGTTGAACTGAAAGAGCAGGATGGCATGACATACCGGGAAATCGCGCTGGAACTTGGTATCTCGAAAACCAAAGCAGAGCGGCTCTACAAAAAGTTTTACGATCAAAAATTCGATAATTCTGAAACTGTCCCGCCGTCCCGTCTCATAGGCTCGGGACAGGGGGACAACTATGCCACAAAAGGGACAGGCACGGGACAGGAGACGGGACAATGAGTCTGAAAACCTTGGCGCATACAGTTTCGGATCGGGACAGCACCGGGACATGGCATGGGACATATTCACACAAACCGTCCCACAGACATGAAGCGCCGGAATACTCCATTGAGACAGTTTTCCCTTCTTTGGAAATGAAACAATGAAAATACCCGCCGATATGAAAGCAAAAACTATAGATGAAGCGCAGGCTATGAGCCTGACCGCCGCACAAATCCGCCATAATGTTGAGGATCGGCAAGATCGCGGTCTTGAACATAAAGAAGTAAGTCTAATTATCGCTGATGATCTTGATGATGCGGCAAATTCGTATCTGATTTTGAGTGAGATTCCTGCACGGGGAGTGGGCGGAGAATTTGTGCAAATGACCGGAGACAAATCTTCTGTCATTTGCCCGCCTCGTGAAAAAATCGACCGCGTAAACATAGAAGCAAGTATGAATCGTCTTGAGTTGGCCTCTAAGAATGGGGTTTTGAGCATGGCGCTTGATACCGCAGAAGCCATTGGCGCAAGCAATGCGGCAGAGCAGATGATAGCGCATCAGATGGCCGTGGCGCATCGTACCAGCCTTGATTTGATCGCAGAGGCTGGAAATACCCGTGATCCGATAGAGAGATGCCGTCTGATTAATACAGCGTCAAAACTCATGGATATATGCCAGTAAGGTTTAATTACGGTTCATAAAATCCGTAACGGAGGTCAGCAAACTGTGACCGTGCAGCATGTGCAGGTATCGGATGGCGGTCAGGCAGTCATTAACGGTTCCGTTGATGCCAGGGGGAGGGGGGCTGGTAAAAAATGACTGGGGAGTGTGGTCGAAAAACGAAAAACCCCATGCACGAGGCGAGAGAGGCGTTGGCAATGCATCCAAGGTGCGGCGCTCGCTGCCGGACAACCGGGGGCGCTTGCCGTAATCCAGCTATGAAAAACGGACGTTGCCGGATGCACGGCGGAAAATCGACAGGCAGGCCGATTATTCACGGCAGGAATACAAAGGCTAAAAAGAAACAATACGCAGAAGCCAAAAAAGTACTGGCCGCATTAAAGGACATGTTGTCCGATTTTTAACATGTCAGTCTTCATCATGGGTTTCACCCCATTCATTGTCTTCATCAGCCTGATTTTTCCAGAACTCTTTCAGATCAAGCCATGAAACGTGCTGGTTAAAAGCGTCCATGGCATCTTCACAGGAGCGGATGTATTTGCATGGCTCCTCCATGTCGTACCAAATCGCCAAGGTTGGGTAATTGCCGAGTTCGTGCTCGCCCCACATAATTTCGAGTTTACTGTCATCGGGCGGTAGGCCGCACACAAACTGCACGTAACTTTTGGCAAGGCCAAGACAAAAAAGAATCCACGCCTCATCGTCCGGCATTTCACCTGTATCAACGCTGCCAATGCTTTCCCAACTCATCTCAATCTCCAGAAATGGTTCCGTGTAATCAGTTAAAAAATAGTTTCTAGAAAAATGGCGGATATTATTTGCCCCACTGCGAAGAAAGTAGGTGGTGCAAGAATCTGCCAATAACCCCAGAAAATTGTTTGAACTAATCGTGTGGACAACGGCGCAACTATAATTCCAAGCATGGAAGAGATAGCAATTGCTAACGGAAGGCTTAATAATGCAATCCACCAAGGAAAGAAAAACCAGAGAGATATTTGAACACCGAATACGGCTATGATGTTAAGAGTTCTAATCATGCTATTCAGTCAACATCCTTCAAGTCAATCTGGAAGTAGCCCGATTGCTCGCTGACGTTCGCATGTATAGCATCACCAAGAAGACCGAGGCCGTAACCTCCCATGAGATTGCTGGAGCGTGGCGATACCTCAAAATTATAAATTTTCTTTGGTTCAGCTTTGAAGGTCACGACAAACTGGCCAGGTGCTGTCGGCGTCGAAACGGAAAGCGTGTTTTGGCCTTTCGGAATGTCATGCACAACGCTTCCGCCGCGACCTAGACTGGCGATTTTCGTACCGTTCGATCTGACTTCGGCTGCTCCAGCAAGGTAGAGAAGGCTGTTATTGCGTGTGACGATGATCCGGGCTTTGTCAGCCGGAACAGGTTCGTTCAGTGCTGATAAATTGACCGGGCCAGTTGTGCCGCAGCCCGAAAGTATCAAGGTAAAAGTTAATAAAATAAAATTTCTCATATTTTTCTCCCATATAAAAAAATCACCAGAGATGTCCTCTCTGGTGACCGGGAGTTAATAAGCCGCATTAGAACGACCGCGACGGCCTTTAAGCCGAGGCTTTGGACATACGCCGCCGCCTCCCGGCCATAAAAAGGTCGAGAAGCGGCGTGATGACGGTCACGCCACCGTCTAATGCGAGGTTATTAAGGCCCCGGTCGATCCAATGAGGACAGACCGCCTTTTTTGTATCCGCGATATAAGGAAAATGCAACGCAAATGGGTATTTAAGGCTGTTTTTCAGAGTTTTAATTTACTATAATCCAGCGCATTTAATGAGCAGGAGCATACTGGAATGGAAGATGAGAAGGATCAGAAAACAAAGAAACCGTCTGGCAAGATCACGGGTATTGTCGTTTTCTTGATCGTCGCCGCTATTTTTGTCGGGCCGAGGGTAATGCGTGAACAGGGTGTTCCTTCGGCGGCAACCTTATCCGGCGTGGAAGCGGTCAGAGAAAAGATCGGGGCTGACAGGTTTGAAAGCCTGATGAAGGGAACCCTTCCGGTGGGTTATGCCGCCCTGTGTTTGAAAGAGCATGGCGAGAACCCGGCGCTTATGGCCGCAGCCCAATCATACAATGCCCGCAATCAGGAAAAGATGACCGCCATGCTGCAATCCCTTGAAGCCAGCGGCGGACTAACCGCCAGTGAGAAAGACGCTGTTGATAAGTACGCCTATTCGAGAGTAGCCGGGGATATTAACAACGGTCATATATCCTGCGATACGATTGCCGACCGGATCAATGGCGGAGAATGGGATTTTTGAGCGGGAAAATATGAACGGCTGGGAAAAAATACTGGAAAAAGAAGGTTGGGCCGTTCTGGATTGCTCTGAAAAGGATAATCTCGGCGATTTTCTTTCTGGTATTTCAGAAAAGTTGGGTGTGCCTGTTTCCGGTCGTAAGGGAAATTTGCTGGAGAGATTGCAGCCTGTAAGCCATAAAAGCGCTCATCCGCAATCTTTGAGCAACAAATATGGTCTTGGAGCCTTTCCCTTGCATAGCGATACAGCGCATTGGCGGATTCCCTGCCGTTACGTCATGCTAGGTTGCGAGGAGCCTGGACAGGTTCTATCTCCAACGGTTTTACTGGATACGAATAGGCTTGATCTGAGTCAGGCGGAGGTGTCCTTTATCAAAACCGCTTCGTTTTTTGTGAAGAATGGCAGAAAATCTTTCTATTCTTCTATCCACTCAAAGGATAAACCGTTCTTTCGCTTTGATCCCGGTTGCATGTATCCGGTTTCCGTCGATGGTGAAAAAGCCATGAACGCCATGCTGTCAGAAAGACATGCCGGAATGATGGTAGAAGTTCCTTGGCAAAAGAACAGAGTTGCGATTATCGACAACTGGAGGATGCTGCATGGGCGGGACAATAATCGCCCCGCAGACCCGCGCAGAAGCCTATTGAGGATTATGGTCAGATGAAAAAGTTACAGATAGAATTGCAAGCGGCGCTTGATCCCACTGCCATCTACGAAAAGTCCAAGGTGTATATCCAGCGGGCGCTGACGGCACATGCCGCCGATGATATGGATCAGTATCAATTATGGGCGTCCTTAGCGCTGGAATTGCTGGGGAAGGCGCATCTAGCGAAAATTCATCCCAGCCTTGTTGCCGATCCTACACACCAACATTCCATGTTTGCGGCGTCCGGCGTCAATATCAGTACCGATATAAAGACGATTACATGGAAAACGCTTTTTGAGAGGCTTCACAGTCTTTCTCCAAAATTTGAAAGCCAGGTCAAGAAATTCTGCGATGATATGGCCCAGCGCCGGAACGCAGAATTACATTCCGGCGAAGTTCCTTTTAAGCCTATGAAGCTGGAAAGTTGGGAGAGTCGCTATTGGCAAGTGTCACAGCTTATTCTCGAAATGATGGATTTGACGCTGGAGGAATGGCTGGGGGCAGGGCAGGCAAAGGCTCCAAAAGCCCTAGTGCAACATGCTCAGGAGGCTACCGTAAAGGCTGCCAAGGTTAAGTTCGATGATGCAAAAATAAGATTTTCAAATTTGAAAGACAAGAAGAAAAAGCAGGAATTTGTTGAAGCGAAAGAACCATTTCATTTTAGAAATATATTCTCTTTTATTTTTGATAGAGAGTGGACAATCGCCTGCCCAGCTTGCGCCTCTAACGCTTTTATGGCCGGATCAAAATATGAAGAAGTCGTTTTGGACAATTATGATCCAGAAAATCCGTATGAAGAAGATGTAGAAAGGTACTATTCCGGAGAACAGTTCAAATGTCTGGTTTGTGAGTTACAGCTTAACAGTCGGGAAGAAATAGAAGCGATAGGTCTTGATGCAGATCATACCGAAATTGAAACAAGAGAGCGGGTTTTTGAACCTGACTACGGGAACGATTAATGACATAAAGGCGGGCTATAACAACGCATGGCAACCGCTAGCCGTGTTCGCGTCAATGCCGCCTACGTAGAGGAGAAAGTGACATGATGGAAATTATTGGTGGCATACTAGGTGATTGCTTGAGTGTGAAAGGTGTGCCAACAGGGGCCGCTGGGGCTGCTATCGGAAAAATGATCTCTAAGCGTCACGACTTGCTGCGTGAGGTTATCCGCTCTGAACTGCGGCAGGGAAATTTTGAAAATATCGATCAGGATGAGCTGGTTTTCATCTTCTTCCGCCTGATCCGCGATGCCGAAGAAGGTGTCGCTCGTAACAATCTACGCCTTATGGCTCGCATTATTAATGGCATGGCTGAGAAAGGCGCACTAAAAGCGCCATCATTTCTGAAATACGCAAATATCCTCGCAAACCTAACCGAAGACGAAATCAAGGTTTTGGCTGTGATGGCCGGGCTTAACTGGGCCACGTTTATGCCTTACGAAACCAGGAAGCAATTTATTGAAGCGGGCGTTGAGAATTATCAAGCTGTACAGCAGGCTTTGCTGCGTACGGGTTTGGTGACTTTACGTCTCGATGCCAAGATCATACCCGAAAAGCCAGAAATGAGAAAAATGTACGGAGCGTCCGATAAAGTCGATGCCAATCAGATTTTTACTCTCACGCCGCTTTTCAGCGAAATCGAAAAGTATTTAGAAGCCTTTAATGTTGATAAGGAAGCGGCATGAGCCTTAATATCGGAGCATGAGAACGCTTTGCGCGCTTTTCAGAAATTCACATCAGAATTAAGTGAGGGAACAGCATGAGCGGGCAAAAGGCACTAAAAAAATATACCGTCACAGGGATTGCCGATGTGCTGGGATGTTTTGGCGTTCCCACGGGTACGGCCATGCAGATATATCAGGATATTCTGGACAAACGGGCGCAGGACGCCATGGAAATTCTGTTTTCTGAAATTCGGCAAGGTGATTTTTCGGATGTAGATCAGAATGATGCCGTCAGCATTATTGCCCGGTTCCAGCGGGACGCCATGGAAGGCGTGGCGCAAAACAATCTGCGACTGATGGCCCGTGTTATTAACGGTATGGCCGAAAAGAAGGCATTAAAAGCACCGTCATTCTTAAAGTACGCTAATATCATCGCCAGCCTGACCGAAGATGAAATCATGGTTCTCGGCACGATGATTCAGCTAAGGCTGCACGATTCAAACATTGATCCCAATAGACTTAAAGGAAAACTCCATACGAAGGGGATTCAAAACTATGAATTTATACAACAAGCCCTTATGCGAACGGGTTTGGTCACTTTTGATGTATCAGCAAAAAGTACGGTCAATATAAACCCGTATCCTTTATCACCGCTTATGGATGAAATTTTACAATACATTCCAGATTTTAGTGGAGAAACCCCATAATGGGCGGGGAACTGAACCTTCGATCAGAACAGCCGCCAGCGCCTTTGCCGGAGTGGGTTTATGCATACACAGCTTCAATGAAAAGGCGATTGGAGGGGCGCGACATTACTCTTTTAGGCTATGTGAAAAGTATGAGGAGTGGAAAATCTAATTTTCGATGTAGCAAGGGGCATCAATGGCGGACAACGCCATGGCTTGTAGCCGAAGGTGAAGGCTGCCCTGAGTGCGGTATAGGTAAAAGAACCCCAGAGGAAATCAGAAAAATGATAAATGCAGGTATCATCTGCCTGCTAACGCATCCTGATAAACCGGGATTCATAAAGATTGGTGTGGAGACTGCCATGCCGGAAGATGTTTATCGGGAAAAGCCGTGGGGCGATTGGGAAATTCATCGCTATCGAAATGTCGAAGAAACAGTCTTGGCTGAAACACTGATTTGGGAATTGCTGGGCCATCCGCTTCCTCATGACCGTGAACCAGTCAGAATAGGTTTAGACATGGCGGAAGAGGCGTTCCGCAGATTACACTATGTAATACAAGAAAAGATTGCTTTTGAGGAGAGAAGAATATCTTCCGAAAATAGATCGCATGAAACCAGTGACGCTAAAAGAAAAAATGCATGAAGGTACGATACACAATTCCGGTGCGCGGCGTTCTCCAGATTGCTTTTCAGGCCCCGGTTGTCTTGGATTCCTGGGCTTTTTCTTTTCATGTGAATGATAAGGGGCTTGTTGATCGTCTGATTATTGAGTTGTCAGGTATCCCCGAAGAAAAATGGCCATTTCTAATCGAGGTTAAACAAGACCCGGAAGCAAAAATTCCAAGATTTCCCTTTGATAGAAATCCAAAAGCATTAAAATTTTCGGATATTCGCTCCCAACTTGTGAATCTTGAGGGGCTTTTGGGTTTCTTTGGCCTCTATGCTTTTGAGTTTTCTGAAATTGCAGAGGAGTGGGTTCCTGAAAGCGAAAATGAAAACAAAAGGTCTATGCTGTCGAGTTGGTCGAGTTCGCGTCCGCCCTGTCAATCTGTCTCTGAACCTTTAACAGAAGCCGATTTAGCCCGATTGATTGTCGCGGCTAATACTGACGAAGAGAGCCTTTTGGCTTTTAGCCATTTTCGCATCGGCCAGGAACATCTTATTAATGGTCGCTATATTGAGGCCATTAGACACCTGTTCTTTGTCCTAGAATATGAGTTTGGTGAACGTCAGCAGACAAAGGCAGGGCTTTTGAAAAACTTTATGGCTTCTCCTGTGCTTGTAAAGGCAGTAACAGAAATTCTAATTAATGCTGAGCATAAGCCTTTTTCAGCACTTCTCAAAAAATATCCCAGCCGAAAAGCGGAGATGGAGTCCATTATAGATTTCTTTATTGATCTGAGAGGGCAGATTCAGCATACCAATGACGGTAAGTTCAAATGGCATCCGCGTGATGAAGAAAAATTCCAAAACGAGGCGCATTGCCTTATGAATGTTGTAGAGTGTGTCTTGGAAGAAACCCTTGGGAATATCTATCAGCGCATACAAAACCGTGTATAAAACCGGGTACAAAAGGGGCGCAGCCCAAAATAATTGATTCAATATCAATTACTTAGATTCCAAATTCCAGTTTAACGTCTAAGAATCACGCTGCGGTTTTGGCTTTGGGTGCGGCGGAATTCACGAGGTCGCGATACGCATCGCGCAGGCGGCGCGTAACGGGGCCGACCTTATATTCCAGCGAGTCAATTTTGCCGACAGCGGTGACTTCTGCGGCGCTGCCGGTGACAAAAATTTCCTCGAAACTGCTGAGCTCTTCGGGGCGCATGCGGCGCTCCTCGGTCTTGATGCCGAGATCGCGGGCGATCTGTAGGACCGTCTGTCTCGTGAGGCCGTTCAGGAAGCGGTCGGCGATTGGCGTGATCAACGCACCATCCTTGATCGCGAAGAAATTCGCGCCGGTGCATTCGGCGATATAGCCTTCGAAATCGTGCATCAGGCCGTCGGTGTAACCGGCGGAAATCGATTCCTCACGCACCATGGTGCTGAGGTTGTAGTGGCAGCTGGTCTTGCTGTGGATGGGCGCGGCGTCGGGCGCTGGTTTTTTCCAGCGCGAGGTTTTCAGCGCGATGCCTTTTTCAAGAATTTCTGGTGAGAAATAGCTGCCCCAATCCCAGGCGGCGACCATGACATGAACGGATGTGCCGTTGAAGCCGACGCCGAGAGATTCACTGCCGCGCCAGGCCATAGGGCGGATGTAGGCGCCGCTCAGCTTGTTGGCTTCGAGGACTTCACGTTTGGCCTGTTCGATGACATCGACCGAGATGGGGATCTGCATGTGGATCAGTTCGGCGGATTTATGCAGGCGCTCGGCGTGTTCTCTTGATTTGAAGATGTTGCCGTTGTAGGCGCGCTCGCCCTCGAAGACCTGCGTTGCGTAATGGAGCGAGTGGGTGAGGATGTGAACCTTTGCCTCGCGCCAGGGCACCATTTTGCCGTCGACCCAGATATAGCCGTCGCGGTCGTGCAGGGGTTTGAGAGGGGGCTGGGCCATTTAAAATCCTTGGGTTTCCCTGTATTTACAGGGTTTTTCGCTGTTTACGCTTGCGTCAATTCCGTCTAGGTTAATACAGGAAAAACATAGGGTTTGTAAACATTTTCATGAATTCCCCAGCCAATACAACGCTTGATCTCGCTGCCCGGCCGCATGTGCTGGTGGTGGACGATGACGAGCGCATTTCCGACCTGGTTTCGCGTTACCTGCATGAGCATGGCTTTGTGGTTATGTCGGCGGGCGATGCCAAAGAGGCGCGCGCGATGCTGAAGAATTTCGCGTTCGATGCGATGGTTGTCGATGTGATGATGCCGGGCGAGAGCGGGATCGAGCTGACGCGCGATTTGCAGAAGAGCCATAAAATCCCTGTGCTGCTCCTGACGGCGCTTGGCGAGGCGCAGGACAGGATTACGGGTTTCGAAGCGGGCGCGGATGATTATTTACCCAAGCCGTTCGAGCCGCGCGAGCTGGTTTTGAGATTGAATGCGATTTTGCGCCGCACTGTTCAGAAGAGCGAAATGCTGAAACCTTTCAGGATTGGTGCGTGGCGTTTTGATCCGGATCGCAACGAGTTGCAGGATGGCGCGGAGATTTTACCGCTGACCGCGGCGGAAGCGCTTTTGATCCGCGCGTTGGCGGGAAGGCCCGGCGAGCCGGTTTCACGTGAAGAGCTGGCGCAGAAATGCGGGCTTGATGCGGGCGAGCGCACGATTGACGTGCAGGTGACGCGTTTGCGCCGCAAGATCGAGAAAGACACGAAAGTGCCGCGTTATCTGCAGACGGTGCGAGGCAAGGGCTATCTGCTGCGGATCGAGGAGGGGTGATGTTTTCAGTTAAATCATTCCTGCCGCGCACGCTGCTTGGTCGTTCGCTGATGATCCTGATTACGCCGATCCTGCTGATCCAGGTGATCGCGACGTTCGTTTTCTTTGACCGGCACTGGGGCAAGATGACGATGCGGCTTGCCTATTCGGTCGCGGGCGAGACGGCGTTGATCGCCAGTGAATTCGAGAATGATCCTTCGCCGCAGCAGATGCAGGATATTATCGGCTATGCGAGCCAGCATCTTGATCTGCTTGTCGGTTTCAAGCCGGGCGCGGCGATCGAGCAGAAATCCAGCAACTTCCAGCCGGATGCATGGAAATCGCACATGGCGGAAACGCTGAGAGGGCAGCTGGAGACGAGCCTGCAGCGGCCGTTTTTTCTTGCCATCGATGACGATGAAAAATGGATTATCATCGATGTGCAGCTCAGCGAGGGCGTACTCAGTGTTATGCTGCCGCAGCGGCGGCTGTTTTCATCATCGGGTTATATTTTCCTGTTGTGGATGATCGGGTCGTCGATTGTGCTGCTGGCGATTGCCATCCTGTTCATGCGCAACCAGATCAGGCCGATCCGAAAACTCGCGGCGGCGGCGGAGCGTTTCGGCAAGGGACGGGATGTTGCCTATTTCAAGCCGGAAGGTGCAAAGGAAGTGCGGCAGGCGGGAGAATCTTTCCTGGATATGCACAAGCGCATCAAGCGCCAGATCGAGCAGCGCACCACGATGCTGGCAGGTGTTTCGCATGATCTGCGTACGCCGTTAACGCGGCTGAAATTGCAGCTCGCGATGTTGCCGGATAATAAAGACGTCAAAGAGATGAAGGGCGACATCCAGCAAATGGAAAAAATGATCGAGGGGTATCTCGATTTCGTGCGCGGCGAGGGCGACGAGGAAGCGCAGCCGGTGAGTCTGAGTGCGACGATTGATAAGGCGACAGACGCGGCGCGGCGTCATGGGCTGAATATTGAATCCAGCGTAGGGCGTGACACGCAACTGATGCTGCGCTCGGTGGCGTTCGAGCGTTGCCTGATGAATATCATCACGAATGCGGGGCAGTACGGGAAACATATCTGGCTGTCGACGCAGCTGGATGGGAAATATCTGAACATCATCATTGAGGATGACGGGCCGGGCATTCCGGCGGATCAGTATGATGATGTTTTCAGGCCGTTCTACCGCGTGGATTCATCGCGCAACGCGGCGACGGGCGGCGTGGGATTAGGATTGCCGATTGCGATGGAAATCGTGCACGGTCATGGCGGCAAGATATGGCTTGAGGAAAGCAATCACGGCGGATTGAAAGTGATGATCCGTCTGCCGGTCTAATTCTCTAGGCCGCTTCTTTTTTCTTAGTTTTCTCGATGGAAGACTGGATTTCGTTCATCGTCGCGGCAACGCGCTTGTTGATGATCGCGGACGCTTCCTGGTTCGATTTGTTGATCATCTCGGACAGGTCTTTCATGTTGCCGACCGTGCGCTCGTAGATGTTCTTGAACAATTTTGCGTTCTTGGCGATTTTTTCCTCAGGCGTGCCTTCGGTCATCAGCTCTTTCGCGAGCGATGAATTGTCCTCGACGATCTGGGAAAGAATTTCTGTCTGGCGCTGCGCGATGGTTTGCAGGTTGCCCATGGAAACCTGGTTGGCTTCGGTGATGGCCTGCACATTTTTGCGCTGGGTTTCGAGAAGTGCTTTCAGGTCGAATGCGCTGGTTTGATAGTTTTCAAACAGCTTTGCGAAGTCGTTTTGAGCGAAAAAATCAGCGAATGGGTTCTTCTGGGCCATGGGTAGCGTCCTCGTGTTAATAAATCCGGTTAATACGCCTCAGTAACGCAGGAAAGTGTAATAAATACAGCATTTTCCGGCCCTGCGCAAACTGTTTTGCCTGTCATCGTTAATATTCCGCATTGCATTAAAAAGGCCGAAAAATGGCCGTTTTTGGGCAAAATTAGCAAGTTTTTAATGGCTTTAGGGCATTTTAGTGTGGGGCAGTATCTTTTTGATTCTGCACCGCTTTATCGTTTTTTATGCACGCATGACAACAAAAAATAAAATGAAAAGCCGGAGGCCGGCAGCAGAACAACCAACGTCGCGAAAAACGCTGACGAAGGCGAGCTTTGCCGAATTCGCATCGGTCCTGACCGGTGTTGCGCTGACGCTCGCGGCATTTCTGACCATGAATTTCTTCGTCAAGAATATTACCGGGACAGAATACGAAGGTATTTCGGATTCCGGCGCGAAGACGATTGCTGAAAAATTCAGCCAGTTCGAAAACACCATGAATACGCTCGGGACGATTTTCTCAATTTCCGGCGAGATGGATAAGGAAGAAGTGGCGAGCAGAATCCGCGAGTCAAAAATTCCGGTCGAGAAGTTTGACCAGATTTTCCTGGCTTATAAAAAAACCAGCGGTGCATGGTCGTTCAAGACATTGTATAAAACCGATGCCCAGGACAATCCCAGGCCGGTTTACAGTCTTAATCCCGACAAGATCATGTTGTCGCGCATTCTGAAGCCGGCGCATTTTGAAATTTTAAGCCCGCAGATTCTCAGCGACACGGAATTATTTACGCTGCCGAAAGACGGGCAGGCTACGACGGGTTCAATTCCTTTCCTGTTGATCCGCCCGATCAAGCAATATGACCAGAGTGCGGGATTGCTGGTGGGTATTGCGCAGGCGGACGGCGTGCTGGATCAGAGCTGGCAGGATAACCCGACACTGGCGCATATCAGTATCCGCGATCCGGAAAAGAACCACGATATTTATCTCCTGAGCCGTTACGAAGAAGGCGGGAAGCCGTGGACTTATGACCGGGTTTATGAATTTTCATTCGGCGACCGGCTGTGGGAAGTGCGCACGGAATACATGAAGAAGGACGGCACGGCGTTCCTCGAGGCTATTCCCGGCATGACGGTTCTGTTCGGTTTCGTGCTAACCCTGATTGGCGCGGGATATTTACGCACCCATAAACTGCAGAACCAGAGGATGATGGGTTTGAACCGTGTACTCGAGGGTAAAAACATCGAGTTGCACGAAGAAATGGTCAAGCGCGAAAATCTGACCTCGACGCTTATCAAATCGGAAAGCGAAAACCGCGCGGTTATCGACTCCGTCAGCGACGTTATTTTTGAAACCGATATCAACGGAAAAATACTGTTCCTGAACAAGACATGGCAGAAGATCACCGGTTTCGAGATCGAGCAATCGAAGGGGCAGGAGATTTTCAAGATGTTGCACCCGCAGGACCAGGAAAAGCAGGCCAAGGATTTCCAGCTGATGGTCCGCAGCCAGAAGCAGCCTTACCGTTCGTTCACGCGCCTGCGTACGGTTGATGGAACGTTCCGCGCTGTCGAGCTGGCGATATCGATGTTGCGGCAGGATGAATCGCGCGCGCAACGCGTGGTGGGTACGTTTACGGACGTTGAAGAACGCCGCCGCGCCGAACGCGCGCTTGGCGAAGCGGAAAAGAAATTCCGTGCCATCGTTGAAAACGCCGCCGGAGGAATTTTCCAGCTTACGCCCGAGGGCATGTATTTAAGCGCCAACCCGGCGCTTGCCCGTATTCTCGGGTATGACGGACCGGAGCAGTTGCTGCGCCAGATCAAGAACGCCAACGAAACGGTTTACGGCAGCGTGCGCGAGCGGCAGATGTTCCTGAAGGAGCTTGAAGCGAAAGGTGCGATCTACAACCACGAAACACAGGTCAGGAAGCTGAGCGGGGAATCGATCTGGGTCAATGAAAACCTCCGCGTCGTGCGTGATGAATCGAGCAACACACTTTATTACGAAGGCAGTATGGAAGATATTACGCAGCGTAAGGAAGGCGAGATCGCCCTGCGCGAAGCGAAGATCAGGTCCGACCTTGCCAACCGCGCGAAGTCGGAATTCCTTGCGAATATGAGCCACGAACTCCGCACGCCTTTAAACTCGATTATCGGCTTCTCGGAGATCATTCACAAAGAGACGTTCGGGCCGATTGCCCAGGATCCGTATAAAGAATATTCCCGCGAGATTTACGACAGCGGTAAGAGGCTTTTGAAAGTTATCAACGAAATTCTGGATATTTCGCGTATCGAGGCGAACGAGCGCCGCCTCAATGAAAGTTTGGTAACGGTGCCGGATGTCGTGAAGGCCGCCCTGAGATTGCTGGAAAGCAAGTCGGAAGCCAACAAGCTGACAATTACGAATACACTGGGCAATTTGCCGCAGGTGGTGGGCGAGGAGCTTGCGATCAAGCAGATCGTGCTAAACCTGCTGTCGAATGCCATCAAATTCACGCCGCCCGGCGGGCGCGTTACGATCAGCGGCGAGGTGGATCGCCAGGGTTCGTTGCGCCTGTCCTTTACCGACACGGGCGTCGGTCTTGATGAGCATGAAATCGAGAAGGCGCTTTCGCCGTTTGGTCAGGTGGACAATGCGCTCAGCCGGAACACGGCGGGTACGGGTCTTGGACTTACCCTCGTCGATGCGCTGATCAAGCTGCATGACGGTAAGCTCGAATTGTTCTCGAAAAAGGGTATCGGTACGACGGCGACGATTATTTTCCCGCCGGAGCGCGTGCCGCAGCAGCAGAAAAGGCCATGGTCGAATACACCTGCTGCACCTGCAGCGCCCGCTGCATCTACGAACGCCGCCAAAGACGGCGAAAAAGTCTCCTAAGATTCCAGAATTTCTTCGGCCTCGACGCGGTCCATTTTCATGGCGCGGCCAGCGGTGTCGTATGAAAAGCCGGCGCGGGCGAGGGCGGCCAGTGTTTTTTCAGTGTCACGATCTCCGAACGGACCGGCTTTTTTACGACGAAGAACTGTCAGCGCAGCACGGAGTTCAGAATCTTCCGTATCCTGCGCGCCCAGTGTTTCAGTAACAAGCGTGGCGGCAACACCGCGTGTTTTCAGTTTTGAGACTATGGCGTTTTTGGATTTACCCTGCCGGCGCAGTGAGATGACAGCGCCGCGCGTATATAACTCGTCATTCAGCAGGCCCGCGCGCTCGAATTTTTCGACGGTCTCCTCGACCAGCCGCGCGCAGGCTTCGTAATCCTGGTCCCGGTGCTCCATGCAGGAGCGCTTTATTTTACGGAGCATGACGGAGCGGAACTGGCCCCGGCTGGCAGCGAAACGCTGCAAATAATAAAGCCCGGCATTGTGGAGATACTGGGCGGTGATTTTTTTCGGCTTCTTGCGTCCGGTTTTTTTCTGGGATTTTTTATTTTGGGCAGAATCCATTCTGGAAGGCTAGCAAACTTTCGGTATAATGGACACATGGCACGGCGGAGTGCCCCGGACGGGGCGATAAACGATAACGCAGACGGTTTCGACAAGGCGGACGATAATATCGTCCAGCCTTTTCAGCTTGAAAAGACGCAGCTGCGCGGGCGGGCCGTGCGGCTGGGCGCTGTGCTGGACGAGATATTGGGCCCGCATGATTATCCGCTTCCCGTGGCGCACCTGGTGGCCGAGACGATAACGTTGGCCGCGCTTTTATCCTCGATGCTCAAATATGAGGGGATTTTCACCCTGCAGACCAAGGGCGACGGGCCGGTCGGGATGCTGGTGGCCGATATGACGTCGAAGGGTGAGGTTCGCGGCTGCGCGTCTTTTGACAAGGAGCGCGTTGCCAAGTTCGGGAATGATACCGACCTGCTGCCGCTTTTCCTGGGGAAGGGCTATATCGCCTTTACCGTCGACCAGATGGCCAAGACCGACCGTTACCAGGGTATTGTCGAACTCAAGGGCAAGTCGCTGGTCGAATGCGTCCAGCATTATTTCACCCAGTCGGAGCAGATCGATACCGGGATCAAGATCGCCGTGGGACGCAAGGACGGAAAATGGCGGGCCGGGGGCGTGATGCTCCAGCTTATGCCGGAAGAGGCGAAGGAAGACAGTCTGTCGGTACGTAAAGAGGACTGGAGCCGTTCGATGACCCTGCTCGGGACCATGAAAGACAGCGAAATTCTTGACCCTGCCCTGCATTCGCGGGAATTGCTGCTGCGGCTGTTCCACGAAGAGGGCGTGCGGGTTTATAAACCCCTGCATCTTACAAAGGGATGCCGTTGCGATTCAGAGAAAATCGGGAAGGTGCTGGCGACCCTCGCGGATGACGATATCGAATATCTCTCGGAAAGCGGAACCATCCAGATGCATTGCGAATTTTGCAGCCGCAATTTTACGCTTGATCCTGATACGGTTAAAAACCGTACCAAGAAAAAGAAACCCAAAAAGAAGTAAGGAGATGTCTATGGCCAGGTACAGATTTTTGAGTTTTGCGTCGATTGGCGTTCTTGCGGCATGTGCATCGGGGGCGGGATTGCCGCATCCTGATATCACGTTCGATCATCTGCAGCCGATGCCTGTCAGTGTCGCGCAGGTGGAGACGGAAGTGCTGGGCGGCAGTGAGGCTGATGGTTTTGCGGTTTCACCGTCGGAAGCGGCGGAGCGTTATCTCTCCTCGCGATTTAATGCCGTGGGCGGTAACGGGACATTAAGGGCGGTGATGGAAGAAGCGACCGTGCGCCATGTTTATTCGCCCTCGAAGGGCCGGATGACCGGTTATCTGAACGTCGCCGGGCATGATGTTTATGACGTGAAGCTGATCCTGCGCTTAGAGCATATCAGCGAGAGCGGCGTGGTTTTGTACGGCAATACGCTTAAGGCGCAGCGCACGATGAATATCACCGAGCATGCATCTGTCGCCGAGCGCGAGCAGCACCAGCTTGAAGGGATCGAGCAGCTCTATGCCGATTTAGATCGCCAGGTGGTGCGGGTGGTGCTGACGGATATGCGGCTTCAGACCCAATAAGAAAAACGCAGACAATAAAAAAGGCCGGAATTTCTCCCGGCCTTTTTAAATTCTAAGTTCCGCTTACTGGAACGAGATGTTCACGCGGCGGTTGGCCGGCTCGCGGACATTGTCCGGCGTAGCAACCAGAGGCTCGGTCTCGCCTTTTGCATCGACCATGATGATCGAGGCATCAACACCGCGCTGGACGAGGGCGTCCTTGACGTTGTTGGCGCGTTTCAGAGCCAAGCGCTCGTTGTAGTCGGTCGGACCCGAGGTGTCGGCGTGGCCGACGACGCTGATGGAAGCGGGCGGGTTTTTCGCGACTTCGGCGGCGACTGCGTCAAGAACGCTTTGCGCGCCGGAACCGATGTTCGAACGGTCCCAGTCAAAGAACACGAGGTACATCGCGTTCTCAGCGGCCATCGGTGCATTCGGGTCAACGCCGTAGTTGTTCATCGGCTCGACGACTTCCTGAGCGGGAGCCTGCGGCTGGAGCTGGCCTTCAAGCTGCGCTAACGCATCCATGAAGTCCTTTTTGCAAGGAACGTCTGTGTCGTTCCAGTGCTCTTCCTGCGATTCAATCCAGCAGTCAAACTTGGCTTGAGCGCGGGCGGAGAGAGCGGGAGCGGTTTCACGCGCGCCGAGATCGTAAGCAACGATCAGGCGGCCACGGGCTGCGCCCAGTTCCTGGATGTGTTTCTCGCTGAGGTTCCAGTCGGCAACCGGTTCAGGCAGAACGGTTTCGCCAGAAGCTGTGGCAAGGCCCTTGCGCGCAAAGTGCAGCGCATCGGGGTAATCAAAGTTGTCTTTCTCGGCGTTCGAGAATTCGCGGTACTCACCGGTGAGCGCCTGTGTGAACGGGCTGCCGACGGGCTGGGCGTCATTCAGCGCCTCAACTTCGCTAAAGCTTGTGAAAGCAGTACAGCCGGACAATGCGACCGTTGCTGTAACCAGAATGACGTTACGAAGAATATTCATTGAATTTCGCTCCTAATGGGTGCCTGAGTTACTGGTAAAATCCGTATAGATAAGACTTTTAATGACCAGAATACGGAATGTAAAGACAAGTTATTCATTTTGCACCCATTTTTTTGAAAAAGGTGTGGATTTTTAAGGATTTGGGAGTTTCTGGCCTTCCCGTGAAAGGCCGGGGTCCGGATAATGCGGCGTTAATATAGATTAATTCTTGACTTTCATGGGGGAAAAAGCCAAGTCTTCCTCCGCTTTAAAAAAACAAAAAAATACTTCTCTCTTCCTGCGGGCGCCCGTTCGTACGAAGGCGGTATTACAACTCAGGAGTTCTACTCGATGACCAAGGCACTTCTCGGCCAAAAACTGGCTGTTCTTGTCGCAAACGGATTTTGTGAAAAAGACCTCACCGAAATGCAGCGTGCGCTGCTGAAGACCGGAGCGAATGTCCGCATCATCGGTATGGACCAGGGGCTTGTGAACAGCTGGAACGAAAATGGCTGGGGCCTGAATTTCGCGGCGGACCAGATGCTGAGCGAGGCGCTCGGCGCGAATTTCTCGATGCTGGTTATTCCCGGCGGACAGCGCAGCGTTGATAAACTGAAACTCACCGCGCATACGCGCCGTTTCATCGGCAGCTTCATTGATGCGCGCAAGCCTGTTGTCGTGTTCGACCAGGCGGTTGATCTCCTTGCGTTCGCGCAGCGCATCTCGGGCCGCACGGTTACGGGTCCGGACAATGTGAAAGACGAAGTTACGAATGCAGGCGGCACGTGGGCGGAAGAAGCTTTCGTCATCGACGGCAACCTGATGACCGGCGGCGAAGCCACGGGCCCACGCGCGGAATTCGTTGCTGCGGCGCTGGAATTCCTGACGGAATCCGCTATTGTAGAAAAAGCCGCTTAAGGCTTTTAAAAAGGATTTCACTCACCATGCGTGCCGAAACGCAGGCAGTTGTTACGGACATCGAAAGCTCCCTGGCGCTGCTGAGGAGGCATCTTTGACTGGGATGTTGCGCTCAAGCGGCTCGAAGAGCTGATATCCCTTTCTGAATCTCCCGATCTCTGGAATAGCCCTGAAAAAGCGCAGAAAATCATGCGCGAGAAAAACCGTCTTGCAGCGCAGATCGACAGCGTCCGCGCCATCGAGCAGGGCGTCAGCGACAATGCCGGCCTGATCGAAATGGCCGAAGAAGAGGGCGATGAATCCCTTATCAACGAGGCGCACACGGCGCTTGAGAAAATCCGCGAGGACGCGCGCCAGCGCCAGATTGAAAGTTTACTTTCCGGTGAAGCAGACGGGAATGATGCATACCTGCAGGTGAATGCGGGCGCGGGCGGTACCGAGGCGCAGGACTGGGCGCAGATTTTGCTCAGGATGTATACACGTTGGGCGGGGCAGCGCGGTTTCGGCGTTTCGCTGCTGGATGAAAGCCAGGGCGAAGAAGCGGGATTGAAATCGGCGACGATCAAGATCGAGGGCGATCAGGCCTATGGCTGGCTGAAGACGGAAAACGGCGTGCACCGTTTGGTACGGATTTCGCCGTTCGATTCAAACGCGCGGCGTCACACGAGTTTTGCCTCGATATCAATCAGCCCGGTTATCGATGATGAAGTCAAAATCGAGATCGAGGAAAAAGATCTGCGGATTGATACGTACCGCGCGCAGGGAGCGGGCGGTCAGCACGTCAACAAGACGGAGTCCGCCGTCCGGATCACGCACATCCCGACCAACACAGTTGCCGCCAGCCAGAGCGGCCGCTCGCAGCACCAGAACCGGGCCGAGGCCTACGAGATGCTGAGGGCCAAGCTCTATGCGCTGGAAATTCAGAAGCGTGAAGACGAGAAAGCTAAACTGCAGGGCGAGAAGACGGATATCGGCTGGGGGCACCAGATCAGGTCGTATGTTCTGCAGCCCTATCAGATGATCAAGGATTTACGCACAGGTGTGGAAAACACCGACGCGCAGGCTGTTCTGGACGGGGATATCGACGAGTTCCTGGAAGCGTCCCTGGCGCAAAGGCTTGGAAACAAGTAAACCCCGTCAGTTATTTTTCATATCATTATTCTTAATGAATCTTTTACGGAATCTATTGTCTCCGTGGATAAAATGTGTGATTCTGTGGATAAGAGTCTCTATCTAATTCCCAAACCGTTCATCTCGCCTGTCACGATTCGGAGCATTGCCATGAGCAAAAGATCCTTTTTGTATTCCGCAGCCATCATCGGCCTAGTGGGCGCCAGCGGCGTCGCGATACAGCCAGCGCTGGCACAGAAGGGGGTTGCGCTCCAGCCCTCGACACAATGGGCGATCAACAAAGTTGAAACCAGCAGCGATGGCAACGGCTATTGCGCGGTGGCGCGCCGTTTCCGCCCGAACACGATTTTAACGTTTGCACGCAACGCGAGCAACGAAGCGTCCTTCGCCCTTGATTTCCAGCAGCCGCGTTTCCGTCAGGCGCAGGGTATGGAAGTGATGCTGGATCCCGGTGCGGGCCAGCAGCGCGCGTTTGAAGTGTTCCCGGTATCGAACCAGGCTTTTGTTATTCGTCTGGGTCAGGACGAGGAGTTCTTTGAGGCGCTGGGCCAGACAGGATTCCTGCGCGTGGCGTTCGGCGACAAGGCGTATCATTTCGACCTTTCTGATATCGACACCGGCCAGGCGAAGCTGGCGACCTGCGTTGCCAGCACCGAGGGACCGGCCGTGGCCGAAGATGAGTATTACCCGGAGGTGGATCAGGCGTCGGTAGAGGATTCATCTGAAGATTTATCCGCGGATTCAGTCGAGGATAAAGAGTTCGAGCGCGTGCGTCGCCAGCTTGCAAAGTTGCAGGACGACAACAGGCGTATGACCAGCGGAATCATTGAAGCCAAGGCTGGTTCCGAAACGGGCAGTCCTGAAATAAATTCTGACCAATTATCCGGTCGTCTGAGCATGCTGGAGCAGGAAAATGACGAGCTTAAATCGAAGCTCCGGAATGTCAGAAGAGGCGACAAGGAATCGCTTCGCTCGAAGAAAGATATCGAGACGATTTCAAGGCTGGAGACGGAAAACCTGCAGTTGACCGCGGCGCTGGAGACGGCGCAGGCGGGCGACATTCAGGGCGAGGTCCTGAACGACCAGGTTGCTGAATTACAGGTGCAGAATGAGCAGCTCCGCAATGGCGAGGTTGCTGTCGATTCTTCCGGCGTCGATCCCAATGATATTTTGTCCCTGATCCAGGAAAACGAACGTCTTAAAGAACAGCTGACGCTCAAGAATGCCGATGCGGACCGCGGCGATACGTTGCGCTCGATCATCGATAATCTTGAGAAAGAGAATGAGGCCCTGAAAACAGGGGCGACGGCTGAAAGCGAAAAATTGCGCGCCGAGAACACCAAGCAGATTGAAGAGCTGCAGAAAGAAAACAAGCGCCTGCAATCTGCTGTCGAGACGACGCAGATTACGGGTGATGCCGGTTTCGTCGTCAAGGAGCTTAAAGGTAAAGTTGATGCGCTTTCCGAAAATGTAGAAGAAAAAGAGCGCAAGATCGTCGAGATGTCGAAGCTGACGACCGAGGTCGAGCTTCTGAAAGCCACCAATGAAGAGCTGGAAAAGCAATTGATTGAAAGTGCTCTGCGCGCGCCTGTCCATGCGCGCGGCGTAACGCACAAAATCGCAGCGCTCGAGACGCAGAACGATTCATTGCTTCAGAAAATCCAGTCGGAGTCGGAAGAGACTGTTGCTGCCGATGCGGAGTCGATTGAATCGCTGAAAGCCGAGAATGAGAAGCTGAAGCAGACCATTGCCGAAGGGCAGACTCTCGTCGAAGAAAATAAAAGACTGCAGAGCGATTTGGAAAATCTCCGCAAGGAAAATGAAGAATTAAAAACAAAAGCCGCTGCCGCGCCGGGTGGTGGGGGCGATCTGGCCGCTGAACTGCAGAAGGCTAAAGACGACAATGAAACGCTGCGCACGCAGCTTCAGCAAAAAGAAAACGAGATGCGTGAGCTGACTTCGCTGAAAGAAGAAGTCACGCAATTGCGCGCCGAGAATGACAAGCTGAGAGCCAATCCGCAGGTCGAAACAGTGAACAGCCCCATCCCGGGCGGTGCGCCGAACCCTGAAGTTGATTTGCTGACACGCGAGAATGAAACGCTTCGCCAGCAAATCGCGAATACAAATGTGGCAGCTAAGGACACGGAAATCGCCGACCTGAAAGCTAAATTACAAGAGCAGGAAGCGAAAGCCGCCAGCGCCGACGAAGCGGTGAAGAAAGCCGAAGAGAGCGCTAAAGCCGCGAAAGATGAAGCGAAGGTCGCAAAGAAAAAAGCGGAAGAGCAAAAGGCCGCGCAGGCTAAAAAAGAAGCCGAAGCCAAAACCGCCGTCGCGGTTCCTGACGCTCCCGCGCCGGGTAAAAAAATCATTTCCGCTACGTTGCCTGCCGATGATTTATTGGCAGCACCTGATGGCGCAGCCGCCGTATCGCCGCCGCCTGAGCCGCCCAAGGGCGTCGAGATCAAGCCGCAGCCATTCGGTTCGGCTGAAGAGATCGAGCAGGAGATGATCCGCCTCGAGAACAAGCTCAGCGAAGCCAAGGCTGGTGGCGACCAGATGGAAATCCAGCAGGCCGCACGTAATTATATGAACCTCAAGAGCAGGCTGTCGGCATCGCAGGAGCTGGCGCATTCATCAGCCGCAGCCGCGCCGAACGGCGACCAGGCACAGGATCTGCTGGCTTTTGATGGTAGTGGACAAGCGCAAGTTGCCAATGTGGCCCAGCCGATGAACGAAGCCCAGATGCAGGAGCAGGAGCTCAAGGTCAGTGCTTCGGAAGACCCGTTCGCCGATATGAAGGTCCAGGATGATTTCCAGGGTTATGAATCCGTGCGCGGCGGGCAGGTTAAAGAGCAATCGGCTGAACAACAGGCGGCTGCGCAGAATATGCGTCCGGAAGGACAAGTCGCCCTGCAACAAGCCCCGGCGCCGTCATCAGTAGAATCCGGGGCGGAATGGGGTCAGGCGACGAGCGCGAATGCCAATACGGCGTCGCATGGCGGGGTTTACCAGCCAGCCACAGGCGTCCTGCAAATTCTTGAGCGCGCCGATATCGTCCCGACACAGGCCGTGAAGGTTGTTCCGTCGGCTTCGGGCGGCGACAAGGTCGCGTATCAGTGGAAGGCGAACAAGGTTTACGGTTCTGCGGTTCAGCAGCCTTTAACCGATCCGTCGCGTTTCGATAGTAAAGTGCAGGAATACCTGGCCCAGACGAAGAAACGTTGCGGTGAGGATTTTGCCGCTGTCGCGGATGGCAGCAGCAACCAGAACGGCACACGGATCGATACTTACGAGATTGCCTGCGTGGGCAAGGGCGTGAGTTCGTCGGCTTCCTTGATCTTCGTCAACAAGGAAGGCACGTTCACCGTGCTCGCGCACGAAGCGCCCGCCGAAGAACTTGAGAGCGCCATGGATATCCGCGACCGCCTGGTTGAGACGCTCGGCGGATCGTAATCCTTACATTCCAGCAGTAAGCGTGGGGGCCGAAGGTCCGATCCTCAGATCATCGCCCGACTTATCCTTTACAGGAGACCACTTCCCGGTCGCCGCGCTATACTGCTCATATGTATACGCTCCGCCTTTATTGGCTATCTGTCTTTGCGTTTCGATACCGGTTTCGGGGTCGTACCATGTTGACGTGGTGCCCTTAGCGGATTCAACTACAGATAACATCAGCCTGCCCATTTCATCGAGCTTATCGTGTTGAACAATAACGATGCCTGCTTTTGTCAATTCACTGTTGGATACCGCAACGTCCAATATCGCTTTAGCCTGAGCCGCATTAATTTTGGTTGTTTTATCCAGCAAGAAATAAGTCTTGTGAATCTGCGCCGCAACCATGCCTTCATCCGGGCATATCTCTCCAGGTTTTAGTCCAAGGATGCAGTAGGCCGGTTTGTCGCTTACATGCTCATAAACTGTTTCGGTTCCGGCAAGGCCGCTAAACTGCGAGGCCAGAACGGTTACGGGTTTTCCAGCAGGAGCTGTTGTGCGCGGCTGGTTTTTCAGAGTTTGATCCTCGCTACCCGCTTTCGCCATAAGCCCCGCTGTTTCAGCTTGTACGGGCTTTACAGGTTTTACTGCCAATACAGGCGCGTCCTGTTGTTCAGATTTTACGATTGCGGGACCATCTGTCGGAGCGGTGGTCACAATTTTCTGGCCCTGTTTTACAGGAACGCTCTCAGGTTTTGGCGTCGTGGCGACAACCGTTAAAGGGGGGGCCGCGGGAGGGACGATCTTGGGTTTGATGTCCTGATTGGCTGCTTTCAGGATGTTGCTTATGGGCACGGCCGCGAAAGCGCCTGAATCAAAACCGAAGCCGATATCGCCGTCCTGACCGGTCCTGAACGCCATAACCAGACCCGCCGCCGCTATAACTGCGACAACCGGCTTATAAAATCTGTTTGTGTGTTTTGCATCGCCCATTGAGATTCTCCTGTCTCTGACCATTGAATGGGGGCGATATTACGACAAATAAATTATTATGTCTACAAATATTTTATGGTAATTATATTGCGCGAAACAGGGGTGGAATCGTTATAAGACGCCGTCGGGCTTTGACCCGGCGGGATTGCAGTTTTACAATGTTCGAAGGATTTTAGCCCTGGCCCGGAGGGGTAAGGCTTTGGGAATTGCGCCTATTGATATCGCGAAGATAGGTCATTTGCGCCCAACCTCCAACGTCACTGCTTTCATCAAAAATGACAACCAAACTCGATGCCAGCTCACTGCGTTCGTTTGTTTTTACGTCTGTTTCAGAATTGCCCATTTTTATATCTCCCGTTCAACCCTTTTATTTTAGGGTATTCTTATATAGGTCCTTATGGCAATGCGAATTCGGGAGATATGAACAGGTAAATGAGCGGCCAGCGATTGCCGCCCGGTTAAGCTGATTGAGAATTTAAGTTAACCGGGGATGCGGTCGAGAGGGCGTCCGCCGTAATAGTTTACCTGTTGCAGGCGACCGATAATCTCTTTTTCGACAAGGTTAAGCATTCCGTCAGGCAAGTTTTCCTGCGTAACCAGTTCCCATAGATCACTCAGCTCAAGAGGCTTTCCTTCTCCGGTGATTGAACCATGCGATATTGTTAAAGCCATTCAGGTTACTCCCGTTCATTGCGTTGGAATTCAATCCTAGCCCGTTTTAAGGTTATGTCAACGTTGCGTTGCTGCCATAAAAAACGGGCCGATCCATGGACCGGCCCGTTTGAATCTTTGGCGTGAATTCCTATTCAGCCGCGAGGCGGTTCAGTTCCTGTTCCATTTCGCGGATGGTCTTTTTGAGGTCCTTGATCTTTTCCTCTTTCGAGCCATCGGCGTTGGATGCGGCGCTGCCCATGCTGAAAGGGGTGAACATCTTCATGGTGCGCTCGAACATGGCCATGTTCTGGCGGTTCATTTCCTCAAGGGCAGGAGGAACGGCAGGGAAGATGCCCTTCATATTCGCCATGTTAGCCATCGGGTTCATGTTGCCGGCAAGGTTGCTTGCCATACTCATGGGGTTCATGGTCTGGAGGCCCTGCATCGATTTGCTCATTTGTTCGCGCAGGCGTTCCTGGTTTTTCACAAAGAGGTCGATGGTGGTTTCGAGGTAATTCGGGACGAAGGGCTGGACGCCGTCGCCGTAAAAGCCGATGAGTTTGCGCAGGAAGCCGGTGGGCAGCATGGTCTGGCCGCCGCTGGTTTCTTTCTCAGCGATGATCTGGGTCAGGACCGAGCGGGTGATGTCATCGCCAGACTTGGCGTCATAGACCACGAAGTCGTAGCCGTCTTTAACCATCTCGCACAAATCGTCGAGGGTGACGTAGCTGCTGCGGCCCGTGTCGTATAAACGGCGGTTCGCGTATTTCTTGATGACGGTTGGTTCATCTTTGCCATGTTTTATCTTGGCCATCTCGCACCTTCACATAATTTTGCTGCATTGAATATATGGCCATTATGCACAAAAACAAGTTAATGAAAAGTTGTTTCTGGATTTCTTTGCATAATTAGAATAGATTACGCAGCATTGTTGCAGCAAATTTTCCGGGTCTCCCATGCGCAAAGGGCCGCATCCTCTTTCAGTACAGATCAGCCTCGCGGCGTCGGCGCCGGAGATGGGAAAGGCCGATTTTACAGCGCGCCCGCCGCTGGAAACGGCTGAAGAAATCAAAAACATGCTGCTCGGGATCCAGAAATACCAGACCCATCCTTACCAGCCGAAACGGGGGAAGTTAGAGACGATCTGGGAGGCCGGGACGGCGAGCGTCAGCGCCATACCGGGGCATGCAGCACAAAAAGATTCACCTGCCATTCTTCTTGTGCCCTCGATGGTCAACCGCGCTTATATCCTGGATCTAGTGCCGGAACGTTCGATGCTCCGCTGGTTAGGTGAGCAAAATGTCACGCCTTATATTCTGGATTGGGGTGAGGGCGTAGAGGATGACGGGCAGCAATCAATCGAGGATATTGTGCTGCAGAGGTTAGTCCCCGCGATTGAATTTGTTGCGCGGAAACGTGGCGGAAAAACGTGTGTTCTCGGCTATTGCATGGGCGGGACGCTGCTGGCCGGTGCTGCACAAAATGCTGCGCAATTTATCAGCTCGCTGATCTTTCTTGCTGCACCATGGGACTTTCACGCGGGCACAAGAACCATGCTGAGCCAGGTGCAATTCTGGGCGCCGTCGGCGTTTCCGGCGATCGCCGAAAAGGGCCATCTGCCGATGGACTGGATGCAGGTTTTGTTCGCCTCGCTGGCGCCCGGATCGGCGGCCAAGAAGTTTGCCTCTTTCGCGGATATGGATCAGGACAGCAACGAGGCGCGCCTGTTCGTCGCGGTGGAGGACTGGCTGAATGACGGGGTCGATTTGCCCGGGCCGGTGGCACAGCAATGCATCAAGGAGTGGTTCTTCGAGAACGCGACGGCAGCGGGGAAATGGGAGATCGGCGGCGAGGTGGTTGATCCGTCTAAGATCGCGGTTCCGACGCTTGTTATTACCTCGAAGCGGGACAGGCTTGTCGATTACGATACGGCTGTATCCGTAAGCGCGGGGATGAAGCGCAAGAAAGTCATTGATACGGGAACGGGCCATATCGGCATGATCGCGGGGTCTAGCGCGGTGGAAAAAGTGTGGGCACCGATTGCCGAGTGGGTAAAAAAGAACGCTGCCTAACCTTGCAATGGGGGCCTGCCGCGCCTATTGTTCCTCACGTGAATCAGGAGGCCTTTTATGAGTAACGACCCCATCGTCATCGTCGCAGCAAAACGCACCGCCATCGGTAACCTCGGCGGGGCGCTCAGCAGCTTGTCCGCCCATGAGCTTGGCAAGACGGTCATCCAGGCCGTGCTGCAGGAATCCGGCGTCAAGGCGGGCGAGGTCGACGAGGTTCTGATGGGGCAGGTTTTAACCGCAGCACAGGGGCAGAACCCGGCGCGGCAGGCCGCAATTGCCGCGGGTATCCCCCATGAAAAGACGGCCATGACCATCAACCAGGTGTGCGGCTCGGGCCTTCGCACCGTGGCGCTCGGGATGCAGTCGATCCTGCAGGGCGATGCAACAATCGTCGTTGCGGGCGGTCAGGAAAGCATGTCGCAATCGCCGCATGCCGTGAATATGCGGAACGGGGTTAAATTCGGGAATGCCGAGTTGACGGATACGATGATCAAGGACGGGCTGTGGGACGTTTTCAACGATTACCACATGGGCATCACGGCCGAGAATATCGCCGAGAAGTATCAAGTTACACGTGGGGACCAGGATAATTTTGCTGCAGGATCGCAGCAAAAGGCAGAAGCCGCAATCAAGGCCGGGAAGTTCAAGGCCGAGATCGTGCCGGTGTCTGTAGCGGGCCGCAAAGAAACGGTTGTCGTCGAACAGGATGAATTTCCCCGTGCGGGCGTGACGGCTGAAAGCTTAGCCAAGCTCAAGCCCGCCTTCAAAAAAGACGGCACGGTGACCGCAGCAAACGCATCCGGCATTAATGACGGCGCGGCGGCGGTTGTGTTGATGCGGGCCAGCGAAGCGAAGAAGCGGGGGCTTACGCCTTTAGCCTCTATCAAATCATGGGCGACGTCGGGCGTTGACCCGGCGGTGATGGGGACGGGACCAATTCCCGCGTCACGTAAAGCGCTTGAGAAAGCGGGCTGGAAAGTTTCGGACTTAGATCTGGTGGAATCCAATGAAGCCTTTGCGGCGCAGGCCTGCTGCGTGCTGAAGGAAGTCGGGTTCGATCCTGCGAAAACGAATGTAAACGGCGGAGCGATTGCACTCGGCCACCCGATTGGTGCCAGCGGCACACGCGTGCTTGTGACGTTACTTCATGAATTGTCGCGACGTGGCGGCAAGCGTGGATTGGCCACTTTATGTATTGGCGGCGGCATGGGTATTGCCATGTGCATCGAGCGCGATGACTCGATGAAGAAGGTCGCATAATGAGCAAGGGGGCAGCCATCGTCACCGGCGGCACGCGCGGCATCGGCCACGCGATTTCGCTTGCGTTGCTGCAGGCCGGGTACAAGGTCGCGGCGGTTTATCACGGCAATGACGAGGCGGCGCGCGCGTTCGAAAAAGAAACCAAGTGCAAAGCATATAAATTTGACGTCGCTGATTTCGCCGCGTGCGAAAAAGGGGTTCAGCAGATTGAATCTGACTTAGGCCCCGTTGCTGTCCTCGTGAACAATGCGGGCATTACGCGCGACGGCGTGCTGCATAAGATGAGCAGCGATAACTGGCATGATGTAATAGAAACCAATCTTTCTTCCTGTTTCAATATGTGCCGTATCGTTATTAACGGCATGCGCGAGCGCAATTTCGGGCGCATCGTGAATATCAGTTCAATTAACGGTCAGAAGGGTCAATTCGGCCAGGTGAATTATTCCGCCGCGAAAGCCGGCATCCTCGGATTTACAAAAGCGTTGGCTTTGGAATCTGCAGCGAAGGGAATTACGGTTAACGCCGTCTGCCCGGGTTATATCGAGACGGACATGACAAGCGCGGTGCCGAAGGAAGTGCTGGAGAGCATTACGCGCCAGATTCCTGTCGCGCGTTTGGGACAGCCCGACGAAATTGCTGCGCTGGTGGCGTTCCTGGCTTCCGAGAAGGCTGCGTTCATCACGGGCGCGACGATTGCCGCCAATGGCGGCCAGTATATGGATTAAGCACTTAAATTTCTTATTACGGAACCGCCTGCATACGCCGAATGTTTGCTTGTCATAGGACCGTATTCCCCTATATAAAATAGCCATTATTCATCATTTCAGGAGATCTGCCGTGAAACGCGCATTCATCATCGCCCCTGCCGTATTGGTCGTTCTTGTGGGCGGCGCACTTGTCGCCCCGAGCTTTGTCGATTGGGATAAATACAAGCCGCAGGCCATCCAACAGATCAAGTTAGCCACCGGATATAATGTTGCGCTGAACGGCGATCTCGGCCTTTCGATTTTGCCGAGCCCGCGCATCTTCATCGAGAATGTCGATGTTGCTGCGCCCGCAGGTTCGGTCGAGGAGCACCTTGTCCGGGTCAAGAGGCTGGATGTGAACCTGGCGATCGGGCCGCTGCTCGGCGGTAAGGTGGATTTCAGCTCCGTGAGCCTGGTTGAGCCGGACATTGCGCTCGAAGTACTGGCCGACGGCAAGGGAAACTGGATGACGCCTGAGCTTGAGGCGATGCAGAAACCAGCGGAGCCGGGTGTCCAGAAGAAAGCCCCCGCAATTGCGCTGCGGGACGTTTCGATTGAAAAAGGACGCTTCGTTTATCGCGGCGGCAAGGATACGCAGCCTGTTGAGGTGAGCGACGTCAACGTGGATTTAAGCGCGGATACATTGCAGGGACCGTTCACAATCGAAGGCGAGTTCACGAGCGTGGGCCAGACGATCAAGCTTGACGGCAAGACGGGCGCGATTTTAACCGACGCGAATTCCATTCAGGTCAACATGGATGGCGAGGTAAAACCATTAGGACTTGCCGGAAAATATGCGGGCGTTGTCGGATTGTCGGAACCGTATGATGTGCAGGGCGAGGTCGAGGTCAATATTTCCGGACTCGACGAAAAAATCAAAAACACACCGGTGAAACTCGGCGATGACGCGAAACTGAAGGGCATGGTCACGGGCTCGAAGAACGGCGTCGCGGTCAAAGACGCGGTTCTTGAAATCGCGGGCAATAAATTCACGGGCGATATCGCGGCGGTTTCCTCGCCTGCGAAACTGACGGGGAGACTGACGGGTAATGGAACGATCAACCTGGATTCCATGCTGCGCGCGGACGTTGGCAAAAAAGATTCTGCTGCGGCGAAGGGCGGATTCCTGCCTGCAACGATTGAGCTTCCGGCATCGTTCGAGGCCGATCTGCAACTGGCCGTTCCCGGACTCGTGCTGCGGGGTGAGACGTACAAGAATGTCGTGGTAAAGTTTGCGAAGAAAGAAAGTGTGTTTACCGCCGGGTTTGCTGCGGGCGACATCCCGGGTAAGGGCAATATCGATGCAGCGGCGGATCTGAAATTCTCCTCGAAGTCGATTTCGAAGACAGGTTCCGAGATTTATTCCGATCCGAAGATGACCGGCACGATCAAGGGCGAGACGCAGAATATTGCGATGACCGCCGAGGCGCTAAGCGGTGTCAAAAACCCGGCGCTGCAGGCCTTCAAGACCGGCGCGATCAATGGCGGTTTTTCCGTTGCGCCTGATGTGGTTGAGTTGATATCCAGTACGGTGCGTCTCGGTGATATGAGTGCGCAAATATCGGCGGCCTATTCGCCGCGCGGTGCACGCCCGGCGCTGGCGCTGGACCTCAGCGCAGACAAGCTGAATTTCGACGAGATCGGCAAGAAATTCGGTGGCGGCGAGAAGCCAGCAGGCAATTTCGAGGATACCCTGCGTGGTTTGGCGCTGCCCTATGACATCGATTTCGATGTCGGCGTGCAGGATGCCGTTGTGCAGGGACAGGCTGTAAAGGGCCTGCGTGCGCAGGGAACGGCGCGGCAGAACGCGCTCAAGTTCACGAACCTTTCCGCACAAAATTTTGCGGGATCTTCGTTCAAACTTGAGGGCGGCATCGGCAATCTGAAAGAGCTGAAGGGTATCGACGTTAAATTCGCGGGCGAGTCATCCGACGTTAAAGGCGTGGCGAAAATGGCGGGTTTAGATCCGGCATCGATCCCGGCCAACATTGAAAAAGCGAGCGTCAACGCGACTTTGGCCGGGGACATGGCCAAGATGGCGGTAAAGGCGAGCGTCAAGGCGCTGAACGGAGAGTTGATCGCCAGCGGCGATGTCGGCAACCCGATGACCGAGATGAAAATCAGCGATATGACCGTGCAGGTGAAACACCGCAGCATGAACGAAGCGCTGCGGATTTTTGCGCCGGGCGCACCGCAATACGCGTCGTGGAGCAAGCCCCTTGATTTCTATGCCGAGATTGACACGCAGGGCAAAGTGCACAATCTGCGCAATATGAAGGGCGATATCGCCGGGACGACGTTGTCCGGCACGTTCGCGGTCGACCAGAGCGGCGCGAAGCCGTCATTGAAGGGTGACTTGACCGTCGGTGACCTGGTTCTGGTGACCGACCCGAATGCAGCCGCAGCCGTCAGCAAAAATACGAGCGCCGCGCCGGTGGCAACACGCTCCAGCGGTAAGTGGTCTTCCGAGCCGATCAACGCGGCGTGGATGAACGCATTCAACGCCGACATTTCGATCAAGGCGAAATCGATTACCTATGAAACATGGGCGCTTTCCGCGCCTTCGCTGGGATTTGTGTTACAGGACGGCGCGTTGCAGATCAAAGATATGAAGTCCGGCATTTACGGCGGACAAATGGCCATGAACGCGACGATGAAATCGAACGCGGGCAAGGCGCCATTGAATGTGGACGCCGATGCAAAATTCGACAATGTGCAGATCGAGAATTTAGTCGCCTCGCTCGCACGCGGCACGCGCCTGATCAAGGGCACGGGGCAGGCGAGTTTAGACATCAACGTCAAAACCACGGGTGCAAGCCAGCAGGCGCTGGTTTCGGCCCTGAATGGCGGTGGCACGGTTTCGGGCAAGAATATCGTCATGGAAGGCTTTGACCTGACGCGTTTTGGCCGCGCGATGGCCGCGGACAACAAGCCGAAAGACACGCTGCTCGGCCTTTACAAGACCAGCATCAAGGGCGGCAGCACGGCGTTCGATACCTTGAATGGCAATTACGGCATTACGAACGGTATCGTGAATATCTCGAAGCTGGATCTCGACGGGCCGACGGCCGCCGTGGCGACCAAGGGCAATCTCAATCTGCCCGCCTGGACGATTGCGACGGATCACACGATCACGCTGAAGGGCGACGTGGCGGCGGAAGTGCCGCCGTTCACGCTCAAAGTGGCGGGTTCGCTTGATAACCCGGGCCAGACATTCGGCCAGGGTTTGATCAATGACTATTTCAACCGCAAGATCGAGCGGAAGTTGCAGGGATTGATCAGCGATAAAGTCGGTGATGATGCACTGGGCGGGGCGATTGGCTCGTTGCTCGGCATCAAGAAGCCAGCCCCCGTGCAGCCAGCGCCAGCGGCACAGGCCCCGGCGCAACCGGCAGTCCAGCCAGCCGCTCAACCAGCCGCGGAACCCGCGGCGGGAGATGAGGTTGCGCCGACTGAACCGGTTCAGGCCCAGCCGGCCCCGGTTCAGGAGACCCCACCTGCAGAACCCGAGGAAGTTACGCCCGAACAGGCGATCCAGGGCGTGCTGGAAGGTTTGATCCAGGGCAATTAATTCCGGCGGAGTTGCCTGAGAACGTAGACGCGGAGCGCACTGGATAAATTTATCTGGAGGTTTCCGCTACGCTGCTTATCGATTTTCTCGATTAATCCATTCAGGGATAGCTTTTCGGCTTTAGCCAGTCTTTTGAGTTCCTGCCAGAATTCCTCCTCGAGGGAGACGCTGGTCAGGTGGCCTGAGACTTTAACGGAGCGCTTTTTCATTTTTCCCAAGTTGTCATTCCGGCGAAAGCCGGAATCCTGTGGCCGTTAAGTACCCGATCCCGGCTTGCGCCGGGATGACGACTTTAATTATTCGCCCGGCTTGATCATATCGAGCGGGTTGACCCACTGATCGAACTGTTTGGCGGTCAGGAGGCCGAGCGCGACGCCTGCCTCTTTCAATGACGTTCCTTCCGCGTTCGCCTTCTTGGCGATCTTCGCGGCGTTGTCATAGCCGATGTGTGGGTTCAGGGCGGTCACGAGCATCAATGAATTCTCCATGAGTTGCTTGATGCGGGGCAGGTTCGGCTCAATCCCGGACACGCACCGACTTTCGAAACTGCGCGTAGCGTCTGCAAGCAAACGTATTGATTGTAATACGTTATATATGATGACGGGTTTGAAAACATTGAGCTCGAAATGGCCGTTTGAGCCTGCAATTGTCACGGCCATATGGTTGCCCATCACTTGCGCGCAGACCATGGTCATGGCTTCAGATTGCGTCGGGTTCACCTTACCGGGCATGATCGAGGAGCCGGGCTCGTTGGCGGGCAGATTGATTTCGCCGATGCCGCTGCGCGGACCCGAGGCCAGCAGGCGGACGTCGTTGGCGATTTTCATGAGGCTTACTGCCAGCGTATTAAGCGCCCCGGAATGTTCGACGAGCGCATCATGCGCAGCAAGAGCTTCGAACTTGTTAGGCGCTGTTATAAAGGGAAAGCCGGTTATTTTTGCCACATGCGCAGCAAATTTCTTGTCGAAACCGACCTTGGCGTTGATGCCGGTGCCGACCGCCGTGCCGCCCTGTGCGAGCTGCAAAAGGGCGGGCATGGTGTCCTGCACGCGGCGGATGCCGTTGCGAATTTGTGCAGCATAACCGGAAAATTCCTGGCCCAGCGTGAGGGGCGTGGCATCCTGCAGATGGGTGCGGCCGTTCTTGACGATGTTTTTGAATTCCTTCGCTTTTTTATCAAGCGCCTTGTGCAATTGCTGCAGTGAGGGGAGAAGCGCATTTTGCGCCTGGTCGACGGCGGCGATGTGCATGGCGGTCGGAAAGCTGTCGTTCGACGACTGGCTCATATTGACGTGGTCGTTCGGGTGGACAGGCTTTTTGCTACCGACCTGGCCGCGCAAAATCTCAATGGCGCGGTTTGAGATGACCTCGTTGGCGTTCATATTGGTCTGGGTACCTGAGCCGGTCTGCCAGACGGAGAGGGGGAATTCATCGGCCAATGTGCCGTCGATCACTTCATTGGCGGCTTTGACTATGGCGTCGCCCAGTTTCTTGTCGAGGATTTTGAGCTCCATATTGGCCAGTGCGGCGGCTTTTTTCTGGATGCCGAGAGCGCGCACGAGTGGGGCGGGCATTTTCTCCTCGCCTATGTCGAAATTCTGAAGGGATCTTTGCGTTTGTGCGCCCCAGTAACGGTCCATGGGGACGTCGATGGTGCCGATTGAATCGGATTCCTTACGTGATTTGGGGGCTTTTGCGGCGGCGTTTTTTGCTGACATGTTTTTACTCTTTCAGTTGCCCGGGGATAATAGCACCGGTGCGCCAAAAGAAAAATCGCTAGCCGGGCTTTTTCAACATGGTTATGTGGCCCATTTTCCGGCCCGGGCGGGATTCAGACTTGCCGTAAAGATGGACGAATGTGCCCGGTTTACCCTCGTATTCAGGGATGGATTTGATGTCGTCGCCGATGAGGTTGAGCATTTCGGCGGGCCGGCAGACGGGATCAAGCGCGGGCAGGCCACAGACCGTGCGCACATGCTGCTCGAATTGCGAGATGTTGCAGGCATCAATCGTGAGGTGGCCGGAATTGTGCGTGCGCGGGGCGATTTCGTTCGCAAGAATTTGCCCGTCCTTGGTGACAAACATCTCCAATGTTATAACGCCGCGCAGATTGATTTGCTGCGCCAGTTTCTCAGTTATTGCGATTGATGCTGCAGCAATATTAGCAGCAATGGAGGCGGGGAACGTTGTTTTGTGCAGGATGTGGCGCTTATGTTCGTTCATCATCGGGCCGTAGGTGACAGTTTTTCCGAATCGATCGCGGCCAACAATGACTGAAATTTCGAAAACGAAATCGACAATTTCCTCCACAATGATGCGGTCGCTTTTTAGGCTACGCCACGTTGCGTCCAGATTATCGCCTAAAGTGTAACGGGACTGGCCTTTTCCGTCATATCCGAAGCGTGCCGTTTTTAAAATGCAGGAGGTTTTCCCCCACTTATCCACAATGTTATCCACATTTTTCGCGTTTTCAGCATGTTCCCAGCGTGCGGTGGCGATTCCGATGGAATTCAGGAAGGATTTTTCACGAATTCGGTCCTGCGCGACCTCGAGAACGTTTTTTTCCGGATAAACAGGTTTAAACTTTGTGAGATATTCCACTGTTTCAACTGGAATATTTTCGAATTCATAAGAAATCACTTCAACTTTTTCGGAAAATTTTTCAAGGGATTCCAGGTCTTCGTAGGCGGCGACAATGGTTTCGTCGGCGATTTGGGCGGCGGGGGAATCCTTTTCGGGCGTGTAAATGATTGTGCGGATGCCGAGCTTGCGGGCCGCCATCGCGCTCATGCGCCCTAACTGGCCACCGCCAAGAATACCGAGTGTTTTTGCTTCCATGCGCCTGTGATAGCAGGAAGAAGTTACGATTTAAACAGGAGTTTCGCCGACTGACGCGGTTTGTTTGGCGCGGAAGGCCTCAAGCGCGCTGGCCAGTTTGGCATCGTTGAGCGCTAGAATCGAAGCCGCGAGTAATCCTGCGTTTTTAGCGCCTGCCTTGCCAATCGCCAGCGTGCCGACAGGAATGCCGCCGGGCATCTGGGCGATGGAAAGTAAGCTGTCTAATCCTTTTAAAGCCGCGCTTTCGACCGGAACGCCGAGCACGGGCAGGGGCGTGTGGCTGGCGGTCATGCCGGGTAAATGGGCGGCGCCGCCGGCCCCGGCGATAATGACCTGGAGCCCGCGCTCTTTCGCGGTTTTGGCGTAATCATCCATGCGGTCGGGGGTGCGGTGGGCGGAGACAATGCGTACCTCGTGCGGCACGCCAAGTTCATGGAGAACATTATGGGCGTGTTCCATGGTTTCCCAGTCGGACTGCGAACCCATGATAATGCCAACCAGCGGATTAGGGTCAGAATGTGTCATATGGGAATTTTATAAAGGGGAAGAAAGAGTTAGGCAATGATATCGTCGATGAGGGCGGATTCAAGCTTCTGGATGACATCCTTGAGCCACAGTTTTTTCTTCTTAAGTTGCTGAATCTGCATAAGATTAACCGCGCCGCCACCGTGGAGCGACTGCTCGATCATATCGTCAAGGGCTTTATGCTCGGTCTTGTATTCCGTAAGCTTAAGCCGTAGCTCTTCACGATCTTCCATGTAAGAAAAGTCGTACAAAAGTTAATTCCTGCAATCGTTTGCTAAATCATTAGCGATTTATGTAACTCAACCAGAATATCACAAACAGCGAAAAACTGCAAAAAATAGTGTGATATGAGGGTTTTCGTTCACAGCCCGCTTTAACGCGCCTGATTTTCGTGTAGAATCAATAAGGTCCGAAACGGGTTCTCCGGAGTATTCATGGCTAAGAAAATCGCAATTTTAACGAGTGGGGGCGACTGCGCCGGTTTGAACGCAGTTTTAAGGGCTGTGGTGTGCCGGGCCGACATGCTCGGCTATGAGGTCATCGGGATCGAGAACGGCACGGCGGGCTTGCTGGAAAAACCCTATGCGGTAAGGCCGCTCAGCCCGTCCGATTTCGATGGGCATGTCATGCGCCTCGGTGGCACGATTCTGGGGACCACGAATTCACGCAACCCGTTCGAGTACAAAATGCCGGATGGTAAAATCAAGGACCGGTCGGGCGAAGTGATCGAGGGATTCAAAAAACTCAAAGTGGATTATGTGATCGGAATCGGCGGCGATGGGAGTTTCGATATTCTCTCCCGCCTCGCCGCGCAGGGTAAACTTAAATTCATCGGCATTCCAAAAACGATCGATAATGACCTCTCGATGACCGATGTTTCGGTCGGGTTTGATACCGCTGTTTCCGTTGCTACAGAGGCTTTGGATCGTCTTCAGCCCACCGCAGCGTCGCATGACAGGGTCGTGATTCTGGAGGTTATGGGGCGCGATGCGGGTCATATCGCGCTTAATGCCGGCATAGCCGGGGGGGCGGATGTGATTTTGATTCCGGAAATAAAATACAGCGTCGAGAAAATCGCGAAGAAGATCAAGGCGGTTAAAAAGACGGGCCGGAATTTCGTGCTAGTCATTGTTTCCGAGGCGGTGAAATCGCCCGACGGGAAGAAGATCGAGGTGACCTATCCGGACGGGTCAAAACGCTATGGCGGGATCGCGGAATATCTGGCGCCGAAAATTTCCAAGGCCACGGGGTCTGAGGCGCGGGTAACGGTGCTGGGGCATGTCCAGCGCGGGTGCAGCCCGACATGGAATGATAGACTCGTTGCCCAGGCGCTCGGGGTCAAGGCCGTGGACCTTATTGAAGATGGCGATTTCGGCAAGATGGTCGCGTGGCAGAAAATGCGCGCCGCCAGCGTACCGGTGAAAGAGGCTATCGCGAAATGCCGGACGGTGGACCCGAAGGGGCCACTGGTTCATACGGCGAAGTCGCTCGGAATTTCATTCGGGGATTAGGGCGAATTCTTCTGCGGCCATGGTTTCGGAATCTGAGGCTTCGATTTCAATAGCTGAGACTTCCGAACTTAATGTTTCATGAGCTTTTTCTGCGCGCCGTTCTGCCCAATAAGCATGTATGCCCGCCAAGTGTTTTTCACGAAACGCCGGATCGTCCTGTGCCTTTTTTAAATGCTCGTTAAGTTGAGCGATTAATAAGGGATTATTTTTTATTTTTTTTATCTTCCTGGCAATGTTTGCAGGATCCTTATTCATTCTAATTATTTGTTCCAGGCGCTGTCGAATGCGTTCCGGATCGTTATTCATTTTTTCCAATTGCGCGCGGCGCCGAGCAATAAAATCAGGATCACTGTTTAGTTTTGCTAACTGCTCCCGGCGCCGCGCGATAATATCCGGATCTTTGTTCAATACTTTTAACTGTCTGCGACGCTGGGCTTTAAATTCCGGTGTTTTGTAAAGTTTTTTCAATCCCTCTTCACGCTTTGCGATGAAGTAAGGATCTGCAAATTGCGCGCGGCGCTGGGCGATGATTTCTGCGTTACCATTCAATCTCTTTAAATGCGCGCGCTGGTGCTCGATAAATACTGGATCTTCATTTAATTTTTTTAAGAGCGCAGACCTTTGTCCCCGTCTTTGGAAGACTTTCTTTAGCTTTTGGGCACGTTCCGCATTTTTTACAGGATCGTTGCGCCATTCGGTCATAACTTTGCGCGCGGTTTCGCGGGCGTTATCTGTCTGGCCGTTTTTGATCGCGGTCTGGCGAACTCTTTCACGGCTTTCGACGGCGTCGGCTTCGACTTTTTGTATCAGCGCATCGATGATGGCGGATTTGACGTGCGGGTTTAATTTAACTTTGAGCCTTGTAGCCGCGATTAAAACGTGGCGGAATTTTTCTGTGACCTTCTCAGCCAGTTGCGGTGTTTTTGTTTGCAACTTAACGAGGTCGGCATGGTGGTTAAAGGTTTCGCGAAAAGCGATAGCAAGATATTTCTGTCCGCCCATCACATTCACAAGTTTTAACTCAAGCGCGCGGTTGATGTAGCTCAGAACCTGCTTGGCCACTTCCGCCGTTTTTGCCGGGTCATATTCCCCGGGCGATGACATGGATTCCTGTAAAAGCTGCGTTTGCGCTTCTTCCATCAACGGGCGCATGAGTTCGAGGGTTTTGCGGTCTTCTTCTCTCGCGATTTTTAAATCGGTTTTACGCTGAGCTTGCCGCGCTGTTTTAAGTTCTTCTTTCTGCTGCTTTTTTACAGCAGTCTGTTGGAGTTTCAATTCATCTTTGAGACGTTTTTTATCAGCGATTTTCTGTTCGCGGGTTTTTTCAGTTCTTGCGAATGGAATGATGCTGGTTGGGACAGGTTTTTTTATTTCGGGTTGAGGTTGGGAAAGTCCTCTTTTTTCCAACGCCTTGTTTGCAATGAGCGTAACAACGGCATCCTCGACTTCGGTGCTTACATCTGTTTCAAGCAGGAAGGTCACGGTCTTAAAGTTATAGAAAGATCTTTGTATTTCTTTCAGGAGACTTTTGGAGTGCTTGGCACCGCGAATGGAATTGATAGTCGCGTTGCGATTAAAAACAGATGAGAGTCTCTGCTCGAAATGTTCACGATCATACTCTTCCAGAATTTCGGGCTCGCGTTGTATTTTTACTTCCACGGACGCAAGAAGCGTGCTGGCCTGCGCATCAATAGACTGAGCATTTTTTCCGGGGGTGCTCAGCAAGGCGTAATCAAAACTTTGAGTAGCGGAATTATGCATGCTTACTTTTTAAAGATACGCTTTTGTTATGTCAATAAAAACCGGGTTTGGTTGCGGCGGCATTTCTTTTAGCCGTTAAAAAGGTTAGGCTATTAGAGCATGTTATACGTCCAGCAATCCCTCGGTCCTGACGAGGAACTTGTCCATATAGGCAAGTTTCACTGGATTTACACGTTTAACGCGTTCATGGCCATTTTGTGGGGCGTTCTGGGCACCACCGTGGTGGTCGGCGGGGCGGTCCTGATGTACCACAAACTTGGCCTTTTTGAGCCTGATATAACATGGCTTGAGGCGGTCCGAAGGCTACATCCGGGCCTCAGAATCTTCGCTTTTGTCATTTTTATCCTGGGTTTGATGAGTTTTGCCCGGATGATGGTGGTTAAAGTGACCACCGAAATTGCCATTACAAATTCGAGACTTATCTACAAAAGGGGGCTTATAGCTCGTCAAGTTGGCGAAATGAGCGTTGACCGCATAGAGGGAGTTAACATATTGCAGTCAATCTTTGGTAGAATATTTAATTATGGGCGGATTGCCATTCGGGGGATGGGGATCGGGGAGGTTATTCTCCCGCCGATCGAAGACCCGATTGCGTTCCGGCAGGCTATAGAAAAAGCGAGGTCTTTATGAGCACTGAGAGCACTTCTGGCAAGAAAGCGTCTGCCGCCGAGGAAAGGTTGTTGCCCGGCGAGGTCATTATCGAGAGCGCGGTCATTCATAACGGCATTTTCTGGAAGGCGGCGGCGGTGTTCATCATCGCGGTTTTGTTTACGCTGCTGACCGGGATTGTACAGCTCGGCATGCTGCTGGGCGTCGTTGCGGTCCTGATGGCGATTTACGCGATCATCAAGAAAGAGATTTTGATGCTGGTCATCACCAACAAGCGGGTGCTGGCGCGTTACGGCATCCTGCAGGTCGATGTGGTCGATATGCATTTCGATAAACTGGAAAGCATGGAGCTGGAGCGCATGTTGCCCGGTTATATCATGGGCTATTCCAACGTTGTGCTGATGGGAACGGGCAGTCGTTTCATCGTCATTCCTTATGTCGCCAACGGGGTCGCTGTGCGCCGCGCCTATAACGAAGCGGTACTGGTAGACAAAGACAAGGCCACGGCTTAAAACACTTCTCCATGACAGTCTTCAATAAAACCCGCGCCCACCCGAAAGGCTGGGACAAAAGCAAACTCGTTTCACGCTACGTGACGGTAGGAGCCAAGAGCGCGCCGCACCGTGCGATGCTGCGCGCCATGGGGCTGGGCGATGAAGATATTGCGAGACCGCTGGTCGGCGTTGCGACTTGCTGGAACGAAGCTGCGCCGTGCAACATTGCGCTCTCGCGTCAGGCGCAAGCGGTGAAGAAGGGCGTAAGTTCGGGTCAGGGCACGCCGCGCGAATTCACGACGATTACTGTCACCGACGGTATCGCGATGGGCCATGAAGGCATGCGGTCTTCGCTGGTGTCACGGGAAGTCATTGCTGACTCGGTTGAACTGACGATGCGCGGTCATTGCTATGACGGGCTGGTCGGTTTAGCCGGATGCGACAAGTCGCTCCCGGGCATGATGATGGCGATGGTGCGTCTCAACGTGCCATCTGTGTTCATGTATGGCGGCACGATTTTGCCGGGCAAGTTCCGTGGGCGAGATGCCGACATCGTGACGGTGTTCGAGGCCGTCGGCGAGCACGCGGTCGGCAAGATCAATGATAAACAACTGAAAGAATGTGAATGCGGCGCGCTTCCGGGCGCAGGTGCGTGCGGCGGTCAGTTTACCGCCAACACGATGGCGTGCGTGTCCGAAGCGATGGGGCTTGCGCTGCCGAATTCGGCCGGTGCTCCGGCCGTTTATGAGAGCCGCGATGAATATGCGGAAGCGTCAGGTGAGGCGGTCATGCGCCTGATTAAAAGCGGCGGGCCATATCCGCGGGATATCGTGACTAAACGCGCGCTTGAGAACGCGGCGGCGATTGTCGCTGCGACGGGCGGTTCGACGAACGCGGCTTTGCATTTGCCAGCGATTGCGCATGAAGCCGGAATCAAATTCGATATGTTCGATGTCGGCAGGATTTTCAAAAAGACGCCGTATCTCGCGAACCTCCGTCCCGGCGGGAAATATGTCGCGAAGGATCTCTACGAAGTCGGCGGCGTTGGTATCGTGCTCAAGGAATTGCTGGATCACGGATACATTCACGGCGATTGCATCACCGTCACCGGCAAGACGATTGCCGAAAATCTCGAGGGCGTGAAACTTCCCGGTAACCAGGACGTGGTCTTTCCAGTGAAAAAGCCTATATATAAAACCGGCGGTGTTGTTGTGCTGAAAGGTAATCTCGCGCCCGAAGGTGCCATCGTCAAAATCGCTGGCATGGCCGAAGAGGATATCGTGTTCGAAGGCAAGGCGCGGGTGTTCGATGGCGAGGATAAATGTTTCGAAGCCGTGCAGGCGGGCAAGTTCAAGGACGGCGAAGTGCTCGTCGTTCGTTATGAAGGTCCTGTCGGCGGACCCGGCATGCGTGAAATGCTTTCGACCACGGCGGCGCTCTACGGCCAGGGCAAGGGCGGCAAGGTTGCGCTGATTACGGATGGAAGATTTTCGGGTGGTACGCGTGGACTGTGTGTTGGTCACCTTGGTCCGGAAGCGGGCGTCGGCGGTCCGATTGCGCTGATCAAGAACGGCGACATCATCCGCATCGATGCCAAGAAGGGCACGCTGGATGTGAAGCTTTCGGCTTCTGAACTCAAGGCGCGCAGGAAAAAATGGAAGCCGCGCAAGACGAACTATAATTCCGGCGCGCTGCAGAAATATGCGAAGCTGGTTGGCCCGGCGCGAGACGGCGCCGTGACCCATGGCGGCGGCAAGGGCGAGACCCATACTTTTGTGGACCTTTAGTTCGTTGACATAATTATCGTGACTTTGTATATTCCGAGACGAAAGGAATGGACATCATGGATATCACTTACGATCAAATACGCAGATTTTTTGGTTCAATGCGTGATGCCGAGACGGACTTTCATCCCGCCTTCGAGATGCACGATGCATATCCGGGTCGCGGCGATTTTAATACCCACTCAAACTGCGACTACCAGACTTTAGGTTCCGCTATTTTCGTGCCCATGTCCGTGCAATTGCTGGCCGGGGAAAACAATATTGCCGGTCGCAACGACGGCAGAACCGTCAGCCTTATATTTCCCGATGTTGATCATAGCAGCGGCAAGGCCCGGCAAATAACAGAGGCTTTCAGGCAAAAAGCCGGGTCAGCTCATGCTATTCATCCCACAATCCAGCTGGGCGGCATGTATAAAGGCCAATTTTCCATCGAGATGTCTTCCGAGACGTTTGATTCTGTATTCGATGCTGAGCCTGATCCCGAGGTGGAAGCACATGCCCGTGAAATTCTGGAATCCATAGATCTCCACCGATAATGCACTGTTAAGTCCTTTGTGGTAGGATCTTAAGAGCAGGCCACACGTTGGTATGATGCCTGTTTTTTGAGTGGTTCATGCCCGGACGATTTATATTCAACCGCAAAATCAAAATGTTGCTCGCGATATCCACAATTGCGTGCACAGGCCTTATCGTTTCACATGAACCTTCCTTAGCCCAGTTTTCCCAGGTCAAAAAAACGTTCGGCGGGTTTTACAACCCGTCCTCTATCGATCACGCGGCGCTCGCGAAGTTTCTTGAGTCGGGCCGGATCGGCGATATGCCGATGGGGCAGGCGGACGAGATCCGCGCCTTTTACGCCTCACGGGAGGGTCAGCCGGTCTGGACCGGCAGCGGCGGCTCGCAAAAAATCAAACAGTTTGCCGCCTTCATCGATAATGCGCGTGCGCATGGCCTGAACCCCGAGCGTTACAATTCGCGCCAGATTGCCGACCGGGTCGGCGAGCGGGATGAAACGTTGCGGGCAGAGCTCGAGCTGTTCCTGAGTGACGCTGCCATTAAATATGCCCGTGACATGACGGGGTATCATCTCGGCGGGCAGGCGTTGCGCGGGGAGATCGCGCCGCTGGCGCCGCCGGTGCAGGCGCGGGTCATTTTGCAAAGAATCGCCGAATCCAGAAACATCCAATCGATTTTCGCGGACATGGAGCCGAAGAGTGCGACTTACAAGCGCCTGAAAGAAGCGTTAGCTGATTTAAGCAAACAGGATGAAGCCGCTTATGCGAAATATCTGCCGCTCGATTTCGGCGGGGCAGTCATCAAACCGGGATCGCGGCATAAGAATATTGCGGGGCTGCGGGCACGTCTGGGTGCCGCCCAGCAGACATCCGACCCGGTGCTTTATGATGACGCGCTTTTTGCCGCCTTGACCAAATTCCAGAGAGCCGAAGGGCTGAAGGATGACGGGATTATCGGGCTGGACACGCTGGCAGCTTTGAACCGGACGAACCGCGACCGCATATTGCAACTGAAGGTCAATATGGAACGGTTGCGGTGGATGGAGGGGCAGGAAAGGCCTGAAAAATTTATCGTTGTGAACATTCCGGCTGCGACGCTGTGGGCCGTCAACAGCACCGGCGTTGAATTCGAGATGCAGGTGATTGTCGGGCGGCCCGAGCGTGCGACGCCCGCCATAGTGACCGACATTACGGGAATACGATTCAATCCGGACTGGACGGTGCCGCCGACCATCAAGAAAGAAGACATATTACCGAAGCTGCGCGAGGATCCGTGGTATCTCACCAACAAGGGCATCGAGCTGACCTATCGCGGTGAGAAGGGTCTTGAAACACTTGACCCGTCGGCGGTGGATTGGGAGCGGGTCACAAATGCCGACCTGAATGTGCTTAACATGGTGCAGGTGCCGGGCTCGGCCAATCCGCTTGGGCGGGTCCGGGTTTTGATGCCGAACAAATACAGCATCTATCTGCACGACACCAACCAGAAGGAATATTTCGACAAATACGCGCGGGCGCTTTCGTCCGGCTGCATCCGGATGAAGGAGCCGCTTAAGGTCGCCGAGTTCATCATGTCGTCCGACAAAGGATGGGATTTAGCTAAAATCACTTCGATCATCGCACAGGGCCGGACCAGCGACAGGCTGATCACCAACAAAATTCCCGTTTATATTCTGTACTATACGGTCTGGATCGACGATCAGGGCCGCGTGGTGTTCGGCCGCGATATTTACGGGCGCGATAAAACTTTGGCCGACGCGCTCGAAAAGGTTGACGGTGTTTCCCTGGCAAGTCATAATGAAGTTATGACTAATAATCCCCGGCAAAAACTTGCGTCGCTGGGGGAAGAGGATTAAGATCCCTCTTTACAGCCCGCCGGAATCCAAATAAGTTCCGGGTCTTCTTCTCAATCGAATAAACAATCAACATAAAAATGATTAATTGAATAAAGGAATTTCCATGTTTGACAGCCTTGAGTCAAAGTTGAAATCTCGCAATTTTTTTGGTGAAAATTCTACCCATATCGAGCGCCGCGACGTTCTGAAAATGGGGCTTTTAGGTTTCCTCGCCGCATCCGTTCCCCTTATTTCCGCGAAATCGGCTTATGCAGCCGGTCAGTCGCAATGGCGCGTTGCTTTCAAGCATGCCCATACGGGCGAGAGCTATTCGGGCGTTTACCGGGTGGGTGACAAATACCTGCCGGATGCCTTCAAGCGGATGAATTATGTCCTGCGCGACTTCCGGACGCATGAAGTTTTCCCGATGGACCCGCATGTCCTCGACCTCGTCAGCATTATTCAGAATAAAATGGGGACGGGGAAGCCGATGGAAGTTCTTTCCGGTTACCGCAGTCCGAAAACCAACGCCATGCTTCGTCATAATTCGGAAAAAACGGGCGTCGCCAAGAATTCTTTACATATGTACGGCCAGGCCATCGACATCAGGGCGGATGATTACAGCAGCAAGCGGATCAGAGCGATTGCCTGCGGCCTGAAAGCCGGCGGCGTTGGTTATTATCCGCGCAGCGACTTTGTGCATGTTGATACTGGCGATGTCCGCACCTGGTAAATCCACCTGATTTATTTTTACAGAATGGCCTGCAAACGCGGGCCTTTCTGCGCTTCCGCTTCTCAAATGCCATTATGTATTCTGCGATGCGGGTCTCGAAAGGCCCGGTTTTCGGCACATTCTGCTTCAATAAATGAGGTGGATTGCAGTATAACGGCTGCTTCAAAGGAGAGTTGCCGTTGATCCTGATTGCCCTGGGGGCCAATTTACCATCAAGCTATGGAAATCCTGAGCATACGCTGGAGGCGGCCAAGGCTGAACTGGCGGGGCGGGGAATTGCCGTTCTGAAGTCTTCCGCGACGATTGTAACGTCACCTGTGCCGGTTTCTGACCAGCCGGATTACCGGAACGCGGTTATTTCAGTGGCCACCGGGTTGGGGCCGCAGGCGCTGCACGACGTTCTCAAGGAGATAGAGCGGGAATTTGGCCGGGAAGATGCCGAGAGGAATGCCGCCCGCGTCCTGGACCTCGATTTGCTGGCCTATGACGGGGTGGTGATGACGGGGGAAGGGGTTCTGGTCCCGCATCCGAGGATGCACCAGCGGGATTTCGTGCTTGGACCTTTGTGCGAGATCGCACCGGAATGGATTCATCCACTGCTCAAGCTAACAGCCACAGAACTTTTCCACAGTTTGCCAGAAAAAGTTTCACGTGAAACAGGGGCGCAGGCATGACCCAGCCGGTTCAGCTGAAACTCCGTGACACTCATGTTTTCGGAGGTGGTCCGCACGTTATGGGAATAATAAATGTGACGCCGGATAGTTTCTCCGACGGCGGGAAGTTTTTTAATCCGGACAAGGCGATAGAGCATGGGCTGCGCCTAGGCCGGGAAGGGGCGCACATCCTGGATATCGGCGGAGAGTCGACGCGGCCGGGTGCGGAAGTGATTGATGCGGCAGAGGAAATCCGCCGCGTGGTGCCGGTGATCAAGGGATTGAAGGGGGTTGTGCCTTGGATTTCCATAGATACACGGAATGCAAAGACAATGGAGGCGGCTCTGGCCGCAGGAGCCAATGCAATCAACGACATAAGCGGGTTATCCCATGATATCCACAGCCTCGACGTTGTGGCGGCGGCGAAAGTGCCTGTGTTTCTCATGCATATGCAGGGCACGCCGCAGACAATGCAGAAGAATCCAAGCTATAACAATGTCGTTGAAGATATTTTTCAATATTTACAGCAGCGTATAAAAGCATGTGAGACGCGGCGTATCGAAACTAAAATGCTTGTTTGTGATCCAGGGCTCGGTTTTGGAAAAACGCTTGAGCATAATGTTGCAATACTCAGAAATATAAAACGATTTCATGATTTAGGTGTGCCGATCATGCTGGGAGCGTCGCGGAAAAGTTTCCTCGAGAAAATCTCCGGCGGGGTAAAACCGGAGGAGCGCGTTTCCGGTTCAATTGCCGCCGCATTGTGGGGGTTATCCCAGGGCGTGCAGGTTTACAGAGTTCATGATGTGAAGGAAACGGTTGCCGCTTTCAAAACCTGGCAGGCGGTTAGCTCTTGATTATGAAATCTTCTGCGCGGCGGCGGTGAAGAGCGCTTTCATAGTCATAATGCCAGACATCCCAGGGGAAGGTTGGAGTCGTTTCCGGATTTTGTCCCGGGCTGGGGATAAATTCATGAAGGTGACAATTCCGGACGCCAGGGATGCTCATTCCATAAAGTTTGGTGAAGGCGCGGAAGACGCCGCCGTGACTCACGATCAGAACCGGGCCGGGCTCTGACCCGAGAATGCGGTTCTTGGCCCGCCGCACGCGCGCGAAGAAATCGTCGAACTTTTCGCCATTTGGCATATCGCGGTAATCGTCGAAATGATGGCAATCCGTCCATGGTGCGCCTTCAAGGTCACCGGCGTGAATCTCGGCGAAGTCGGCGTCCTCGATCATCGGGACTTTCAGCACTTCATTTATAATAGTGGCGGTGTCGCGGGCGAGGGAGAGCTGGCTGTGTACTATAAGTGTGGGTTTATCGCGCAAATTCTCGATGACAAGGTGCACGGCCCGGGCCTGATCGCGGCCCGCCGGGGTCAACGGCGAGTCAAGCGAACCGGCCATAATCTGCGCGGCGTTGGCTTCGGTCTCGCCGTGACGGATCATATAAAAGCGGCGAAGGGGGATCATCCGCGCACCACTAACGGTTCAGTCATGCCGCGCAGTAAAGCGACAATGCTTTGGGCGGCGAGCACGGAAGAGCGCGGATTTGCTGGGTCCGGCTGGTTTTCGATGCGGGCGTTGACGGTGCTGTAGGCGCTGGTCACGTGAATTTCATGGGTGTTGCCGCGTGCCTCGGGGTCGGCCCAGATTTCGACTTCGGTTTTCTCGGGGCCGATGCCAGCGAGACTCAATGTGACGGCGACATTGACGTTAGCAGGGAAGCCGTGGGCGGCTTCGAATGCGTTGCCGGAGAATAATTTCTGGCGCGATTTTATTTTCGATAAGTCGATGTTGTTTTTGACGATGAAGGGTGCGCCAGCGAAGCCAGCAGGTTTTTTGGTTGTCGCAATACGGGCGCTTTTGATGCCGACCTGCGACAGCGCGCGAACCGCATCTATTCCAGCCAGGGCGCCACTTGGCACGATGATGCGGCCCGTTGAGGTCCGCAGATGATCCATGATTTCGGGGTGGAGCAGGAGCGCCGAGGAACTGATGAGGACCATCTCGCGGTTTTTCGATAATACCTCTTTGGTCAGCAGCGGCACGACATGCGGCGGCAGGCATTCTATGACGAGGTCGCACTGATCCGCGAGTTCAGCGAACGAAACGTTCGGGACTTTGAATTCGGGTTTGGGCACGGTCTCGCTGACGGCATGCAAGGTCATGGCCTCAATGCCGTTGCCGGTGGTGAGCGCGCGGGCGACGGCTGAGCCTATCGCCCCTAAACCTGCTATTCCAATTTTCTTATTCATAACCATCTTAAATATTGCGCGGCTTGTGCGCGTTTGGAGTAGTTTACTTACATGGAACGCTGGCAGGATCAAGGGATAGTGCTTTCGGTACGGCCGCACGGGGAAAACGGGGCGGTCGTTTCCTTGCTGACCGAGCATCACGGGCGGCATGCCGGTTATGTGCGGGGTGTGCATTCGACCAAGGGGCGCGGGACGCTGGAGCCGGGGAACCTGGTGGATGTCGACTGGCAGAGCCGGGTGGCGGACCAGTTGGGGTCGTTCACGCTGGAATTATCAAAGAACCCGACGGCGCATTTCATTTCAGAACCTTTGCCGTTGAGCGCGTTGCAATCGGCCTGTGCCTTATGTGACGCGGCGCTCCCCGAACGCGAGGGGCATCCGGGGTTGTTTTACGGATTGCAGAGTTTGTTTGAGGCGTTGCGCGGCGATGTCTGGGCCCCGGCCTATGTGATGTGGGAGATCGCGTTCCTGCGGGAGCTCGGGTTTTCGCTTGATTTGTCGAAATGCGCGGGCGGAGGCGATCCCATGGATCTGATTTATGTTTCACCGAAGACGGGCCGGGCGGTGAGCGAGGCGGCGGGGCGGATTTATAAAGAGAAGCTGCTGGGCCTGCCGGGGTTTTTATCGCCCGCCGGGGGTAGCGGGGATGACGCAGAAGTCTGGCAGGGTTTACGCTTGATCTCCTATTTCCTCGAGCACTGGGTGTTTGTGCATTTGAAGGGAATTCCCGAGCCGCGCTTGCGTTTTGAGGCCCGGTTTGCCAAAAGAGTGGGTCAAGAGAGTCGCGATGAGCAAAAAGAGTACGCCAGTAGCCGATAAAGCCGCCCAGGAAATCATCGATCAGTCGTTCGGTGACATTCTTTCCGAGAAATATCTGTCCTATGCGCTGAGCACCATTATGAGCCGCTCGCTCCCCGATGTGCGCGACGGGTTGAAGCCCGTGCATCGCCGCCTGATGTACGCGATGTACCAGTTAAAACTCAGCCCGACGACGATGCCGAAAAAATCGGCGCGGGTGGTGGGAGATGTGATCGGTAAGTTTCACCCGCACGGCGATTCATCGGTTTATGACGCGATGGTGCGCATGGCGCAGGAATTCGCGCAGCGTTATCCGTTGGTCGACGGCCAGGGAAATTTCGGCAATATCGACGGCGATAATGCGGCGGCGATGCGATATACCGAGGCGCGGCTGACGGATGTTTCTTTGTTGTTGCTGGACGGGATCGAAGAAGACGCGGTAGATTTCAGGCCGACCTATGACGGATCGGAGCAGGAGCCGATTGTGCTCCCCGGTGGTTTCCCGAATTTGTTGGCGAATGGATCGAGCGGAATCGCGGTTGGTATGGCGACGAACATTCCGCCGCACAACGTGGCTGAGCTTTGCGAAGCCATGGAGATGATGATCGATGCGGAGAAAGAGGTCACGGTCAAGGATCTCGTGAAGATCGTCACGGGGCCGGATTTCCCGACGGGTGGAATTCTGGTCGAGGACCGCAAGGATATTATCACGGCGTATGAGACGGGGCGCGGGAGTTTCCGCTGCCGCGCGAAGTGGAAGGTCGAGGAACTGAAGCGCGGGACGTATCAGATTGTTGTTACCGAGATTCCGTACCAGGTGCAGAAATCAAAGCTGGTCGAGAAGATTGCCGACCTGATTAACAACAAGAAAATCCCGATGCTGGACGATGTGCGGGACGAGAGCGCGGAGGATATTCGCCTCGTGCTGGTGCCGAAGTCGCAGAATGTCGAGGCAGAGCTCCTGATGGAAGCGTTGTTCCGGAATACGGACCTTGAGACGCGGTTTGGCCTGAACATGAACGTGCTGGACAAGGGATTGGTCCCGCGCGTGATGAATTTGAAGGAAGTGCTGCAGGCGTGGCTGGATCACCAGCAGGATGTGCTGGTGCGGCGTTCGCATTTCCGTTTAGAGAAAATCGTTCACAGGCTGGAAGTTCTTGAGGGGTATCTCAAGGCGTATCTGGATCTTGATAAAGTCATCAAGATCATCCGCACCGAGGACGAGCCGAAACCGAAACTGATGAAGGCGTTCAAGCTGACGGATGTGCAGGCGGAGGCGATTTTGAATATGCGCCTGCGTTCGTTGCGTAAGCTCGAGGAAATGGAAATCAAGGGCGAGCATAACGCACTGAGCGAGGAAAAAGACGAGCTGGAAAAACTCGTGAAATCCGAAAAGAAACAATGGGCGAAGATCAGGAAGCAGGTCGGCGAGATCAAGAAGATGTTCGGGCCGGACACGCCGCTGGGTAAGCGCCGCACGAAGGCGGGCAAGGCGCCCGCGCCGATGGCGGTGGAGGCTTTGACGGAAGCGCTGACGGAGAAGGAGCCGATCACGGTTATCGTTTCGGACAAAGGCTGGATCCGCGCGATGAAGGGGCACGGCCTTAACCCGAAAGATTTCAAATACAAGGATGGCGATTCCGAAGGTTACGTCATGGAAGCGATGACGACCGACAAGATTTTGCTGTTCGGCACGAATGGACGATTTTATACGCTGGCGGGCGATAAGCTGCCGTCGGGACGCGGGCTCGGCGAGCCGGTGAAGCTGATGGTCGAGATGGGCAATGATGCCGATGTTACGGGCGTGATGCTTCACAAGCCGGATGCGAAAATTCTGGTGGTGGCGACGGACGGACGCGGGTTTATCGTGCCGTCGAACGATGTGCTGGCGCAGACGAAAAACGGCAAGCAGATTTTGAATGTCGATGGGAATGTCGAGGCGAAAGTGTGCCGCTATGTCGATCCGGCGGACGATCATATTGCCGTCGTCGGCAAGAACCGCAAGATGATCGTATTTAAGCTGGATCAAATTCCGGAGATGAGCCGCGGGCGCGGCGTGACGCTACAGAAATACAAGGACGGCACGCTCTCGGATGCCAAGACGTTCAACTGGAAGGCCGGGCTGACTTATAAATCGCGGGGGACGGATGTTAAGACGCCGGACCTGAAGCCCTGGCTCGGTGAGCGCGCGCAGGCGGGCAAGCTTCCACCCAACGGTTTTCCGAGTAATTCAAGGTTTGATTAAATGCCCACGGGATCCCGGCTTTCGCCGGGATGACGATTGAGGGTTAAGGGAATTCCACTTTGCCGGGTGTTTTCTTGAATGTGCCGATGGGAATTTCGGGCATGTCGGGAATATCTTCAGCCGCATCGCCAGCTTCACCAGCTTCTTCAGCTGCTTTCTTGTCAAAATCAGGATTGGTCAGTTCTTCCTTCAGCAGGATGATGCTGATGCGGCGGTTTTTCGCGTCGGCCGGTTTATCGGGCACGAGGTGATCGGTGTCGGCCTTGCCGACGACGTTGTTGATGCGCGTGGCGGGCAAGCCTGTATCCAGCATGAGGCGACGCGCGGCGTTGGCGCGGTCGGAGGAAAGCTCCCAGTTCGTGTATTTCGCGCCAGCCGCGTAAGGGACGCTGTCGGTGTGGCCACGGATGGAGATTTCATTCGGTAATGTCTGGATGACTTTCTCAACCTGCGTGATGAGTTGGCGTGTGTAGTCGAACATTTCAGCGGACCCCGAAGCGAACATGGGCTTGCCTTCGGAATCGACGATCTGGATGCGCAGGCCCTCTGGCGTCATGTCGATGAGGAGGTTTTTCGCGAGTTCTTTCAGCTGCGGGTTGGCCTCGATGGCTTCCTTGATTTTCTTTTCGGCTTCTTTGAAGCGCGCTTCCTCCTGTTTGCGGAGTTCCTGCTTGGCTTTTTCAAGGGCGCGCTTTGAAACGTTGGGAGCTAACGTGTTGTCGTCCTTTTTTTCGCCCGAGCGTTTGTTGACGCTGGAGGAGGGCGGCGCGGCAGTGACGGGCTGGACGGTGGTCGCCATTGCGCCCTGCGGGGCCATGGAGAGGCCGCCGAGAACGCCGCCTGCGCCGCTCATAGATTCGGAGACTTTCGGGTGGGTGGGATCGAAATAATTCGAGATCGCGTTTTTCTGCTCTTCGGTTGTGACGTTCAGCAACCACAACAAAAGAAAGAACGCCATCATGGCGGTCACGAAGTCGGCGTAAGCCACTTTCCAGGCGCCGCCGTGGTGGCCGCCGCCCTTCTTGATCCGTTTGATGATAATCGGTTGTTTGGTTTTATCGTCTTTTGCGGCTTCGGCCATCAGCGCTCTCCCTAGCTCGGGGGCGGGAGTTCATTGAGCTTGGCTTCAAGCTCGAGGAAGCCGGGCTGAATGTCGTGCGTCAGGAATTTCCGGCCGAATTCAACGGCGACCTGCGGGGCGCTGGCGTTCAGGAAGGCGATCATCGAAACTTTCATGGCTTTGTAATATTGCACCTCGGTGTGGGCGCGTCCGGTCATGGCACCGGCGATCGGCGAAACGAATGCGTAAGACAGCCAGACGCCGAGGAACGTTCCCACCAGCGCGCCGCCGATCATCTGGCCGAGGATCTCGGGCGGCTCGGAAATGGAGGCCATGGTTTTAATAACGCCGAGAACGGCGGCGACGATGCCGAGCGCGGGGATACCGTCGGCCATGTGCTGGACGGCGTGGCCGGGGTGGCCTTCATGTTCGGCTATGGTTTCTATTTCCATGTCCATGAGGTCGCCGATTTCGTGCGGGTTTTCCTTGCCCAAGGAAATCAGGCGGAGGTAATCGCACAGGAATGTGACGGCATAGTGATTTTCAGCGAAGGAGGGAAAGCGTTTGAAGAGTTCGCTTTCCTCGGGTTTTTCGATGTGGGCCTCGAGCGCGAGCCAGCCCTTGGTGCGGGCGAGCTTGAAGATGCTGAACAGCGCCGAGAATAATTCGATGTAATCTTCCTTGGTGTAGGAAGCGGGCTTGGCCAGCGCGCCGAAATATTTCATCGTGTGCTTAACCGTATCCATCGAGTTGCCGATGAGGAAGGCGCAGACGGCACAACCCATGATGATAACAAATTCGCCGGGCAAGGCTTCGAGGATGCCCATCATGAGGTGGATGAAGTGGCCCATGTTGAAGTGCATGGCGATCAAGAGACCGCCGTAGGTGCACACAAAAACCATTAAAATGCCGACAAACTTCATGGCAGCCAGAGATCCTTTTTTACGAAGGTCACTTTAACAGACGCAGCAAGATAATCAGGGATTTGGACGCAGAAAACGGGGGTTTTCCCCGCATTAATACAGTCTAGCAAATTTTACGTTGATTTGGCCACATAGTCAGGCTTGGGCCCGGCGGGGGCATATAAATTGCCCTGGCCGTATTTTACGCCCATCTCGAGGAGGATATCGGCCTGCATTTTTTCCTCGACGCTTTCGGCGATGACTTCGATGCCGGAATCCTGGCACATTTTCACGAGATTGCGGATGAGCGCGGCGTCGCGCGGCGATGAGATGCGGCGGATATAGCGACCGTCGATCTTGATGAAGTCGGCCTTGATGGCATCAAGATATTGCTGCGCGGCGGCGGACGGATGGAAATCGTCGAGGCCGATTTTGTAGCCGTCTTTTTGCAGTTTCTTGATGAAGGTCCCGGCCTGAGTAAGATTTTCAATATTGGTTGATTCCGTGATTTCAAAAAGCAGGCGGTCGTTGATGCCTTTTTGTTTGCCGAGGAGTTCTTTCAGGCGTTCGAAAAAGCCTTCGTCGCTGATCGACTGGCCGCAGATATCGATGGCGTATTTGGTGCGGGTGCCGCCGGCCTTGAATTTAATGTGATTGATGGCGCGCTCGCAGACGGCGAGGTCGAAATCAGGGGCGAGGCCAGCGTCTTCGCCGAAGCGGATCCATTCCCGCGTGTCGCCGCTCTCGAAACGCGAGAGGATTTCGTAATGGGTGGCTTCTTTCGTCTTCATGTCGATGACGGGCTGGAAGAATTGCGTGAAGCTGACGCGCTCGATGATGCTTTTGAATTCTTTCAGCTTCATTTCGTTGGCGGCGAGATATTGGGTGTAGCCTTCGTCGAGATTTGAGACTTTCATCTGCGTGCCCTTGTTTTCGAATTCATTGATGGCGAAGTCGAGTGCGCGCGAGATGTCTTTTTTATCGAGGGTTTTGAGGTCGCCGGTGACGGTTTTGGCCTGCAGATCCACATCGGCGCCCGCGGTTTTGGCGATGTCTAAGATTTTCTGTTTTATCTCGTCGATGTTGACCGATTTGTCATGCACGAAGCTGTAGCGGCCCTCGGCAACCAGCCCTGCGGAATGACCGCCGAAGGAATATTGCGCCATCATTTCGCCGATCATCTGCTCAACCTTGCCCCAGCCTTCCTTGCCGAAGCGGCGGCTCATTTCATCGGCATTCACGAAGTCGAAGAAGGTAAGTTCGACGTCCTGGCCCCAGAGTTTTGCATCGAAAACGGCATCGCGCGCGGCATCGGCGTAACCGTCGCGGTCGGTGAATCCAATGGTGCCAGGCAGGCCAACGAGCGGTGCGATGCGGGCGAGGAATTCGTTGCTGACGCCGAGGGAAATATAGAAGCGGTCATTTTTAGGCATGCGGATGGCGCTGAAAGAAGCGATTTTCTGACCGATCTGTTCGTTCAGCGTGACGAGAATGGGGCCGATGCGGCGGCCGGGGACATTGCTGTCGCGCGCCTTGAGAAGCTTTGACTGCTCGTAGGTCGAAAAAAGATCGAGCCAGTTTCGGTTCAGCAAAGCTTTTTCGTCGATGCCCGTCAGGGCCTTGGACGCGCCGGAGACGTGAATGATTTTGCCGTTCTCGGCGACCTCGATGAAAAGATCGGCGACGGCAAAACTGAAAGCCACGAAACGGTCGCGTTGTTCTTTTAGGGTCTTTTCATGGGACATGCATGACTTTCAACCGGCTTCCTGCCAGCACCTAAAGTTAGCATATTTTTTGCTTAAAAGTTATGGTTTTTGGAGGAAACGCGCGTAATCCACTGCGCCGTAAGAAAGAATACCGTCGCATCCGGCGCGTTTGAAGGCCAGCAGGCTTTCAGCGAGAGCGGCGTCATAATCGAGCCAGCCATTCGCGGCGGCGGCGCGGAGCATCGCGTATTCGCCGCTGACCTGGTAGGCGAAGGTTGGAACGTTGAAGGTATCTTTGACGGATTTGATGATGTCTAGATAGGGCAGGCCGGGTTTGACCATGACCATGTCGGCGCCTTCTTTTATGTCCAATGCAACTTCGCGGAGGGCTTCGGCGGCGTTGGCGGGATTCATCTGGTAGGTTTTCTTGTCGCCCTTCAGAAAACCGGATGAACCGACCGCATCGCGGAAGGGTCCGTAGAAGCAGGATGCGTATTTTACTGCATACGAAAGTATGGCGGTGTCGTTGAACCCGTTTTGATCGAGGGTGCGCCGGATCTGACCCACGCGGCCATCCATCATGTCGGACGGGGCGATGATATCGGCACCTGCCTGAGATTGAATCAGTGATTGTTTACAAAGAACTTCGAGGGTTTCATCATTTAGAATCTTACCGTCATTCATGAGTCCATCGTGACCATGTGTGGTGTAGGGATCGAGGGCCACGTCGGTGATGATGCCGACATCGGGCAGTTCTTTTTTAATGGCCTGGATGGCGCGGCAGATGAGGTTGCCGGGATTTAAAGCCTCGCGCCCATCCATTGTTTTTTTCTCAGTGGGGGTAACGGGGAAGAGGGCGAAGGCGCGGATATCGAGATCGGCGGCTCGTTTTATGTCTTCCAGCAGTTGATCGATGCTGAGGCGTTCGACGCCGGGCATGGAAGGGACGGGTTCGCGTGTATTCATGCCTTCGGTGATGAAGGCGGGCCAGATGAGGTCGGAAGCGCGGACGTGATGTTCCTGCACCATGTCGCGGAGCCAGCCTTTGGAACGCAGGCGGCGCATGCGAACTTGCGGGTAAGCAGGTTGTTCGGTTGCTTCGACGTTGATGGCTGGCTTATGCTTCATGTGCATACTTAAAACCCGTTTATCATAATGAATCAAGATTTTTCCAAAGATGAAGTGCTGACCGAAATCAGGGGCTCGCTGGGGCATATTACCCTGAATCGCCCGAAAGCGTTGAATGCGCTGACGCTGGAGATGATCCGGCAGATTTGCGGGACGCTGCGGCAATGGGAGAAAAATCCGGATGTTCGAGCTGTTTTGTTTACGGGCGCGGGCGAGCGGGCGTTTTGCGCAGGGGGAGATGTCAAAGCGTTTCACCGCGCCGGGATGGCCTATCGCAGGGGCAATATCAGCCAGCCGGTTTCGGCGATGTTCTTCGCCGAGGAATATAGTTTGAACCGCCAGATTTTTCATTACCCGAAGCCGACGGTTGCGTTCATGGATGGCATCGTCATGGGCGGGGGATATGGGGTTGGCGGGAATTGCGCGCACAGAATCGTGAGCGAAAAAACCTTGTTCGCGATGCCGGAGACGGGGATCGGGTTTTTCCCGGATGTGGGTGCGGTGTTTCATTTGCTGCGCGCGCCGCAGAATCTCGGGAAATATTTAGCGTTAACGGCGGCGCAGATTGGGGCGGCGGATGTATTGCAGGCGAAGCTCGCGGAGTATTTCGTGCCGTCGAATCAAAAAGAGGAATTGATTGCGGCGCTGGCGTCTGGCGGCGATGTCAGGAATACGATCGCAGGATTTCATGAAGACAAAGCAGGCGAGGGTGCTTTCGCGAAGAACGCCGAGCGCATCGAGCGGAATTTTAATTACCCGACGCTGGAAAAAATTCTCCGGAGTCTAGCGGAGGACACCTCACCCTTCGCGCTGGAAACTCTGGGTTTGATCGAATCGCGCTCGCCGACCAGCGTGATGGTGACGGCGGAGCATCTGCGCCGTGCGGAAGGAAAGAGTTTCGATGAAGTGATTGCGAATGATTTTATCCTCGCGCAGCGCTTCCTGGAGCGCGGTGATTTTTATGAGGGCATTCGTGCGGCGGTGATCGACAAGGATCGCAAGCCGCGCTGGGATCCTGCGGGTTTTGACGGTGTGAACAGCGAGGTTGTCGAGGCGCATTTCGCCCCGACTGGCCATAATCTGGGGGATGTAAGGCTTTTTGCACGCTAAAGGCCGATAATTAAGGCTTTGATAACCTCTTTATCTTCATTATTATAAGAGCCAGAGGTTTTACCTTTGAAACAGCATCATTCGACTCTTCCTTCTGACAACAAAGCACTCCGGAGCGATCCCGTGACCAGTACGCCTTATTACGAAGCCATCCAGCTTATCGAACGCCTGCACCGTCATTTTCTTGATGTGCTGAAGGTCGAGCTCGATAAAAAGGGAATCCAGGACATCAACAACGTCCAGAGCATGATCCTTTACAATATCGGGACCGATGAAATGACGGTCGGGGAACTGACGATCCGCGGTTATTACCTTGGCTCCAACGTTTCCTACAACGTTAAGAAGATGGTGGAGAACGGCTATCTCGTGCAGGAGCGTTCCGTGCATGACAAGCGCTCGATCCGCGTCAAGTTGTCTCCGAAGGGCGTTTCACTTCGTGATGCGATTTCCGATATGTTCCGCCGCCATGAAAAGGCGATTGCGGGAACGGAGATTAATGATGCGAAGCTGAACGGCCTGAATGATACGCTGAAGATGGTCGAAAGATTTTGGGCTTCGCAAGCCAATTTCTCCGGTGGCGGTTACTAATCAATTTACCCGAAAGCCTGAATACCCGTCTGCGCTTTTCCGAGGATGAGCGCGTGGATGTCATGCGTGCCTTCGTAGGTATTCACGGCCTCGAGATTCATGACATGGCGGATGACATGGTATTCGTCGGAGATTCCATTGCCGCCCAGCATGTCGCGGGCGAGACGGGCGATGTCGAGCGCCTTGCCGCAATTATTGCGCTTTAAAAGCGAGATGGCTTCGGGCGCGGCGCGGTTTTCATCGCGCAGGCGGCCAAGGCGGTGACACGCGGCGAGGCCGAGCGTGATTTCAGTCTGCATGTCGGCAAGTTTTTTCTGGATGAGTTGCTGGGCGGCGAGCGGTTTGCCGAAAAGCTGACGTTCGAGAACGTAATCGCGGGCGATGTGCCAGCAATTTTCCGCTGCACCCATGGCGCCCCAGGCGATGCCGTAGCGGGCGGAGTTGAGGCACTGCATCGGACCTTTAAGGCCTTTGACTTCGAGTTTGTTTTCGGCGGAAACCTCGACGCCATCCATGGCGATGCCGCCGGTGACGGACGCGCGGAGGGAAAATTTGCCCTCGATCTTCGGCGCGGTGAGGCCTTTCATGCCTTTGTCTAAAATGAACCCGGCGATTTCGTTATCGTCGTCTTTTGCCCAGACTACGAAGACATCGGCGATGGGAGAATTGGTGATCCATTGTTTTGAGCCAGAGATGCTCCAGCCTTTGCCGCTCTTTTTGGCGCGGGTGCGCATTGCGGACGGGTCAGACCCGCCATCGGGTTCAGTTAAACCAAAACATCCGATAAATTCGCCAGAGGCCAATTTCGGCAGGTATTTTTTCTTCTGTGCGTCGGTGCCGAAGAGATAAATCGGTAGCATGACGAGCGAGGATTGAACCGAATAGCAGGAGCGGTACGCGGAATCGACGCGCTCCATCTCTCTAGCGATGAGCCCGGCGGCGGTGTAGGAGGTTCCGGCGCAGCCATAGCCCTCGATCATCGGGCCGAGCAGGCCGAGCGCGCCCATTTCGCGCATGATTTTTGGATCGAATTTTTCGTGGCGGTTGGCCTCTACGATGCGCGGCAGGAGTTTTTCCTGTGCGTAATCACGGGCGGTTTGCTGAACCGCGCGTTCCTCGTCGGTGAAGAGTTCGTCAAGGAGGAGGGGGTCTTGCCAGTTGAAGTCGGGGCGGTGATTCATTGTTGTATTACACCATGTTTTTCAGCAGGATAACAGTATGAAAGACGTTCTGCAGGGGCGGGAAATCATCATTGAGTTCATGTCGGTCGGGAGCCTGGTGAAAGTTTCGGCGATCGATAGCCAGAGCCTGACCGAGATTTCGATTCAAGGCCCTGCCAATGCAGGGAAAGAGACGCTGAAATACAACGCGATCAAGCGGCTGGAATATGTCCTTAAAAAGAAAGGCCTGATTGGCTAATTTTTCGGCTTTTTGCTGGATTTATTACAGTGAAAAACACTATATATTGTGCTCTTCAAGATTCTGAGGGGCCAGATTGAGCAACAAAACCAAAATCGCTATCGCCAGTGACCATGCCGGGTTTGAGCTGAAGCAGGCGGTGGTGCGGCACCTCGGCGCTGACAATGTGCTGGACCTTGGTGCCAATAATTTGGATTCCGTCGATTACCCCGATTTCGGCTATGCCGTCGGCAAGGCGCTGGAAGAAGGCAATGCCGAGCAGGGGATTGTGATCTGCGGTTCTGGCATCGGGATTTCGATTGCGGCCAACAGAAATCCGGCGGTGCGCGCGGCTCTGTGCATGAATACCGAGATGGCGAAGCTGGCGCGCCAGCATAACGACGCCAATGTTCTGGCGTTGGGGGCGCGGCTCGTGGATGAGAAAACCGCGCTGGATATCGTGAATGTATTTTTCAAAACGGAATTCGAAGGCGGGCGTCACGCGCGGCGCGTCGAGAAATTGAATAGTTGTTGTTAAATTCTAACCAGATCCCGGCTTTCGCCGGGATGACGAAAGATTAAGAAAGGGAAAGCAATGGGCATGGCACAGAAGAAAAATGAATATACCGAGGACGGATTTTTTACAGCGAATCTCGCTGCGGGCGACCCGGAAGTGTTCAAGGCCATGGAGCAGGAACTGCACCGTCAGCAGGACCAGATTGAATTGATTGCATCTGAAAATATCGCGAGCCGCGCCGTGATTGAGGCGCAGGGGTCGGTGCTGACCAACAAATACGCGGAAGGATATCCGGGCAAGCGTTACTATCAGGGCTGCGAATTCGTCGACATCACGGAGCAACTGGCGATCGACCGCGCCTGCAAGATTTTCGGCGCGAAGTTCTGCAATGTGCAGCCGCATTCGGGCGCACAGGCGAACCAAGCTGTGTTCATGGCTCTGCTGCAGCCCAATGATACGATTCTCGGGATGAGCCTTGCGTTCGGCGGTCACCTGACGCACGGCGCAGCGCCGAACCAGTCGGGGAAGTGGTTCAAGGCGATTCAATACCAGACGCGCAAGGAAGATGGGTTGCTGGATTACAATGAAATCCAGAAGCTCGCGAACGAGCACAAGCCGAAAATGATTATTGCGGGTGCTTCGGCCTATCCGCGGGTCATCGACTGGAAAAAATTCCGCGAGATCGCGGATTCGGTTGGTGCGGTTTTGTTCGTCGACATGGCGCATTATGCGGGTTTGATCGCGGGCGGGTCGTACCCGTCGCCGATGCCGCATGCACATGTGGTGACGACGACGACGCACAAGACGCTGCGCGGTCCGCGCGGTGGAATCGTGCTGACGAACGACGAGGATATTGCGAAGAAGATCAATTCCGCCGTGTTCCCCGGATTGCAGGGCGGTCCGCTGGAGCACGTCATCGCGGCGAAAGCGGTGGCGTTTGGTGAAGCGTTGCAGCCGAGCTTCAAGGTTTATGCGAAGGCCGTGGTTGAGAATGCGAAAATCCTGGCTGATGTGCTGGTGAAGGGCGGTCTTGAGATCGTCACCGGTGGCACGGACAGCCATATTGTTCTGGTCGATCTGCGTCCGAAGAAACTTACGGGCAAGGTCGCTGACCTGGCGCTGGAGCATTCGGGGATCACCTGCAACAAAAATGCGGTGCCGTTTGACCCGGAATCGCCGTTTGTGACGTCGGGCATTCGCCTCGGTACGCCTGCGGGTACGACGCGCGGGTTCGGTCCGGCGGAGTGGAAAGAGATCGGCGGTTACATCCTCGAAGTTCTGGATGGCGTTGCCAAGAACGGACCGGAAGGTAATCAGGCCGTTGAAAAAGCCGTGCGCGCGAAGGTCAAGGCGCTGTGCGGGCGTTTCCCGATTTATGATGTAACGACACCTTAAGGAGATCGATTGCGCTGTCCGTTTTGTGGAGATGAAGAGACGCAGGTGAAGGATTCGCGGCCGACGGAAGATAATTCCGCTATTCGCCGCCGCCGGTCCTGTCCCAAATGCGAGGAGCGTTTCACGACGTTCGAGCGTGTGCAGCTCCGCGAAATGACGGTCGTCAAAAACGGCAACCGCAAGCAGCCTTTCGATCGCGACAAGATCATCCGCTCGATGCAGGTGGCGCTCCGCAAGCGCCCGGCGCAACTTGAACATATCGAGAAAGCGGCCAACGAAATTGTTCGCCAGCTCGAGACGCAAGGCGAGGCCGAGATCAGTTCAAAGCAGGTCGGTGAATTGGTGATGAAGGCTTTGATCGATCTCGATGTCGTCGGTTATATCCGTTATGCGTCGGTCTATAAGGACTTCAGGAATCCCGGCGATTTCGATGAATTCCTGCAGAGCGTGAAGGATTTGCAAGAATCTGATCGTAAGGCGCGGAATAAACGCGCAGGCTAAATCCATGAGTGACGATATCGAACATATGCGTACGGCTTTGAGCGTAGCCCGGCGCGGATTGGGTCGTACGGCGCCGAATCCGGCTGTCGGCTGCGTGATCGTGAAGAAGGGCGTGGTCGTCGGGCGCGGGTGGACTGGCGATGGCGGACGGCCGCATGCGGAAACGATGGCGTTGAAGCAGGCCGGGGCGGAGGCGAATGGTTCGACGGTTTATGTGACGTTGGAGCCGTGCGGGCATCACGGCAAGACGCCGCCCTGCGCCGAGGCGCTGGTGAAGGCGGGTGTTCGACGCGTGGTGGTGGCGTGTATTGACCCGAACCCGCAGGTTCTGGGCAAAGGCATCGAAATTCTGAAAGGCGCAGGCATCGAGGTGATGCTCGGCGTTCTTGAGAATGAAGCGATTGGTTTGAACCAGGGATTTTTCTGGCGATTTAAAGAGAGCCGCCCGATGGTGACGCTGAAAATGGCGGTGACGGGCGATGGGATGATTGCGCCGCCGTCCGGTAAACGTGAATGGATAACGGGTGAGCTGGCGCGCCGGCATGTGCACCTGATGCGGAGCCAGCATGACGCGATTTTGACTGCTGTCGGTACAGTTAAGAATGATAATCCGTTGCTTACAACGCGACTTGAAGGCGTCACGCATAAAATTCCGCGTATTATACTGGATAGAAAACTGGAAACGCCTCTGGACTCGCAATTGATGCGCACCCTAAATGAAGCGCCGGTGTGGATCTTTCATGGCGAGGGCGACGGGCGGAAGTATGAGAAGCGCGGGGCGCGGTTGTTTAATGTCGGTCACGATCTGAAGGCTGTACTGGCCAAACTGGCAGAGGAAGGGATTACGCGCCTGTTTTTTGAAGGCGGCGGGACGGTTTTGCAGGAGTTTGTTCGTTGCGGGTATGGCGACCGGTTCCTGCTTTATAAAAACCCTGCAAAGCAGTGGCCGAGGGGCAGGGCGCTGAATTTTCCTGAAATACAGGCGAAACTGGGGCTTAAACTCGAGGAAACGCAGGGCTTGGGCGAAGATTTGCTGGAAATTTACGGGCGTAGCGCCTAAAACAAGGCAGATCCCGGCTTTCGCCGGGATGACGAGGTAGAGATGTTCACGGGCATTATCCAACATATCGGCACGGTCAAGGCTATCGAGAGCGATGGCGACACGCGCATCACGATTGAGACGGACCTGGACCTGGGCGCCATGCCGCGCGGGGCTTCGATTTGCTGCTCGGGTGTGTGTCTTACCGTGGTTCAAAAGGGCGCAGGCTGGTTCGCTGTGGATGTATCACGTGAAACCCTCAGCCGCAGCGGGATTGGCCTGTGGATAACCGGCACGAGGATTAATCTTGAGCCGTCTTTGAAGCTTGGCGACGAACTGGGCGGTCATTTCGTATTTGGCCATGTCGATGCGCAGGCGGTTATCAGGGATATAAAAATGGCTGGAGATTCCATGGTGCTGTCGATTGAAGCGCCGGGCGAACTGGCCGGGTTTATCGCGCCAAAGGGATCGGTGACGCTGGACGGTGTTTCCCTGACGGTGAATGAAGTGCGCGGCAATGTGTTCACCGTAAATATCATTCCATTCACGTGGGGCGTGACGACGCTCGGCGAGCGCAAGCCGGGCGACAAACTGAATATCGAGATCGATATGCTGGCGCGGTATGTGGCGCGGGCGCTCGGCATGAGCCAGAGGAGCGCGGCATGAGCAATATTCTGAATATGCTAAGGCCGGGTTCAACGCCGAACCCATTTTCCTCGATTGAAGAAATCATCGGCGATATCCGTGCGGGCAAGGCGGTTGTCATTGTCGATGACGAGAACCGCGAGAACGAGGGCGACATCATCATTGCGGCGCAGTTTGCGACTCCGCAGGCGATCAATTTCATGATCCAGGAATGCGGCGGCTTTGTGTGTCTGCCGATGGAAGGCGCGATGGTGGACCAGATTGGCCTGCCGCTGCAGCCGCGCCAGAATGTCACCGACAACCAGGCGCGCTTCACGGTTTCAATCGAAGCCAAGGAAGGCGTGCATACGGGCGTTTCAGCCGAGGACCGCGCGAAGACCATCCAGGCGGCGATCAACCCGAAGGCGACGCCGGATGATATCTCGACGCCGGGGCATGTTTTTCCGCTGCGCTCGAAGGATGGCGGCGTGCTGGTGCGTGCGGGTCACACGGAAGCGGCGGTGGATCTGGCAAGGTTAGCGGGTTTGCGCCCGGCCGGGGTAATTTGCGAGATCATGAACAAGAACGGAAGCATGGCGCGGTTGCCGGACCTCATTCCTTTCGCACAGAAGCATAAATTGAAAATCGGGACGATTGCCGACCTGATTGCTTACCGCCGCAGAACCGAGTCTCTGGTTCAGAAAATTTACGAGAGTGATTTTACAAGTGCTTACGGCGGGGAATTCAAGTTCAATCTCTATGCAAGCACGGTGCAATATGCGGAGCATATCGCGCTGACTAAAGGAAATATAAAACAAAACCCGGGGGATTCCAGCGAGCCAGTGCTTGTGCGGATGCATGCTGTGGACTTTATTGGGGATATCCTTGGGGGTAACCCAAATCCCGCGCTCAAGCGTTCGATGGAAATTATCGGCAAAGAGGGGCGCGGGATTATTGTTATTCTTCGTGATGCGGACCCGAAATCGCTGTCGCACCGCCTCGCGGTTCATAAGGACGGCAAGCAAGGCGCCCACGCTTCTTTCATTAAGGATTACGGCATCGGCGCACAGATTTTGCTGGATCAGGGTGTCACAAACATGACACTGCTGACCGATCATCCGAAAAACGTTGTTGGCCTCGAGGGCTATGGCCTGTATATAGCCGGTCACAGACCGCTCAGCGCGTAAGGAAATTCATTCATGCCCATTGCCCATGTCCTGATTGTCGAGGCGCGCTTCCACGAAAATATCGGCGATATGCTGGTGCGCGGCGCGAGAGAAGCGCTTGAGGCGGCGGGCGCGACTTATGAACATGTCACCGTGCCGGGGGCGCTGGAAATTCCAGCTGTTATCAAGATTGCGTCGGAAAGAACGTTGAGCCGTTTTGACGCGTATGTGGCGCTGGGATGCGTCATTCGCGGGGAGACCTATCATTTTGAAATTGTCAGTGACGAGAGCGCGCGGGGGATCGGCGAGCTCGGTGTTCATTACAGCCTTCCGGTCGGGAACGGGATCATTACGGCCGAAAATATGGAGCAGGCGCTTGTGCGTGCCAACCCGGATGAGAAGAATGTCGGCGCGGGGGCCGTTCGCGCGGCGCTGCGTGTTCTTGAACTCAAGCGCGAAAACTCCAAAGTCAAAAAGGTATCGTAATGAGCGCGGAGAGTAGAAAGCCATCGGCCAAGGCCAAGAGTCTCGCGGCACGTTTGCTCGCGGTGCAGGCGCTGTATCAGTCGATTCAGAACAAGCAGAGTATCTCGAAAGTCAGCCAGGAATTCCTGTCGACGCGCGTCGGAATGGAAGTTGAAGGCGAGACGATGGTGGCCCCGGACGGTGCGCTGTTTGAAAAGATTTTGGGTGCAATCGAGGATCGCGGCGATGATTTAAACGATATCATCAACGCCAATATCACCAATGAGAACAAAGATGTCGGGATGCTGCTTAAAGCGATACTTATGTGCGCCGCGGCTGAACTGCTGGTGAACCAGGAAACGGATCAGGGCATCATTATCAACGACTATATCAATGTCGCGCACGGGTTTTTCGATTCGGGCGAAACGGGCTTCATAAACGGCATTCTTGACGCAGTTGCGAAGACAATTCGTTCATAAAAATATCAATTAAATCAATATCTTATAAATCTTCTCCCCTTTAAAATCGCTTATTTCTTGCTGACTGTAACAAGCCGTTAATCATTTAAGGGTTATGATTAATATTAGGGTTCATAAAAGAAGAATAATAATAAGGGGTTTTCCTAATGCGCATGATTTTAATCGCGGTTGTCGCGTTACTTGTGCTCGGCGGAGGTGGTGCCGGCGCATATTTCTATTTCTCGAAACCGGCGGAAGCGTCGGCCGGTGAAGCGGCCAAGGAAGTCGCCGCAACTCATAAAAAAGAAGAGAAGAAAAAAGGCGGCGGTCATGGCGGCGGCGGTACTGAGTTCGTCGAGCTTGACCCTTTGATCCTGCCGATCATCGACAGTTCAGGCGTGACCCAGACGGTGAGCCTGGTGATTGCACTGGAAGTCGCAGACAAGGACAAGGCCGAAGAGGTCAAGAAACTGACCCCACGTCTTAAAGACGCCTATATCCAGGATATGTATGGAGTTCTTAACAAGCACGCGGCCCTGAAGGGTGGCGTGGTGCAGGTAGCGGCGGTTAAAAGCCGCCTGACGAAAATCACGACGGATGTTCTCGGCGAGGACATGGTGTCGGAAGTGCTGCTGCAGGTGGTGCAACAGCGCCCCATTTAAGTTTTATATGTGAACCCTCTATTTATTAAAGGGTCCGGGATAAAATCCGGGCCCTTTTTTTCATTTTTGTCATCCTGAGCAAAGTCCTGCGAAGCGGGACGCAGTCGAAGGATCTTAGATGGTTGGATAGATCCAAGATCCTTCGGCTCCGCGCCAATCTATAAAAAGCTTGGCGCTCCGCTCAGGATGACGATTTTATTAACGATTTAATTGGTAGCTGCGTCAAAAAGGGGCTTTATCTGGCTCCAAATAGTCGTTAGTCTCTCCCCGGATTTTGAAAAATAAAAACGAGGACGTATATGACTTTTTCTTTCAGTGACCCCTATGTAATTATCGCCCTGTGCGGCATCCTGGCTCTTCTTTATGCCATCGTGTCTGCGAAGCAGATCATGAGCAAAAGCGCCGGTAACGCGCGCATGCAGGAAATCGCAGCTGCCATTCAGGAAGGCGCGAGTGCTTACCTGAACCGCCAGTACAGCACCATCGGTTTGGTGGGCGGCGCTGTCGTTCTTGTCCTTTATTTCACGCTCGGTTGGCACGTTGCCGGCGGCTTCATCGTCGGCGCGGTTCTTTCAGGGATCGCCGGTTATGCAGGCATGCTGGTTTCGGTGCGCTCGAACGTTCGTACCACGCAAGCGGCGACGGAAGGTCTCAAGCAGGCATTGAACGTTGCGTTCAAAGCGGGCGCGATCACGGGCATGCTGGTTGTCGGTCTCGGTCTTCTCGGCGTTGCGGGTTACTATTACGGCCTGCAGCAGCATTACGGTCTCGTTGCCCTCGAAGGTGATGAGCGCGCGGCAACATTGCGCGTCATTCTCGAAGGTCTCATCGGTCTTGGCTTCGGCGCGTCCCTGATTTCGATCTTTGCGCGTCTCGGCGGCGGTATCTTTACCAAAGGTGCTGACGTTGGCGCCGACCTCGTCGGTAAAGTTGAAGCGAACATCCCGGAAGATGACCCAAGAAACGCAGCGGTTATTGCCGACAACGTAGGCGACAACGTAGGCGACTGCGCCGGTATGGCCGCAGACCTGTTCGAAACCTATGCGGTGACTGTCGTTGCGACGATGTTGATCGCATTCAGCACGTTCGGACCTGAGAATGTTGAAACGATGATGCTGCTCCCGCTGCTGGTGGGCGCTGTATCGATCGTTGCGTCGGTTATCGGGACATACTTTGTTCGTCTCGGCGCCAGCAAAAACATTATGTGGGCTCTTTATAAGGGCTTCATCGTCAGCGCACTTCTTTCTGCCGTATTCGTTTATTTCGGCGGCACGAAACTTGCGCTGCCGGCGGAAATTACGACGCTGAATGAAACCGTCATTACGCTGAAGGATCTGTACCTTTGCGTGCTGACCGGCCTTGGTGTGACGGGTCTGTTGATCTGGATTACCGAGTACTATACGTCGACGAAATTCCGTCCTGTGAAAGTGATTGCCAAGGCTTCGGAAACGGGCCACGGCACGAATGTCATTCAGGGTCTGGCGATTTCTCTGGAATCGACGGCTCTGCCGGTGATCGTTATCTGCGCCGGTATCTACATCGCCTTCACGCTGGCTGGCCTTTATGGCATCGCAATGGCGGCGACGGCGATGTTGTCCCTGGCCGGTATGGTCGTAGCGCTTGATGCTTACGGCCCGGTTACGGACAACGCAGGCGGCATTGCCGAAATGGCAGGTCTGCCGGATGAAATCCGCGTGACAACCGATGCGCTGGACGCTGTCGGTAACACGACGAAAGCGGTAACCAAAGGTTATGCGATTGGTTCTGCCGGCCTGGCGGCGCTGGTTCTCTTTGCGGGTTATACCGAAGAGATCAAGCACTACCTGCCGCAATATGCCGATCTGCAATATTCGCTGCAGGAGCCGTTCGTGATTATCGGACTGTTCATCGGCGGTTTGCTGCCTTACCTGTTCGGCGCGATGTCGATGACGGCTGTTGGCCGCGCGGCGGGTTCCGTCGTGGTGGAAGTGCGCAGGCAGTTCCGCGAGATCAAGGGCATCATGGAAGGCACAGCGAAGCCGGAATACGGCCGCGCTGTCGACCTGCTGACGAAGGCCGCGATCAAGGAAATGATCGCGCCGTCGTTGCTGCCCGTGGCTGCGCCTATCGTGCTGTTCATTATTGTCTACAAACTCAGCGGCGATATGGGCGATGCGTTCCAGGCTCTGGGCGCGATGCTGGTCGGTACGATTGTGACGGGTCTGTTCGTTGCCATCTCGATGACATCGGGCGGCGGCGCATGGGACAACGCGAAAAAACTGATCGAGGAAGGCCATCACGGCGGCAAGGGCTCTGAAGCACACAAGGCCGCTGTTACGGGCGACACGGTCGGCGACCCTTACAAGGACACGGCAGGCCCGGCGGTTAACCCGCTGATCAAGATCGCGAACATTGTTGCGATCCTGCTGGTGGCGATTGTCGCGAAATATTTCGGCGTCGCACCTATCGCGCACTGAGCGAAATCAAGACACAAAAAACCCCGCTTCGGCGGGGTTTTTTATTGCGGGAATTAAACGCGGGATTAACGGCCGGGCCTGGTTGCCGAACCGTTGGATTGCGTGTTGAAGCGGCCGATATTGCCGAGCATCTGCTGCATGATGGTCATGTCGTTGCCGTGCGTCGGGGTTTTGCTGCGCTCAATCGGGACATCAAGGCTTGCGCCCTTGGGCATTTCTTTCAGGAAGTAAACCGTGCTGTCGGGATTGAAGACGACGACCACGACGCGTTCCTTGGTTACGTCAGGGTCAAGAATACCTTTTTTCTCGGTTTCCTGGCCGATGTAATACCAGACGTCATCGTTGAAAGGGGCCTGTGTCGTGGGCGAGCCGAGAATGCGCAGAACGTCGGAGCGCGTATGAATGCCGGGGATGATGGTTTTCATCTGTTGGTCTTCCAGCATGTTGCCGCGCTGCGCCACCGTCGGGGTGCAGGCAGGGGCGGCGAGCAATGCAGCCGCGGCCAGAAGCAGGAATTTCGAAGTCTTCGGTTTCATATATTTCATGTACTCATCCGGGCTTTTAATCTATATCTCATCCCGAGCCAAGTCGAGGGGGCTTAGAGAACATGCTGTCTTTTCTAAAGAAAAAAACACCCCATGCCGACCCGGCAAAACGGGCTTATGCGCAGATTCTGCAGCACATCCGCGCGCCGGTTTTCTATACAACGTACGGCATTCCCGATTCCTTCGACGGGCGGTTCGACCTGTTATTGATTCACCTCTTTATGGTGATCAACCGGCTGGCCGGTGAGGGGGAGCAGGCCAGGGAATTCAACCAGGCCCTGTTCGATGTTACGTTCGCGGACATGGACCAGACCCTGCGCGAGATGGGTATCGGCGATATGGGCGTGCCCAAGCACCAGCGCCGGATGATGAAGGGTTTTAACGGGCGCATGCATGCCTATGCCGAGGCGCTGAAGCAGGGGGAGGGTGCATTCGCGATTGCCCTGCGCCGGAATCTTTATGGAACGTTCGAGGATAGCGAGGTTCCTGACATCCAGAAAATCATGCGCTATATAAGAGAAAGCATGGCAGTGATGGCGCAAAAGCCGGTTTCAGATGTTTTGAATGGCGAGGTCGCCTTCGCGCCGCAGGAGCAGAAATGACACGTAAAAAACAGGATATTGGCGCACCCGAATGGTCGCATTTTGTAGAAGCCGAGAAGATCGGCAACACGCCCATGAAATTGACGATTTCGCCGAATCCCGACGAGCGCAAGCGTCTTGCGAAGCGGATGGGGCTTGGCGATTTACGCAGCCTGGAATCAGACCTGGTGATGAGCCGCGATTCCGGCAGCAACATAATTTTTATTTCAGGTCAGATACGCGCGGCGGTGACACAGAATTCGGTCGTCAGCGGCAAGGCCATAAAAAGCGAGATCATCGATAGTTTCGAAGCCTGGTATGCCGACCCGGAGCAGGCGGTCTCGTTCGCCAAGGCGAAACAGGAGCGCCTGACGCGCGACGGGCAGGCTGACATGCCGTTTCTGGATGAAAGCGAAGACCCCGAGCCTGTGATTGATGGCAAGATCGATGTGGGTGAGCTGGTGGCGCAGTATCTGTCGCTGGCTGTTGACCCTTATCCCCGGCTGGAGGGTGAGGAATATGGCGGTGAGGGGGCTATAAAGACGCAAGCAGGTGAGCCCTACGAAAACCCCTTCGCAGCCTTAAAAGACTGGAAAAAGGGCGATTTATAAGCCTTTTGACCGGGTTTGCAGGTTTTTACTTGCATCCACGAGCCGTTTTCGTTAATAAAAGCCCCTGATTTAGAAGGATTAAAACAATGGCTGTTCCAAAGCGAAAAACATCGAAATCCCGCCGCAATATGCGCCGCTCCCATGACGGCCTGACGGCCACCAACTGGGTTGAAGATTCAAACACAGGCGAACCCGTGCGCCGCCATCATGTCGACCTGAAAACAGGTATGTACAAAGGCAAACAGGTTCTCGCGGCCCGCGACTAATCATTCGCCCCTGGGCTCTGGAATCCTTTCGGGTCCGTGGTATAATCCGCAGTCCTACGTCCGAACCGGGAGAGGGTTCACCCCTTGTCTGATTTCACACAAACTGTCACCGCGCTGCACGCGATCACTATTGCCGTGGATGCCATGGGCGGCGATTTCGGACCCGAGATTGTCATTCCGGGTCTCAATATCATTCACGAAGAGAACAAGGATATCCGTTTCATCCTGATCGGCGATGAGAGCCGTATTTATCCTTACCTGAATAAATATTCCAATTTGAAAGATGTCTGCCGCGTTGTGCACACCGACAGGATGGTGCGTAATAATGAAAAGCCGTCGGCGGCGCTGCGTGCGAGCAAGGGCACGAGCATGCGCATGGCGATTGAGGCCGTGGCGGAAGGGCATGCACATGCGGCGGTGTCGGCTGGTAATACGGGCGCGCTGATGGCGATGGCGAAAGTTGTTCTACGTATGCTGCCGGGAATTCACCGCCCGGCGCTGGCGAGTGTTTTTCCATCGATGCATGGCAGCACGGTGATGCTGGATCTCGGTGCGAATGTGTTGGTCGATGCCGAGACGCTGACGCAGTTTGCTGTTCTCGGCGCGGTGTTCGCGCGGGCGCACAAAGGAATTCAGGTTCCGACGGTCGGTTTGCTGAATGTCGGTTCTGAAGAGATGAAGGGGCCGGATCACGTTCGCGCGGCGCATAACATCCTGTCGAAAGTTGATTTCCCCGGACAATACAAAGGATTTGTCGAGGGCGACGATATTACGAAGGGCACGGTGGATGTCGTTGTGTGCGACGGTTATGCCGGAAACATTGCGCTGAAAACCGGTGAGGGCGTCGGGCGCATGACGGGGCATTATTTTAAAGAGGCGATCAGTTCCGATCCGCTGGCTATTCTCGGCGGGGCGCTCGCGTTTTTCGCGATGAAGCGTTTCAAGCACAAGGTCGATCCGCGTCTTTATAACGGCGGCGTATTCGTCGGACTGAACGGTGTGTGTGTCAAAAGCCATGGTGGTACGGATGCGCTCGGGTTTTCCAGCGCGGTGCGGCTGGCGACGCAACTCGCGCGGCAGGGCTACGTCAAGAAAGTGGCCGATGAAATCAATCGCCTGATGAGCCAGGATTCATTCCTCTCGCAAGGGACATACGAGGGTTAAATGGGTATCACTGCGATCATCCGCGCTACGGGCGGTTATCTTCCCAAAAAAATCGTCACAAATGCCGATCTTGAAAAACTGGTCGATACATCTGACGAGTGGATCGTCAAGCGCACGGGTATCCGCGAGCGGCGGCTGGCTGAAGCGCATGAGACAACCGGGACGATGGCGATCGAAGCCGGGAAGCAGGCGCTGGCGAATGCCAAGCTTGAGGGCAAGGATATTGATACCGTGATTGTCGCGACGACGACGCCGGATAAGAAATTTCCTGCTGTTGCCGTGAATGTGCAGCAGGCGCTCGGTATTCCGCCGGGGCCGGCGTTCGATGTGCAGGCTGTGTGTACGGGTTTCGTTTATGCACTCGGCATCGCCAACAGTTTTATCCAGACCGGCGTTTCGAAACGGGTTTTAGTCATCGGCGCGGAGAAAATGTCGTCCATCGTCGACTGGAAGGACAGGACGACCTGTGTGCTGTTCGCGGACGGCGCGGGCGCGGCGATTTTGGAAGCGAATACGAAAAACGACGGGCGCGGGGTGATCTCGACCCATCTTTATGCCGACGGGCGGTTCCAGGATTTGCTTTATGCCGACCCGTTGATCGTCATGGAAGGGCGCGAGGTGTTCAAGAACGCCGTCCAGTTTATGGCCGATGTGGTTGAAGAGGTGCTGGAAAAAAATAACCTTAAATCGGAAGATATAAGCCTGCTGGTGCCGCACCAGGCCAATATCCGCATTATCGAGGCGACGGCCAAGAAGCTGAACCTGTCGATGGACAAGGTGGTGACGACAGTGGAGCGTCATGGCAATACGTCGGCGGCATCTATTCCGTTGGCGTTACACGAAGCGATGGAAGCCGGTCGAATCAAGTCCGGCGATCTGGTGCTGCTGGAAGGGATGGGCGGCGGCCTGACCTGGGGCGCGCTGCTCGTTAGATTTTAGCGCTCCTGCCCAAGATATGCAGATAAATGCATGAATTAGCATATTCCCCTAGGGCCTTGAATTGAATCGGCTTTTTTGCAGTTTAGTTTGACGACCCCCCATGAAATGGCTAACCTGAATACATTCACGTATTGGGAGTCATAATGGAAAGCAAAACAATCACCAGGGCGGACCTGGCCGAAGCTGTTTACGAACAAGTCGGTCTTTCCCGCAACGAATCATCGGACCTTGTTGAAGTGCTTCTTGAAGAAGTTTGCGCAGCGCTTGTAAGCGGCGACAACGTCAAGATTTCATCCTTCGGCAGTTTCTCGGTCCGCAAAAAGGGCCAGCGCATCGGCCGCAACCCCAAGACCGGCGTCGAAGTGCCGATTTTACCAAGGAAAGTTTTAGTATTCCGTGCAAGCCATGTGCTCAAGGACCGCATTAACAAAGGGCAATAGCCCGTTCTAAAAAAAGTTTAAAACAGGGAGATTCATCATGAACGCACAATCAGGGCCTTTGAAGCAGGACCAGTTCCAGCCGAGCGTCAATCTCGTCGCACCTGAAGCACCGAAGCAGGATGCAGCACCGCAGGCGCCCGAAGCCACCGAGAAATCCCGCAAGGCGCCGAGCGCCTTCCGCACGATCAGCGAAGTGGCCGATGACCTGAACGTCCAGCAGCATGTGCTGCGGTTCTGGGAAACCAAGTTTTCACAAGTAAGACCCCTGAAGCGGGGCGGCGGTCGCCGTTATTACCGTCCGGAGGATGTGGACATCCTGAAGACGATCCACCACCTGCTGTACACGCAGGGCTACACCATTAAGGGCGTCCAGAAGCTTTTCCGCGAGCAGGGCAAGAACAAGGTGGTCGAGAAGACCCCGCCCGAGGCGCGCAACAGCAATGTGCCCCAGCAAGCCCCTCAAAAGGCTGCCCAGGCGGGTTTGAGCGACCGTCAGCGCGCGGCGCTGCAATCGCTGGCCGGGGAGTTGAAAGAGCTCCGTGCCATGATCGCGGAAACCGAATAATAACTGTCTTTCCCCCGAAAGCGGTAATCTTGCAAACATGGGCATTTATGCTTATAAGCACGGGATCCCGGCTTTCGCCGGGATGACGTGGTAACGGAACGTGGCGCAGCCTGGTAGCGCACTTGCATGGGGTGCAAGGGGTCGCAGGTTCAAATCCTGTCGTTCCGACCATTTCCCTTGGGGCATTTTATGTTTGGAATGTTATGGTTTAAAGCCAAGGTTTTAAGGGTTCTGAAGTATAACTTCGGCTATGAGCCGGGTTCTTTCCAATTTGGCACACTCAATGAAGTATGCAAGCAAGCAAGACTTCAAAAAGTTACAGAATATGATGGGGCCATCATGTTCATGTTCGTTCAAATCAATTCTCTAGATCCTAATATTAAAACACAAGAATTTGTAAAAAAGCATCTTAGTATTATTTATTCTTTGTTACATGAGTCTGCGATCCCATTCGATGCTTCTGCTATGGCAGATGAGCTTGCCATTAGACATGGTTTAAATGTAGAAAACCTTAGATAATTACTAGGCCCCGGCTTTCGCCGGGGTTGCGGTTTGCTAAACTCGCCGAGAGGCTCGTTAAGCAAGCCTGCAAGTTCAAATCCTGTCGTTCCGACCATTTCTCTATTCCGACCATTCTTTTATCTTCCCGGGGGAAATCATGGCAAATACCTACAACAAGGACGTTTCTGCGTTCAAAAAATGGCTGCCGATCAAAACATGGCTCGGCAAGCAGTCGGGTCCGGCCAACGGACCGGCCAGCATTGCTGTCGCCTGCGACCAGGTGAACCGCGCGGTTAATAGCGGGTTCGTCTACCAGCGCGACGGGCTGAGCGATGTGTGGTACACGCCGGAGCAGTTCGTCAAATTCAAGGGCGGCGATTGCGAAGATTTTTCCATCTATAAAATGCATAAACTTGTGCAGATGGGCGTGAAGCCCTCGCAGATGGAGATGGTGATCTGCATCGACAAGAAGAGCCGGGAGTATCATGCGGTGCTGCGAGTGTTCAGCGGGAATTACCAGTACATCCTCGACAACCAGACCGTCATGGTGATGAACAAGGATTCCTATAACGCGCGCTATTCGCCCATCTATGCTATCGGGGCGCCGGGCTGGCGCGCCTGTTCGGCCTGATTTATACTTCGCTTATGAAGTTATTCGTTTATGTCACGTGCCCGGACCGCGAGGAAGCCGGGAAGATCGCCGCCACGCTGGTCGAGAAGCGGCTGGTTGCCTGCACGAATATCATGGCGCCTCATGAGGCGGTTTATCAGTGGAAGGGCAAGGTCGAGAGCGCAACGGAAATTGCTATTGTGATGAAGACAAGGAGCGACCTTTTCGAAGACGTGAGAGAGGAAATCCTGAAGCTGCACAGCTATGAGACGCCATGCATTGTCGCGCTACCGATTGAGAAGGGGCACGCGCCGTTTCTCAACTGGATCGAGGAAGAGACGGTTTAAAGGGAAGTCTGTGAGGGTTGCGGCATATTCCCGGTATCGCAGCCGTTCTCAATGATATCGACGCCTGTAACTTCCATATGTTTGATCTCAATTATTTGTATATTTGGAATGTTATGAATTTTTGAGGCGAAATTATTGTACTTGCCCTTCATGGCCGGGCGCAGATTTGTTGCTCCCTCTTTTTGAGCCAAATCTTTGAGTGTTTTTCTTTCCAGTTCCCTGCGCAAGGTGTCTTCAACATCGTCTTTATATTCCTCGGCCAGAAAAAGAATTTCATCCATAGCGATTTCTGGCTTGCCTTCGTAAATTGTCTCCTGAAGGACGTCCATAACAAGCGCGTTACCATCGCGCAGGCAGGCAGTGGCCTGATCGGTGTAAATGATGGTCGTTATTGGGGGTTGGTCAGCAATCGTTTTGCTGCTGGCGCTGGTTGACATGATTCCGATAAAGGCGGCGGCCACGGCAAAACTTTTTTTCATGGGATTTTCTTTCGGTTTCAAGGGCAGGCTTTATGCATAAACTAATATTACAGTGATTGAGCCGGAAGTACGCAAGCGCCGGGGGTGCCATCGAAGTCAACGGCCAGCTCTATTTTGCCGAATTCCTCAGTGTCAAACGGACGGGGTGCGGGCCATGCTTCATTAAGAATAAGATCGATTTTGTTGATTTGTTGTTCCGTGAGTTCCCTGTGTTTCTTTAGTAATGCCTTCCTCAAATCCTCATCTTCCATCGGTTCTGCGGTAATGTCCCGTGTGTATTCAAACATTTTCTGCGCGGCGTCCATGAATGTTTCCCGGATGTCATCATAGACTTCCTGCGGCACTTCTTCCGGATGCTGAGGTTTCATTGTCTGGAAAACTAGCATGGTATATTTGATCGCGCGTGGGTCGCATATTTTAAAGAGGGCTCTTAATTCTTTTTGGACCACAGCCGGAGGTGGCGATACCCATCTTGGTGGCATAGGTGCTATTTCCCCTTTTGGGGGGATATTGGCAAGGGCAGCATCAGGTCCGCTGATTAATTCATTCGCGGCAAGTACGCAGGCGGTGAAAAAAGAAGCTTTTACAGAGTTACGCATTGTCTGACTTTACATCATTCAGGTTCGGTTTCATTAAGGGGTATGCTCGAGTTTAGGGGCGCCGCTCATGGGCGTGATTCCCGTGAAAGGACATGCATCAGGTACAGTTTCCAGTGTAACTTCTATCGTGGCGATGCGATATGCCTCATCAACGTCAGACGCAGGGGAGGTCGCCAAAAGATTATTAATCAAGATTTCTGTTTCGCTATTCACAAACTTGACCAGTGTTTCAGGTGCAATGTTTCTCTGATCGAGTTTGTCTTTTATAATTTGCGGCAATGCTTCAAATATATTTGTTACGATGGCGGCTATCTTTGGAGGAATGTCATCCGAAAGGGTTTGGGTGAAGATAAAAGTGTTCAGCGTGTTGTGTTTGTCGCATGTGAACAGGTCTGTTGAGGTGATATATCTTGTACGGATTTCCGACCGGTCGGGTACAGGGTCCTGAACATCAATCCTGCCCTCGGGAATTTCAAATGGGGTGAGCGTGGCATGACCTGACGTGCAGAGCAGGGTCGTGGCAATGGCGAAGGTTCCGAAAAGGGTCGATTGAGGATTTATACGCATTTATAGCTCTTTCCAGTGTTTGCTGATTAATAGTTATGTATATAATCCCTGTCAACAAGGGATATGAAGGTATTTAGATACCGCAACTAAAACCCATTCTTTTTATTGGGTTTTTTGTTGACAGGGGGACAGCTGATGGGGCATAAAGCGCCATCTTTAAGAGGAAAAAAACATGATTATCACCACAACAACTAAGTCTCTGAAGCCTGCGGAAGTGCAGAAAAAGTGGTTGCTGATTGATGCCGAGGATATCGTTCTCGGGCGTCTCGCCAGCATTATCGCCATGCGCCTGCGCGGCAAGCACAAGCCCCAATTCACACCGCACGTCGATTGCGGTGACAACGTTATCGTCATCAATGCCGATAAAGTTAAAATCACCGGCAAAAAAGCCGACGACGAGATTTTCTACTGGCACACGGGCCACCCCGGCGGAATTAAAGGCCGCAGCCGCAACCAGATCCTGGCCGGCAAGACGCCTGAACTCGTGATCGAGAAGGCCGTGCAGCGTATGTTGCCGCATCCCGGTCCGCTTTCGCGCAAAGTGCTGTCGAACCTGCATGTCTATGTCGGCGCGACGCACCCGCATGAAGCGCAGCAACCCGAGAAACTCGATGTTGCTTCCATGAATCCTAAAAACAAAAGGGCATAATCACCATGGCCAAGAGAGACGATAAAAACAAAGACGCGCCGAAAGTCGAAGTAAAGCGCAGCAGCCGTAAAAAGCCCGCCGCGACCGATATGAAAGACATCGGTGCAGCCGCAGGTGCGGCACCGGTCGAAGTTAAAATGACTGCGCTCGATTTCTCGACCGCGCAGCCTGAGGCGATTAAACGCGTACAGAAAATCGATGCGAAGGGCCGTTCGTATGCGACCGGCCGTCGTAAGGACGCTGTTGCGCGTGTATGGCTGCAGCGCGGTAACGGCAAGGTTACGGTCAATGGCCGCGACCAGGCTGTTTATTTCGCTCGCCAGACGCAGCGCCTGATCCTGAACCAGCCTTTCCTGATCGTGGAGAGTGTCGGCCATTTCGACATCGTCTGCACGGTAAAGGGCGGTGGATTGTCCGGCCAGGCCGGTGCGGTCCGTCACGGGATTTCCCGTGCGCTTGAGAATTTTGACCCGCAATACCGTCCGGCCCTGAAAAAGGCCGGTATGTTGACCCGCGACAGCCGCGTGGTTGAACGGAAAAAAGTCGGCAAGCACGGCGCCCGTCGTACCAAGCAGTGGGCGAAGCGTTAATCCGCTTTTACGAGTTACAAAAAACCCCGCTTCGGCGGGGTTTTTTATTGGCTGTTCTTTAGCTGGATTTTTTCTTCACGTAGCTGCCGGGGGCGGGTTCGATGCCCTTGCCGACCTTGCGGGCGGCAGTTTTTTCACCGGCATAGGTGGCGATCCATTTCTGCCAGTGCGGCCACCAGGAGCCTTCATTCTGCGTGGCGGCGTCCATCCATTCGCCGGACGGTGCGCCGGGTTTGGGTGAGGTCCAGTAGCAATATTTGTTTTTAACGGGTGCGTTGACGATGCCGGCGATGTGACCGGACGCGGCGAGGGTGAAGCTGATGTTTTTGCTTCCCAAAAGTTTGAGACCGGCATAGGTGGCGCGCCACGGTGCAATGTGGTCTTCGCGCGTCGAGAGGAAATAGGCGGGCGCGGTGATTTTCCTGAGGTCGATGGGGGTGCCGAGCATGGCGATGCCGCCCGGTTTGGTCAGCTCATTGTCGCGGTACATCTTGCGCAGGTAAAAGCTGTGCATCGCGGCGGGCATGTTGGTGGAGTCGTCGTTCCAGTAGAGGAGGTCGAACGGAAACGGGTCGCGGCCCATGAGGTAGTTATTGACGACGAAGGACCAGATCAGGTCGTTGGCGCGGAGCAGGGTGAAAGTTTTCTGGAGGTTTTTCGCCTCAAGCACGCCTTTTTCGGCCATGGCCTGATCCATGAGTTCGAGCTGGCTGTCGTCCATGAAGAGTTTCAGGTCGCCGGAATTTTCAAAGTCGAGCAGCGTGGTGAGGAAAGTGGCGGAGGCGATGAGGTTTTCTTTTTTCTTGTCGGCCAGCCATGCAAGCGTGATAGCGAGCAGCGTGCCGCCCAGGCAATAACCCACGACGTTGCAATCCGGTTCACCGGTGATGTCGCGGATCTGTTCCAGCGCATCGAGTACGCCTTCCTGCATGTAATCCTCGAAGCGTTTCTGCGCCAGCTGTGCATCGGGATTGACCCATGAAACGGCGAACACGGTGTGGCCTTGTTCGACAGCCCAGCGTATGAAGGAATTATCCTCGCGCAGGTCGAGGATGTAATATTTGTTGATCCATGGCGGGATGATCAGGAGAGGGCGTTTGAATACCTTGTCGCCCATAGGTTCATACTGGATCAACTGGATCAAATCGTTCTGATAAATGACGTTGCCCGGTGTGTTAGCGATGTTCTCGCCGAGTTTGAAGGCGTTGTAATCGGTGGTGCTGATTTTGAGTTCGCCGCCGCCGCGCTCAAGATCGGCGACGAGATTTTCGAGGCCCTTTACGAGGTTTTCGCCGCCGGTTTTCAGGGTTTCTTTCAGGACTTCCGGGTTGGTCATCATGAAGTTGGTGGGCGAGAGGGCATCGACAAAAAGTTTCGTGTAGAAAACGAGTTTTTCTTTTTTGTCGGTATCGAGGCCTTCGGCGCCGCGCACGGTTTTATCCATCCAGTGGCAGGTGAGGAGATAGGATTGCTTGATGAAATCGAAGAGGGCGGATTCTTGCCATTCGGGGGCTTTGAACCGGCGGTCGCCTTTTTCCGGCTGGATGATGGTCTTGCCGTCTTCGCCGAGGAACTTCATGGCGCTTTCCTGCCAGAGGCGGAACCAGTCGTTCCAGAAACCCTGCTGCATCTGCCAGAATTTTTCCGGATCGGCGGCCATGCGGTTTAGGAATTCGAGATAGACGTCCTTGATATGGAAGGGGTCGAAATTCTGTTTGGCGAGGTCTTCGCCCATGCGCGCGAAGTAGGTTTCCAAAATCGGCGTGGCGCGCTCATAAACCGCGAGCAGGGCCTGGCCGAGCGCCACCGGATCGGGCATGGCGGCACCATTATTAGCTGAGGCGTTGGGAGATGCTTTGGTCATGAGTTAAACGTGTTTCTCGCCCGTGGGCTGTAAACGCAGGAAGGCAAAGCGAAATCTGGCTTATATGAGACGGAAAAGCAAGCCCGGCTCTACGTTAATCACGGGGGGATAACATGGGGCTAAAGGCTTGAAAGTCCATTATGATGTCGCCTATCATTTTCAGGCGTTTACCCCTGAGTCTCTTTGAAAAGCCCCGCCCATGAAAAAAATTGCAAATCTGCTCGTTATTCTCGGTTCCGCCAGCCTGTTGATGGCCTGTTCCTATTTCGACACCGGAGAAAAGGTCGATGTCAGCACGGAGAAGCCTGCTGAAAGCGTCGATCTGACGAATGGCCAGGTTCAGTCGCAAGTACTGGACCCGGTTGAGTACCGCGATGTGGCGGATGTCATTCACCGCTCGTCGGACGGGCGCGTGGAAGTTTTTCCGCTGGATGGTGAGGACTGGAGAGCGGGGGAAGATGATGGGAATGACGTACCCGGGCCGCAATCTTCGTCGGCAGGGCCGCTGGATATCCGGCCGGTGAGCGCTGTTCCCATTTATAACGAGACGTATTTAAACGCCTATCCGGGCGTCGAGGTTTTTCCGCTGGATGACGAGATGGCCAAGATGGTCAATCCGCGCGTCGTGCAATATGCGCCGCCTGTATCTGAGCTGACGCCATTTCCGGGACAGGAACGCGGGGCTCCCGATCAGGGCTATGTGTCGCTGCATGCTGGCGGTAACCCGCTGACGATTTATTTCGACCATGACTCGGTTTCGCTTAAGCAGGAGGATCTTGCTACGTTGTCGGTGGTTGGGCGCGGTTATACGGGACAGGATATTTCGGTGATGGGCCATGCGAGCGTCATGTCCTCGCTTCAGGACCCGGTCCAGCGCAAGATCATCAATCTGAAGATTTCCATGGATCGGGCCTTTGCCGTAGCGCGGGCGTTGATCGAGAGCGGGATTCCGCCTGAGCGCATAGAAACCAAGGGCTACGGCGAAACCAGACCGCCCGTGCCGAGCCATAAGCCCGTCGATGTCGCCAGCAGGCGTGTTGAAGTCACGGGCGTTTCCGTGCAGTAATAGGCCCTATGTCTGAAGCTTTCCGCATTGGTATTGCCGGTCTGGGGACCGTAGGGGCAGGGGTTGTCAAAATCCTGCAGCAGAATGGCGCAATGATCGCCGAGCGGGCGGGAAGGCAAATTGAAATTGTCACAGTTTCGGCGCGCGGCAAGAAGGATCGCGGCGTCGATCTTTCCAAATATAAATGGGCGGACAAACCAGAGAGCCTGGCCGATGAAAAGCTGGACGCGGTTATCGAGCTTATGGGCGGCGCGGAAGGCACAGCGCGGACGCTGGTTACAAAATCTTTAGAGAATAAAAAACATGTCGTGACGGCGAACAAGGCGCTGCTGGCAAACCATGGTTTCGAGCTGGCAAGCATCGCCGAGAAGAACGGCGTCAATTTGATGTACGAGGCATCGGTGGCGGGATGCGTTCCGATTATCCGTTCGCTGCGTGCGGGATTCACGTCGAACAGGATTACGGGCGTGTATGGCATCCTGAACGGCACGTGCAATTATATCCTGACGCAGATGCGCGTTTCGGGGCGGAATTTCGATGATGTTCTGAAAGAAGCGCAGGCCAAGGGTTATGCGGAAGCGGACCCGGCGGCAGATGTCGAGGGCATGGATGCGGGTCATAAAACCGCGATCCTGGCCGCGATTGCGTATGGCGTGAAGCCGAATTTCAAAGGTGTGAAGCTCAAAGGCATCACGAAGCTGACGGATGTCGATATCAAGTTTGCCGGGAAGCTCGGTTATAAAATCAAGTTGCTTGGTATCAGCAGGGATCATGGCGGCAAGATCGTGCAGAGCGTTGAACCGTGTCTTGTGCCAGCTGACGATCCGCTTGGCTCCATCGAGGATGTTTATAATGCCGTGTTCGTCGAGGGTGATTTTTTTGAGACGCCGTTGCTGACCGGACGCGGGGCGGGCGAGGGCCCGACGGCGTCTGCTGTGGTTGCCGATATTGTCGATCTCGCGCGCGGGGTTCGTACGCCGACATTTGGTATCCCTGCGTCGAAGCTAAAAGACATGAAGGCCATGGATCTCGGCGAAACGCAGAGCAAGTTTTATATGCGCATTACTGTGCTCGACAAGCCGGGTGTGATTGCCGATATTTCCGCGATCCTGCGCGATCAGAATATTTCCATTGAAAGTGTCCTGCAAGAAGGGCGTGACCCGGGTCAGCCTGTTAATGTCGTGATGACCACGCACGAGGCGCGGCGTTCGAATATCTCCGAAAGCTGCCGCCAGATCGCGAAACTGGATAGCACGATTGGCGAGCCATGCCTGCTGCGGGTGGTTGTATTATAAGGAGCGGGAGCATAAGATACGCCCATGATCCCCAAGGAAAAGACAGAAGCCATGCTTGATAATCAAATGGACCGCAATTTTGCGCTTGAAGCTATCCGTGTGACGGAGGCTGCGGCGCTGGCCGCATCCCGCCTGATCGGCCGGGGCGACAAGGATGGCGCCGACCAGGCGGCGGTGGATGCTATGCGCGAGGCGCTCAATACGCTTCATATTTCGGGCCGTGTTGTGATCGGCGAGGGCGAGCGCGACGAAGCTCCCATGCTTTATATCGGTGAGGAAGTGGGGCAGGGCGGGCCTCGTATTGATATTGCGTTAGACCCATTAGAGGGTACAGACATTACCGCGCGCGGCGGCAACAATGCGCTGGCGGTTCTGGCGATGGCGGATGAGGGCGGGTTTCTGAATGCGCCGGATGTTTACATGGACAAGCTGGCGGTCGGGCCGAATGTGAATCCCAACGTTTTGGATTTAGATGCGCCGATGTCTGACCTGCTTAAAAAAATCGCCAAGGAAAAAGGCACGAAGATTGAAGATTTGATGGTCTGTATTTTAGATCGTCCGCGTCATGAAAAATTGATGAATGATGTGCGCGCGGCGGGTGCGCGGATTACGCTCATTCAGGATGGCGATGTCAGCGCGGTGATCGCGACGACGGACCCGGAAACGGGCATCGATGTTTATGTCGGTAATGGCGGTGCGCCTGAGGGCGTTCTGGCGGCGGCGGCGCTGCAATGTATCGGCGGATCGATGCTGGGGCGTTTGATTTTCAGGAATGATGACGAGCGGGCACGGGCTGAGCGCTGGGGGATCAAGGATTTGAAGAAAATTTATACGACGGATGATTTAGCCAAGCCTGGCAATGTGATGTTCGCGGCGACGGGCGTGACGGACGGCACGATGCTGCGCGGCGTGCGGCGTTTTCCGGGTGGGGCTTCGACCTCGTCCATTATCATGCGATCGCGTTCAGGGACCGTCAGGCGTGTGGAAGCCACCCATAATTTTGAGCGGAAAAACTGGCTTAAATCCGTCTGATTAAGTCGTTATAATCGGGACTATGCCCGATTCATTGTTCAATATTCAGCAATCTTTAATGCGCTCCCGTTGGGTTATGCCTGATGTGGAGCTGAGCCTGATCGAGCAGGTGGCTCGGAAACATGGGTTGCCTGAGCCTGTGGCGCGGATGCTTTGCGCGCGGAATGTTGCCGACAGCGATATTCCGAAATTTTTATCTCCGACGCTTAAAAATGATTTTCCAGACCCGTTTTCATTAACCGGGATGCGGGAACTGGCCGAGCATGTCAGTGATGCGATTATTGCAAGAAGAAAAATCAGCATTTTCGGCGATTTTGACGTGGACGGTGCGACGTCGTCGGCCATCCTGCATCGTTTCCTGAAATATTACGGCGTTGATGCGCCGATTTACATTCCCGACCGGCTGACGGAAGGATACGGACCGAATACCGAGGCGCTGCAAAAATTAAAAACGGACGGCGCGGAAATCGTTTTCCTGCTGGATTGTGGGACGACGGCGTTTGATATTGTGGCGGAAGGCAAAGCGATGGGGCTTGAGATTATTATTCTCGACCACCATGAAGCGGAAGATAAACTGCCTGATGCGAAATATATCATAAACCCCAAACGGAAGGATGATGTGTCGGGCCTGAGTATGCTCGCGGCGTGCGGCGTGACGTTCCTGACTTGCGTGGCGATCAATAACCGCCTGAAAGAGAAAACGGGGCAGGCCGGGCCGGATCTGAAAAATTTCCTGGATTTAGTAGCGCTGGGTACGGTCTGTGACATGGTGCCGCTGAAGGGCGCAAACAGGCTGTTTGTTAAAGCCGGGTTTGAAGTGTTGGCCGCACGGAAAAACCCAGGCATTAAGGCTCTGCTTGAAACGGCAAAGGTGAATTCTGCGCCGGATGTGTTCACGGCGGGGTTTGTTCTGGGCCCGCGCATCAATGCCGGGAGCCGGGTGCACAAGGCGGATCTAGGTGCCCAGCTTCTTAGTACGGATGATGCCGAGGAGGCGAAGAATATCGCTTGGACATTGCATGACTGCAACGAGAAGCGCAAAGAGATACAGGCGCAGATGGAATTCGAAGCCATCCAGAAAGTGGAAGCAGGTGGGTTAGATCAATTTCCGGCGATTGTCGTTGATGATGAAAGCTGGCACCCCGGTCTGGCTGGATTAGTGGCCGGGCGGCTGAAGGAAAAATACGGCAAGCCTTCCTGCGTGATTACCTACACCGATAACGGCAAAAAAGAGGGCAAAGGGTCGGGCCGCAGTGTGCCGGGCATTAATATCGCGAAAATATTTATCGATGCGCGGAATAAGGGGTTTCTCGAAAAAGGCGGCGGGCATGCGATGGCGGGCGGGTTTACGGTTTTGCCCGAAAATATTACGTCATTCCGTGAGTTTGTTTACGAGCAGGTAAAAAATCAGGCGGCATCGCTTACGGCGAACAGTGAATCTCTGATAGACGGCGTATTGTCAGTGCGAGGATTGCGGGCGGATTTTGTAAAATTGATACGGGATTCCGTGGGCCCATTCGGCCAGGAACATCCTGAGCCTTTGTTCGTTATAAATAATGTAAGGATTCATTCCGCTGACGTTGTTGGCAGCAGTCATGTGCGGGTATTGGCGGGCGACTGGGAAGGCGGCACAAGGCTCAAGGCGGTGGCTTTCCGCGCGGTGGATACGCCGCTGGGCGATGCGTTGCTAAAGCAGGGGAGACGACCGTTTCATTTGTGTGGTACGTTAAAGATCAATGAATGGCAGGGGCGCGAGAGCGTCGAGATGCATATTAAAGACGCTGCGTTTGCAATGGACATTCAGGAAGAAGAAAAGAAAACAGCATGAAAGCGTTCGATCCGCAGGAAGTCAGGAAACTTTTTCCGGCGTTGGCCAGGAAAGTAAGCGGCAATATGCCGGTGTTTTTCGATGGACCGGGCGGCACGCAGGTGCCGGAAAGCGTGGCCAATGCCATGTCGGATTATTTCCTGCAGGGCACGAGCAACGTGATCTCCAGCCAGTTTTATACAGTGAAGCGTACGCATGAAGTTGTGCGGATGGCGCGTGAGCGGGGCGCGGCGTTTTTCAATGCCTCGCCGGGAGAAATTATTTTCGGCGCGAATATGAGCACGATTACGGCGCATTTAAGCCGCTCGATCAGCCGTGAATGGAATGAAGGTGATGAAATCATCCTGACGAATTTGGATCATTACGCGAATATTTCGTACTGGAAGCAGGCGGCGGAGGACAGGGGCGTGAAATGGCACATGGTGTCCATACGTCCTGAAGATTGCACGCTCGACTATGATCATTTTGAAAAACTGATTTCAAGCAAAACGAAGTTCATTGCTTTTACGCTAGCGTCTAATGCGTGCGGATCTCTGACGGATGCGGCGCGGATTGTAAAAGCTGCTAAATTCGTGGGTGCGATGACATATGCGGACGCGACACACTATGCGCCGCATTACCTGCCGGATGTCAAAAAACTGGATTGCGATTTCATGGCGTGTTCGCCGTATAAATTTTACGGGCCGCATATGGGCATGGTGTACGGCAAGCGGGAGCACCTGGAGCGTTTGAAGCCTTACAGGGTTGAGCCATCGATTAACACGCCGCCGGAATGCTGGGAAACGGGCACGCAGAATTTCGAGGCGCAGGCGGGTTTTTCAGCTGCGATTGATTACATCGCCTCGGTCGGTCTGTTCGGCAAGACTCTGCGCGAGCAGCTGGAAACAAGTTATGAACGCGTGGGGGCGTATGAGCGCGAATGGAGCCGGAGATTCCTGAAGCGGGCCAAGGAGGCCGGGAATGTTACCGTATGGGGTATTACCGACCCGGAGCGCGTGCGGGAGCGTACGGCGACGTTTGCGATTACGGTCGATGGTTTTAAATCACCGGCCATTTCAGATCACCTGGCGAAAGATTTGATCACGACGGGCGCGGGAAGTTTTTACAATCACGGTGTGACTGATGCGTTGGGGCTCACATCCAAGGGCGGAGTCGTGCGTGTCGGATGTGTGCATTACAACACGTTTGCCGAAATGGATATGCTGTTTGAGAGTCTCGAGAAGCTCTAGTTTGTCGCGGCGTTGAGCGCTTCGTTTGCCGTCAGGATTATCAAATCCCAATAACCTTCATCCTTGTTCGGGCGCGGCACGAGCGGTGCGGCGTAATGGAACAAGCGCTTGTCGTTCAGGATCATGAATTCGCCGGGCTCGAGTTGCTTGACGAGGAGTGGTGCGTTCCTGAAATTCCTCAAACATTTTCAGGAAAACAGGGTTGGTTTCAAGCGCGGGGTCGAGTGCGTCGTATTTGCGCTCGATGTCGCCGACATGTTTGTTGATATTGCTGCTCTGCATGAAATCTTTTTGCGAGAGTTTTGTGACCGTGCCGTCGGGATTGTAGCGATAGCAGGAATAACGCCGCGAGCGGAGCCGCTTTTCTGCGTATTTATCCTCGGGCAGCTTGTTGAAGCTGGGTTGCAGGCTGGATAAATCCATTATCGGAAGCCAGCCGAGTTCGTAAAGTTGTTCGCCTTTGATTGTCATGGAAGACCCTCCATGAATCAATCATAGCATAAAATCGTTTACTAAAGAAAAATGGACCCCGGCTTTCGCCGGGGTGACGGTCAGGGGGTGCATTTCGCGCAGGTGCCGTGGAGTTCCATGGTTTTGTGGGAGACGCGGAATCCTTCATCAGCGACTTTTTTTGTGATGTAATCATCGATTGCGTGGTTGTGGAGTTCCTCAACGTTGCCGCACTCATCGCAGATGAGATACTGCGAATCCGTGTGGGCGCAGTGGGCCTCGACGCAGGGAACGTAGGCATTCAGGCTTTCGATGCGGTGCACAAGACCTTGAGCCACGAGAAAATCCAGCGCGCGGTAAATGGTCATGGGCTTGGCACCCTTCATTTTTTCGACGACGTCGTAGGCCTTCAGCGGTGGTTTGCCCTGGATGAGGGTTTTAAGCACGTCGCGGCGGGGTGCGGTGAAACGTTCGCCTTTTTGCAGAAGTGATTTTTCTACTTTTTCGAGTGTGCGAACGGTTTTTTCTTGCATGATGTGCATTATGTTATATTGTAACGAACGTTTTCAAGAGAAATAGATGGAAAAATATAGAAAGACAGTTTTGGCCGCGCTGCTGGTCTCCGAGACCAGCCATATTTTCTGCTGCGTGCTGCCGACGGTTTTCAGTATCGTCAGCGTTTTGTCTGGCATAGGTATTATCAGCACACTGCCGACCGGGTGGGTGCATGTGCATGAAATTCTCCATCACTGGGAAGTGCCGATGATTACGATCTCGGGAATCATACTCGTTTTGGGGTGGGGGCTGCATTATTACACCGAGCATATGGGACCGCACGAGCAGCACAAACATTGCTGCGACGGTCATTGCGGACCGAAAGAACAGAAGAAAAATAAAATCCATACGGTTTTGAAAATTGCGACGGTGCTATTTGTGATTAACGTTGCGGTTTATGTGCTGTTTCACCGCAACCATAATATGATCCGGTTGCCCGACGCCGTGCATTACGGCTCACTCTTTGAAAGCGAGTTTTCCGTCTTTGCCGACGACGCGGTGGAAGCATGAGCGACGGCCCGTGTGGCAGGCGGCTTGCTTTTGCCCCTGCATTTCGACGGTGATCCACAGGCAGTCCTGGTCGCAATCGACCTTCATTTCGATGAGTTTCTGGGTTTCGCCTGAGGTGGCACCCTTGTGCCAGAGTTCCTGCCGGGAGCGGGACCAGAAATGGGCCTCGCCGGTCTTAAGGGTTAGATCGAGGGCCTCCCGGTTCATCCAGGCGACCATCAATACCTCGCCTGCAATGGAGGTCACAACGCAGGGGATTAGCCCTTTTTCATCGAAAAGGGGGGTGAAATCGGCGGTTTCTTTGTTTCCGGTGGTGCCCATGAATCACGCGTTTTAGTTGCTTTTCCCAAGGTTTTATAATAATAAGTCGAGCTTATTGAAAGTGATATAAACAATCCATGCATTTTACAGACCTCGGTTTAAGCGAAAACATCCTCAAGGCTGTCGCCGAATGCGGCTATGACACCCCGACGCCCATCCAGGCGCAGGCCATTCCGATCATCCTGATGGGTCGGGATATTGTCGGCCTAGCGCAGACGGGAACGGGCAAGACGGCCGGTTTTACGCTGCCGATGATTGAAATTCTGCAGGGCGGACGAGCCAGAGCGCGCATGCCGCGTTCGCTCATTCTTTCGCCGACACGCGAGCTTGCGGCGCAGATCGCCGAAAATTTCGACACGTATGGGAAGTACGCGAAGCTGACGAAGGCACTGTTGGTCGGCGGGACATCGATGGATGAGCAGATCAAGAAGCTCGATCGCGGGGTCGATGTTCTGATTGCCACGCCGGGCAGGCTGCTGGATTTGTTCGAGCGCGGAAAAATCCTGCTCAGCGATATTAAAATCCTTGTGATTGACGAGGCCGACCGGATGCTGGATATGGGTTTCATTCCCGATATCGAGAAAATCGTTTCGCGTCTTTCGCCGATCCGGCAGACGCTTTTGTTCTCGGCGACGATGCCGCCGGAGATTAAAAAACTGACGCAAAAATTTCTGAGCAACCCCAAGGAAGTCTCGGTGGCGCCGACATCCTCGACATCGGAGCGGGTGACACAGTTCCTGGTCAGTGTTCATCCGAAAGACAAGCTGGATGCGCTTGATAAATTAATGAGAAAAGAGGAAGTGAAGAACGCGTTCATTTTCTGCAACCGCAAGCGCGATATGGGCGGCGTTGTACAATATCTTCAACGCAAAGGTTATGCAGCCAAGGGTATTAACGGTGATATGGAGCAGAGTGCTCGGACGAAGACCCTGGCGGAATTCAAGGAAGGCAAAGTTACGATGCTGGTGTGCAGCGACGTGGCGGCGCGCGGGTTGGACGTGGATGATGTTTCGCACGTGTTCAATTATGACGTGCCGTTCAACGCCGAAGATTACGTTCACCGCATTGGCCGGACGGGCCGCGCAGGCAAAGAAGGCCGGGCGTGGATGCTCGCCACGAAAGATGAGCAGAAATATGTCGATGCGATTGAAAAGCTCATAAAACAGAAAATCACGGTTGAAAATGCCGGGAGAGGTTCCGAGCGAGCGCCCCGCGAAGAGCGCCCTCGCGAGGAAAAGCCTCGTTCGGAAAGGCAGGATTCTAAACAGGAGGCGCGTCCCCCACGTGAAGAGCGTCAGCCTGAGCGCCAGCAGCAAAAGCCTGTTCCAAGGGAGAATCACCAGCCTGAGCGCAACGTGCAGGGATTCGGAGACGAAATGCCCGGCTTCTTCGGCGGTCAGGGCAAAAGGTAGCTCTTAAAAAGCTCCATAATACGGGCAAATCCCCTTGACCCGGCCAGTCCCGCAAGGGCAAAATTCACGAATAATTTCACTTATTTAAAAGCGTTTTCCGATGCGCCGTTTCGTCTGTATTTTCTCCCTCGCCGGTGCCGTGTTTTTTGCGGCTGTTTTTCCGTCTTCGGCCCAGATGCTGACCGCGCCTTCCGATTCATCCGCTCCCGTTGAAGAACCTGTGCAACTTGCGGACTCGGCGCGGCTGATGACCGGGCCGGAGCCTTATGTGCAGGGGCCTTATGAAGGCGATTTGTCGGAGATGCCTGCCCAGATGCCGGTGGGCGAGACTGCAGCAGCAGAATCCATCGAGGACAAACCGGTTTCGAATGCGCCGGTCGATCTGCAGGCCGACACGATGGAGCATGATGAAGTCAGCCAGACAGTAACGGCGTCAGGGAATGTGATGCTGGTGCAATCGGGAAGAATTTTCCGCGCCGACCAGATTGTTTATTACCTGAAAGAAGACCGCGTTATCGCCAGTGGGCACGTGGTGCTGAACGAGGAGAGCGGCGATATCCATTATTCCGAAGAGGTCGAGCTTCATAACGAATTCAAGGACGGCTTCGTACGCGGTCTAAAGACTTACCTTGCGGATGGATCGCGTTTTACGGCGGCGGACGGTACACGCACGGGCGGTGTTAAAACCGTTATGAATGATGCGACCTATACGCCGTGCGAACCGTGTAAGGCTGAGCCGGAAAAGCCCCCGGTCTGGCAGATCCGCGCGTCTGAGGTCGAGCATGACAGCGAAGCGCATATGATCAGTTATGAAAGTGCGCGGTTTGAGGCGTGGGGTTTTCCTATCGCGTATATTCCGTATTTCTCGCATCCTGACGGCACGATTAAGCGCAAGAGCGGTTTGCTTGCGCCTACGGCAGGGTTCAAAAGTAATTTAGGTGCATTCGTGCGTGAGGATTATTACTGGAACATCGCGCCGGACAAGGATGCAACGGTTGGCATGATGGTGATGACCGAGGAAGCACCGCTGATGGTGACGCAATATCGCCAGCGCTGGGACGCGGCTTCGCTAGAGTTGAACGGGGGTATTACCTATTCCAGCCGGACGGAGAAAGTTGGCAACCGCGACGTCGATCTTGATGATGAGGTGCGGGGGCATGTGCTGGGCGAAGCGCGCTGGGACATGAATGACAAATGGCGCTCGGGCGTCAATGTGAACTGGGCGTCGGACGACCAGTATATGCGCCAGTATGATTTCACCAATGAAGACGTGCTGGAGAATGAAATTTACGCCGAAAGATTTTCAGGGCGCGATTACGCCGTGGGCCGGATGCTGACGTTTCAGGACGTGCGTGTGCGCAGCGCCCAGGAAGAGCAGCCGGAAGTGCTGCCTGAGATCATTACTAGTTTTATGGGCGAGCCCGGCAGTGTGCCGGTGATTGGCGGGCGCTGGGATGCGGGGGCGTCGTTCCTCGGGCTTGTGCGTGGCGGCAGCGGGCAGGATATGAACCGGCTTAATCTTGAGGGCGGTTGGCAGCGGAGGCTGGTTTCCGATTATGGGTTCCTGACAACGGTGGATGCGGGTTTGCGCGGGGATTTCTATTCTGTCACCGACCGTGATATTGCGGTGGCGGGATCAAACCGCAGCGGCGATTCCTTCGCGGCGCAGTTTTTCCCGCAGGTTCATATGCAGACAAGCTATCCGATGGCGAGTCAGTATGAGAACTACCAGGTGACACTGGAGCCGATCGTGGCGTTGACCATGGCACCGAATGTCGATGTGAACACTAAAATTCCAAATGAAGACAGCCGGGATGTGCAGATCGACGCCAGCAACATTTTCGAGCCAAATCGTTTTCCCGGGATCGACCGGATCGAGGATCGCTCGCGCCTGACTTACGGCTTGCGCACGGGCATCTACGATTACGAGGGCAATCACGGCGATATTTTCCTCGGCCAGAGTTACCGTCTGAGCGAGAAGGATAATCCTTTCCCTGAAGGATCGGGGCTGGATGAGCAGAATTCGGATTATGTTGGCCAGATTTCGTCGACCTTCAATAACCGCTATACGCTGAATTACCGGTTCCAGCTTAACAGCGAGGATCTTTCATCCGAACGGCACGAGGTTGATTTTGGCACGTGGCTTGGGCCGTTTTCGCTCAGCACACGTTACCTGTATGCGTCGTCGCTTGAGGATACCGATATCGATGAAAGCCGCGAACAGTTGCATAACGATATCGGTTATTACCTGACGCCTGAATGGCGGGTGCGGGCCGGGGCCACGAATGATTTTGGCGAAAACCCGGGCCTGCGACAGGCTTATGGCGGACTGGATTATTTCCATCAATGCTGGTCATGGTCGCTGCTTGGCGTGCGGAATTACACGGATGATTCCAGCGGCGACAGCGAAATGGAAATATTGTTTACGCTTGGTCTTAAAAATATCGGTGGATTTATCCAGTCCGGATACCGCGACCCTGATTTTGTCCGCAAGGAAACGGGGCGATGAGCATTTATACGTACGATCCGTATAACCGTTATCGCAGGCGCAACGTGCAGCGTTTTGCGGGGTTTGCTGTCGTGCTGGTCTGCATGGTGGCAGGCGGCGCGCTGGGTTTTTTCCTGGGCCGCCAGCACGTTTTCCGCGATGAAATCGTGATGAGCTCGCAGGTCGATGCGCTGACGCTGGAAAAGCAGGAACTGGAAAATACGCTGACGGAATTAAGAGCGGAAGCGCTGACCGCGACGACGCGTTACGAAGAGCTGCAGAAAACTATGGCAGAAACCATGCCGGTGGGGCCAGTGCAGGATCTGATTATGTTGGTACACAGGCAGATTGCGGACGGCATGGATCCTGAGCGGCTGGCTTTTCTGATCCGCTCAGCGAGGCCGCCGAGGAATTGTACCGAGCCGGAAACGCAGCGCTTTGTCGTTTCGACGCCTGCCTATAAAGGACCGGAGAGCAAGGCGAGCATTGCGGAAGGCGGGATCGCGATCAAGGGGCATGGCGTTTCGGCGCGCAATGCGAAGGGCGCGCCCGAGGCCTGGTATGACCCGAGCAAAGCGGTGACGCTTGATTTCGTCCTGAAGGACGGACGGGCCGAGAGTAAAAAAGGTGTGATGCCCATACACCAGTCATTAGTTATCGGCGACAAGGAATACCGTTTCACGGTGACGGAAGGCGCGCGGTCTTTCGCTAAGGTGACGTTCGACAGCTGCGATTATCCGTAGCTACTTAATGATAACTTCTTTTACCGGCGCGTTTTGCATCGTATTGAGGCGGTATTTTATTTTTCCCGGTTCATAGGCAAAGTCGGCCTTGAGATCCTGCGTGTTACGAATGATCGTCATGTCGGCGGCGGGCAGGGTGATTTTAGATTGTTCGCTGAGGAAATCTGAAAGGGCCGTGCCGTTGTCGGCATGCAGGCTTCCATAGATGATTCCTGCGGCGGCTGCGTCTTTTTGGTAGTTGAGGCCCAGTTCGATTCCTTCAACGCCAATGGATTTTGCTTCGGAGAAGGCTTTGATGCTTCCATCCTTGATTTCAAGGGTTGCCGAGGCGTTCTGCCAGGGCATTTCAAGCACAGTGAGGCCACCTGCTCGTAGCTCAGCCATGATTTTCGAGGAGCCGGATTTGTCGCGGGTGTAGTTGAACCAGCCATGGCCGCGGCTGGCGCGGATATGGGCTTCGGGCATCTCGAATTTTCCTTCGTCGATTTCGACGTCGATGTTGGAAAAATCGTGGGCGAGAATGCCGCTGGCGCCTGCTGTGAAGCTTATATATTTTTGCGCGCTATTAAGGTGCGACTGGAACTCGAGTTTTTTATCACTCAATTCACCGTTAAAATCGAAATCGAGCGACAGGCCGCCCAGGCCAGGTGTGAGGATGGAAATTTTCGATTTCTCCATGCGTATGTCCTGGGCTGGGATGGCGGCGATGCGTTGAAAATTATTTGGAATTGCCCAGCCGGAAAAACTTACAGGCATTTGGGCTTGCGGGTCCCATTCGCCGATCAGATTTAGATTTGTAAATTTCAAGGTATTTAAGCGGCCCGTAAAAAGAATTGAAAACGGGTTGTAGCTAATATCGATCGCCTTAATTGTGCTGATCTCGTCTTTGTCGAGCTTGATGTCGTTATAAACAATGTGGGCCCATTTCGATTGCGGCTCAGGCAGGAATGCGGCATCAAGGCCCAGGATTTCAAGGCTGAGACGCGCTTTTTTTTCTGCGGCTTTGGGTGCAAAGACAGCGGCACTGCCGCAGTAAAGTCCGGCAAGAAGAGTTATCAGGAGAATGAAGGCGAGAAATATTTTTTTTGCGCCTTGAAAAGTCAAACGTCGATATCCTGGACGAACTGCGCATTTTCCTGGATGAACAGAAAACGGGGTTCAGCGTTTTTACCCATCAGGCGTTCGACAAGATCGTCCGTTTCGCTCGGGGATCCGTTTTGGTCTTTCAATTCGACAGCAATGCCGAGCGCGCTTTCAGCATCGGGCAAGCTGACGCGTATTAACTTACGCGATTTGGGATTCATCGTCGTTTCCTTGAGCTGCGCGGCGGGCATTTCGCCGAGGCCTTTGAAGCGGCTGATGTCGACTTTGGATTTGCCTTTGAAAGCTGTTTTAAGGAGTTCATCTTTATGTGCGTCGTCGCGAGCGTATTCGCTCGTCGAGCCGCTGGTGAGACGGTAGAGCGGCGGCATGGCGAGGTAGAGATGGCCTTTTTCGATGAGCGGTTTCATTTGCGTGTAGAAAAATGTGATGAGAAGCGAGGCGATGTGCGCACCGTCGACGTCGGCGTCGGTCATGATGATGATGCGCTCGTAACGCAAATTCTCAAGCTTGAAATCCTTGCCCGCATTGCCGCCCATGGCCTGGATCAGGTCCTGAATTTCCTGGTTGGCGCGGATCTTGTCGATGGTCGCGCTGACGACATTCAGGATTTTGCCCTTTAAAGGAAGGATGGCCTGGGTTTCACGGTTGCGGCCCTGTTTGGCCGAGCCGCCCGCCGAGTCGCCCTCGACGATAAAGAGTTCGGTGCCTTCGGCTTCCTGACGCGAACAATCGGCGAGTTTTCCGGGGAGGCGGAGTTTGCGTGTGGCGCTTTTGCGCGCCATGATTTTTTCGTCTTTCTGGCGGACGCGAAGCTCGGCGCGCTCGATCAGCGTCTCCAGCAGGTTCGTGCTGGAGTTGGGGTCGTTCGAGAGCCAGTGATCGAATAAATCCTTGAGCGCCGTATCAACCCATTTGGTGACTTCGGCATTCGCGAGTTTTTCTTTCGTCTGGCCCTGGAAGAGCGGGTTTTTAATGAAGACCGAGAGAATGACGGCAGCGCCGGACATGATGTCGTCTGCCGTGACAACGGACGCTTTTTTCGCGTTCGTCATGTCGGCGTAAGCGCGCAGGCCGCGAGAGAGCGCCGCGCGGAGGCCTTGTTCATGTGTGCCGCCATGGATGGTCGGGATTGTGTTGCAGTAGGAATGCGAGAAGCCTTCGCCATCCTGTGGCCATGTGACGGCGAATTCAACGCGGCCGCCTTTGTCAGGCAGATCGGCTTTGCCGGTGAAATGCGTGGCGGTGAGCGTTTTGCGGTCGTGCAGCGACGTGATCAGGAAATCCTTCAGGCCGCCGGGGAAATGGAATTTGTCTTCGGTGGGCGTTTTGCCTTCACCGATCACGCTTTCGTCACAGCGCCAGCGGATTTCAACACCTGAATACAGATAAGCCTTGGAGCGCGCCATCTGGTGGAGCCAGCTTGGGCGGAAATGCGCCTTGGCACCAAAAATTTCCGGGTCAGGGTGGAAGGTTACGGTGGTGCCGCGCTTGTTTTTTGCCCCGGCGCTTTCTTTCAGTTTCGAAGTTGGTTTGCCGCGCGAGTAAGTCTGGGTGTAGAGCTTGCCGCTGCGTGCGACTTCAACCGTCATGGCATCCGAAAGCGCGTTGACGACTGAAATGCCGACGCCGTGCAGACCGCCGGAGGTTTCGTAATTATCGGTGCTGAATTTTCCGCCGGAGTGGAGCGTGGTCATGATGACTTCGAGCGCCGACTTACCGGGATATTTAGGATGCTCGTCGATAGGAATGCCGCGGCCATTATCGCTGATGGTCACCGAGTAATCGTCTTTCAGCTCGATTTCGATCCAGTCGGCATGGCCGGCAACGGCCTCGTCCATGGAGTTGTCGAGAATTTCGCCGACGAGGTGGTGGAGGGCGCGTTCGTCCGTGCCGCCGATATACATGCCGGGGCGGTGGCGAACGGGCTCAAGACCTTCGAGCACCTGGATGTCGGCGGCGTCGTAGGAGTTCTTCTTCTTAGCTTTTGATGAGTTGAACAGATCAGCCATGCTCCTGAATTATCGTTATCAGGCCCGGAAATCAAATAATTTCATAAAAAAGCCCCCGTTTTAGAAAAACTCCAAACAAGGGCGAATATCCGTTACAATAAGGGGAAGGGAATGTCTTCCCGCATCGTAATACATAATATAGGGGTTTCGATGAAGCGCTTTTCCAGGCGGTATAGTCTTAAAATTCTGGTCGCAGGGATGGTTATGGCAGGCCTTGTCCTGCCCTCCAATATTGCCCCGGCGCAGCAGCTGCTTAAAAGCTATGCGCAGGCCCTTCCGGACATTACCCCGATGCCGGACAAGGAATTCAACGACAAGACCATGCTTTATGAAGATGTCCCGGCGGGGGACGAGGCGCTGTCATACAGATTCAGGCTGCCTGCGGACTGGAAACGGCCTGAGGATTCGGCGCTGACCAGCTACCAGATCAGCAACAAGATCCTCGGCGAGATCGTCCGTTATTACGGGCCGCCGGTTATCGACAAGCGCAGCTATTTTACCCTGCAGGCTATTAACCTCGAATATCAGCTTTCGGCGCAGCAATGGCTTTTACAATACCTGCTGTCGAACGGTTTCACCATTCAAGGCATTAAGGAACATAACTTTAAACGGGCTGAAGCTCTCTATGTGAAAGTCATAGACAGCTCGACCTATGTCATTCGCGCTGTTGCGCAGATGAACGGCAGGCGTGTCGTCATGGCGCAGTATTTCATGCCCGCCGATAGCTGGGAGGGCGAAAAGCAGATGCAGGCCCAGGTCATGAAGACGTTCGAGCTGACCTATCCGATTACGGAGTCAGTCGAGGAAATGACCAAGTATCACTTCCTTGATATTGCCGAATTCCAGTACCCCGTTTCATGGGAATTCAGGGCGACTCCGATGAAGGGCGCGGAGCGCATGAATTTCGAATTGTTGAATATTCAGTCAGAGCAGAAGATCGACTGGAAAAATTACAAGACGCTGGATGGGCGGATCCAGGTGGATATCGTTGCCTATGACGCTGCCGATTCTGTGCTGGGTGAAATCGACAATCTGAAGCGTGGCCTAGCCAAAATCAACCTAGCGGTCGGCGACAAGTTCGAAACGTTCGATGATTTCAAATTTAGCAATGAATTGAATGCCGGTTCAGTTGATGTTTATAAGGCGATCGATAACCAGAATAGTTTGTTGAATTACGAATACTGGATCGTGCCCCTTGAAGCCGGTGATTACTATTACTTCGTCAGCCTGATCACGCCGTCGCGCGATGATGATTTCTTTATCTGGGCGAGAAACACGCAGGCCTATGCGCTTATTCTCAGCCTGATCCGTCCGCTGGATGAAGGCCTGATTTACAGGTAATCAGGACGAATAATACATATGGTATTCGACCGGGTGGACCATGGTCTCGTATGTTTCCACTTCTTCCATCTTCATTTTGATGTACGCGTCGATGAAGTCGGTGCTGAACACATCGCCTTTCAGCAGGAATTTATTGTTTGCACGTAAAGCGTCGAGCGCTTCGCGCAGCGAACCGCAAACAGTCGGGATTCTTTTCAGTTCATGTTCCGGCAGAGCGTAGAGATTTTTGTCGATTGCTTCGCCGGGGTGAATTTTATTTTCGATGCCATCGAGGCCGGCCATAAGCATGGCGGCAAAAGCGAGATAGGGATTCGCCAGCGGATCGGGGAAGCGGACTTCGACGCGGCGGGCGTTCGGTGAATTCACCTGCGGGATGCGGCATGAGGCCGAGCGGTTGCGCGCGGAGTAGGCGAGCAGCACGGGTGCTTCGTAACCTGGCACAAGGCGCTTGTAGCTATTGGTCGTTGGATTAGTGAAGGCGTTCAGCGCGCGGGCGTGCCTGATAATGCCGCCGATGTAATAGAGCGCGGTGTCGGAAAGGCCCGCATAGCCTTCACCGGCGAACAATGCCTTGCCAGTTTTCCAGAGCGATTGGTGGCAGTGCATGCCGGAGCCGTTGTCGCCGAAGATGGGTTTGGGCATGAAGGTCGCGGTTTTGCCATAGCTGTTCGCCACGTTGTGCACGACATGTTTGTAGATCTGCATGTTATCGGCGCAATCGAGCAGAGTGGAATAGAGGATTCCGATTTCACACTGGCTGGGGGCGACTTCGTGGTGATGCTTTTCCACGGCGAGGCCCATGCTCTGCATGACGGTGACCATTTCGCCGCGAATGTCGGAGAGGCTGTCGACTGGCGCTTCTGGGAAATAGCCGCCCTTGATGCGCGGGCGGTGGCCGGAATTGCCGGTCTCGTAATTTTTTGCGGAGTTGTACGGGCCTTCGCTGCTGTCGATTTCGAAGCCGACGCGGTTCATGGAGACGTCGAATTTTACATCTTCGAAAATGAAGAATTCGGCTTCGGGACCGAAATAAGCGGTGTCGGCATGGCCGGAATTTCTTAAATGGTCTTCGGCGGCGCGCGCGATGGAGCGGGGGTCGCGGTTATAGGGGTTGCCCGTGGCGGGGTCGTAGACGTCGCAGAATATCTTGATGGTCTTCTGGGCGGCGAAAGGGTCGACGCAAACCTTGTTGATATCCGGCCTGACGATCATGTCGGATTCATGGATTTCCTTCCATCCGGCGATGGAGGATCCATCAAAAAACAGGCCGTTTTTAACGGTGTCTGTCGTAAATACGCTGTGATGTTCGGCGGAGTGGTGCCATTTACCCCGCATGTCGGTGAAATTCAGCTCGATAAACTCTATTTCATTATCAGCGATGAACTTAATAAGGTCGCTATCTTTCTTAAATTTCAGGACGTTGGCTGGCACGTTTGGCGCTCCGTAGGGGCAATAAATACTTGACCAGAGCTATCATAAACCTATAGACAAAGTCCATTCTGAATATGCGCCGTTCCTACGGCGCTGTGGCGGCCGTAGCTCAGTTGGTAGAGCACTTGGTTGTGGTCCGAGTTGTCGCGGGTTCAAACCCCGTCGGTCGCCCCATTTTCATCCTATTAAACCTTGCACTTCCCTCATTACTCGGCTAACACATTGCCTTGCCGGAACGCGGGTATGGCGGAACTGGCAGACGCACTGGATTTAGGTTCCAGCGCCGTAAGGCGTGTGGGTTCGACTCCCTCTACCCGCACCAACTTGTCAGATTATAGAAAAGAAGAGAATGACAATGCAGGTTAAAGAACTGAAGAAAAGCGGCCTCAATCACGAGCTGGAAGTCACCGTGACGGCCCAGGATATCGACAAGCGCGTGGATCAGCGCCTGAAGGAAGTTGGTAAGACGATCAAGATGCCCGGTTTCAGACCCGGCAAGGTGCCGCTGAAGCTGCTGAAGCAGAAATACGGCAAGGCCATTATGGGCGAAGTGCTGGAGATTGCTGTTAACGAGACATCGACAAAAGCCTTGCAGGAGAAAGACCTGAAGCCTGCTCTTCAGCCAAAGATTGAAGTTAAATCTTTCGATGAAGGCAAAGATCTGACCTACACGATGTCGATTGAGGTTCTACCGAAATTCGATGTTAAGGAATATAAGGGCCTCAAGCTGCAGAAGCTGGTTTCGAAGCCGGATGACAAGGCCGTAACGGAGGCGCTGGAGAAGATTGCCGCCAACAACCACACGACAGTAAAAGTTGAAGGCAAGCGCGCCGCGAAAGACGGTGACACGACCGTCATTCATTTCAAAGGCCGCACGGCGGATGACAATTTTGAGCATCCCGGCATGGAAGGCGATGATCATCACCTGAAACTCGGCAGTGGGATGTTCATTCCCGGCTTCGAGGAGCAGCTGATCGGCAAAAAAGTGGGCGACAAGGCCGAAGTAAAAGTCACGTTCCCGAAAAACTATTCCAAGGACCTTGCAGGCCGCGACGCGATTTTTGATGTCGAGATCAAGGAACTGCGCGAGCCGGGCGAAGCGAAGATCGATGATGATTTCGCCAAGTCACTGGGGCTCGACAACCTGGATGCGCTGAAAACAGCGGTGCAGGACCAGATGCAGCAGGAATATGACCGTCAGAGCAAGATGTACCTGAAGAAGACGCTGATGGATCGCTTGGATGAATTGCATGACTTTGAAATTCCTGCCGGCATGCACGACATGGAGTTCAACAATATCCTCGGCCAGATCGAGCATGAACGCGCGCACCATGTGCATGGCGAGAATTGCGACCATGGCGATGATTACAGCGACAAGGTCACTGATAAGGAAAAAGATGAGCTGAAAGATATCGCCGGACGCCGCGTGCGCCTTGGTCTCGTCCTTTCGGAAATCGGCACGAAGAACAACATCAAGGTTTCGGATATCGAGCTTCAGAAGGCCGTTATCGCCGAGGCCCAGCGTTATCCCGGTCAGGAACGCGATGTTTTCGATTATTTCTCGAAGAACCGCGGCGCGCTGGAGACCTTGCGCGCACCCCTGTTCGAGCAGAAGGTCGTAGACTATATTCTTGAACTGGCAGATGTCTCAGAAAAGACCGTAAGCGGCGAAGAACTGCTTAAGGCGCTTGATGAAGACGAGGGCGAGGGCAAGGAAAAGTCCAAGAAACCCGCCGCCAAGAAGAAAAAGGCCTGATAGTTTAATAATCCCGGCTTTCGCAGGGGGGCTAAATTTGTTAGGTTCTGATTCTGGACATTAACCTTTTTAGGAAAGACCTATGGCCGAGCGCGATCCGTTAGAAGTTTACGATAACTACCTTGTTCCGACCGTCATCGAACAGACGAATAGGGGCGAGCGAGCGTTCGACATTTACTCGCGCCTCCTGAAAGAGCGGATCATCTTCCTGACCGGCGAGGTGAACGACCATGTTTCGTCGCTGATCTGTGCGCAGTTGCTGTTTCTTGAATCAGAAAATCCCAAGAAAGATATTTCGTTTTACATCAATTCACCGGGCGGCGTTGTGACGTCGGGTCTCGCTATGTATGACACGATGCAATACATACGCCCGGATGTTTCGACCGTGTGTATCGGCCAGGCGGCCTCGATGGGTTCGTTGTTGTTAGCGGCGGGAGCCAAGGGCAAGCGCTATGCGGTTCCGAATGCCCGGATCATGGTTCACCAGCCTTCGGGCGGTGCGCGCGGTCAGGCGACGGATATCGAGATCCAGGCCAGGGAAATCCTGCGCCTGCGGGAGCGCCTCAACAAGCTTTACGTTCATCACACCGGCCAGAAACTGGCGGTTATTGAAAAAGCCATGGATCGCGATAATTTCATGGGATCCGAGGAAGCCAAGGAGTTCGGCCTGATCGACACTGTAGTTGAATCCAGGCCTGAGCCGGTGGGCGAAGACGCCAAAAAATAAACCCTTTCTAAAGATTTGAGCGTTTAAGCTGTTAAAGGGCCTTGATTTTCGTCCAGAACAGGCCAAATTCAACTCATTGGACGTTATAAACGCAGTTTTTATGCTAAAATCGCCAGAAAGCTGCTCTTTTGTGACATTTTTTACTTAAAAACAGAAAATTCGAGGGTTCGCGCATGCTCGGTGGTTCTTTAGGCGGTCCAAAAGCCAATATTTACGCAGTTCTGCCCCTGCGGGACATTGTCGTTTTCCCCCACATGATCGTTCCCTTGTTTGTAGGCCGTGAAAAATCGGTCCAGGCGCTTGAGCATGTCATGCATGAGGACAAGCAGATCCTGCTCGTGACCCAGAAATCACCGGGTGATGACGATCCGGGCCCCGATGCTCTTTACACGGTCGGCACGATCGGCACGATTCTCCAGCTTCTGAAATTGCCCGATGGAACCGTGAAGGTGCTTGTCGAGGGCGGCGCGCGTGCGCGCATCAACAAATTCGTCGAAGCGAAGCCGTACCTTGAAGCGGAAACGGTTCAGATCACCGATGACACTCTTGTGAATGACGAGATGGAAGCGCTGTCGCGCGCCGTCATGACGCAGTTCGAGCAGTATGTGAAGCTCAACAAGAAAATTCCGCCTGAAGTGATCGTCTCGGTCAACCAGATCGAGGAGCCGTCGAAAATGGCGGACACAATTGCCTCGCATCTTTCACTCAAGATCGACCAGAAGCAGGAATTGCTTGAAGTCGCCAGCACGTCTGAGCGTCTTGAGCGCATTTATGGCTTCATGGAAGGCGAGATCGGTGTTCTGCAAGTTGAAAAACGCATTCGCAGCCGCGTCAAACGCCAGATGGAGAAGACACAGCGCGAGTATTACCTGAACGAACAGATGAAGGCGATCCAGAAGGAGCTCGGCGAGTCCGAGGACGGGCTGGATGAGCTTGGCGAGTTAGAGAAGAAAATCAACGAGACAAAACTTTCAAAAGAAGCGAAAGAAAAAGCGCTTCATGAAATGAAAAAATTGCGGCAGATGTCACCGATGTCGGCGGAAGCCACGGTTGTGCGTAATTATCTCGACTGGGTCATCAATGTGCCGTGGAGCAAGCGCACGCGCGTGAAAAAAGACATCGCGCAGGCTGAGAAAGTTCTGAGCAAGGATCATTACGGTCTTGAGAAGGTCAAGGAGCGCATTCTTGAGTATCTCGCGGTCCAGCAGCGTATGAATAAAGTCAAAGGCCCGATCCTTTGCCTCGTCGGTCCGCCCGGCGTTGGTAAGACGTCGCTCGGCCAATCAATCGCCAAGGCGACGAACCGGAATTTCGTGCGGATGAGTTTAGGGGGTGTGCGCGATGAAAGCGAAATCCGTGGTCACCGCCGTACCTATATTGGCGCGCTTCCCGGCAAGATCATCCAGGGCATGAAAAAGGCGAAGGTTACGAACCCGCTTTTCCTGTTAGACGAAGTCGACAAGCTGAGCCATGACTGGCGGGGCGATCCGTCTTCGGCTTTGCTTGAAGTTCTCGACCCCGAGCAGAACGATAAATTCCAGGATCATTATCTTGAGCTCGATTACGATTTATCCGACGTTATGTTCGTCTGCACGGCGAACAGCACGGCAGGTATGCCGCGCCCGCTGCTCGACCGGATGGAGATCATCCGCGTCGCTGGTTATACCGAGGACGAGAAACTTGAGATCGTTAAACGTCACCTGCTGAAAAAGCAAATGGCGGCGGCGGGTCTGAAATCAGGCGAGTTTACGCTCAACGATAACGCGCTGCGCGATTTGATCCGTTATTATACTCGTGAATCTGGCGTGCGTAGCCTGGAGCGCGAGATTGCCAATCTCTGCCGCAAGGCGATCAAAGAGATCCTGATGAAGGGCAAGACAGAGATTTCCGTCTCGCCGAAAAATCTTTCCAAATATGCCGGAATTCAGAAATTCCGTTTTGGCGAGATCGAGGAAGAGAACCGCGTCGGTGTCGTGAACGGTCTGGCTTATACCGAGAGCGGCGGCGATCTGTTGTCGATTGAAGCTGTTACCATGCCCGGCAAAGACGGCAAGGTGACGATGACCGGAAACCTGAAAGATGTGATGAAGGAATCCATCCGCGTTGCCGAGATGCTGATTAAATCACGCGCGACAACGTATGGCATTGATTACGAAGAGCTGAAGGAAAAACAAATCCACGTGCACGTGCCGGAAGGCGCGACGCCGAAAGACGGCCCTTCGGCCGGCGCGGCGATGGTGACGGCGATCATGTCGGCGCTCACGGGGATTGAAGTGCGCAAGGATATCGCGATGACCGGTGAAGTGAATTTGCGCGGCAAGGTCACCGAGATCGGGGGCCTTAAGGAGAAATTACTCGCGGCGTTACGCGCCGGGATCAAGAAAGCGCTTATCCCGCAGGACAATGAAAAAGACCTGCCGGAGATTCCCGCAAACGTCAAAAAAGCCATCGAGATCGTTCCGGTGCGGACGATCGATGAAGTTCTTGCGCATGCGCTTATTGAAATGCCGCGAAGCAAAGCCGCTGAATCCAAAGAAAAAATCGGCGCTATTCCTGCGGACGGCGCGGAGAGCAAGGGCGACGACGTCATTCGTCATTGAAGAATTTCCTAAAAAGGCGTACAACGATTCGTATCCGGCAGAGAGAATCACTGGCCCAGAGCGGAATTTTTTCCGTCGGTTGGTCTGTACAAATCGTTTGAGCAGATCAAGCGTTCAACTTTTCACAAAGGGGGTTTCCCGTGAACAAGCAAGACCTTATTGCCAAAGTGGCCCAAAATGCCGACATCTCCAAAACCAAAGCAGCGGAAGCGGTCGACGCCGTGATCGACGCGATCAAATCAAGCCTGAAAAAAGGCGATGCCGTTCGCCTGGTCGGCTTCGGCACTTTCACCGTTGCGCGCCGTTCGGCGACGACGGGCCGCAACCCGCGCACCGGCGAGCCGATCAAAATTCCGGCCTCCAAGCAGCCTAAATTCAAGGCCGGCAAAGAGCTGAAAAAAGCCGTAAATAAATAGACTAATTATGCTGTCATCCTCCGCGAAAGCGGAGGATCCATGGATTGTGGATCCCCCGGTCAAGCCGGGGGATGACATTTTGGGGTATTTACTTGATTTTCCCCCGGTTTCTCATTAACAAATAGCCGGAAAGCGCGATTAGCTCAGCGGTAGAGCAACTCGTTTACACCGAGTGGGTCGGCGGTTCAATCCCGTCATCGCGCACCATTCTCCCCGATTTATGCCTTTTTAGATTATGCGCATTCGCGCATGGGCCCGTCATCGCGCACCATTTCCCCCCTTATTTCCTTGGATTTCAAAGCTTCCTGCCATAAATTACCCCGCATGGTGGCACTGACTGAAATCAAGCGGCATAAAACGCTTCCCGTCCGTATCCGTAATATCGTGATCGGCGGTGGGTTTCCCGTGGCCGTGCAATCGATGACGAATACCGACACCGCCGACGTCCAGAAAACATTCGAGCAGGTGCGGCAGTTGCATGAGGCCGGTTCCGAAATCGTGCGGGTGACGGTCAACACCGCCGAGGCCGCGAAGGGTGTGCCGAAGCTGCGTGAGTTGTTAGATAAAAATAATCTCGATGTGCCGCTGGCGGGGTGCTTTCATTATAACGGGCATAAATTGCTGAGCGATTTTCCTGAGCTGGCGCAGGCGCTGGATAAATACCGCATCAATCCCGGCAATGTCGGGTTCGGGCAGAAGCGCGACCGCCAGTTCGAAATCATGATCGAGAAAGCCATTGAGTTTAAAAAGGCGGTGCGCATCGGCGTGAACTGGGGTTCGCTTGATGGTGATCTTTCAACGAGATTGATGGATGAGAATGCCGCGCGGGCCGAGCCGTGGGGCGCGGATGCGGTAACAAGAGAAGCGCTCGTGCAATCGGCGCTGATGAATGCGGAGAAGGCGATTAAAATTGGTTTGCCTGTGGAGAAAATTATTCTTTCGGCGAAGGTGAGCCGCGTGCAGGATTTAATTGCTGTTTACCGTGAGCTGGCGAAGCGTTCGAATTATGCGCTGCATCTTGGGCTTACTGAAGCCGGGATGGGATCAAAGGGAATTATCGCGACGGCGCTGGCGGAAGGGATGCTGCTGCAGGAAGGGATTGGCGATACAATCCGCGCGTCGTTGACGCCGGAGCCGGGCGGCGACCGGACGATTGAAGTGAAAGTCTGCCAGGAAATTCTGCAGGCGCTTGGTTTGCGTTCTTTCGCGCCAGAAGTTTCGGCCTGCCCGGGATGCGGCCGTACGACCAGCACGGTTTTTCAGGAACTGGCGCAGGACATACAACGTTATTTAGATAAGCAGATGCCGCTCTGGGCGGCGGACTATCCGGGCGTCGAGACAATGAAAGTGGCCGTGATGGGCTGCATCGTCAACGGGCCCGGCGAGAGCAAGCATGCCGATATCGGGATTTCATTGCCGGGAACCGGTGAGCAACCCGTAGCGCCGGTCTTTATCGACGGGAAAAAAGCGCATACGCTGCGCGGTGAAAATATCGCGAGAGATTTTGAAAATATCGTCGAGGGTTATGTCGCGGAACGATTTGGCAAGAGCAAGGCAGCATGAAACTGAAAAACACATCGCTTCTGAAAGATAAAGCTTTCGTCGCCGGTGAGTGGGTGAAAGGTGCGAAGTCTTTTGACGTTACGAACCCGGCGAACGGGAGCGTGGTTGGAGCGGTTCCTGATTTAACGCCTGCCGATGTGAAGAAAGCGATTGAAGTAGCGCACAAGGCGCAGCCCGCATGGGCGATGAAATCGGCGAAGGAGCGTGCGAAGGTTTTGCGCACATGGTCGGATTTGATGATCCAGAATGCCGACGACCTGGCGGCGATTATGACGGCGGAGCAGGGCAAGCCGCTGGCCGAGGCGAAAACCGAGATTTTATCGGCGGCGAGTTTTTATGAATGGTTCGCCGAGGAAGCCAAGCGCATTTACGGCGATACGATCCCGAGCACGTTTCCGAATTCGCGTATTACCGTGATCAAGCAGCCGGTTGGCGTTTGCGCCGCGATAACGCCGTGGAATTTTCCGACATCGATGATCGCGCGCAAGGCCGCGCCCGCTTTGGCGGTGGGCTGCGCGATGATTATCAAACCTGCGGGTGAGACGCCGCTTTCGGCATTGGCGCAGGTGGCGCTGGCTGAAGAGGCAGGGGTGCCGAAGGGAATATTGAGCGTCATTACTTCTCGTGATTCAAAGGGCGTGGGCCTTGAGATGTGTGAGAACGAACTGGTTCGGAAACTTTCATTTACAGGTTCGACGGAGGTCGGGCGCATTCTGATGAAGCAATGTTCCGGCACGATCAAACGAATTTCGCTGGAGCTGGGCGGTAATGCGCCGTTCATCGTTTTCGATGACGCAGATTTAGATGCGGCAGTGGATGGCGCGATTGCATCGAAATACCGGAATGCGGGGCAGACCTGTGTTTGTGCGAACCGCATTTATGTGCAGGATAAAATTTATGACGCGTTTGCGGAAAAATTGGCGGCGAAAGTGAAGGCACTGAAAGTCGGCGATGGGGCTGAGCAAGGTGTGCAGATCGGGCCGCTGATTAATGAAGACGCAGTTATTAAAGTCAAAGATCACATCAAAAATGCGACGGAGAGCGGCGCGAAGATTGTGACAGGCGGGCAGCCGCATAGACTCGGCGGGTTGTTTTTTGAGCCGACGGTTCTGACCGGTGTTACGCAGAAGATGAAGGTTGCGAAGGAAGAGACATTCGGGCCCGTTGCGCCTTTGTTCAAATTCAAGGATGAACAGGAAGTCATCGCAATGGCGAATGACACGATCTTTGGTTTGGCCGCTTATTTCTACGCGCGGGATATAGGCCGTATCACGCGGGTGTCGGAAGCGCTGGAATACGGGATGGTCGGCGTGAATGCGGGAATTGTTTCAACTGAGGTCGCGCCGTTCGGCGGTGTCAAGCAATCGGGTATTGGCCGCGAGGGTTCGAAATACGGTCTTGATGAATATCTCGAGATTAAATATGTGCTGACGAGCGGCCTAAAGATTTAATTCTGTTGCGGTTCTATCGATGGCTTTTTGCTGTTGTTCAAAGTAAGGGTTTCTCAGTCTTTGCAGTTTTTCCAGATATTGTTTCCTGACATCCTTATGGCCCGCATGGGTGGAAACCTGGCCTTCGATTTTCGCGCCGGTTGCCGAATTTTTGAAAACACCATGCAGATATGCCTTTAAATCTTTTCTGAAGCCCTGACCCCCGCCAGCCGCATTTTCAATGTCATGCTTATAGGTGGCTACTAAAAACGAAATGGTTTGATAGATATCGGCAGCCATGCCGGGTTTGTCATTTAGATGCAATCTGACCGGCAGCCAGATGACAGGGTATAAAAGTGCGTAAGAGAGGCGTGTGTAACGGCCCTGGCTTTGCAGATCGACTGCCGCGCCGATCATAGTACCGGCAATCGGCATGATATCGACGGGATCTCTGTAAGCGGGAATTGATACGCTGAGCGAAGCAGCAGTTGTAAAAAAGCCGACAAGTTTTGGGTGGCTTGCGCCCCATTTCGTAGAGAGGATTGTGCTTCTGAGGCAGGCGCCGCCCTGAACGGCGGCGGCGGTCCAGGATTTTTGCAGCGCGTAGGAGAGGGTGTTCACGCTCGTGACGGCAGCAGCAACAAGGCGCATTCTCCTGGTATCAGGGAAGCGCGCTTTGATGGTATCCGACCCAATCCGCATCAATAAAAGCAGCGAACTGGCGACCTGGCCTAAAAGCTGATTATCCATGTTTTGCCTTAAGGCGCGGACATTAAATATAAAATATGTAAATAGCAAGAAAAGCTTTTGAAGCGGCGCTTTGTGGGCTATATCAGGGCGAACAAAAACAAGGGAGTTTCACTATGCTCATCGGCGTTCCAAAAGAAATCAAGACACAGGAATACCGCGTCGGACTTGTGCCGTCGTCGGTGAAAGAATTTGTAACGCAGGGCCACCAGGTTCTGGTCGAGACGGGCGCGGGCGCGCAGATCGGTTTTACCGATGATATTTATAAAGAAGCTGGCGCGAAGATCGCTGCTTCTGCCAAAGAAGTTTTTGAAAAAGCCGAAATGATCGTGAAGGTAAAAGAACCGCAGCCGCAGGAAATCAAGATGCTGCGCGAAGGTCAGATACTGTTCACTTACCTGCATCTCGCGGCGGACCCGGAGCAGGCGAAAGGCCTGATGGATTCCAAATCGGTCTGCATCGCGTATGAAACGGTAACATGCAAGGACGGACGCACATTGCCGCTGCTCCAGCCGATGAGCGAAATTGCCGGGCGTTTGTCCATTCAGGTCGGCGCGCATTACCTTATGAAGCATAAGGGCGGCACGGGCCGCTTGATCGGCGGCGTGCCGGGTGTAAAACCCGCTGAAGTCCTGATTATCGGCGGCGGCGTTTCGGGTTTCCACGCGGCGCAGATGGCGACCGGTATGGGTGCGAACGTGACCATTCTTGAGCGCGATAACGAGCGCATGCGTTTCCTCGATGAATATTTCCATGGCCGCGCGAATATTATTTATTCGAACACGGATGTGGTCGAGCGATACTTGCGCAAGTCGGACCTGATTATCGGGGCCGTTCTGATTCCGGGTGCTGCCGCGCCGCGCCTGCTTAAGAAGGCGACGCTGAAGGAAATGATTCCCGGTTCCGTGTTCGTCGATATCGCGATTGACCAGGGCGGCTGTGCGGAGACGAGCAAGGCCACCACCCATGACAAGCCGACCTTCGTGGTCGATAACGTAGTCCATTACTGCGTTGCCAATATGCCCGGTGCTGTGCCGTTGACCTCGGCGCTGGCTCTGAATCACTCGGTTCTGCCTTATGCCCTGCAACTGGCGAACAAGGGCTGGAAAAAGGCCCTCGGCGACAACCCGAATTTCCGCAATGGGTTGAATGTCTGTTACGGTGAAATCACGCATCAGAATGTCGCGGAAGCACTCAATCTGGCCTTTAACCCGGCCCCGAAAGCGCTGGCTGCATAGGAAAAAAGGCCGAAAAAGAGGCAAGGTCCTAGTTTTGCTTGCTTTTTGAAAAGGCCCGGACTAAATAAGACGCAGTTTAACCAATGCGGGAGTAGTTCAGTTGGTTAGAACGCCGCCCTGTCACGGCGGAGGTCGCGGGTTCAAGTCCCGTCTCTCGCGCCATTTCCTTTCCAAAACCCCTGAATCATTAGTGAAAACAACAGGAAATGCTGTTTTCTTTTATGCCCTGTAATGGTAAAACGGACGGGCACTTTCAAAGGGTGATTTGGCCTCATGGCACCGCAAGATTTCCTCATCGAATACCTGCCTATTCTGATCTTTATGATTATTGCGCTTGGCATTTCAGGAGCCATGGTTCTCGGCTCGCTCCTGGTTGCGAAGCAGAAGCCTGATGCTGAAAAAAATTCGGCTTATGAATGCGGTTTCGATGCGTTCGGCGATGCGCGGAATAAATTCGACGTGCGGTTTTATCTCGTGACGCTGCTCTTTATCATTTTCGACCTTGAAATTGCCTTCCTGTTTCCGTGGGCTATCTCGCTTAAAGGCATAGGCGTGTTCGGTTTCTGGTCGATGGTTGTTTTTCTCGGCGTGCTGACCGTCGGGTTTATTTACGAATGGAAAAAAGGCGCGCTGGAGTGGGAATAAATGGGACACGATAGAAAAGTCATACAAGCGCCTGATTATAGTTTCCGCACCGGTGTGCCTCTGCCGCCGGCGTTGGAGCAGGATGTCGTTCCGGCTGCCATCTCGCGCACGCTCGAGGAGAAAGGTTTCCTGCTGACGCATGCCGATAAATTGTTCGACTGGGCGCGTACGGGTTCGATGTGGCCGATGACGTTTGGTCTGGCGTGCTGCGCGGTTGAAATGATTCACGCCTATATGTCGCGCTATGACCTTGACCGTTTTGGGATGATCCCGCGTCCGAGCCCGCGTCAGTCCGATGTGATGATCGTCGCCGGGACGCTGTGCAATAAAATGGCGCCTGCCTTGAGAAAAGTTTACGACCAGATGCCCGAGCCGCGCTGGGTTGTTTCGATGGGAAGCTGCGCCAATGGCGGCGGGTACTATCATTATTCCTATTCCGTTGTACGTGGATGCGACCGCATTGTGCCGGTCGATATTTATGTGCCCGGCTGCCCGCCGACGGCAGAGGCGTTGATTTACGGCCTGTTGCAGCTTCAGAAAAAAATCCAGCGAGAGGACACGCGCATTGCCCGCTGACCTGAAAACGCTTGGTGAGAATATTGTTGAGAGGCTGGGCGGTGCCGTTGAGTCTTTCGAATTTGCGCAGGACGAGCTTGTTCTGAAGGCGAAGCGCGATGAGATTGTTAATGTGCTGACGCATTTGCGTGATGACGGTGCCTGCCGCTTCACGCAGCTTGTCGATGTCACGGCTGCCGATTATCCCTCGCGGCCCGAGCGTTTCGAAGTGGTCTATAATATGCTTTCCATCAGTAACAATACGCGCGTGCGGGTGAAAGTATCGGCTTCTGAAGAGACGCTGGTACCGAGTGCTACAGTCGTGTTCCGTTCCGCAAACTGGTTCGAGCGTGAAGTGTGGGATATGTACGGGATTTTGTTCAGCGGTCACCCGGATCTGCGCCGCATCCTGACCGATTACGGTTTTGAGGGACATCCGCAGCGGAAAGATTTTCCGCTGACCGGTTATGTTGAGCTTCGTTACGACGAAGAGCAGAAGCGCGTGGTGTATGAGCCTGTAAAACTTACGCAGGATTTCAGAAATTTTGATTATTTAAGCCCGTGGGAAGGCATGACGGACATCCAGCTTCCCGGCGATGAAAAAGCCGTGAAGCCGCCGCATGGCTGGCGTCCCGCGCAGAAGACAAAAGGTGTGCGATGATTTCTGCCGGGCGCAAAGACGAAATGCTGGATATCGGCGCTGAAACCCAGATCAAGCCGTACACGATGAATTTCGGGCCGCAGCACCCGGCTGCGCACGGCGTTTTGCGTCTTGTGCTTGAAATGGAAGGCGAGATTGTCGAGCGTGCCGACCCGCATATCGGATTGCTCCATCGCGGCACCGAAAAACTGATCGAGCATAAAACCTATATGCAGGCTGTGCCGTATTTTGATCGTCTCGATTACGTCGCGCCGATGAACCAGGAACATGCGTTTGCGCTGGCGACGGAAAAGCTGCTCAAGATTACCGCGCCGCGCCGCGCGCAGCATATTCGCGTGTTGTATGCCGAGATGGGGCGCGTTCTGAATCACATTCTGAATATTACGACTTTCGCTCTCGATGTCGGCGCGATTACGCCTGCGCTCTGGGGATTTGAGGAGCGCGAAAAGGGCATGGAATTTTACGAGCGGGTCAGCGGAGCGCGATTGCACGCGAATTATTTCCGCCCCGGCGGCGTGGCGCAGGATATGCCAGCAGGTTTAGCCGCCGATATCATGGAATGGTGCGAAGGCAGCCTGCCGAAAGTTATTGATGACCTCGACAGTCTTTTGTCAGGCAACCGCATTTTCAAGCAGCGCACGGTGGATATCGGCGTGGCGACGCGCGAGGAAGCGCTCGACTGGGGATTTACCGGGCCGATGCTGCGCGGTTCCGGTGTTGCGTGGGATCTACGCAAGTCGCAGCCTTATGATGTTTACGCGGAAATGGATTTCGACATCCCGGTGGGCAAGACGGGCGATTGTTACGCGCGTTATCTCGTGCGCATGGCCGAGATGAAAGAATCCATCAAGATCATGAAGCAGTGCCTTGAGAAATTGCCGCAGGGTCCGGTGAAGGTCGATGATTACAAGATCGCGCCGCCGCCGCGTGCGGAGATGAAATCGTCGATGGAAGCGATGATCCACCATTTCAAACTTTATACCGAGGGTTATCACGTTCCGGCTGGTGAAACATATACGGCTGTCGAGGCGCCGAAGGGCGAGTTCGCAGTGTACCTGGTTTCCGATGGCACCAATAAACCTTACCGCTGCCGCATCCGCGCGCCGGGCTTCCCGCATCTTGCAGCGCTGGATTTCCTGTCCAAGGGGCACCAGCTTGCCGATACGGTTTCGATCATCGGTTCGCTTGATATTGTGTTCGGAGAAATTGACCGATGAGAGCTACTAAATGAAGAAGCCATTTGATCTTCACGCCGATTACCAGCCCGGGAGCTTCGAGTTCACGAAGGCGAACCAGAAGCGCATCGAGGAAATTATTGCGCTCTATCCGAAAGGTCGTCAGCAGAGCGCGGTGATGCCGATGTTAGATCTTGCGCAGCGGCAGGTCGGTGAGGAGGGTGAGAAAGCCAATCCTCCATACGGCGGCTGGATTCCGCGCGCGGCAATGGACAAAATCGCGGAAATTCTCGGCATGGCACCGGTGAAGGTTTACGAGGTCTGCAGTTTCTATTCGATGTACAACATGGCGCCGGTTGGACAAAATTTGGTGCAGATATGCACGACGACGCCGTGCTGGCTATGTGGCTCGGACGAGCTTGTGAAAACGTCCAAGAAAAAGCTCGGCATCGGCATGGGCGAGACAACTCAGGATGGAAAATTTACGCTCGTTGAAGTTGAATGCCTTGGTGCGTGTGTGAATGCGCCGATGGTACAGGTGAATGACGATTATTACGAAGACCTCACGGGTGAGAGTATGGGCGAATTGATTGATGCACTGGCCAAAGGCGAGAAGCCGAAGGTTGGTTCGCAAACAGGCCGCCGCGGATCGATGGCGCAATCCGGGCCAACGAGTCTTGAAAAACTTGCCAAGAAAACGGGTGTTTCCTGATGCTTAAAGACGAAGACAGGATTTTCACAAATCTGTATGGATGGGAATCCCACAAGCTGGCCGATGCGAAGAAGCGCGGTGATTGGGACGGCACCAAGGATATTCTGGCCAAGGGCCGTGACTGGGTTATCGAGGAGATGAAAAAATCCGGACTGCGCGGGCGCGGCGGCGCGGGTTTCCCGACGGGCATGAAATGGTCGTTCATGCCGAAAGAATCCGGCAAACCGCATTACCTCGTTATCAACGCCGATGAATCCGAGCCGGGAACCTGCAAGGACCGGGACATTCTACGCTATGAGCCGCATAAGTTATTAGAGGGTGCATTGATCGCCGGGTTCGCGATGGGCGCGCACAAGGCCTACATTTATATTCGCGGTGAGTTTTACAACGAAGGTTCGACGCTGTGGCAGGCCGTGCATGAAGCCTATGACAAGGGATTGCTCGGCAAGAATGCTGCGGGTTCCGGATGGGATTTTGATGTGGTTGTGCACCGCGGCGCGGGCGCTTATATCTGCGGCGAAGAAACGGCGCTGCTGGAATCGCTCGAGGGCAACAAGGGCCAGCCGCGTAACAAGCCACCATTCCCAGCGATGGCGGGGCTGTATTCCTGCCCGACGACGGTGAACAATGTTGAGACGATTGCCGTTGTGCCGACGATTTTACGGCGCGGGGGCGCGTGGTTTTCGAAAATCGGTTTGAACGAGAAAAATGCGGGCACGAAGTTGTTCTGCATTTCGGGCCACGTAGAGCAGCCCTGCAACGTCGAAGAGGCGATGGGGATTCCCTTGAGGGAATTGCTGGATAAGCATTGCGGCGGTGTACGCGGCGGATGGGATAATCTGCTGGCTGTTATCCCGGGCGGGTCGTCGACGCCGCTGCTGCCGAAATCAGTCTGCGAGAGCCTGCCGATGGATTTTGACTCGCTACGTGCGGCGGGCTCCGGTCTCGGCACGGCGGGCGTCATCGTCATGGATAAATCGACGGATATTATTTACGCGATTGCACGGCTTTCCTATTTTTACAAGCATGAGAGCTGCGGCCAGTGCACGCCGTGCCGCGAAGGCGCGGGCTGGATGTGGCGCGTGATGACGCGCATGGTACAGGGCAATGCCACGGTCGAGGAGATCGATATGCTCTGGGATGTGACGAAAGAAATTGAAGGCCACACGATCTGTGCGCTTGGCGATGCGGCGGCGTGGCCGGTGCAGGGTTTGATCCGTCATTTCCGTCCGCTGATGGAAGAGCGGATCGCATACTACCGGAAACAGGCGGCTTAAGCCGTTTTCTTTTTTGATATCTCGAAATAGGCGGCGGCGTTACGGAACAGGGCCATGCCGTCGGATTCCAGCGGCAGTTTCTGGCCGTTACGCTGGGCTTTGTCTTTCAATCGGTCGTAATCGTCGCGCTGCCAGGTGAACATGCCGCGTTCAGGGTGTGGCATAACGGCGAGTACACGGCCTGTCGGGTCGGTGATGCCCGCGATATCGACGGTAGAGCCGTTCGGGTTGAACGGGAATTCGCCATTCGCGGGCTGGCCGTCAGGTTTAACGTAGGTGAGCGCAACCTGATTGTTCTTCTGAAGCGTCTTGAGTGTGCCGGGTTCCATCATGAAGCGACCCTCGCCGTGGGCGACAGGGACGTGCAGGGAGCGGACACCGGCGAGCCATGGCGAATTGTTCGGTTCAACTTTCAGGTCAATCCAGCGGCATTGATAACGCGCGGTGAGGTTATAGGTGACGGCCACGAGGCGTTCGCCGTAATCATGCCCGGTTGGCGGGGCGAGGCCGAGATTGGTCAGGATCTGGCAACCGTTGCAGATGCCGATTGTGAGCGTGTCACGCTCTACGAAGCGTTTCAGATGATCCCATAGCGCCAGTTTCATCTTTTGTGCGAAGGCGTTACCGGAGCCGGTGTCATCTCCGTATGAGAAACCACCGGGAACTGCCAGAATCTGAACGTCATTCAGCTCCTGCGGATTTTCGATCAGGTCGTTGATGTGGCGAATAACGCCGGTCAAACCGGCATGTTCGAAAGCGTGAAGGGTTTCCTCCTCGCAATTCAGCCCGTATCCGGCAAGGACCATGACTTTTGACATTAGTAATCCCTCAGAGGCGCCTTATAGGCCTCTTCCAATGCTTTAATATCTTCTTTGAGTATATTCTTAATATTGAGTTTTTCGCCGTAGGCGACTGAGCCGATGTAATGGGCCAGTGAACCGAAGCATTTTTCGAAAGCCTTCTTATTTTGCGGGGCGACGGTGACGACGATCCGGCCCGCGCTTTCGGAATAGAGGGCCTTGTCGGTTCTCAAATTGATATGGCTCAGGTCGATGTCGAGGCCCATCTGGCCCGCGATAGCGATTTTTGCGAGCGCGATGCCGAGGCCGCCATGGTTTACCGCGATGGCCGAGGCGATGAGGCGGTCGCGCACAGCGCGGCCATAGAAGGCATAGAGTTTGCGGTTGGCTTCGCCGTCGACCTTCGGGACATTCTGGCCGAGCTGTTTGTTTGAATCGTAATATTCGCTGCCGCCGAGTTCGTCCTTCGTTTCGCCGAGGAGATAAACGAGGTCGCCGATTTCCTTGGGCACGATGGAGATTGAGCCCTCGACATCCGGGATGACGCCGATGGAGGAGACGAGGAGCGTAGGCGGTGCGGAGATTTTAACCGGTTTGCCGTTTGCGTCGAAACCTTTGAAGTCATTGAACATGGAATCTTTGCCCGAGATGAAGGGCGTGCCGTAAAGGACGGCGAGATCATAGATGGCCTGAACCGCGCGCTTTAACTGGCCGAGGCGTTCCGGTTCATCGGAGGAGCACCAGCAGAAATTGTCGAGCAGAGCGAGGTGGTTGAAATCGACGCCAGCCGCGACGACGTTACGTACCGCCATATCGAGCGAGTTGGTTGCCATGTGATAAGTGTCGATGTCGCTGTAGCGTGGGAACAATCCTTGCGAGAGAACGACCCCGCGCGGCGAAGTGAGGACGGGTTTGGTAATTGTTGCTTCGGCATAGACGCGGCCCGGGCCCTGCATGGGACCAAGGACGGCGGTGCCCTGGACGTTGTGGTCGTATTGCGTGGCGATGAATTCCTTGGAGCAGATATTCAGGCGGCCAAGCATTTCTTTAAGTGATGCGCCGTAATTGGGTTCTTTAAGGTCTGGTTCTTTTGAACCGCCGACGGTGAATGTGGTTTTGAGCGGTGTTTCGGGCAGGCCGTCATGCAGGAAATCCATCGAGAGATCCATGATGGTCTCATTGTGCCATGTGACTTTTGCGCGCCCATCATCTGTATAGGTGCCGATGACATGCGCCTCGACGCCGCGACGGGCGAGGAAGTCGATGAGTTTTTTCGTGTTCTTTTCAGGAACGGCCATGGTGATGCGTTCCTGTGATTCCGAAATCCAGATTTCCCACGGTGCCATGCCGGGATATTTCAGCGGCACGCGTTCGAGTTCAACATGGAAACCGCCGGACTGGCCTGCCATTTCACCGATGGAGGACGACATGCCGCCCGCGCCGTTATCGGTGATGGAATTATAGAGGCCGAGATCGCGGATTTCTTTGATGAGCGCGTCCGACATTTTCTTCTGCGTGATGGGGTCGCCGATCTGGACGGCGGTGGCGGGCGAGCCTTCGTCTAATGCGACGGAAGAGAATGTCGCCCCATGGATGCCGTCGCGCCCGACGCGTCCGCCCGCGACGACGATTTTATCGCCGGGCAGGGCTTTCTTTTCGTGAGAGGGTTTGCCGTTAATGGTGCGCGGGATGAGGCCGATGGTGCCGACGAATACTAAAGGTTTGCCGACGAAGCGGTCATCGAAATAAGCGAAGCCCTGGGGTGTTGGGATGCCGGAGCAGTTGCCGCCGGATTCAACACCGCGCACGACACCGTTCATGATGTTGGCAGGCGGCAGGATTTTTTCGGTCTTTGATGAGTTGCGGTAAAGCTCGGGCGAGGTGCGTGGATCAGCGAAGCAGAAACCGTAACGGTTGATGACGGGTTTTGCGCCCTGGCCAAAGCCCATGCAGTCGCGGTTGACGCCGACGATGCCGGTGATTGCGCCGCCGAAAGGATCGAGTGCAGAAGGGGAGTTGTGCGTCTCGACCTTGTCGGTGATGAGATAGTTATCATCGAAAATGATTCCGCCTGCGTTATCGGAGAACACCGAGACGCAGAAATCGCGCTCGCCGCGTTTCTCGCGAATTTCTTTTGTTGCGCGTTTGATGTAGTGGCGGTAGAGACCGTCTTTGATTTCGTCGATGGGCGAGGCGAAAATGGTGTGCTTGCAGTGCTCGGACCATGTCTGCGCCAGCGTTTCGAGTTCGATGTCCTTCGGCGCGCGGCCTTCGGATTTGAAATGGTCCTGAATGGCTTTCAGATAGAGAAGCGAGAGGCCGAGCGGGCCGCGGCGCGAGCCATCGGGATTCTGAATGCCATCTTTGCCGATTTTTTCGAGTTCGGAATCGGCGGCGTTTAAGTTTACGTCGTCGGCGACTGCGCCTTTGTTATCCAGAACCACTTTTGGCAGGACAGCTTCCATGCCGCCGTCTTTTTTGAACGACTTCTGGTCTTTGATGCTGATGCGCTGGATGAGCTTGTTCGAGATTTCACCGGCGAGCGCCTCGACATCCTCTTTTTTGATGTTGCCTTTGATCAAATAGAGGCGCGAGGAATAGCATTCATTGTCATTATCCGCGCCGATGAGCGTCAGCAATTCGGACGCCGTGTGTCCTATATTGTCGGTAACGCCAGGAAGGAAACCGATTTCCAGCGCCCAGTCGAAATCCACATCCAGAGTTGTGGGCGGGGCGATTCCGGCTTTCTGTACGACAGGATTCGCGAGCGAGCCGATGAATTCGGGGCTTTTGGCCTTGGGATTCGCGGAGGTATAGACATCAACAACACGGACGGTTGTTTTCTTGCCCATGGTTTGCAGGGCTTTTTGTATTTGTAAGCCTCTGCCATCCTCATTATGGGCTAGAACTTCAATCCGATAGGGCATATATTCTATTTCCGGTGTTGATATTCCACGTGGCCCGGATTAAACAGTAAAGCGGGTTCCACTTCAATAACATAATGTAAACGGCAGCATGCCCAAACTCACGATCAACGGCATAGAGATTGAAGTCGAAAAAGGAACCAGCATCCTTCAGGCCGCCGAGCAATTGGGCGTCGAGATTCCCCGCTTTTGCTACCATGACAAGCTTTCAGTCCCGGCGAATTGCCGGATGTGCCTCGTGCAGGTTGAGGGCGGCCCGCCCAAGCCTGTGGCAAGCTGCGCCATGGCATGCGGCGACGGGATGATCGTCCACACCGAATCCGACATGGTGAAAAAGGCCCGCAAGGGAGTGATGGAGATGCTCCTCATCAACCATCCGCTCGATTGCCCGATCTGCGACCAGGGCGGCGAGTGCGACCTGCAGGACCAGGCGATGGCGTATGGATTTGATAGGTCGCGCTTTTATGAGAACAAGCGTGCCGTTCCAGACAAGGAACTCGGGCCGCTGATCAAGACCTCGATGAACCGCTGTATCAATTGCACGCGTTGTGTTCGTTTTGCGGAAGAGGTGGCGGGGACGCCTGTTCTGGGGCAGTTCCACCGCGGCGAGGAAGCCGAGATCGGCACGTTTATCGACCAGCTGGTGAAGACCGAGCTTTCGGGAAATCTGATTGATGTCTGCCCGGTTGGCGCGTTGACGTCCAAGCCTTACGCTTTCAAGGCGCGGGCGTGGGAATTGCGCAAGACGGAAACGATCGACGTTCATGATGCGCTGGGCTCGAACATTCGCGTTGATGTGCGCGGGCGCGAAGTGATGCGTGTGCTGCCGCGCCTGCATGAAGATATTAACGAAGAATGGATCGACGACCGTACGCGTTTTGCTTATGACGGGTTGCAGCGCGGGCGCATTGACCGTCCTTATATAAGAGACGAGAAGAGCGGCAAGCTGATCGAAGCGACATGGGATGAAGCGTTTGCAACAATTGCCGCACGGATGAAAGGCGTGCGCGGTGTCGAGAGTGCAGGACTGGTCGGCGATATGGCCGATTTAGAATCCATCGTGGCGTTGAAAGATTTCCTGACCTATCTCGGTTCGCCGAACATGGATTGCCGGACGGATGGTTCGTCGTTCGATGTGAATGAACGTTCCGGTTATCTGTTCAATTCGACGATTGCCGGGATCGAGCAGGCGGATGCGATTTTGCTGGTGGGGACCAACCCGCGTTGGGAAGCAACGCTGGTCAATGCCCGCATCCGTAAGATGTATCTGGAGAAGCGGATTAAAGTCGCTGTTGTCGGCGAAGCTGCTGACCTGACTTATCCATACGAGCATCTAGGTAATGGGCCGGACGCAGTTGAAAAGTCGCGCATGTTCTTCGGCAAGGCCGAGAAGCCGATGATGATTGTCGGCAGCGGTGCTTTCATGCGTGAAGACGGCGTAGCGGTGCATCATGCCTTGCGCGAGATCGCGGTAAAATCGGGCGTTGTGAAAGACGGTTGGAACGGATTTAACATCCTGCACCGGGCGGCGAGTCGCGTCGGCGCATTGGAAGCCGGGTTCGTGCCGCAGAAAAAGGGCAAGAACTTCCACGAAATTCTCGAGGGCACGAAGAACGGCACGATCAAGATGCTTTATCTTCTCGGCGCCGATGAATTCGATGCGCGGTCGCAGATCGGCTGGCAGACATTTGTGATTTACCAGGGGCACCATGGTGACCATGGCGCGGCGCGGGCTGATATCGTTCTGCCCGGTGCGGCTTACACTGAGAAAGACGCTATCTACGTGAACACCGAAGGGCGTCCGCAACTTGCGAAACGTGCTGCGTCAACGCCGGGCGAGGCGCGCGAGGACTGGAAGATTATCCGCGCTTTGTCGGCGCATCTGGGCGTCAAGCTTGCTTATGATACAAGCGTGCAACTTCGCCAGCGCATCGCGCATGAATGGCCGCATCTGGTTGATATCAATGTGATCAAGCCGGCGAAATGGGCCGAGTTCGGCGAGAAGGGTAAGCATCAGAAAGAGTCTTTCCGCTCGCCCGTCAGAAATTTCTATCTCACGAATGCGATCTGCCGTGCGTCCGAAACAATGCGTAAGTGTTCGGCTTCGTTCCTTGAAAAAGAACAATTTGCGGAGGCGGCGGAATGAACGGGCTCGATGTCATTGCCGTTTTGAAAGGTTTTGGCGCCGATATAGTGTTCAGCCTGCTGCTGGGTTTGGTCGCGAGTTTCATCGTTGGTTATATCGGTGTAATCAGCAAGGAGCCGGTTACTTCTCTTCCATTAATCGTTTCGCTTGGGATTGGCCTGTTGGGCGCTTTGGCGGGTGGTTATGTGACGGCGCGGAGTGCGCAGCAGGAGCCTGTGTTTAACGTCATCGCGCTGAGTGTCGTTATTATAGTCATTGGTGCTGTCCTGGCTTTCTTTTCCCAGTTCCCGATCTGGTACAACATTGCATCGTTTGCGCTGGTGGTGCCATTCACTTATGCGGGTGGTTACATGTTTATGAACAGAAGGGCGCCGTGATGAAAAGATCGACATTGGAGCAGGTCAGGGAATTTCATGAGACTTACGGCTTGCCCGTAGAAAGCGTGCCGAATATTTCCGATCAGAAAACGAACGATCTTCGTATCAATTTGATTGCGGAAGAGCTGGAAGAGCTGCAGGAAGCGTTGAAGAATAACGACATTGTTGAGACGCTCGATGCCTTGATCGACCTTCAATATGTGCTGGATGGCGCGTTTTTGTCATTCGGCCTGCATGATGTCAAAGAGATTGCGTTCGCGGAAGTGCACCGCTCGAACATGAGTAAGCTCGGCGAAGATGGTAAACCCATTCGCCGCGAGAGCGATGGCAAGGTTATGAAGGGTCCGAATTATTTTGTGCCCGACATGTCACAATTTATAAAGAGCAAGAAGGCGGCGTAAGTGCTGGAACTCTGGAACACATATGGAATCTGGACGGCTTGGACGCTGCTATATATCGTCCTGATCATCGTCGGTGTGCTCTTGAGTGTTGCGTATCTGACCTATGCCGAGCGAAAAGTCCTTGGCGCGATGCAGCGGCGGCAGGGGCCGATCACGGTCGGGCCGTTTGGATTGCTCCAGCCGATTGCCGACGGTCTGAAATTATTCTCGAAGGAAACCGTTATCCCGTCGCAGGCCAGTCGTGTGGTGTTCCTGCTGGCGCCGATAATTTTGTTCGCGCTGTCGCTGATGGCGTGGGCAGTCATACCGTTCGACCGCGACTGGGTGCTGGCGAATATCAACGTCGGCATTCTTTACCTGTTTGCTGTTTCGTCGATGGGGGTTTACGGCGTGATCATGGCCGGATGGGCGTCGAATTCGCGTTACGCGTTTCTCGGCGGCCTGCGCTCGGCTTCGCAAATGGTTTCCTATGAAGTTTCGATGGGTTTGATCATCGTTTGCGTGCTGATTTGCACGGGTTCGCTCAATCTGCAGGAGATCGTCCTGGCTGAGCGCCCGGTGTGGATGCAGGCGCTGCTGTTCCCGATGCTGATTGTTTTTCTGATTTCCATTCTGGCGGAATGCAACCGCGCGCCGTTCGACCTGCCGGAAGGTGAATCTGAAATCACGGGCGGGTTCATGGTTGAATATTCGGCGATGGCGTTCGCATTATTTTTCCTCGGCGAATACGCGAACATGATTTTGATGAGCGCCATGACGACCGTGCTGTTCCTTGGTGGCTGGCTGCCGCCGTTCGGGATGGATTTCCTTGGTTTTGTTCCGGGCATTATCTGGTTTGCGCTGAAAACCTCTGCTGTGCTGTTCTTCTTCATCTGGTCGCGGGCGACGTTGCCGCGCTTCCGTTACGATCAACTTATGCGTCTCGGCTGGAAAGTATTCCTGCCATTTACACTGATATGGGTTGTGCTGACGGCCGGAATTCTTTTGGCCTTTGACGCATTGCCGGGGTGATTAAGTGGCTGGATTTTTTGAGTATAAAGATTTCTCAGTCAAAGCATATTTTCGAATATCTTTGATTATTTTTATTAGCACATGCATGCCAGTGCTTTTGTATTTTTTGTCTAATTTTTTAGTAAATTTATTGGGCTGTAACGTAAATGAAGGTATGCCCATGGAATGTTTATTTCTTGGGTTTAATATTGGAGAGTTCTTACATTTATATTACATTTTTTTGGTGCTTATACTCTTTCTGACAGTTCCAGCAGGGTGTCTTGCGCTTGTAGCATGGCTTACATTGTATCCACTGATTTGGTATTACATTAAATAGAAGAAGTTTTTTATAATGGATAATTTTGCACGCGCGTTTTTGCTGACCGAGATTGTGAAGGGGTTTTTGCTGACCCTGAAATACATGTTCTTTGTCCCGCGCGTCACGATCAATTACCCCTATGAAAAAGGTCCTATCTCGCCGCGCTTCCGGGGCGAACACGCCTTGCGCCGTTACCCGAACGGGGAGGAGCGCTGCATTGCCTGTAAATTATGCGAAGCGATCTGCCCGGCACTGGCGATCACCATTGAAGCCGAGGCGCGCGAAGACGGCTCCCGCCGGACGACGCGTTATGACATTGATATGACAAAATGCATCTATTGCGGGTTGTGCGCGGAAGCGTGCCCGGTGGATGCTATCGTGGAAGGGCCGAATTTTGAATTTGCTACGGAAACCCGCGAAGAGCTTTATTATAACAAAGACCGTCTGCTCGCGAACGGCGACCGCTGGGAAGCGCAGATTGCCTCTAACCTCGCCGCTGACGCGCCTTACCGCTAAAAGTTGAGTTAATAACTCGAGATCCGGCCTTGCAGGAAGTCCCTGAAAGGACTAGAAAAGAACAGCCTAAAAGCCTTTTTGGTAACAGAGAAAAACCATGATCATCGAGGCGCTCGCCTTTTACGCCCTGGCCGGTATTTTGACCCTGAGCGCGCTGCTCGTCATCACCGTCAGGAATCCCGTTCATTCCGTTCTTTTCCTCATTCTCGGGTTTTTTAACGCGGCGGGTTTGTTCGTGCTGCTGGGTGCGGAATTCATCGCGATGATTTTGATCATCGTGTACGTCGGCGCGGTAGCGGTTTTGTTCCTGTTCGTTGTCATGATGCTGGATGTCAGTTTTGCCGATTTGCGGAAGGGCGCGATGCAGTATGTGCCCATTGGCCTCGTGATTGGCGCGATATTGCTCAGCGAACTTATCCTAGTTTATTCGGTCTGGGGTTTTGCGCCCGAGACACTCGATAACCGCGCTGCGCCCGTCGAGAAGTTTGAAGGCCTGACCAACACCGAGGCGCTGGGGCAGGTGCTTTACACGGATTATATTTTCCCGTTCCAGCTGGCGGGTTTGATTTTGTTTGTCGCGATGATCGGCGCGATTGTACTGACGCACCGTTCGCGTCCCGGCGTACGCAAGCAATCGGTCGCCGACCAACAGGCGCGCAAAGCTTCCGATGTGCTTGAAATCAGGAAAGTCGAAACGGGGTCGGGCGCATGACGATAGGTCTTGAGCATTACCTGACTTTGGCTGCGCTGTTGTTCACCATCGGCGTGTTCGGTATTTTCCTGAACCGAAAAAACATGATCATTATTCTGATGTCCATCGAGTTGATGCTGCTCGCGGTGAATATTAATTTCGTCGCGTTTTCGTCATTCCTTGGCGATCTTGCCGGACAGGTGTTCACGATGTTTATTCTTACGGTTGCCGCCGCTGAAGCCGCTATCGGCCTTGCTATTCTTGTCACATTCTTCCGCATGAAAGGCTCAATTGCCGTGGAAGACATTTCGGATATGAAGGGCTAGCGCATGGAATTTATCGCCGTCTTCGCCCCGCTCATCGGTTTTATCATCACCGGCATCTTCGGAACGAAGATGGGCAAATGGCCTTCTATCGTCATTACGTGTGGCGCGATGTTCGCCGCCGCTGCCGCGTCGATTTATTTATTCTACGCCGTCAATCTCCAGCACGCGCCGTATACAACCGTTCTAGCGAACTGGCTGACGTCGGGCGAGTTGTCGGTGAACTGGGCGCTGCGGATTGACCAGCTGACGGTCGTGATGATGTGCGTCATCAATATCGTTTCGACCTGCGTGCATGTTTATTCCGTCGGTTATATGAGCCATGACGATCACCAGATCCGTTTCATGTCGTACCTGAACCTGTTTACCTTCGCGATGCTGATGCTGGTGACGGCGGATAATCTCCTCCAGCTTTTCTTCGGCTGGGAAGGCGTGGGTCTGGCGTCTTACCTGCTTATCGGGTTCTGGCATCACAAACATTCCGCAAATGCGGCGGCGCAGAAGGCATTCGTTGTTAACCGCGTGGGCGACCTGACGCTTGCGCTGGGGATGATGGGTTGTTTCGCGGTATTTGGCTCAATCAATTTCGACGTGATTTTTGCCGAAGCGCCGAAATATGCAGATACGGATTTCGTGCTATTCGGTCAGCATCTGCACGCGATGACGGCGATTTGTTTGCTGCTGTTTATCGGCTCGATGGGTAAGTCGGCGCAGATTTTGCTCCACACCTGGTTGCCGGACGCGATGGAAGGCCCGACGCCGGTTTCAGCGCTCATCCATGCCGCGACGATGGTCACGGCGGGCGTGTTCCTGCTGGCGCGCCTGTCGCCGCTGTTCGAATACGCGCCGGAAATACGCATTATGATTACGCTTGTCGGTACTGCCACGGCCTTTATCGCTGCGACCATCGGTATCACACAGTTCGATATCAAGCGTGTGATCGCCTATTCGACGATGTCGCAGCTTGGTTACATGTTCTTCGCGCTCGGTGTTTCGGCCTATAGCGCGGCGATTTTCCACCTGATGACGCACGCGTTCTTCAAGGCGCTGTTGTTCCTCTCCGCCGGTTCCGTCATTCACGCGATGTCGGATGAGCAGGATATGCGCAAGATGGGCGGGCTCTGGAAGAAAATACCGTTTACTTACGTCATGATGTGGACGGGATCGCTGGCCCTTGCCGGTATTCCGCCGTTTGCCGGATTTTATTCGAAAGATATCGTGATGGAAGCCGCATATGCTGCGAATAACTGGAGCGGCCAGCTTGCGTTCTGGATGTCGCTGGCGGCTGCGCTCATGACATCGTTCTACAGCTGGCGTCTTATTATCATGACGTTCCATGGGAAATCCCGCTCGTCACAGGACGTGCAGGACCATGTCCATGAATCGCCGAGCGTCATGCTGGTTCCGCTTTTCATTCTCGCGATGGGTGCGGTGTTCTCGGGCGCGTTCTTCTACGAGCCGTTCGTTGGTGGTGAGAAGGCTGCTGCGCATAATGAAGTCAGCGTCGGCCATGAAGAACAGGCTGCTCATGACGAGCCGGAAGTTGTGACGCATGAGGCTGGCGGAGAAGAAGGTGTCTGGTCGCGCCAGTCTTTCTGGGGCGATAGCATCCTTGTGCTTGACGAGAATGACTCGCTTCAAGCCGCGCACCATGCGCCGAAATGGGTTAAATTTTCGCCGCTTGTGGCCGGTTTGCTCGGGATCTTCATGGCTTATCTGATTTATATGACAGGGCCGGGTGTGCCGGAGAAAGTGCGCCACGCTGTTCCTGCGCTGCATGCGCTCAGCTTCAACAAATGGTATTTCGACGAAATTTACGACTACCTGTTTGTGCGCAGGGCATTCGGCCTGGGCCGTATATTCACCAAAGCCGACCGCAAAATTATCGACCGCTTTGGCCCAGATGGCGGGGCGGTGGCGTCCGGCGCCACAGCCAAAATGTTCAGCCGCTTCCAGACAGGCTTTATCTATCAATATGCATTCGTGATGATGATCGCGGTAATTTCGCTGCTGTCGTGGTTTGTGTTCCGCGCAGGGCAGGGGGGATAAATGGCCGGTTTGCCCATTCTTTCAATCATGACGTTCCTGCCGCTGATCGGCGTGCTGATCATTCTCATGATCCGCGGCGAGGAAGAAGCCGTCGCAAGGAACAGCCGTTACGCGGCGCTTTACACGTCGCTGTTTACGTTCGCGTTCGCGGTTTACATGTTCCTCAATTTTGACGGTTCAACGGCGGATTTCCAGTTCGTCGAAAAGGCTGAATGGCTGCGTCCGCTCGGCATTGGTTATCACATGGGTGTCGATGGTATTTCGATGTTCTTTGTTCTGCTTTCCGCTTTCCTGACGCCGGTCTGTATCATTTCGGCGTGGGACAGCATCGAAAAGCGTGTGCGGGAATATATGGTGGCGTTCCTGGTGCTGGAATGTTTCATGATCGGCACGTTCTGTGCTCTCAACAGCATTCTCTTCTATGTATTCTTCGAGGGCGTCCTGATCCCGATGTTTATTATTATCGGCGTGTGGGGCGGCCCGCGCCGGGTTTACGCGTCATATAAATTTTTCCTTTATACGTTGCTGGGTTCGGTGTTGATGCTGATTGCGCTGCTGGTGCTGATGGCCAAAACAGGAACGACGGATATCCCGACATTGATGGCGAACCCCGTCGCGCCGTCGTTGCAGATATGGCTCTGGCTGGCGTTCTTCGCGAGCTTCGCGGTCAAGCTGCCGATGTGGCCGGTGCATACATGGCTGCCCGATGCGCACGTCGAGGCGCCGACGGCGGGCTCAGTTATCCTGGCGGGTGTGTTGCTGAAAATGGGCGGTTACGGCTTCCTGCGGTTCTCGCTGCCGATCATGCCGGATGCGAGCGCGTTCTTCGGGCCTTATATGTTGTGGCTCGGCGTCATCGCGATTATTTACACTTCGCTGGTCGCACTCGTGCAGGAAGACATGAAAAAGTTAGTCGCTTATTCATCTGTCGCGCATATGGGTTATGTGACGATCGGCGTGTTCACGGGCACGGTACAGGGCATCGAGGGCGGCATCTTCCAGATGATCAGCCACGCCTTGATTTCCGGCGCGCTGTTCCTTTGTGTCGGTGTTGTTTACGACCGCCTGCATACGCGCGAGATTTCGCGTTACGGCGGCATCGTCGGTAACATGCCGCTTTACGCCTTCATCATGATGGTTTTTATGCTGGGGTCGGTCGGTTTGCCGGGCACCAGCGGATTTGTCGGTGAACTTCTGACATTGATGGGCGCGTTCCAGATCAACACGCTGGCGACATTGTTTGCCTCGACAGGTCTTGTTCTCGGTGCTGCTTATATGCTGCTGATGTATCGCCGTGTTGTCTTGGGCCCGCCGGTTAACCAGGATGCGATTGAAATGCCGGACATGAACAAGCGCGAGATCGGGCTGCTGTTCCCGATTGCGGCGATGGTGCTCTGGCTTGGTATATTCCCGAACACGGTCATGGACCGTATCGGCCCGTCGGTTGACAAGCTCGTCGCCGATTATCAGAAGCATGTGAAGATCGAGCTTGAAATGACCGTCGACGTCGAAGGCAAGAAAGAGGAGGGCGCGGAATGATCGGCTTTGATCTCGTCCCGCTGTTCCCTGAATTGTTCCTGGCCGTGACGGCCATGGCGCACCTGATTATAGGTGTGTCACGCGGCAACCATTCGACTAATTTCGTTTTCTGGGCGAGCGCGGTGACTTATGTAGTAGCGGCCCTTATTCTAGTTGGCGTCAGCTGGGGCGATGCGATTGTTCTCAACGGTATGTTCAAGTTCGATAATTTCGCCGGGTTCATGAAACTGATTATCCTGCTCGGCTTGCTGGTGTCTAGCGCGCTGTCTGTGAAATACCTGGATGACGAGGGCATCAGCCGTTTTGAATATCCCGTTTTAATGACATGTGCGGGCATCGGCATGATGCTGATGGTTTCGGCGAATAACCTGCTGGCCTTATACATGGCGCTCGAGCTGCAGAGCTTAAGCCTTTATGTGCTTGCTGCATTTCGGCGCGGGTCGCTGCAATCGGCGGAAGCGGGCGTAAAGTATTTCTCGCTTGGGGCGTTGTCCTCGGGGATGATCCTGTTCGGGATTTCGCTGATTTACGGCTACACAGGCACGCTCGATTACGGCACGCTGTCGGCGACGCTATTGCCGATGCAGAGCATTCCTGTCGGCATTACATTCGGCCTCGTGTTCCTGCTGGCTGGTCTTGCGTTCAAAATCTCCGCCGTGCCGTTTCATATGTGGACGCCGGATGTTTACCAGGGTGCGCCGACATCGGTGACGGCGTTTTTTGCCATCGTGCCGAAAGTCGCGGCGATGGGATTGATCATGCGCCTGTTGTTCGAGCCTTTCGCATCTGTTTCCGGCCAGTGGGACCAGATCATATGGTTCCTGTCGGCGTCGTCGATGGTGGTTGGCGCGTTCGCGGCAATTGTTCAGGAGAACATCAAGCGCCTGCTGGCATACAGCTCGATCGGCAATATGGGTTACGCGCTGGTCGGTATCGCGGCTGTGAGCAGCGCAGGCGCGGGCGCGGTTGTGCTTTATCTTATTATTTATCTCATCATGACGTCGGGTGTTTTTGCCGTGGTGCTGAGTATGCGCCGGAACGGCAAGGCGGTTGAGAATATCAGCGACCTCGCGGGGCTGTCGCAGACGCAGCCGATGTTGGCCTATGCTATGGCGATTTTGATGTTCTCGATGAGCGGTATTCCGCCGATGGCCGGGTTCTTCGGCAAGCTGATGATCTTCCAGGCGGCGGTGGAGGCGCAGATGTATGTGCTTGCCGTTCTCGGCGTGGTGACATCCGTGGTCGCGGCTTATTATTACCTGCGCATCATCAAGGTCATGTTCTTCGATACGCCCGCGCCTGCGTTCGATGGTGCATTGCCTTTTGCCCGCCGCGCTGTGCTGGCGTTGTCGGTGATTTTCGTTCTCGGTTTTGTCTTCAAGCCTTCGCTGGCGATTATCATCGCAAAAAACGCAGCAGGCGCTTTGTTCCCGGGGTGATGTTTTGGCGCTCGCCTGGGCCATAGAAACATATGACAGCGTCCACAGCACGCAGGACATCGTCAAAGGTCTTGCGGAACTCGGCCAGTCGGAAGGCAAGGTCGTGCAGGCGCTGGAGCAAACCGGCGGCCGGGGTCGTCACGGGCGCCAGTGGATATCCGAGAAGGGCAATCTCTATCTTTCGGTGTTGTTAAGGCCGACTTGTCAGGCGCGGCATATCGGTCAGCTCTCAATCCTAGTTGCGGTTGCACTCGCTGATACGATCCGCGCGCAGCTGAAAGACCCGGACGTCTTGATGCTGAAATGGCCGAACGATGTCCTGATCGGCGACCAGAAATGCGCAGGCATTTTGATTGAAACAGCCTTGTCAGACGGGGGCTCGATTGAGTATGCCGCCGTGGGCGTCGGCGTTAACCTCGCCAGCGCGCCGCCGCAGATCGGCGCGGCGCTGAACGGGTATGCAAAGAAGCCTCTTAAAACAGACAAATTCCGCGATGAATTCCTGAAAAATCTCAATAAAACCTATGCTTTGTGGAGCCAGGAAGGTTTTGAGGATATCAAGGAAAGATGGCTGCAAATGGCTCATAAAAAAGGCACCAATCTGCGCATCCGCATCGGTGTTCAGGTGGAAACCGGCCTGTTTTACGGGATCGACGACGACGGCAACCTGTTGCTCCATGACCGCGACCTCCGGCAGAAAAAGGTGACGGCGGGCGAGGTTTACCTTATAAACTGAGCGTCATGATGTTACTGGCCATAGATATAGGCAATACAAACACGGTTTTTGCGGTTTACAGCGGCGAGAAGCTGCTGGCGCACTGGCGTTGCCAGACGGTCTCGACGCGCAGTGTTGATGAGTACGCGGCGTTTCTTCAAGGCGTGTTTTCTCTCGATAAACTGGACTGGAAGAAGCTTGATGATGTCATCATCAGCTCGGTTGTGCCTGAGGCAGATTTTCACATCAAAAAATTCTGCGAAAAATATCTCAAGAAAAAGCCGATACTGGTCGGGCTCGATCAGGTTCCGATCAAAGTCGATCTCGACAGGCCGGAAGAAGTGGGGGCTGACCGGCTTGTGAACGCGCTGGCGATCAAGGAATTTTACAAGGTGCCGGCCATCGTTATCGATTTTGGCACGGCGACGACCTTCGATGTGATTGACGCCAAGGGTCGTTACGCGGGCGGGGCGATTGCGCCGGGGATTAATCTCTCGGTTGAGGCGCTACACCGCGCGGCGGCAAAACTGCCGAAGGTGAATGTTAAAAAGCCAAAGTCGGTGATCGGTAAAAATACCGTCTCCGCAATTCAGTCCGGGATTTTCTTCGGTTATCTCGGTTTGATCGAGGGTATTGTTGCCAATATTTCAAAAGAAATGGGCGCGAAGCCGTTTGTGATCGCTACCGGCGGCCTCGCGTCTTTGTTCGATCCGCATACTAAAACAATTCAGGCTGTAGATGATGAATTGACCCTCAAGGGACTTCTTCGCATCTATCAGCATCATAAGAAACGGAAAAAGTAATTGAAAAATCAACCTCAGAAAAAACTTCTTCATAAACCGCACTTTGAAAAAGACTCTCTCTATTTCGTCCCGCTCGGCGGTAGCGAGCAATTCGGCGTGAACATGAACGTCTATATCTCCGGCGGGAAATTCCTTGTCGTCGATTGCGGCATGGGATTTGCGGATGAGCGGTTTCCGGGCATCGACCTCGTCCTGCCGGACCCGGAATTCCTGGAGCAGAACCGTGAGAAAATAGCCGGCCTTGTTATCACGCATGCGCACGAAGATCATATCGGCGCGGTGGCGTATCTCTGGAAGCGCCTGCAATGCCCGATCTACACAACACGATTCACGGGCGCGGTATTGCGCGTCAAACTGAATGACCATGGCGTTCACAAGGTTCCGGTTAATGTCGTAAAGCCGAATGAGCAGATCGATCTTGGCCCGTTTGGCCTGACATTTATTCCCGTTTCGCATTCGGTGCCGGATACGTGTTCGCTATTAATCGAAACGCCAGAGGGCAATGTTCTGCATAGCGGCGACTGGAATTTAGACCCCAAGCCGGTGGTCGGCCAGAAAATCAACGAAGAGGATTTCAAAAAGGCCGGGCAGAAGAACATTATTGCCTATGTCGGCGATTCAACGAATGCCGAGGTGCCGGGACGCGCGGGCTCCGAAAGCGAAGTTGAAAAGGGTCTCGAGACGGAATTCAGGAAGTGCAAGGGCCGGGTCGCGGTCACGATTTTCTCATCTAATGTCGGGCGCATCATCAGCATTGTCCGCGCCGCGCAGAAATGCGGACGCCGGGTTGCGGTGGTTGGGCGCTCACTTCACAAGATGATCGATGCGGCTATGGAATGCGGATATCTGCGTGATGTGCCGCATTTCCTTGATGAAGATGAAGTCGAGGACGTGCCGCCTTCGGAACTGGTGATGATCGTCACGGGATCGCAGGGCGAGTTCCGCTCGGCTCTGGCGAGGCTGGCGCGGGGCGAACACCAGTCATTTGCGCTCAAGCGTGGCGATACGGTTATTTTCTCCGCACGTTCCATTCCGGGTAATGAACGCGCCGTTAATGATGTGAAAAATAATCTGAGCGGCGCAGGCGTTTATATCATCACGCCTTCAGACACGGACAGCATCATCCATGTTTCCGGCCACCCGTGCCGCGATGAAATCGCCGAGATGTATCAATGGGTGCGGCCGCAGACAGTTATTCCGGTTCATGGCGAGCGCGTTCAGTTAGAAGCGCACGCCGCCTTCGCGCGTCAGTGCCAGATTCCGAATGTTATTGTTCCGTCGAACGGCACCATTATTAAACTCGCGCCGGGGCGGCCCGTGGTTGTAGATCATATTACGACCGGGTTGCTCGCCGTGGATCAGAAGCGCATTATTTCTATCGATCACGGTTCGATCAGCGACAGACGAAAACTCCAATTTACCGGGGCGGTGCATCTCAGCCTCGTTCTGGATGCCAAGGGCATGCTGAAGGGCGAGCCGAAGCTGGATACGGTCGGCCTGATTGACCAGGAGCTGAGCGGCGAGAGAAAACTCGAAGACAGTCTTTATAACGAGATCATGGATATCCTCGAGGATATGGCCGACGAAGACCTCACGAATAACCATTTCGTGGAGGAGGAGCTTCGCATCGGGATCAGGCGCTTTTTCGTCCATACGCTCGGCTTCAAGCCCAAAACTACGGTCCATGTGTTAAGGATTTAACGAATGGATTGGCTGACCGGACTGGCGATGTATTTCCTTATCTGGTGGCTTGTCATTTTTTGTGTCTTGCCTTGGGGCATAAGAACTGATATGGAAACTGGATCGGGGGCGCCAGTTAATCCCCGTATCAGGAAGAAATTTTTGATAACTACGGGAATTTCTTTACTGGTCTGGCTATTAGTCTACGGCCTGATACAGGCGAACCTGATTGATTACAGAGCTATTTCAAAGCAGATGGTTGAAGAGGATACACGATGAAACGCTTTATTTTTGCAATTCTTATGCTGGTTGCCGTTCCGGCTCACGCCGAGGATGTTTCGACCCGCACACTATGTCAGATGCTGCCGCAGCACGTGCCGGATGCATCCGTGAACTTCCAGCCGGGGGTTAGTGCTAATGGTAAATATGTCGCTCCGGCAGACGTAAACAAAGTTCTTAGAAATAACTTTGATGCCGTTGAAATTCCTGTGGAAATGAATCTTCTGCAGAATTTGAATGTGACGGCGCCAGCAGGGGCGGAAATCAAGCCGACCGTGGCTGTTCTCAAGGTTTATGGCGATGGCCGGGTTAAATACAACGACCAGGACGTGACCCAGCAGGCACAAAATCTGTGTGCCCTGCGTCAGCCAGCGACACCGCAGAACAATGCCTATGTTCCGCCTTCCGAGGCGACCCAGCCGGTTCGTCAGCAGGTTGATGCTCAATTGCGTCATCCTTCGTCTTACCCGCCCGGTTCGCCCGAGCGTCAGGCCGCCTTACAAAATCAGCAGCAGCAGCCTGCGCCGCAGCCAGCCAATACCGCTGCACGCCTGAACGCAGTCGCCCCGGCAGCCGGTGGTCAGGCGCAGCCGCAGCAGGAGCCTCTTGGCAATCTGCCGCCGCCGCCGCCATTCGAGCCGATCAACGCGAAAAACCGCGTCGTTCAATAAGCTCATAAGCATTAGATCTTCCAATCGGCTAAGCCAGAAATGGTTTAGCCGATTGATTTTTCTGACAAACCCCCATGGACAGGCTTTGGCCAATCCCTTAAAAACATTGACATGAGTAAGCCCAAAACTGCCATCACGCCGACGCGCGCCGACGATTTCCCCGAATGGTACCAGCAGGTCATTAAGGCCGCTGACATGGCCGAGAATTCGCCCGTGCGTGGTTGCATGATCATCAAGCCTTACGGTTATGCCGTGTGGGAGAATATGCAGCGTGTGTTCGATGACATGATCAAGGAGCTTGGCGTTCAGAACGCGTATTTCCCGCTTTTGATCCCGCTGGAATTTATCAGCCGCGAGGCCCAGCATGTCGAAGGCTTTGCCAAGGAATGCGCGGTTGTTACGCATCACAGGCTGGAAAAGGGTCCGGATGGTAAACTTCAGCCTGCGCCTGCGGCAAAGCTTGAGGAGCCGTTTGTTATTCGCCCGACGTCGGAGACGATCATTGGCGATGCCATGTCGCGGTGGATTCAATCTTACCGTGATTTGCCCTTAAAGCTTAACCAATGGTGCAACGTGATGCGCTGGGAGATGCGCACACGGATGTTCCTGCGCACGTCGGAATTTCTGTGGCAGGAAGGCCATAACGCATTCGAAACGGCAGAGGGCGCACGTGAAGATGCGCTGAAGATGCTCGACGCCTATGCAGATTTTGCCGAGAACACGCTGGCGCTGCCTGTTATCAAGGGCGAGAAGACGGCGGATGAGCGTTTTCCCGGTGCGATCATGACCTACACGATTGAGGCGATGATGCAGGACGGCAAGGCATTGCAGGCCGGAACGTCGCACGATCTCGGCCATAATTTTGCGAAATCGATCGGAATCAAATTCCAGGGGCGCGATGGCAGCGAACAATACGCACATACCACTTCATGGGGCATTTCGACACGTCTGATCGGTGCGATGATTATGGCGCATGGCGATGATGACGGCATGATCATGCCGCCGCGTATCGCGCCGCATCATGTTGTGGTTATTCCGATTGTCCGTGATGACAGTAATTCCGCTGCGCTGACCGATTACGCGCAGAAATTGAAAGCGCGCCTGAAAGAAAAAGGTGTGCGCGTGCATGTTGATGATACAGATGAGCGGACGCCGAACAAAATGTGGTCGGCGATCAAGCGCGGCGTGCCGATCCGTGTTGAAATCGGTGGGCGTGAGATGGATGAGGGCACGCTGACCTATATTCGCCGCGATATCGGCAAGGATTCAAAGAAAACGGTTTCGGTCGATGAGTTCGTGAATTCGGTTCAGGGCGTTCTGGATGATATGCATAAAAATATATTCGAGAAGGCCAAGGCGACGCGTGATGGAAGCATTACCGATGTCGCCAGCCTGAAAGAAGTCGAGGAATTCTATAAAGCCAACAAGTTCGGTTTTGTCCGTTTCGATACGAAACTTCTTCAGGATCCTTCATTTGAAAAAATGAAAAGCGATTATTCGTTGACCACGCGCTGCATGCCGCTGGCAGACGGCGGCAAAACTGTAATTGTAGGTAAGGCGTATTAATGTTTTCACCGTTCGAACGCATGGTGGCCTGGCGTTATCTCCGCTCCAAAAAAGCGGAAGGGTTTGTTTCCGTCATCGCCGGATTTTCCTTCACCGGCATTATGCTCGGCGTTGCGACGCTGATTATCGTCATGTCGGTGATGAACGGTTTTCGGCAGGAATTGTTCGGGCGCATTCTGGGCTTGAACGGCCACATGAATGTCTATTCCCTGCAGGGGCCGCTTGATGACTACGATTATCTCAAGTCGAAAATTGTTCCGTTGAACGGCATTCAGGATGTCACGCCGATTGTCGAGAGCCAGGGGCTTGTGTCGAAGGGCGGCAATTCTACTGGTGTGATGATCCGTGGTATTTCGTGGGAAGATTTCACAAACCGTCCGATCCTGCGCGATTCCATCACGGCGGGTGACCTCGATAATTTCACCGAGAACCGCATCGCGGTCGGCAGTGTGCTGGCGAAAAAATTCAATCTTAAACCCGGCGACAGCCTGACACTTACCTCGCCGCAGGTGAAATCGACGCCGTTTGGTTCGATGCCGCGCCAGCGTAACTACGAAATTGCCGTTATTTTCGACGTGGAGATGTATGAATATAACAGCAGCTTTATTTTTATGCCGCTGGAGGCCGCGCAGACATTCTTCCAGTTGCCGAATGCTGTGACCGGGCTGGAGATTTTTCTCAAAGATCCCGACAGGCTGGATGAGGCGCGGAATGCCGTTTCGGTTGCGATCGAGGGTGCGGCGGGCGTTTATGACTGGCGCGACATGAACAAGAATTTCTATGACGCGCTGCAGACCGAACGCAATGTCATGTTCCTGATCCTGACTATGATTATCATCGTGGCTGCTTTTAACATCATTTCCTCGATGATCATGCTCGTGAAGGACAAGGGGCAGGATATCGCTATCATGCGCACGATGGGCGCGACGCGCGGCAACATGATGCGGATTTTCATGCTGACGGGCGCCAGCATCGGCATTGCGGGGACATTGTTCGGCTCGATGCTCGGGATCGCCTTCGCGCTGAATATCGATTCAATTCGCCGCGGGCTTGAAGGCCTGACGGGCTGGCATTTGTGGGAGGCGGAAATCCGTTTCCTCTCTGAAATTCCCGCCGAGATCGACTGGACCGAGGTGCTGAGCATTATCGTCATGGCGTTCGGCCTCTCCATACTTGCGACAATTTATCCCGCATGGCGCGCTGCGCGTCTGGATCCTGTCGAGGCGCTGCGCTATGAGTAAAGTTAAAGTATTCAGCGCGCCGTCCAATGATCCGCTCGAGGCAAATACATTGCTGAAAGTGGAGGGGCTGGAAAAAACCTTCGTTCAGGGCGGCCGCCAGCTGACGATTTTCAAAGGTCTTAATTTGAAACTCGAAGGCGGCGAGATTGTCGCGCTCGTCGGCCAGAGCGGCGCGGGTAAATCGACGTTGCTGCAATTGATCGGGTTGCTGGACAAGCCGACGGCGGGAAGCATCCGCATCAACGGTCAGCCGGCGCATAAACTTTCGGATACGGAACGCACACGGCTGCGTCGTGATTTTATCGGCTTCGTTTACCAGTTTCACTACCTGCTGCCTGAATTTTCGGCGCTTGAGAATGTCGCGCTGCCGCAGATCATTGCTGGGAAAAATGAATCCGAGGCGCGGGACAGGGCTGAGGATATTCTGATTGGTCTGAAGCTTGGTGATCGCCTGTCGCATCGCCCGGGCCTGCTTTCAGGCGGCGAGCAGCAACGTGTGGCGATTGCGCGGGCGTTGGCGAACGATCCGAAGCTTCTTTTTGCTGATGAGCCGACTGGAAATCTCGACCCTGAAACGTCAGCGGAAGTATTCGATATGTTACTCCAGCAGGTGCGCCAGCGCAAAATAGGTGCCCTGGTGGCCACGCATAACCTGGCGCTGGCCGACCAGATGGACCGTGTTCTGCAGCTTAAATCCGGCAAAATCGTGCCTTTTTAGGCCGTTCCGTTTTCGCCGATCCCCCTCTATAATTCCACTATGCCTGAGTCTTTTATCCATCTTCATACGCATTCTGCCTATTCGCTGGCGGAAGGGGCGATTCAGACCAAAGACCTCGTGAAACTCTGCGCTAAGGAGGGCATGCCCGCCTTAGCTGTGACCGACACCAATAATATGTTCGGCGCACTCGAGTTCGCCATGGAGGCGCAGAAGGGCGGCATTCAACCGATTATTGGCACGCAGATGAGTGTCGGCAGCGAAGGGCATCAACTCGTGCTGCTCGCGCAGACCGAAGAGGGATACCGCAATCTTTGTCTGCTGATCAGCGATGCGTATCTGCAGGGCGATCCGCAGGTGAATGTTCATCTTGATCGTGAGAAGTTGCGAGCTCACAGCAAAGGATTGATTTGCCTGACCGGCGGCGCGAAGGGTGCGGCGGCGCAATTCCTCGTGCACGGTCAGAAGGAACAGGCGGACGCAGAAATCTCTGAGCTCAAGAAAATTTTCAAGGACAGGCTGTATGTAGAATTGCAGCGGCATGGTTTGGCCGAGGAAGATTTGAGCGAAGGTGGCTTAATTGAGCTTGCCTACAAGCATGATATTCCGCTCGTCGCGACGAATGATTGTTATTTCAGCGAGCCGGATATTTACGAGGCGCATGACGCGCTACTGTGCATTGCCGATGGCCGTTACGTCACCGAGGAAAATCGCCGCAAAGTCACGCCCGAGCATTATTTCAAATCCGCCGACGAGATGATCGAGCTTTTCAAGGATGTGCCGGAGGCGATTGATAATACCGTCGTCATCGCGCAGCGTTGTTCGTACCTTTTGCAGGCGATCAGTCCCATTCTTCCGGCGTTCGAAACCGAGGGCGGGCGAAGCGAATTCGAGGAATTGGCTGCGCAGGCAGAAGAGGGGCTTGAATGGCGCCTCAAAAATTTCGTTACGGGCGAAGCGGAGCCGTACCGCGAGCGTTTGAAATTCGAGCTCGATGTCATCAAGGGCATGGGTTACCCGGGATATTTCCTGATCGTTTCGGATTTTATCCGCTGGGCGAAGGACAATAAAATCCCGGTGGGGCCGGGGCGCGGATCGGGCGCGGGTTCGGTTGTGGCGTGGTCGCTCCGTATCACCGACCTTGATCCGCTAGCACTTGGGTTGCTGTTCGAGCGTTTCCTGAACCCGGAACGGGTCTCCATGCCCGACTTCGATATCGATTTCTGTCAGGAGCGGCGGGATGAGGTTATCCGTTATGTGCAGGAAAAGTATGGGTACGATCAGGTTGCGCAGATTATTACGTTCGGAAAATTGCAGGCGCGGGCTGTGGTGCGCGATGTCGGGCGAGTGCTTCAGATTCCTTACGGGCAGGTCGACAGGATTGCGAAATTAATTCCGAACAACCCTGCGCAACCGGTGACATTGGCGGAAGCGCTGGCGGCTGATGAAGAGCTCCGCAAGGTTCGCAACAGTGACGACACGCAAAAGAAGCTGATTGATATCGCGTTGCAGTTAGAGGGTTTATACCGCCATGCCTCTACGCACGCGGCGGGCGTCGTGATCGGCGAGCGGCCATTGCATGAATTGCTGCCGATGTACCGCGATCCGCGCTCGACCATGCCGGTGACGCAGTTCAACATGAAATATGTCGAGCAGGCGGGATTGATCAAGTTCGACTTCCTCGGCCTCAAGACGATGACGGTGATCCAGAAGACACTGGATATGATTGCGGCGAAAGAAAAAACGATTGATCCGCTGCAAATTCCGCTGGACGACGAAAAAGCTTATAAACTTATGGCGAGCGGCAATACGGTCGGCGTGTTCCAGCTTGAAAGCTCGGGTATGCGCGACATGCTCCGCAAGGTCAGGCCGAGCCGTTTTGAGGACATCATCGCGCTCGTCTCGCTCTACCGTCCCGGCCCGATGGACAACATTCCGAAATATGTCTCGGTGAAGGAAGGCCGCGAGCAGCCGGATTACCTGCATCCGAAACTTCAGCCTTATCTTGAAGAAACTTACGGCATCATGATTTACCAGGAGCAGGTGATGCAGGCGGCGCAGGTGCTGGCGGGCTATACGCTTGGCGGCGCTGACCTGCTTCGCCGCGCGATGGGTAAGAAGATCAAGAAGGAAATGGATGCGCAGCGCGATCAGTTCATAAAAGGCGCGCAGGAGCATAATAACGTCTCCGCCGAGCGCGCGGATTATATTTTCGACCAGATCGATAAATTCGCCGGATACGGTTTCAATAAATCGCACGCAGCGGCGTATGCGTTGATCGCCTACTGGACGGCGTGGCTGAAGAGCAATTACACGCTGGAATTCATGGCGGCGTCGATGACGCTCGATATGGGTAACACGGACAAGCTGAGCGTTTTCAAGCAGGATCTCGACCGCATAGGGATCAAGACGCTGCAGCCGGATATCAATACGTCGAGCGTGGAGTTCAAGGTGGAAGGCGATTCCATCCGCTATGCGCTGGCGGCGCTGAAGAATGTCGGGGCGGGCGCGATGGACGGGATTGTACAGGAGCGCGCTGCGAATGGCGCGTTCAAGTCGGTTGAGGATTTTATTTCACGCATCGATCCGAAGCTTCTGAACAAGCGGCAGTTCGAGCAGCTTTCGGCGGCGGGGGGATTTGAAAGTTTGAACCCGAACCGTGCGCAGATGGCGGCGTCGGCAGAATTATTGCTGCGGCACGCGCAATCGCTCGCAGAGGAAAGAAATTCCGGGCAGGTGAGTTTGTTCGGCGAAGGCGGCGGCAACGGCCTCGGGATGCCGGAATTGCCGAAGACCAAGGACTGGAGTCCGCTCGAGAAACTTGAGAAGGAATTCGGTGCGGTCGGGTTTTACCTGTCGGCGCATCCGCTCGACAGCCGGCAGAAGCAGTTTGAAAATTTAAAGATTGTCACGTTCGCCAAGGTGGAACATGACCTGATTCATAAATCGGCGGGCAGTTACCAGATGGCCGGGGTGATCCTGAAGAAGCAGGAGAAGGTTTCGCAGAAGGGCAGCAAATATGCGTTCCTGCAGCTCTCGGACCCGACCGGGATTTTCGAGGTGACGCTTTTTTCGGAATTGCTGGCTGTCAGCCGTGAATTCCTGGAGCCGGGGCGGGCGGTGCTGCTGCGCCTCAGCGCCGAGCAGCGCGAGGACCAGACGCGGTTTACGGCGGAGCGCATCGAGCCGCTGGACGCGGCGCTGGAGGGCAAGATCCGCGAGATCCGCATTTTCCTGAAAAACCCGCAGGCTGCGAAGAAGATCCGGGAGTTCCTGGATATCGAGGGCAAGGGGAATTCAGAAGTTACGCTTTATCTCGATATCGAGAACGGGCGGCGGGCGGCGATCAGGCTGCCGGGGCGGTGGTCGCTCAGCCAGCAGGCGCGGAATATCATTCGCGGCGAGCCGGGCGTGGCGGAGATTCTGGAGGCGTAGGCCTTATCAGTTCGTTCGGCCGTTTTGAGGGGGTGGGGGTGGTTGCTCTCTGAAATCAAAGGAAATTTTATTAGTTTGTTTGCGGATGCTTTTTATTTTTGTATTCGTGCCAAGCCAAAGAAAGAATCCATGACATTAAGGCAAATCCAGACAATATAAAAAAGTCGTAAACATATTCTGATATTGTTCCACTCAGGAACATACCGTTGTTAATGAGAAAAATAAGAATGATTACAATGGATATGTGTTTGAATGATTTTGGCGGGTTAGTGAAAAATACGCCGAGGCAAACCAAAACGAACATGTAGAATCCCATCTTCTGGCCAAGCCATTTATAATTTTCAATGTCAAAACTATAATCTTTTAAATCTACATCGTTTGGATCAAATAAAATTTCATTAAAAGTCATTTTGTCGGCTTCCAGAGCCAGGTGCGCGTGCGCCCACATCAGCAAAAATGCCAATCCATAAAAAAGTATCAAGTAAATATAAAATTTGACTACATCCAGGAAAATAATCTTCCATGAAAAATAGGCTAAGAATTTTTTTATGATTTTTTGTTCATGCATATTTTTAACTCCTGTTGGGCTTTCTCAAGTTTTGCCTTAGAGTTTAACAATGCGATCATAACTATATTTAATTGATCTCTTGTGTAATCAATTTTTTTGAGAATGGCGCCGCGCTCTTTTGCAAGGCGGTCGGCGGCTTTTAATAATTCGTCACTGATAATATTATTGAAATGTCTTTGTAACAACTCAAATATAAAATCAGTGCGGGCAAAGGGAAACCCGAATATAAATGAGGCAATCTCTGTGCCCAATGTTTCATTCATCTTTTGGACGATCTGGTCTCTTTTATCAGTTAGTTTTCTTAAGTCTTTTATATGCTGATCTTTTCTTTTGTTAAGAGCTTCAAATTTCTCTTTTTCTATATTGAGGGCTTCTTGTTCATCTCGGCAATTCGGTGAAATTAAAATAAGCTCCGCCCAGCAACGGCAGTTGAAATCTTCGCCGGGATTAGGGGAGTCGGACCATGAGCATATGGTGTTATCAAGTGCTTGGTGGCTCTCGCGGACTTTGTCATCCCCGACCGTGCGCCAAATATAATAGCCGTCCGGTGTTTTGGCGGTTTCTTCGTTTAATGATTGAATTGTTTCATCACCGGGACGGGCTTCGCCGGTTGAGCGCAGGCCATAATGTTCCTGAAATTTTTTCAAGGCGTCGAATATGGCCTAATCGGGGATTCCCGTAATGCCGGTTTTTTCATAGGGCTGGTAATAGCCTAGCCGATTGAGTGATTTTTTAACCTGGCGTGTGTCGTATTCGTCTACTTTGCTGTTAGGCGTAAAGGGCTTTGAAAGTTCAATTTTCATAGGGATTTCCTTGTGTTTAAAAAGAAAAAGCGCCGCGGACAGAGTCCGGGCGCTATTAGAGGATTATATTCCTAAATATTCGTCATTTTGTCAATCAAAATCCTTGCAAAAGCGCGGCTTTAACAGTAAAAACCCTTCAATTGTAAATTCACATGCGGGAAAGGGCCGATGATTTAATCGTCCCATCCGGTGTAAGGGTTGGTCCTTATACTTAAATTCCCGCAGAGGCTTTAACCGGAAAAGGACTAAAAACATGGCAATGCCAGACGTAAACATGCGCCAGCTTCTCGAGGCAGGCGTTCACTTCGGACACCACACCCGCCGCTGGAACCCCAAGATGCGCCAATATATTTTCGGCGTTCGTAACGGCGTTCACATTATCGACCTGCAACAAACCGCGCCGATGCTCCAGACTTCGCTGAAATCGATCCGCGATATCGTCGCCAATGGCGGCCGTATCCTGTTTGTCGCGACGAAGCGCCAGGCGCAGGAAAAAGTTGCTGAATCCGCAAAACGTTGCGGCCAGTACTACGTGAACCAGCGCTGGCTCGGCGGTATGCTGACCAACTGGAAGACGATTTCGGGTTCGATCAACCGTCTTCGTGAAGTTGACCGTATCCTCGCCGGTGAAGGCCAGGGTTATAAGAAAAAAGAACTGCTGATGATGGCGCGCGAGAAACAGAAGCTCGAGTCGTCAATCGGCGGAATTAAAGAAATGGGCGGCCAGCCTGATGCGCTGTTCATCATCGACATCACCAAGGAAGACATCGCGGTGAAGGAAGCCAACAAGCTCGGCATCCCGGTTTTCGCGATTGCCGACACCAACGCCGACCCGGACGGGATCGACTACGTCATTCCCGGTAACGACGATGCGCTCCGTGCAATTGAATTGTACTGCGACCTGGTTACGGAAGCGGTTCTCGACGGCCTGCAGGCTGAAGTGACGAAGTCCGGCAAGGATATCGGCGCATCGGCTGACCTGAAGGTCGAGTTGCCTGCGGAAAAAGCATCCGCACCGGCGAACGAAGAAAAAGCCAGCAAGAAAGCGGCTTCGGCGGCTTAATTCATTAGCCTAACGCACAAGACCCCGGCTTTTCGCCGGGGTTGCGTCTAGATAGAAAAAAGGAAAAAGAAAATGGCTGACATTACAGCATCAATGGTCAAGGAACTCCGCGAGTCGACCGGCGCAGGCATGATGGATGCCAAGAACGCGCTCGTCGAAACGAAGGGCGACATGGAAGCGGCGGTTGACTGGCTCCGTAAAAAGGGCCTGTCGAAAGCGGCGAAGAAATCGGGCCGTACGGCGGCTGAAGGTCTTATCGCCATTGCGAGCGACGGCAAGGTGGCATCGGTTGTCGAAGTGAACTCCGAGACGGATTTCGTTTCGCGCAACGAAGAGTTCCAGGCATTCGTCAAGCAGGTCGCGCAAATCGCCCTGAAAGCGGACAATGCGGAGCAGTTAGCTAAGATGGATTGCGGCGGCAAATCGGTTCAGGACACGCTGACCGACAAGATCGCGACCATCGGTGAGAACATGAACCTTCGCCGTTCGGCACGTTTGTCGGTCGACAAGGGCGTTGTCGCGGCTTACATGCACAGCGCGCTGGCACCGAACCTCGGGAAGATCGGCGTTCTGGTAGCCATGGAATCGGACGGCAAGCCGGAAGTTCTGGAAGCGACCGGTAAACAGATCGCGATGCACATTGCTGCCGTTAACCCGGCTTCGCTGGATGTTTCGGCGCTGGACCCGAAATCGGTCGAGCGCGAGCGCGACATTTTCCGCGAACAGGCCAAAGCCAGTGGCAAAGCCCCCGAGATTATTGAAAAAATGATCGAGGGACGCCTGCGCAAGTTCTATGAAGAGGTTGTCCTGCTGGAGCAGGTCTTTGTTGTCGACGGCGAGACCAAGATCTCGAAAGTGCTCGAAAATGCAGCCAAAGACGCGGGTGCGCCTGTGAAAATCAAGGCTTATATCCGTTTCCAGATCGGCGAGGGCATTGAGGTCGTAAAAGAGGACTTTGCCGCTGAAGTGGCCAAGGCCGCCAACGGCTAAGAACCGCGACTTTTTAAGGTTTTCCTTAACAGCCGCGTTGCAATGCTTCGCGGCTGTTATTACATTAGACTGGTTTTGAAAGCACAGGTCCTGCCATGAGCGCCGAAAAGAAGAAATCCCCGAATAACGCCTATAAGTACCAGCGCGTTCTCCTGAAGATGTCGGGGGAGGTGTTGATGGGGGAGAAGGAATTCGGGCTCGACTCGGACACAGTCAAGCGGGTGGCCAATGACATTAAAGAAGTTGTCGATCTCGGTGTGCAGGTTTGCGTGGTCGTGGGCGCGGGGAATATTTTCCGCGGCGTTTCCGGTTCGGCGGAAGGCATGGACCGGACGACGGCCGATTATATGGGGATGCTCGGCATCTGCATCAACGCGCTGGCGCTGCAGAATGCGCTGGAGCATCTCAGTGTGCCGACGCGCGTGATGTCAGCGATCCGGATGGATCAAATCTGCGAGCCTTATATCCGCCGCAAGGCGATGCGTCACATGGAGAAGGGCCGCGTGGTGATATTCGCCGCCGGAACCGGTAACCCGTATTTCACGACCGACACGGCGGGTGCGTTGCGCGCGTCCGAGATGGATTGCGATGCGATTTTCAAGGGCACGAAAGTCGATGGCGTTTACAGTGCCGATCCGCACAAGGATCCATCGGCGAAGCGTTTCGAGACGATCAGCTTCATTGACGTGCTGACGAAAGATTTAAAGGTTATGGATGCGACGGCGATTTCGCTGGCGCGCGAGAATAATATTCCCATCGTCGTTTTCTCGGTTCGTGAAAAGGGTAATTTCGCGAAAGTGGTGAAGGGCGATGGCAAGTTCACGGTTGTTAATAACTAAAGAGGATCAAGATGCTCGATAAAGCAGACACAAAACGCCGCATGGACGGGGCTACCGATGTGCTGGCCAAGGAATTTGCGGGTCTTCGCACGGGACGCGCGTCGGCAAGTTTACTAGACCCGATTGTGGTCGAGGTGTATGGCAGCCGCATGCCGCTGAACCAGGTGGGTACTGTCAACGTGCCCGAGCCGCGCATGATTATCGTGCAGGTGTGGGATGCCGGGAACGTCAAGGCGGTTGAGAAAGCCATTCGCGACGCAGGACTCGGCCTGAACCCGCAGACGGACGGCACGAATTTGCGCCTGCCGATTCCGCCGCTGACCGAGGAGCGCCGCAACGAACTGAAGAAGCTGGCGGGGAAATATACGGAGGCGGCCAAGGTTTCGGTGCGTAACGTGCGCCGGGATGCGATGGACGCGATCAAGAAGGACAAGGGCGGATCCGAGGATGAGCAAAAGCGCCTTTCGGATGAAATTCAGAAGATGACCGACACAGCGATTGAAAAGATCGACAAGATGCTTTCGGACAAAGAAACCGACATCATGAAGGTTTGATCGTCGCAAAACAGATGCCAGTCGCGGACACACCACACATACCGAAACACATCGCCATCATTATGGATGGGAATGGACGCTGGGCGAACCGGCGGGGCCTGCCGCGTACGGCCGGGCACAAGCAGGGCGCGGAAGCGGCGCGGCGGGTGGTTAAAGATGCGGCGGAGATGGGCGTCGAATTTGTCACGCTGTTCGGCTTTTCGTCGGAGAACTGGAGCAGGCCGGAATCCGAAATCAAGGAATTGATGAGTTTACTTCGTTACTACCTGCGCTCGGAGACGGCGGAGCTGCATAAGAGCGGTGCGCGGCTTCGGGTGATCGGCAACCGTGCCGAGCTGGACGATGATATTATCCAGCTGATCGAGAATGCCGAAGACCTGACGAAGGATAATGACAAGATCACGCTTGTCATCGCGCTGAATTACGGCGGGCGGCACGATATTTTGCAGGCAGCGCAGCGCCTGGCTGAAAAAGCCGTCTCAGAAGGTCGTGTCCCGGACATGAAGGTGATTGAAAAAGAATTTCCGGGTTTTCTGATGACGGCGGGCGTTCCCGAGCCGGATCTCTTGATCCGCACAAGCGGCGAGCAGCGCATCAGCAATTTTCTGCTGTGGCAGTGCGCTTATTCCGAGCTGGTTTTTACCGATACGCTGTGGCCGGATTTCGACCGCGAAGATCTCGAGCAGGCCGTGCAGGATTTTGCCCGGCGCGAGCGCCGCTTCGGAGCCATTAAACAAACGGGAGCGTAAAGTATGGCGATTGCCATTTCGCCGCGCCTTCTGAAACGGATTATTTCGGCGTCGATCATTATTCCGATCGTTGTTGCAGGTATTCTGTACGGCGGCGTTCCATTCATCCTGCTGGTTTCGGCCAATGCTGTGATCGTAATGTATGAATGGGCGACGCTTTCGATGAAGACGAAGCAGCGCTCGCTCTTTATTCTTCTTGGGATATTCTATGTGCTGGTGGCGTTCTGGTCGTGTTACCTGATCCGGATGGATTTTGGCGTGCGCTATGCGCTGCTGTTCGTGATCATGATCTGGGCAAGCGATATCGGCGGCTATGTTTTCGGCAAGCTGATCGGCGGGCCGAAAATGGCGAAGACCATCAGCCCGAACAAGACATGGGCCGGGTTCGTCGGAGCCGCCGTATTTCCTGTTATCGGGGCGAATATTTTCCTCCACACATATGACTATATATATGGGGCGCAGACGTGGGACGGGATTACCAAGGTTTCGCTGGCGATGTTCATTGTGGGCGCAATAATAGGCGTGGTCGGGCAGGCCGGGGATTTGATGATTTCATGGTTCAAGCGTCACGTGCAGGTTAAGGATACGGGTGTTATAATCCCGGGGCATGGTGGCTTGCTGGACCGGGTCGACGCGATGATGTTAGCGGCGCCGGTTTATTTGTTTTTCATATTAAGGTTTACCTATGTCTTTGAAAGTTAAGAGCGTAAATATTCTGGGCGTGACGGGCTCAATCGGGCGCAGTGCGGTGGATGTCATCTGCTCGGCACCTGCAAGCTTCGACGTGCAGGCGGTGAGTGCGCAGAACAGCGTTAGCGAGCTGGCGGAGATTGCCGTTCGCGTGAAAGCCAAAACAGCCATCATCGGTAACGAAGATTATTATGAAGTGCTGAAACAAAAACTTTCCGGCACCGGCATCAAGGCCGAAGCGGGGCGGGAAGCGCTTTTGAATTACGCGGGCGCGAAAGTGGATTTAAGTCTTGTGGCGATTGTCGGGATGGCGGGATTGCGCCCGGTTATCGCGGCGATTCAAAACAGCAAGGCGGTCGCGATTGCGAACAAGGAGCCGCTGGCCGCCGCCGGGCCGCTGGTGATGCGCGAGGTTAAAAAATCCGGCGCGATATTGCTGCCGGTGGACAGCGAGCATAACGCGGTGTTCCAGGTTTTCGATTTCAAGCGCCGGGACGGGATCAAGAAAATCATCCTGACGGCGTCGGGCGGGCCGTTCCGCACATGGAAGAGGGAAGCCATGGCGCGCGCGACGAAAGAGCAGGCGCTGGCGCATCCGAACTGGGTGATGGGGCCTAAGATCACGGTCGACAGTGCGACAATGATGAACAAGGCGCTGGAGATTATCGAGGCGCATTACCTGTTCGATATGCCGGCGGATAAAATCGAGGTGCTTGTGCATCCACAGTCGGTGATTCATTCGATGGTGGAATACAAGGATGGATCGGTGCTGGCGCAGATGGCGGCGAGCGATATGCGCACACCTATTGCGCATGCGCTGGCATGGCCGGAGCGGATCGACACGCCGGGCCGGACGCTGGACTGGACGCAGACCAGGGAATTGACGTTCGAGCAGCCTGACCAGGGGCGTTTTCCGGCGCTGAGGCTGGCGTATGAAGCGTTGAAACAAGGACCTTATTCTTGCCTGGCGCTGAATGCTGCCAATGAAATTGCGGTGGAACATTTTTTAAACAAAAAGACAGGATTTCTTGATACAATAAATATAGTAGAAGGTGTCCTCAGCCAGATTTCGCCCCAAAAGCTTGAAAATATTGAAGATTTTGAGAATTCAGACCGGGCTGTCCGCGAGCTCGCCACCACATATATTAATAAACAAGATTATAAAAAAGGTATCGGATAAATCATGAACATATTCGAAGTTTTTCAGATGCTCGGCAGCAATGCCTGGATTTACGGTGGCACGTTCCTGCTGGTCCTGAGTATCCTGGTTTTCGTGCATGAGTGGGGTCATTACATCGCCGCGAAACTTTGCGGCGTGAAGGTGGAAGTTTTTTCCATCGGTTTCGGTAAAGAGCTTTTCGGATTTAACGACAAGACCGGTACGCGCTGGAAAATGTGCCTGGTGCCGCTCGGCGGCTATGTGAAATTATTCGGGGATGTGGATCCGGCCAGCGTCAAGCATGTCGATGGCGTGGCCGATCCTGCAAGCGGCGAAGTGCGTGCCCTGACAGTTGAGGAGCGCAGGGCCGCGTTCTTTGCCAAGCCCGTCTGGAAGCGCGCGATCATCGTCGCGTCGGGCCCGGGGATCAATTATGTGTTCGCGCTTATTCTTTTGACTCTTCTGTTCACATTCAACGGGCAGCCGACAACGCCGCCGGTGGGTGCGGGTGTGATCGGCGGATCGTCAGCCGACCGTTACGGTTTTAAACCGCACGATGAAATTATTTCCATCGACGGTCGCACAATCAAGGATTTCGAAGATATCCGCCGCGAGATGACAATCTCGCTGGATAAGCAGCGTGTTTTTAAAATCAAGCGTGACGGCGAAATGATTACCATTCAGGCCCGTGCGGAAAAAATGGAAATGCAGGACCGTTTCGGCTTCAAGCACAGCCGCGGCATGCTCGGTTTGATCAGCGCCCGCCATGCGGTCGACATTAAAAATATCCAGAGCATCGACGGGAGAGCCTATTCAGACCCGGAGCAGGTTCGTGCTGCGCTGCTGGCGAAAATGGGAACGACGCTCAAGGTCGAAGTTAAAAACGGCAGCGCGCTCGATCAATTGATGCTCAGGCCATCGGCGGAATTTAATGAATCGCTCCGTGCGGCGGATCCGAACGATCCGAAGAGTTCGCTGCTGCTCGTGACGAACACGGATGTTTCGCAGTCGATGGTGAAATATTCGCTGCCCCAGGCAACGGGCGTGGCGCTGAAGCAAACCTGGGATGTTACGCTGGGCACGCTTGAGGCGATCGGCCAGATGATCATGGGCACGCGTAGTACCAAGGAGCTCGGCGGCGTGATCCGCATCGGCGCACTGGCGGGTGATATGGCGCAGCAGGGTTTGGTTGCCCTGATTTTCTTCACGGCGCTGCTGTCGATCAATCTGGGTCTTGTGAATTTGTTCCCGATCCCGGTCCTGGACGGGGGACATTTGGTGTTCTACGCGTTCGAGGCGATGCTGGGCCGCCCTGTGCCGGACAAGATCCAGGAATATGCGTTTCAGTTCGGGCTGACGTTCCTGGTGTGTATTATGGTCTATGCCAACCTTAGCGATATTATGCAGCTTATCCTCTAATCCCCTGTTTTTAAGGCTGTTTCGACTTGTCAGGCTGGATTTCCCCCCTGAAACCTTCATAATGTCCGGGTGATTCATTTTTCCGGCTTACCCGCTGGTTTTTTTGATTCTTTTGTTCTAGGGTAAGCTGTTCCATGAAAAATTAATGGTTTATGACTAACGGAATTAGGCAGGATTTGGGTATGCAAAATATTCGCAAAGCGGTTTTCTTGTGTCTGGCGCTGGCAGTCGCCGTCGGTTTTTCCTTCATCCAGAGCGCATCGGCGCAAGGTGTCGTCCGCGAAATCCGCGTTGACGGTTCCGAGCGTGTCGAGCCAGCCACCGTCATGTCTTACATGGATTTGAAAGTCGGCGACCCGATGACGCGCGAGGCGCTGGACGCTTCGCTTAAAAGTTTGTTTGCCACCGGCTTGTTTGCCGACGTGACGCTGAGCCAGGAAGGCGACACGGTCGTCGTCAATGTGATCGAAAACCCGGTCATCAATGAAATCGCGTTTGAAGGCAACGACAAGATCAAGGACGATGAATTGCTGGCGGAAATCCAGCTTCGCCCACGCCAGGTTTTCACGCGGACGAAAGTTCAGTCCGATGTCAGCCGTCTGTATCAGGTTTACCGCCAGAACGGGCGCTTCTCGGTTAATATCGAGCCGAAGGTTATTCGTCTCGACCAGAACCGCGTGAACCTCGTGTTTGAAATCGAGGAAACCGGCGTTACCACGATCAAGACGATTTCATTCGTGGGCAACGAGCGTTTCGACGATGACCGCCTTCGCAGCGAAATCAGCACGAAGGAAACAGCATGGTACCGTTTCCTGACATCGGACGACCGTTACGATCCGGACCGCCTGGCCTATGACCAGGAGCAACTGCGCCGTTTCTATCTGTCGCAAGGGTACGCGGATTTCAGGATTCTTTCGGCCGTAGCCGAGCTTTCGAAGGAGCGCGAGAATTTCTTCATCACCTTCACGCTTGAGGAAGGCGAGCGTTACAAGGTCGGCAAAGTCGGCGTTGATTCAAAGCTGCGCAATTTCGATGCCAATGTCCTCAACGACCAGATTACCTTCAAGCAGGGCGACTGGTATGACGCCGACCGCGTGCAGGAAGTCGTGGATGGTATGACGAACGAGCTGGGCGACCTGCAATATGCATTCGTCACGGTTCGTCCCGACATTCACCGCAACCGCGAAAGCAAGACGGTCGATATCTCTTTCCAGATCAATGAAACGCCGCGCGTGTTCGTTGAGCGCGTTAACGTGACCGGTAACGTCAGGACGCAGGACAAGGTCCTGCGCCGCGAAATGTTGCTGGTTGAAGGCGACCCCTTCAACAAGTCGAAGCTGGCGCGTTCGGAGCAGAATATCCGCGACCTCGATTATTTCGAGAGCGTGAACGTGGAAGCCAAGCCCGGTTCGGCACCTGATAAAACAGTCGTCGATATCGATGTGGCTGAAAAATCGACCGGCGAACTTTCTGTCGGTGCGGGTTTCTCGACCAGCGACGGTCCGCTGGCGGATTTCAGAATTCGTGAACGCAACCTGCTCGGCAAGGGTCAGGACCTGCTGTTCTCGACGACGATTGCAGGCAAGCGGACGGAATTCGATGTTTCGTTCACTGAGCCGCATTTCCTCGACCGCGATCTTTCGGCAGGCGTTGATATTTTCCACATCACCCGCGACCTGCAGGATGAAAGCTCGTTCGACCAGCGCCGCACGGGCGGCGGTCTTCGCTTCGGCTACCCGCTTTCCGAGCGCTGGCGCCAGAACTGGAAATACCGTCTCGAGAACAACGAAATTACCGATGTTCAGACTGATGCCTCGCGTTTCATTCGCGACCAGGAAGGTCAGCGCGTAACGTCTGCTGTCGGCCAGCGTGTTGAATATGACAGCCGCGACAGCCAGATGTTCCCGACGGAAGGTTTGCTGGGATGGCTCGATACCGAAGTTGCGGGCCTTGGCGGCGATGCACAATACGTATCGGCTAAAACCGGCGCGTCCTATTTCTACCCGCTGGCGGACCGCGTGGTGGTGAATGCGCTCGGCGAAATCGGCGCAATCCAGGGTTACGGTGATTCCGACGTTGAAATTAACGAACGCTACTTTATCGGCGGCTCATCGCTGCGCGGTTTTGCGAAGGCCGGTATCGGTCCGCGCGACGCGACCACGGATGATGCCCTCGGCGGCAATGTTTTCTACCGCGGATCGCTCGAGACATCGTTCCCGATCGGCCTGCCGGAAGAAATGGGTATCCTCGGTCATGGCTTTACCGATTTCGGCAGCCTGTGGGATATCGATGAAACGGGTGCGGATATTCTCGATGAGAGCAGCATTCGCGCCAGCGCCGGTCTCGGCCTGTCGTGGCGTTCACCGTTCGGACCGATCCGCGCGGATGTCGCCTTGCCTTACTTGAAAGAAGATTTCGACGAGAAAGAAGTCTTCCGGTTTAACTTCGGCACGCGCTTTTAACGGCACCTGCCGGATAACTTAGAGAACATGCAATGAAAACGTTTATGAAAGCCGTTATCGCAGCGGCAATCCTGATGATATGTGTGCCTGCCGCGTCAATGGCTGCCGACCCGACAGCGGTGGCGGTGGTTGATGTTCAAAAGCTGCTGAAAGATTCCAAAGCTGGTGTGAATATCCAGCAGCAGCTTGAAACGCACAAAACGAAATTCCTTGCAGAAATCGCGCAGCAGGAACAAAAGCTCCGCGATGATGAAAAGGCGCTTTCGGGACAGCGGAGTTCATTGCCGGCTGAGGAATTTGCGAAAAAGGCGAAGGCGTTTGAAAGCGAACTTACGGAATCGCGCCGTGTTGCGCAGGAGCGTAAAAAGGCGCTGGAAGATGCGGCATCCAAAAGCATAGGCAAGCTTCGCGATGAAATCCTGAAAATCGTTCAGCAGATTTCGGATGAGAAGGGATACAGCCTCGTGATCAACAGCCAGAACGTGGTGATCAACAGCAAGGGCATGGATATCACCGACGAAACGCTGGCACGTCTGGACAAGGCGGTTTCAGAGATCGCGCTGGAAATCGCAGACAAGTAATCCCCGCTCATGGCAGATCAGAATTTTTTCCAGACCGCCCGCCCGCTCAGCCTGAAAGAAATTTCCAGCGCTACGAAGGCTGAAATATTCAAAGGTTCGGATGCGTCCTATACAGTTTCCGATGTTGCCCCGCTGGATAAAGCCGGGCCGAAAGATCTCAGTTTTTTCGACAATGTGAAATACAAGGAGCAGTTCCTTGTCACGAAGGCCGGGGCCTGTCTCGTTTCGCCCGCAATGGCCGCGCTTGCGCCGAAGGGCGTGAATTTGCTGGTTTCAAAATCACCCTATAAGGCCTATGCGCTCGCGGCGCAGATGTTTTACCCGGAAGCGCGGCCTGCGGGTTCGGTTTCGGCAAGAGCATCAATTCATCCGAGCGCAAAACTCGGCAAGGGGTGCGTGATTGAAGACGGTGTTGTCATCGCTGAGGGCGTGCAGCTTGGTGATGGATGCTGGATCGAGCCGAACGCAGTGATTAGCCGCAATGTGAAAATCGGTGCGCAGGGACGAGTCGGGGCCAATGCCTCGATCAGCCATGCGTTAATTGGTGACCATGTAAGGATTTATCCCGGTGCGCGGATCGGGCAGGACGGTTTCGGACTGGCCATCGACCCGGCCGGGCATGTGAAGGTGCCGCAACTGGGCCGCGTGATTATCGAGGACCATGTCGAGATCGGGGCCAATACGACTGTCGACAGGGGATCGGGGCCGGATACGGTGATCGGGCAGGGCACGTGGATCGATAATCTGGTCCAGATCGCCCATAACGTCAAAATCGGCAAGGGATGCATTATCGTGGCGCAGGTCGGGATTGCCGGCAGTACCGTCATCGAGGATTACGTGGCCATGGGCGGGCAGGCGGGTATTGCCGGGCATTTAAGGGTCGGCAAGGGGGCGCAGATTGCCGCGCAATCCGGGGTCATTCAGGATGTGCCTGCGGGCGAGGCACAGATGGGTTATCCTTCCATGCCGCTGCGGCAGTTTTTGCGTCAGGCGGCCTTATTAAAGCGCTTGATTAAAAAGGAAAAAGCCCCTTAAAGTAGCCGGAAGCAAACGGAACCCTCGATGAACAGCGCCGCGAAGAAAACCATCGATATCAACCGGATCATGAAAATGATCCCGCACCGCTATCCTATCTTGCTGGTGGACCGGATTCTTGAGTTTGTGCCGGGTGAGAGCGCCGTGGGCCTCAAGAATGTTTCGATCAACGAGCCGCATTTTCAGGGGCATTTCCCGGACTTCCCGGTGATGCCGGGCGTCCTGATCGTCGAGGCCATGGCCCAGACGGCGGCGATCCTCGTCGTTGATACGCTCGGTAAAAAGGCGGAAGGCAAGACCGTCTATTTCATGAGCATCGAGGATGCGCGTTTCCGCAAGCCGGTGGTGCCGGGCGATTCCATGCATATCCATGTCAAAAAAGTTCATTCCCGCGCCAATGTCTGGAAGTTTGAAGGCAGGGCAGTGGTTGACGGTGCCCTGTGCGCCGAGGCCACATTCAGCGCGATGATCGCCGACAAGACCTGATTTCTATTGAATCTACTATTGTAACGGGCCGCAACAATCCGTGATTTGTTCCTGATAAGCAGCCTCTTTAATATTTCATAATGAGCAATATTCATCCTACAGCTATTATCGAGAAGGGCGCGATTGTCGCGCCCTCAGCGTCTATTGGCGCTTATTGCATCGTCGGGCCAAATGCCGAGATCAAAGATAATGTGGTGCTGAAGCCGCATGTGGTGGTGGACGGGCATACGGTGATCGGCGAGGGCACGAAGGTGTATTCCTTTGCCGCGCTCGGCACGCCGCCGCAGGATCTGAAATATGCGGGCGAGCCGTCGAAGCTGATCATCGGGAAGAACAATACAATCCGCGAACATGTGACGATGAACCCGGGCACCAAGGGTGGCGCGATGGAAACGCGCGTTGGTGATGGCGGCTTGTTTATGGTTGCGGCGCATGTGGCGCATGATTGTGTGATCGGCAATAACGTAATCATGGCGAACAACGCGACACTCGGCGGGCATGTGACGGTCGGTGATTTCGCGGTGATCGGCGGCTTAGCAGCGGTGCACCAGTTTGTGCGGATCGGCGAGCATGCGATGATCGGCGGTATGTCGGGTGTCGAGAGCGATGTTATTCCTTATGGCCGTGTGAAAGGTGAGCGCGCGTTTCTAGCGGGATTAAATCTAATTGGTCTGGAACGCCGTGGATTTTCGAAGGACCAGGTGAAAACAATTCAAAAGGCGGTCAATCATTTGTTTGGACAGGAAGGCACAATGGAAGAGCGTATCGCCGAAGTTGCGAATGATTTCTCCAGTGACGACACGGTTCAAAACATTATTCGCTTTGCGCGTGAAAAAACGAGATTTCCGTTATGCCAGCCGCCGCGCTAGACGCAGCGCCAATCAAAAGCATTGGCATTCTCGCCGGTGGCGGGATGCTCCCGCAAAAATTACTGGAAGCCTGCGACCAGAAAGGCATTGAGCCTTTCGTGATTGGCTTCGAAGGTCAGACCGACCCGATGGTTATCCAGGGGCGCAGTCATTTATGGACGCGCCTTGGTGCCGCAGGACATATCATCAAGACGCTTAAATCCCACGGCATAAGCGACCTTGTTTTTATCGGCTCGATACGGCACCCGACGATTGCGGAATTGCGGCCCGACCTGAAAGCAGCGGAATTTTTTGCGCGCGCGAGCTGGAAGGTGATCGGTGGTGATAACGGGATCGGCGAAGCGCTGCGGGATTTCCTGGGCAAGGAGGGTTTCCGCATCCACGGCATCCAGAGTATCGCGCAGAATTTGCTGGCGCCGGAAGGAGCAATCGGCTCGGTGCAACCTGAGAACCGCGACTGGCAGGATATTGAAAAAGGCATCGAGATTTCCCAAAGGCTGGGTGCGCTGGATGTAGGTCAGGCAGTGATCATACAGGAAGGGCTGGTGCTGGCGGTTGAGGGGGTTGAAGGGACCGATAAGCTCATGGAGCGCACGAAGGCGCTGATGCGCAAGGGGCGCGGGGGGATATTGGTCAAGACCTGCAAGCCGGGGCAATACCGGGATTTCGACCTGCCGACCGTGGGACCGCAGACAATCATTAATGCGGCGGCATGTGGGCTGGCGGGGGTCGCGATTCATGCAGGGCATAGTTTGCTGGTCAGCCCGGAAGAGGTTGCACAAATCGCAGACAAGCATAAAATGTTCGTGATTGGGATTGCGGTCAAAACGGACGATCAGGGCTTATGACTCAGAAAATTTTCATGATAGCGGGCGAACATTCCGGCGATGTACTGGGGTCGGGCCTGATCAGGTCGCTTAAAGACAAGTCACCGGAGATCCAGTTGTCGGGCATAGGTGGCCCGCTGATGGAGAAACAGGGCTTCAAAAGCCTGATGAACATGGAAGAGCTCGGTGTGATGGGCATCTGGGAGGTTATCGGCCAGTTGCCGAGGCTCCTGAAATTGATGGAAGCCGTCGTCATCGAGATTGAAAATTTCAACCCGGATGTTGTTGTTACGATCGACCTGCCTGATTTTAATTTCGAGATCGGGAAGCGCCTTAAAAAACGCGGTAAGTCAAAAGCGCGGATCGTGCATTACGCGGCGCCGAGCGTCTGGGCGTGGCGACCGGGCCGGGCGAAGAAAGTTGCGCGTTTCCTTGACGGTATGATGTGTCTATTTCCGCATGAGCCGCCCTATTTTACAAGGCATGGTTTGAAGTCGGCGTTTGTCGGGCATCCGCTTTCGGAATACGACCCGTCGACGGCGGATGGGCCTGCTTTCCGTGAGCGATATAATATTGGTGCGGATGAAGTTGTCCTCGCCGTGTTTTTCGGCAGCCGTGAGCGTGAGCTTGACGTCCACGCCAAAATTTTCATGGAAGCGATGGAGATTATACGAGAGCAGTATTTCCCAGACCTAGTCGTAATTTTCCCGACATTGCCGTACCTGGAATATGAAGTTATGAAGGCCATTCACGGCGCTAATTACAAAGGCTTCGTGCTCGTGAACCCGGACGAGAAATGGGATGAATTCGCGGCGTGTAACGCGGCGCTGGCGGTTTCCGGTACGGTGGGGCTGGAGCTTGCTTATATGGGCGTGCCGCACATTATTGCCTATAAGATGCATCCGCTGTCGTGGCTGATGGTCAAGCTGCTGGTGAAAACCAAGTATGCGCATCTCGCAAATATTTTGCTGGGCGAGCCAGCGGTGCCGGAATTTTTACAGGGCCAATGTAATTCAACCGAGCTTGCGAAGGGGCTGTTCAAGCTGGTTGAGGATGACATGGAGCGCAAGATCCAGCTTTCGAAAACCTCCAAGATACGCGACATGCTGAAGGGTGAAGGCGGTGATATGACGCCGTCACAGAAAGCAGCGGATTTCGTTCTGGCTGTTGCCAAGGAACCGGCAAGGGCTTTCGGCAAGAAAGCGCCCGTCAAAAAGAGACCGGCTCCGGTCAAAAAGAAAAAACCTGAGAAAGTGGCGAAGAAAGCCTAGTCGCGGTCTTTGACAGACACGAAGGGGCGACGTGCCGGGCCGGTGTAGAGCTGGCGCGGGCGGCCGATGCGAAGATCGGGTTCCTCGATCATTTCTTTCCATTGCGAGATCCATCCAGTGGTGCGGGCGACGGCGAACAGCACGGTGAACATGCTGGTCGGGAAGCCCATGGCCTTCAGGATGATGCCGGAATAGAAGTCGACGTTCGGGAACAGTTTACGGCTGACGAAATAATCGTCCTGCAGCGCGATTTTCTCGAGCTCCATCGCGACCTCGAGCATCGGGTCGTTGACGCCGAGATCCTCGAGCACTTCGTCGGCGGCTTTCTTGAGAACCTGCGCGCGCGGGTCGAAGTTTTTGTAGACGCGGTGGCCGAAGCCCATGAGGCGGAAGCCGGAGTTTTTGTCTTTGGCTTTCGCGATGAATTCAGGGATGCGGTCCTTGGTACCGATTTCGGCGAGCATTTCGAGGACTTCCTGGTTCGCGCCGCCATGACTTGCGCCCCAGAGCGAGGCGATACCGGCCGCGATACAGGCGAACGGGTTGGCTTGACTTGAGCCCGCGAGGCGGACGGTGGAGGTCGAGGCGTTCTGCTCGTGGTCGGCGTGAAGGATAAAGATTTTGTCCAGCGCGTTGGCGGTGACGGGGTTGACCTTGTACGGCTCGGCGGGAACGCCGAAGCACATATAGAGAAAGTTTTCCGAGAAACTCAGATCGTTGCGCGGATACATGAAGGGCTGGCCGATGCTGTATTTATGGCTCATGGCGGCGAGGGTCGGGATTTTCGCGATGAGGCGGTGTGCGGAGAGTTCGCGCTGCTTCGGATCGCGGATGTCTAACGAGTCGTGATAGAAGGACGAGAGCGCGCCTGCTAGACCGCAGAGAACGGCCATCGGGTGGGCGTCGCGGCGGAAGCCACGCAGGAAGTAGTGGATCTGCTCGTGCACCATCGTGTGATAGGTGATGTCGCGCTCGAATTGTTTTTTTGCTTTCTGGTTCGGAAGGTCGCCATTCAGCAGGAGGTAGGCGACTTCGAGGAAGTCACTTTTGCCCGCGAGGTCTTCGATCGTGTAGCCGCGATGCATAAGAATGCCCTCGTCGCCGTCAATGAAGGTGATGCGCGATTTGCAGCTTGCGGTTGAGGTGTAGGACGGGTCGAACGTGAAGTGGCCGGTTTCGGCGTAGAGTTTGCGCACGTCGATAACGCTCGGTCCGGTCGCGCCGTCGATGACGGGGAGTTTCCAGCTTTTGCCGGTCTGGTCATCGGTCAATGTGTATGTCTTCTGGGCAGTGGCGGGAGCTGTAGCGGCGGCGGGTTTGGTGGGACTCATGGCTGGACCTGTCTGTGGGGATAGCGGGGCGAGAATTAGTTACTGTTAGAGCTAGTGTACCCGCGTTGCGGTGCAATATCAATTCACGGCTTTGGGCTTTTCCCCTAGTTCAGGGCGGCCTTCAGGCGGGCGAGCGTTTCGTCTTTGCCGAGGATTTCGGCGGCGTGGAAGATGGAGGGAGAAACCGTTGTACCTGTCAGGGCGGCGCGGAGGGGCATGGCGACTGCGCCGAGTTTGCCGCCGGTCAGTTCCTGAGAAATAGCTTTAGAGACGTTTTCTATTTCACTGGAAGTAAAAGATTTTAGATCGTTCAGGCGGGCTGTGAGGGTTTCAAGAACCTTTTTTGCGTCGCCCTGAAGCGTCTGTTTGGCTTTATCGTCGAATTCGAACGGAATATTTTTTGCATAAAATACAGATTCATCAACGAATTGTACGACTGTCTTTGCGCGGGACTTTAATTCATTGATGCCCGTGGTGATCCGTTTTACGGCGAGGTCATCGAGTTCAATGTTGTGGCGGGACTTATAAAAGGGCTTGGCGATGCCGAGCAGCCGTCCGGGCTCGATTTCTTTCATGTAATGCGCATTCACATTTTCAAGCTTGGCGAAGTCGAAGCGGGCGGCGGATTTGCCGATATGCTCTAAGTCAAACCATTCGCGCGCCTGTTTGTCGGAGATGAATTCATCGTCGCCGTGGGACCAGCCCAAACGGAGCAGGTAGTTGCGCATCGCCTCGGGCAGATAGCCGAGCTCGCGGTATTCCTCGACGCTTGCGGCGCCGTGGCGTTTTGACATTTTCGCGCCGTCGGGCCCGAGGATGAGAGGGAGGTGAGCGTATTCGGGAATTTTCCAGCCCATGGCCTGGTAAATAATATTTTGGCGGAAGGTGTTGTTCAGGTGATCGTCGCCGCGGATGACATAGTTTACGCCCATGTCGTGATCGTCAACAACGACGGCCAACATGTAAGTGGGCGTGCTGTCGCTACGCAGGATGATGAAATCGTCTAACTGTTCGGCGGCGACCGTGACTTCGCCCTGGACATGATCTTTTACGGTGGCGGCGCCGTTGAGGGGTGCTTTAATCCGGATAACGGGTTTGACGTCTTTGGGCGCGGCGGAGGGGGCCTTGTCGCGCCAGCGGCGATCGTAGAAAACCGCGCGGCCTTCCTTCTTGGCTTTCTCACGCATTTCTTCCAGTTCCTGCGGTGAGCAGTAGCAGTAGTACGCTTCGCCTTTTTTAAGGAGTTCGTTTGCGACTTCGGCGTGGCGGGCGGTGCGGGAAAATTGTGAGACCACTTCGCCGTCGTAATCGAGTTCCAGCCATTTGAGGCCGTTGATGATGGCCTGGACGGCCTCTTCGGAGTGGCGGGCGCGGTCGGTGTCCTCGATCCGGAAGAGCATCTTGCCGCCGTGGCGGCGGGCATAAAGCCAGTTATAGAGCGCGGTTCTGGCCGTGCCGATATGCATAAAACCGGTCGGGGAAGGGGGAAAGCGCGTGACTATACTCATGGTTTCAAAACTCTGGTGGATTCGGCGGTTTCGTGTAAATCTACACCTCTTTATTAATGGTCAGGCGCAGGAGGCGCAAGGCTTTCATGAGCGTGGAGGTTTCAGGAGAAATCCCATTTCGGTCGCCCATATTCGCGTACGCGGGTGTGGCGGGGGATTTTATCGTCCGTGAAATCATCATGCAGAAGCCAAGATTGTTTCTCTGGTTCCCAGTTTTTCTTTCACTCGGCATAGCGTTGTATTTTTCATTGCCCGCGGAGCCACCCATGATTTTGGGGTTGGCGGCGTTCGCGCTTTCTTTGGCGGGGCTGATTGTTTCGGCGGGCGAGAAGCGGGTTTTCATGCTCGCGGTTTTCCTGGCGGCGAGCGGTTTTGCGTCGGCGCAGCTTCGGACTTACAGCGTCTATACGCCCATTCTTGAAAAGGAGATCGGCGCGCGGCTGGTGAGCGGGCGGATCGAGGTTATCGAGGGGATGGAGGACGGTGCGGGGAGCCGGTTATTATTGTCGGGTGTGCAGATCGAGAAAATGACGCCGGAAGAAACGCCGGTGCGTGTGCGTTTGTCGGTGCGGTCGGATGAAGGATTGCAGGTTGGGCAGCGCATTCGTGTGCTGGCGGGACTGGGTCCGCCGTCGCCGCCGCTGCAGCCCGGCGCATTTGATTTCCAGCGTTACATGTTTTTCCAGCGGATCGGCGCACTGGGATTTGCATACAAGCAGCCGCAAGTGATTGGCAATCCATCAGTGCGGCAGAATTTTATCGAGCGTATCCGTGTGGCTATCGATCGACGGATCGAGGCGCATCTGCCTTATCCGGAAGCAGCGGTGGCGATGGCGCTGACAACCGGGCGGCGTGCGGCGATCAGCGAGGAGGCGAATGACGCGATTACGGCAGCGGGTCTCGCTCATATTCTTTCTATTTCCGGTCTGCATATTGGCATCGTTTCCGGGATCGTATTTTTCCTGAGCCGGTTATTGATGGTTTGTGTTCCGGGTTTTGGATTGAGGAGGCCGGTTAAGAAATACGCAGCGGTTCTGGCGTTCATGGCGGCGGCGTTTTACACGTTGCTGGCGGGGGCGACGATTCCAACGCAGCGTTCGCTGATAATGGTTGGGATTGCGCTGTTTGCGATTATCGTTGATCGGTCGCCACTGTCGATCAGGCTGGTGGCGTTTGCGGCGTTTGCGGTTCTTTTGTTTGCGCCGGAGAGCCTGATGAGCGCGAGCTTCCAGATGTCATTCGCGGCGGTGGCGGGACTGGTGATGGTGTTTGACTACTTACGCCCGTGGATGTCGGCGTGGCACAGTCAGGCGGGGCTGACGAAGCGCGCGGCGCTTTATTTGCTGAGTGTATCGCTGACGACCGTGATTGCGACCGTGGCCACCGCGCCGTTCACGATCTTTCATTTCCAGCAGTTCCAGATTTACGGCGTGATTGCGAATGCATTAGCGGTGCCGTTGTCGGCGTTTGTGATTATGCCGGCCGCGGTTCTGGCCTTGGTTCTGATGCCGCTCGGGCTGGAGCAATGGCCTTTGGTGGCGATGGGTGCGGGTGTGGACGCTATGATCGATATCTCGGTGTGGGTCGCGGCGCTGCCGTATGCGCTGGTGAAAATTGCCGCGCCGCCGCCTGCCGCGCTGCCGTGTTTTATGGCGGGCATATTTTTGCTGTTTCTTGTGAAAGGTGTTTTGCGGTATGCGGCGGTGGTGCCGTTAATGGCGTGCATTCTCATGATCGCGGCGTGGCGGCAGCCGGATATCGTGGTCGCGCCAGGGTTTGAGTTGGCAGGCGTGCGCGGTGAAGATGGGGCACTCTATGTATCGTCATTGAGGCGCGAGGAATTCGTGCGCGAGAAATGGGAGAGCAATTACGGTCTGCAGGAAGGCAGTGCGCTTGGCTGGCCGCGCGAGGGGCAGGCGGGTCCGCTGAATTGCGATGAGGCTGCGTGCCGTGCAGAGATTAACGGCAAGCGCGTGTCGTTTTTGAAAAATCCGGGTGTGATTGGTGAGGAATGCCGGTGGGCGGCGTTGGTGCTGGCGTTCAGCCCGGTGAGCAAGCGGGATTGCGGCGTGCCCGTAATTGATAAATTCACCGTCTATGATCAAGGCGCACAGGCGGTTTGGCTGAACGATTCCATCACCGTCGGGAACGCGGAAGAGGTTCGCGGTTTACGCCCTTGGAGCTCAGGCAATAAGAGCTTTAGTGGTAGGAGCGCATCAGGCTCACGAGCCGGCCCTGGATTTTAACCCGGTTGGGCTCAAGGATTTGCGGCTCATACGTATCATTCTCGGGTTCGAGGACGATTTTATTTCCAGCGCGGCGGAGTCTTTTCAGTGTCGCTTCCTCGCCATCGACGAGCGCGACGACGATGACGCCGTTTTCGGCGCTGTCGCAGCGTTTGATAATCACAGTGTCGCCATCGTGGATTCCGGCGTTGATCATAGAATCGCCTTCGACGGTTAAAGCGTAAAGTTCACCGGGCCCAGCATAGCCGGCGGGAACCTGGATATTGTCACCTTCGTGCTGAATGGCTTCGATGGGCGTTCCGGCGGCGATCTTGCCATACAAAGGAATTAGGTCGAAGCCGCTGTCGTTTGCGGGCGCGGCGGCGCGGGCCGGGGCTTGTTGTGATTGGGTTTTCGGTTTCATGCCGTCGGGCAGGCGCTTGATTTCGAGCGCGCGGGCACGGTGCGGCAATCGCTCGATATAGCCGCGCTCTTCCAGTGCCGTGATCAGGCGGTGGATGCCGGATTTTGATTTGAGCTTGAGCGCGTCTTTCATTTCTTCAAAGGAAGGAGCGACGTCGGATTTGGACAGGCGCTCGTGGATGAATACCAGCAGGTCGCGCTGTTTCTTGGTCAGCATGGGAGTAAATCCTGTTTTATTATGTTAATAAAATACCCAGAATTGTCACTATTTGTTCTAGTTTAGTTCTTGGTCTGTGTCAATAGGGGTGATTATTCGCGCAATTTTCTAAGCGCAGCGCCGATATCGTCCTGGCGCATGAGGCTTTCGCCGACAAGGAAAGCGCCGAATCCGGAGGCCTGGAGGGCGGCGATATTTTCAGGAGTCGAGATGCCGCTTTCGGCGACTTTCAGAACGCCTTCGGGAATCATTTTCGAAAGCGTGTGGGAAGTTTGAAGGTCAACAGTGAGTGTTTTCAAATTGCGGTTGTTAATGCCGATCATGGCGGGGGCAAGTTCTAGCGCGGCGCGGAGTTCGGTTTCGTCGTGCACTTCGACGAGAACGTCCATGCCGAGATCATGCGCGATGCCGTTCATACGCCGCGCGTCGTCATGATTGAGCGCGGCCATGATGAGAAGGATGCAATCAGCGCCGAGCGCGCGGGATTCGTAAATCTGGTACGGGTCGATCATGAAATCTTTGCGGAGGACAGGGAGCGAGGATGATTTTTTGACGAGGCCGATGTAATCGTCGTGGCCCTGGAAGTAAGGTTCGTCGGTGAGGACGGACAGGCAGGCCGCGCCGTTCGATTCATATGTGGTGGCTATTTTTTCAGGATCAAAATCGGCGCGGATGATTCCGACGCTCGGCGAGGCTTTTTTTATTTCGGCGATGATGGCGGGTGCAGAAGATTTCCTGAGCGCGTCGATGAAGCCGCGCGGTTTTTCGGCGGCTTTGATCATTTCCTCGAGCAGGGCCTGCGGCACCTCTTTGCGTTTTGCGGCGACGTGCGCGGTTTTTTTCAGGCAGATTTCCGCGAGGATGCTCATGCTTCACCAAATTCGAGTGAAAATTTTATGTAGTCCTGCAGGGTCTTGTGGGCAAGGCCGGCATCGATAGCGGCGGCGGCTTTCTCCGCGCCTTCAAGCAGGGTTTTCGCGCTGCCGTGGATGCAGAGAACTGCTGCCGTGTTGGCCACAACGATATCGCGGTAGGCGGATTTTTCGCCGTTCAGGAACTGGCGCAGGGCTTTGGCATTTTCGACGGCATCGCCGCCCTTGAGCGCTTCGGATTTTGATGGGATCAGACCGAATTCATCGGGGGTGATTTCGCGCCCGGTGATTTTTCCATTGTCGAGAATCGCGGCGAAGGTCGGGCCGGTTGTGGTGATTTCATCGAGGCCGTCGGAGCCATGCACGACCCAGGCGCGTTCGCTACCGAGTTTTTTGAGCGCTTCGGCCATAGGTAAAAGCCATTTTTTATCATAAACGCCGACGAGCTGGAGTTTTGTGCCTGCGGGGTTCGAAAGCGGGCCGAGCAGGTTGAAGATGGTTTTGACGCCGAGTTTTTTACGGATCGGGGCAACGTGTTTCATGGCGCTGTGATGATTAGGGGCCATGAGGAACGCGAAATGAATTTGTTTCAGCGCGAGTTCGAGGGCGTCGACAGGCATCGTCAGGTTAACGCCCATTTGCTCAAGCACATCGGCGGCACCGGATTTTGAGCTGGCGGCGCGGTTGCCGTGTTTGGCGACCGGCACGCCGCAGGCGGCGGATACGAGTGCGACGGCGGTGGAGATATTATAGGTGCCAGTGCCATCGCCGCCCGTGCCGCAGCAATCGACCGTATCCGGGGGCGCCTTGATGGTTTTGGCTTTTGCGCGCAGGACTCGCGCCGCGCCGGTGATTTCCTCGGCGGTTTCGCCGCGCTCGGCAAGGCCGGTCAGGAAACTGGCGATTTCGATTTCAGAAACATTGCCGTCCATGATTTTCGTCATGGCCTCAAGCATCTGGTTTTCGCTGAGGGTCTGGCGGTTCTGAAGGATGCGGAGAAATTCCTTCATGGGATTACAAAAGCTCCGTGAAATTTTTCAGCATGGCGTGGCCGTTCGAGGTCGCGATGCTTTCGGGGTGGAACTGGACGCCGTGAATGGGTTTGGTTTCGTGTTTGACGCCCATGATGATGCCGTCGGATGTCTGGGCGGTGACTTCGAGTTCGGACGGGCAGCTGTCGCGCTCGATGATCAGGGAATGGTAGCGCGTGACTTCGAGCGGCGAGGGCAGGCCCTTGAATACGCTGCGGCCGATATGGACGATTTCGGATGTCTTGCCGTGCATTGGGTTGGTTTTGATGATGCGCCCGCCCATAGCCTGGCCGATACATTGATGACCGAGACAGACGCCGAGAAGCGGGATATTTTCGCGGGCGGCGACGGTGACCATCTCCAGGCAGATGCCGGCGTGGTCGGGGTCGCTCGGGCCCGGGGAAATAACCACGCCTTTCGGTTTCATATCGACAATCTGTTCAACCGATATCTTGTCATTGCGGTGGACGATAACGTCCTGCCCGAGGTCGCCGAAATACTGGACCAGGTTGTAGGTGAAGCTGTCGTAGTTATCTATCAGCACGAGCATTGCCTGTTTATGAGGCATCAGAAGGCAAAAATGCAAGGGAGAAAGGAAAAGGAGCCATTTACCCCCTTTTAACAGGCATATATGTTTGGTTTATGAAACGTTTTCTCAATTTTCGCAGCGGATTGATATTCATACTGGGTGTGGCGGTACTCCTGGTGATTGCCGATCTGGCGATGCTTTATAACTCGCCGCGCCTGCGGAAAGATATGGACCTGAAGGTGGTGGATAGCGCCATTTTCGTCCATAGCGAGATTGCCGATTTTGAATCTGCTTCTCTGCCTGTCGATAAAAGAACGCCGTGGATGGATTTGCAGGTGCCCGAGCCCGCGCCGGAGAAATATACGGTCGAGCAGGGAATATTGACGCCGGAGCCGGAGTTTTCAAGTTTGCCCACGCCAGCGCCGTTGCCGGAACCTGTGAAGGAGCCTGAACCTGAACCGGAGCCTGTCGTTCAGATGCCAGAACCGGAGCCCGTGATCCGGCATGAAGGCGAGCCTGCGAAGATTGTTATCATTATCGACGACATGGGCATGGACAGGAAACGCTCGCAGCGGACGGTCGATCTGCCGGGGCCGCTGACGCTGGCGTTCCTGCCTTACGCGCCGAAGCTGGATGATATTACGCAGGCGGCGATTGCCAAAGGGCATGAGTTGATCATTCACATGCCGATGGAGCCGATGGATTCTAACTTAAATCCCGGATCGATTGCGCTCCGGAGCGGGATGAGCGATGCGGATATTGACGCGATGCTGGAGAAAGCATTTGCGTCGTTCAAGGGCTATGTCGGGCTGAATAATCATATGGGTAGCCGCCTCACTAAGGATAAGCACGCGATGCAGCGTGTGATGGCGAAGCTGAAAGATCGTGGGTTGCTGTTCGTCGATTCAAAAACAATCGGTTCGTCGGTGGCGTCGCAGAGCGCGGCTGAGGCGGGGCTTAAGTATGGCGACCGCGATGTTTTTTTAGACCATCAGGATACGCCGGAATTTGTTCATGCGGCGCTGCGACAGACGGAGCGGGTGGCAAGCAAGAAGGGCTATGCAATTGCTATCGGGCATCCGAAAGATTCAACGATCAATGCGCTCAAGGAATGGTTGCCGGGATTGAAAGCGCGGGGGTTTGAGCTGGTGCCGGTGAGCGCCGTGGTGCATAAGGCGAAACAACCGATCATACCGGTAAGCGCTCCAGCTGAAACTGTTACTTCGCCGCCCGCCGCGACTTACTTTGGGCCTGTTCTACCGCAAGCTCAGCCGCCCGGATGACGGCCTGCGCCTTGTTCACCGTTTCCTGATGTTCGGATTCCGGGTTGCTGTCGGCGACGATGCCTGCGCCTGCCTGCACATATAATTTGCCGTTTTTGATGAGCGCGGTGCGGAGCGCGATGCAGGTGTCCATTTCGCCATTGCCGGAGAAATAACCGACACCGCCTGCGTAATAGCCGCGGCGGGTGGGCTCCAGCTCGTCGATGATTTCCATGGCACGGACTTTTGGTGCGCCACTGACCGTTCCAGCGGGGAAGCCAGCGAAAAGCGCGTCGACGATGTCGAGGTCTTTTTTGAGTGTGCCTTCGACGTTCGAGACGATGTGCATCACGTGCGAATAGTTTTCAATCTTGAACTGGCTGGTGACCTTGACGCTGCCGTAGTCCGAGACGCGGCCGACATCGTTGCGGCCCAGATCGAGGAGCATGAGGTGTTCGGAGCGTTCCTTGGGATCAGCAAGGAGGTCTTCGGCGAGGAATTTGTCTTCTTTTTCCGTTGCGCCGCGCTTGCGGGTTCCGGCGATGGGGCGGATGGTGACGGTGTTGTCGCGCACGCGGACCAGAACTTCAGGACTGGAGCCGACGAGGGCGAAATCCTCGAATTGCAGGTGAAACATGAAGGGCGATGGGTTGAGGCGGCGGAGCGAGCGGTAGAGTTCGAAGGGCGGCAGGTCGAAATCGGTGGTAAATCGTTGAGAGAGAACGGCCTGAAAGATTTCGCCCTGACGAATATAGTCGATGGCTTTGGTTACGGCGTTTTTATAATCGGCGGCGCCCATGTTGGAATTTATTTGCAACGGAACCGACAATGACGATGTGGCGCGGGCAGTTTTATCAGTCTGTTCCAGATTTTCAATTTGCGCGGTGAGGCGGGCGGCGGCCTGCTTGTAAACATCATTGGCGCTTTTCTTGCTGTTGTTCGCGTGCTCGTAAATGGGCACGACGAGGCAAATCATGTTTTTGACGTTGTCGAAGATGGCGAGAACGGTGGGGCGCGTCAGGATGCTCTCGGGGATTCCGATGTCGTCAGGGTTCTTGTCGGGAATATCCTCAATCACGCGGATCATGTCATAGCCGAGATAGCCGAACAGGCCCGATACCGCCATGGGCGGCAGATCGGCGGGCGCGTCGTCGATGCGGCAATCGGCGAGGGCTTTTCTTAGAGATGAAAGAGTTTGGCTGCGGTCCTTGCCTGCATGCCATTTCAGATCAGGCGAATGGCCGATGATGGAATAGCGTCCGAGGGTTGCGCCGCCTTCGACCGATTCAAGGAGGAAGGAATAGGGCGCGCCACCGCAAAGTTTCAGGTAGGCGGAAACCGGGGTTTCAGTGTCGGCGGCGATCCACTGGCTGACGAGCTGGGTGCGGCCTGCGTTATAATTTTTTTCAAACGGGCCGAAATCAGTTGGGCTCATTGACCTGACCGTAGGCCTTGTCGAGCAGTCGCTTGTTGATAGCGGCGCCGTATTTGAGACTCTTGTTGTTGCCGTAGATCGTCATGGCTTCGTTCTGGGTGGCGGCGAACAGGCGTGCCTTAAAGTCCTTGAATTCCGCGCTGTCGGTGTTCACTTTTTCAGGCAGTTTTGCGCTTGTCACCCACGCGATGGCGGTGCCGCCGTCGATGTCGAGGATGAAGGGCGCGCCGGGCTTGGCTTCGAAAAGGTTGGCCCATGAGCGTTCGTTGAACGGATTGGCAGGCTGGGCGCGGCGGGTGATGCCATTACGCGATTGCAGCGACTTGTTTTTCGATTTGGCGAAATCGGCAGCGGTGGTTTTGCTGTTTTCGATTTCCTTAAGGAATTCCATGGCCTGGAGTTTATTTTCCACGCGGCGCTGGTCTTCCATCATTTGTTTTGCGATTCCAGCTTTTACATCCTCAAATGGCGTGTAGGTTTTTGGCTGGATCGATTCAACATAGACGCCCGCGAAGCTGCCGTCGGGCAATTCGCTCATCGGCGAGGTTTCACCTTGTTGGAGTGCGAAGGCGCTTTCGAGGATAAAAGGTTTTGCCTTTTCCTGGCTTTTGAGAGCGTCGCCGCCGTCTTTTGTGCGACCCAATTGATTCATGGGTGGCAGGTCGGTGGTTTCGATGTCGACTTCTTTTTTCACGTCGTCGAGCGAAGCGCCGCCCGCGAGCATGTCCTCGACCGTTCCGGCGAGGGCGTATTGCTCGTCGATGATTTTTGTCTCTAACAATTCCTTGCGGATTTCGCCTTTGACCGATTCAAAAGGCTTGATCTGGGCCGGGGCGATTTTTTTGACGGTGATGACCTGCCAGCCAATAGATGTTTTCAGCGGGCCGACAGTTTCACCGGATTTCTGGACTGCGACAACATCCCTGCTGATTTCAGCAGGGATTGATTCCTTGTCGAACGCTCTTTCGCCGAGATAATCGGTGTCGCGGCCTGTGACGGATTTAACAGCCTGTTTCAGGCCGGTGCCGGTTTTGATTTTTTCGGCGACTTTTTGGGCGTCTTCTTCTTTTTCGAAGAGAGACTGGTCGAGCGTTCTTTGTTCCTTCTCGGTATAAAGGTCGATGCTGGCATCGTAGGCGTCGCGGATTTCCGCGTCATCTATATGGATAGAATTTTTCAATTTCGTGGTGTCGATTTTGACCAGCTTGAGCTTGCGGATTTCGTCGGACGCGTAGGCGATGTCTTTTGTCGCTTCGTAGAGGCTTTTCAGTTGTTCTTCGCCCGGCTCAAGAATTGAATCCAGTTCGCTGTCGGGGAAGGGAATGAACACGACATCGCGCGTTTCATTTTCAAATGTATAAAGATCCTTCGCCAGCTGGTCGGAGCCTTGGGTAAAACCACCCTGAATGGTCCTGTTCAGTACGCCGAGGGAAATTTCCTGACCGATGGCGCGCGTGAGCTCGCCTTCGCTCATCCCCTGGTTCATCAGAATCTGGCGAAGGACGGCTTTGGGGTCCTGACCGGCTTGAGTCATCGGCGCAAGCAATCCGCTGATTTGTTTTGCGATACGGCGATCATCGACGAGGATGCCGAGATCGGACGCGGCGCGGGAAAGAAGACGCGAATTCACTTCGGAAGCCAGGAACTGGTCGACATAGCCTGCCTTGTAGGCGTCCTGCGGTCCGATGCCGAGCTGGCTGAGCGAGCGGCGAAGCGAGCGGTCGAAGGAGGGCAGGGAAATTTTTTCACGGCCGACTTTGGCGACATCGGTGCTGCCGACGCCGCCGCTGCGGAAAAATCCGCCGATGTCCATGAACACCATGCCGCCCACGGCCATGATGAGGAATCCGAATATTACAAACTTCATAATGCCGCCGGTTGCCCCTTGGCGCATCGCTTTCATAACCATAGTTTACTTCCCTAAGTCGATTGGATTTTTAAGGCTTTTGGACTATAAAGTACTGCCAATACAGGAGCAACGATGAAAAAGCTGATTGCAGGCAACTGGAAGATGAACGGGTCGCTGGGCGATACCGCCCGGCTGGTGCAGGAAATTACGGCTGGGATCCTCGGGGATTCCGGCCTGTCCGGTAAATGTGATTTTCTGATCTGCCCGCCTTTCGTCCATATCGCGGCGGCGCGCGGTGCGATTGGTGGAAGCCTGATGCTGGGGGCGCAGGATTGTTCGGCCAGCGCGGACGGCGCTTTTACTGGCGATGTATCCGCCTTAATGCTCAAGGATGCCGGTTGCGGCCATGTCATCCTGGGTCATTCCGAGCGCCGCGAGCATTACGGTGAAAAGAGTGAACTGGTCGCTCGGAAGGCTGAGAAGGCGCATGAAAGCGGCCTTACGACCATTATCTGCGTCGGCGAAAAGGAACTGGAGCGCGAGCAGGGTAAGCACGAGGATGTCGTGGCGCGCCAGCTTAAGGCCTCGATCCCGGCCACGGCCAATGCGCAAAATACGATTATCGCCTATGAGCCGGTCTGGGCGATCGGGACCGGCAAGACCGCGACCCCGGCGGACGTTAAAGCCATGCACGCCTTTATCCGCGCCCAGCTTAAAGAACGCCTTGCGGATTCTGAAAATATGCGTATTTTGTACGGCGGTTCAATGAAGCCGGAAAACGCCAAGAACCTGCTGGCCACACCTAATGTGGATGGCGGCCTGATTGGCGGTGCAAGCCTTGTGGCGGCGCAGTTTCTGGCTATTGCGAAAGCGGCCTAAAAAAATTATAAAGGGCGTCCATGGAAGTCATTCTTGTTATTCACCTGTTCCTCGCGTTGGCCATTATCGGCCTGGTTCTGCTTCAGCGCTCCGAAGGGGGTGGTCTTGGCATGGGGGGCGGCGGTTTGGGCGGCCTTGCATCGCCACGCGGGGCAACCAATGCCCTGACACGCGCAACAGCTTTCTGCGCGGCGGCATTTTTCTGCACAAGCCTGATTTTAGGAATTCTGGCCGGCCGCAGCAGCACGGCAGGCACAAGTATTCTGGATGCGCTGGATGCACCGGCTCCCGTAACGCAGGAAGCCCCGGTGAACCCGGAAGCTGGAAAGTCTGAAGAAGGTAGCGCGTCTAAAAAAAGTGACGCGGCACCTTCGGCACCAATCGCGGAGTAAAATGACGAGGTATATTTTTATTACAGGCGGCGTGGTTTCCTCTTTAGGAAAAGGTCTCGCCTCCGCCGCTCTTGGCGCGTTGTTACAGGCGCGCGGGTATAAAGTCCGTCTCTGCAAACTCGACCCTTACCTGAACGTTGACCCGGGCACGATGTCGCCCTTTCAGCATGGCGAAGTTTATGTGACCGATGACGGCGCGGAAACCGATCTCGATCTTGGGCACTATGAGCGTTTTACAGGCGTCCCGGCGCGGGCATCGGACAACACGACGACAGGACGTATCTATACGAACGTTCTTTCGCGCGAGCGGCGCGGCGATTACCTGGGCGCGACGATCCAGGTCATTCCGCACATCACGAATGAGATCAAGGATTTCATTTTAGAGAAAGAAGGTACGGCGGATTTTGTGCTGTGCGAAATCGGTGGAACGGTCGGCGACATTGAATCGCTGCCGTTTTTAGAGGCCATCCGCCAGTTCGGCAATGAAGTCGGCAAGGCGCGCGCGCTGTATATACATGTGACGTTGCTGCCTTATATTCCGACGGCTGGAGAGTTGAAGACCAAGCCGACGCAACACTCGGTCAAGGAATTGATGGGCGCGGGTATACGCCCGGATATCCTGCTTTGCCGCGCGGACCGCGAGATTGAGCAGGACGAGCGCAAGAAGATCGCGCTGTTCTGTAACATCGATTACAAGAAAGTCATCCCGGCGCTCGATGTCGAGAATATTTACCAGGTGCCGCAGACCTATCACCGTGAGGGACTGGATCGGCAGATCATGGATAGTTTCGGCATCAAGGATGTCGAGACTCTCGACCTTTCGACCTGGGATAATATCGTCAAGCGCATCAAGGCGCCGGAAGGTGAGGTGCGCATTGCTATCGTTGGTAAATACACGAACCTGACCGATAGTTATAAATCTCTGAACGAAGCTTTGATTCATGGCGGGATCGCGAACAATGTGCGCGTGAACCTGGAATTTATTGAATCGGAAATTTTCGAGCGGGAAGATCCGGCGAGTTACCTGCACCGCGTGCACGGGATTCTGGTTCCCGGCGGTTTTGGCGAGCGCGGCGCGGAGGGCAAAATTGCCGCCGTTAAATTCGCGCGCGAAAGAAAAGTGCCGTATTTTGGAATCTGCTTCGGCATGCAGATGGCTGTGATCGAAGCGGCGCGAAATCTCGCAGGTATTAAAAAAGCCGGATCGACTGAATTCGGCGAATGCGCCGACCCTGTAGTCGGCATGATGACGGAATGGGTCAAGGGCAACCAGACCGAGAAGCGGGAAAATACCGGCGCCAAGGGTGGGACAATGCGTCTCGGCGCTTACCCGGCCATGCTCTCAAAAGACTCGCTGGCATCGCGGATTTATGACTCGCGCGAGATCAGCGAACGTCATCGTCACCGTTATGAGGTGAACATCAATTATAAGGCTAAGCTTGAGGAGAAGGGCGTTGTTTTCTCAGGTATGTCGCCGGACGGTCAGTTGCCTGAAATCATCGAGCGCAAGGATCACCCGTGGTTCGTCGGCGTTCAGTATCACCCCGAGCTGAAATCGAAACCGTTCGAGCCGCACCCGCTGTTCGTGTCCTTCATCAAGGCAGCTGTTGAGCAGAGCAGACTGGTTTAAGTTAAATCTTCTGACTGAGCTTAATTGTTAAACCCATTTAACGGCTGGGCAAAGGTTCCTTCATCGTGCGTTCTCACGCGAGGTTGTTTATTGTCTTTTGAGGTGTCATGACTGTGACCAATTATAATATGTCTTAGATTAGTCCCTAAAAATGCATCCTTGTTCTGTCCGTCTTCTCTGCGAAAAGCTGCTAGTAAGCTAGGCATAATTTACTCCTGTTGGCTGTTTCCTTTTATTTCACCGAATCCGACCCCTTCGAATCAATAAGCTTCAGGAATTTATCCACAGGATATAGCTATATGTAAATGATTGACGATGGGGGCAGGCTGTGCCACTTATGGGCCCGGTAAAGCCATGACACATAAAGCCATTAAAATAGGTTCTTTCGAAGTCGCCAACGACCGGCCATTCATGCTGATTGCCGGGCCGTGCCAGATGGAAAGCCGCGACCACGCCTTCGATATGTGCGGCGGGCTGAAAGAGCTGACCGGCAAGCTCAAAATTCCATTCATTTATAAAACGTCTTTCGACAAGGCGAACCGCACTTCACTGAATGCGGAGCGCGGGATCGGGATGGAGAAGGGGCTCGAGATTTTCGCCGATCTGAAAAAAGAATTTGGCGTGCCGACGTTGACGGATGTTCACTCTGCGGATCAATGCGCGCCGGTGGCGAAGGTTGTTGATGTATTGCAAATTCCGGCATTTCTTTGCCGCCAAACGGATCTGCTGATCGCCGCCGCTAAAACAGGCAGGCCGATCAATGTGAAAAAGGGCCAGTTCCTCGCGCCGTGGGATATGAAGAATGTTGCGGCGAAAATTTCCGAGAGCGGGAATGACAATGTAATGCTCTGCGAGCGCGGTGCGAGTTTCGGGTATAACACCCTTGTGTCAGACATGCGTTCGCTGCCGATCATGCGGCAGACGGGCTACCCGGTCATTTTCGACGCGACCCATTCGGTGCAGCAGCCCGGCGGGCAGGGCACGTCTTCAGGTGGGGATCGCACTATGGTTCCGGTTCTGGCCCGGGCGGCAGTGGCAGTAGGCGTAGCCGGGGTGTTCATGGAGACCCATGAAAACCCTGATAAAGCGCCTTCCGATGGGCCGAATATGGTGAAATTCGTTGATTTGGCGGGCATTTTGGAGACTCTCGTAAAGCTCGACGAAATAGCCAAAAAGCTGATATAATATAAGAAGATAGGACAAGGATTGTTCTTATGCCCAGTATTCTTGATGGAGGGAGCGGTAATGCTCTCAGTCTCCTCAATGCCGCCCGGACTTCGTATCGGGGGATAGGCCTTTCCTCACGCGCGCGCGCAATGACAAGTTCTTATCTCGATCAGTCGACATCTGGATTAAATACCATTCTTTCGCTGAATGTTTCCGTTAACGCCTCGATTGAAAGCGTGCAACAGAAAATCAAGGCGATTCGTGCCAGCCTGCCGCAGAGCCAGTTGCTGGAATCTCTCCGTGACGAAAATGCCGATAACGGTAATGTGGCTGCAAGTGCGAACGGCACGAACGTCGACACCAAGGCCTGATTAATCCGACATTTGCAGCTTGAATCCCGACCGCATTTTGTAAAGAATGAGGCCGCGTTTATTCGATTCAGGGAGCCTTCATGACCGCGATTAAAACCATCCATGCCCGCCAGATTCTGGACAGCCGCGGCAACCCGACTGTTGAAGTCGATGTGACGCTGGAGAGCGGGGCGATGGGGCGTGCCGCAGTGCCGAGCGGTGCCTCGACCGGTGCCTATGAAGCGGTGGAGTTGCGCGATGGCGATAAATCGAAATATGTCGGCAAGGGCGTGAGCAAGGCGGTTGCGAATGCGAACGGCGAAATTTTCAAGGCGCTGAAGGGTAAGAACGCGGGCGACCAGAAGGTTATCGATAAAATCATGATCGAGCTGGACGGTACGGAGAATAAATCACGGCTCGGCGCGAACGCTATTCTCGGCGTGTCGATGGCGGTGGCGAAGGCGGCGGCGAATGAAAAGAGCGAGCCGTTTTTTAAGTTCATTGGCGGTGCGGGCGCGAAAGTCCTGCCGACACCGATGATGAACATCATCAACGGCGGCGCGCATGCCGACAACCCGGTCGATATCCAGGAATTCATGATTATGCCGATTTCGGCCAAGAGCTTTTCGGAAGCGCTTCGTGCCGGGGCCGAGATTTTTCATGCACTCAAAAAGCAATTATCGAATGCCGGACTTAATACGAATGTCGGCGACGAGGGCGGATTTGCCCCGGCGGTGAAATCGTCGGAGGAGGCGCTGAATTTCATCATGAAAGCGATTGAAGCGGCGGGATATAAAGCCGGCAGTGATATCGTGATTGCGCTCGATTCCGCGTCGACTGAATTTTACAAGGACGGGAAATATCATCTAGAGGGCGAGGGAAAGGTTCTGTCGTCCGATGAGATGATTAAATATTATGAAGGCCTCTGTGCGAAATACCCGATTGTTTCGATTGAGGATGGCCTCGCGGAAGATGACTGGGTGGGCTGGAAGAATTTGACGACGGCGCTTGGTTCGCGCGTGCAGCTCGTTGGTGATGATTTATATGTAACGAATTCGAAGCGCCTGAAGCGTGGCATCGATGAAAATTCGGGCAATGCGGTTCTGGTGAAGGTGAACCAGATCGGCACATTGACGGAAACGCTTGAGACAATCGATATGGCGCGTGATGCGGGTTTTGGCATCGTGCTCTCGCACCGCTCGGGCGAGACGGAAGATTCAACGATTGCCGATCTGGCCGTCGCGACGAATGCGGGGCAGATCAAAACCGGTTCTCTGTCGCGCTCCGACCGTATCGCGAAATATAATCAGTTACTCCGCATAGAGGAAATTCTCGGCAGTGCGGCGGTTTATTCTGGCGCTTCATTCCTGCGCGCGCCGGTCGACGCGAAAAAAAGATACGCCTAGGAATTATCGAGTCAAAAGAATCGCTTAGCGGCGGTTGTTCTGCGTTCGTTCATGCTTAAGTGATTGAGTTTATTTGATTTTCTAATTGACCCTGCGAATCGGGCGTGATTCTATAAGACCTATGAGCAAGCTGTTTAACCACCGCATCATCATCCGCGAAAATCTCATCTCTCTCATAGGGATGTGCCTTGTTCTTTACTTCACGTATCACGCGATTTACGGCAGCCGCAGCCTTATGCAGATGATGAGTCTCAAGTCGCAGATAGAGACAATGTCGTCCGAGCGCGACAAGCTCGCTGTCGAACGCGAATCTCTTGAGCAAAGAGTTAGCATGATGCGGCCCGGTTCGCTGGACCGCGACCTGCTTGAAGAGCGTGCCCGAGTCGTTCTTGGCTACAAAAATCAAAACGAGATGATCATCCTCGGTAATTAAATTTCGTCAAACGCACGCTACTGTTATTTTTCTTTTATTTTCAACATGTTGCAGCGCACAAAATTGTGATTTTCGCTGGTCTCCCCCTTGCAAATAGTGTAGCAAGGGTCCAATTTTATACAGCCTCACGACAGGGAGTCATTGGACGTGACGAGCAGTAAAACAAAGAAAAAACCTAAGCTCAGAAGTATTTCTAACACCAACCCGGAACCGTCAGCGGAAGAGATGAAAAAGCTCTACCGCGAGATGCTGCTCATCCGCCGTTTCGAAGAAAAGGCCGGGCAGCTTTACGGCATGGGCCTGATCGGCGGCTTCTGCCATTTGTATATCGGGCAGGAAGCGGTGGTGACCGGGATTACATCCGTGCAGGAAAAGCAGGACACGGTGGTGACGTCTTACCGCGATCACGCGCACATGCTGGCCTGCGGGATGGATGCGAACGGCATCATGGCCGAGCTCACCGGACGCGTGACGGGATATTCGCGCGGCAAGGGCGGCTCGATGCATATGTTCAGCCGCGAGAAGAACTTCTTCGGCGGACACGGCATCGTGGGCGCACAGATTCCGCTCGGCACGGGCCTCGCATTTTCGAACAAGTACAAAGGCACCGACCGCGTCTGTCTTACCTATTTCGGGGACGGCGCGGCGAACCAGGGGCAGGTGTTCGAGAGCTTCAACATGGCGGAGCTTTGGAAGCTACCCGTGGTTTATGTGATCGAGAACAATCAGTACGCGATGGGCACATCGCTCGCTCGCGCAAGCGCCGAGACGCACCTCTATAAGCGCGGCGCGTCGTTCAATATTCCGGGCGAGGAAGTCGACGGGATGGATGTACTGGCCGTTAAGGAAGCCGGTGACCGCGCGGTGAAGTGGTGCCGCGACGGCAAGGGCCCGATCATCCTGGAAATGAAGACCTATCGCTATCGCGGGCATTCGATGTCGGACCCGGCGAAGTACCGGACTAAGGAAGAAGTGGAATCGTACAAGGAAACGCGCGATCCGATTGCGCGCCTGATGGGGCGCATGAACGAGGCAGGCATTGCTGAGGAAGATATAAAATCAATTGATAATGACGTGAAGAAGATCGTCAACGAGTCGGCGCAGTTCGCGCAGGACAGTCCGGAGCCGGACTCCGATGAGCTCTGGACGGATGTGCTGGTGGAGATGCAATAATGCCCGTACAGATTTTAATGCCGGCGTTGTCGCCGACCATGACCGAGGGAAACCTCAGTAAATGGCTGAAACGCGAGGGCGATAAAGTGAAAGCCGGTGAGGCGATTGCGGAAATCGAGACCGATAAGGCGACGATGGAAGTCGAGGCGGTGGATGAGGGTATTCTCGGGAAAATTTTAGTTGCCGAGGGCACGCAGGGCGTTGCCGTTAATACGCCGATTGCTGTGCTTGTTGAAGAAGGCGAAGAGGTCGGCGATTTGCCGACTATGGACATTCCCTGTGTGCCGCAATCGAAACCAGAAGTATCCGCGCCTGCACGGATGAGCGAAGCGCGCCAGAGCGAAGGCAAAATTATCGAGAACCGCGACATACTGTATGCGCAAGGCTATGTGCTGGAGCCGCCGCCGTTCGATGAAAGCGAATTTACGGAAGTTCGTGCGATGACGGTGCGTGAAGCGCTGCGCGATGCGATGGCGGAAGAAATGCGCACAGACGATCTTGTTTACCTGATGGGTGAGGAAGTCGCCGAGTACCAGGGTGCGTATAAAGTTTCGCAAGGGTTGCTGGATGAATTCGGTCCGCGCCGTGTGATTGACACGCCGATCACGGAGCATGGATTTGCGGGGCTTGCGGTGGGTTCGGCCATGAATGGCCTGAAGCCTATTGTCGAATTCATGACATGGAATTTCGGCATGCAGGCGATGGACCATATCATCAACTCCGCCGCGAAGACTTTATATATGGCCGGCGGGCAGCTTGGATGTCCTATCGTGTTCCGCGGCCCGAACGGTGCGGCGTCCCGCGTCGGTGCGCAGCACTCGCAGTGTTTCGCGAGCTGGTATGCGCATATTCCGGGGCTGAAGGTCGTGTCGCCGTGGTCGGCGGCGGATGCGAAGGGTCTGCTCAAGGCCGCGATCCGCGATCCGAACCCGGTGATTTTCCTGGAAAATGAAATGATGTACGGGCAAAGTTTTGAAGCGCCGGTGAACGACAATTTTGTCATTCCCATTGGCCGCGCGAAGATCGAGCGCGAAGGAAATGACGTTACCATAGTTGCCTATTCGATCATGGTCGGTAAGGCGCTGAAGGCAGCCGAGCAACTGGCCGAAGAGGGGATTAGCGCCGAGGTGATTAATCTTCGTACAATCCGCCCGCTTGACCGCTACACGATTATAGAGAGCGTCAAGAAAACCAACCGCATCGTCAGTGTTGAAGAAAGCTGGCCGTTTGCGGGGATCGGTTCGGAAATCGCGGCGCTGTGCATGGAGCATGCTTTTGATTACCTGGATGCGCCGGTCGCGCGGGTTTGCGCCGCCGATGTGCCGCTGCCTTATGCCGCGAATTTAGAAGCGCTCGCTTTGCCGCAGGCCGAGCATATTGTCGAGGCCGTGAAAAAGGTGTGCTATGCCAATTAAGATAACCATGCCGGCGCTGTCGCCGACGATGACGGAAGGCAACCTCGCCAAGTGGCTTAAGAAAGAAGGCGATGCAGTGAAAGCCGGCGATGTCATTGCTGAAATCGAAACCGACAAGGCGACGATGGAAGTTGAGGCGGTGGATGAAGGGATTCTGGGCAAGATTCTTGTTCCCGCCGGAACGGAAAAGGTCCCGGTCAACGATGTAATAGCGTTGCTGCTCGAAGAGGGTGAGAGCGCCGATAATTTAAAGGCCGCGTCTTCGGCACCGAAAAAAGAAGCGCCGAAAACGGCTGCTCCGGCTGCGGCGCCGCAAAAATCCGCGCCGGGACAATTTGTCTCGCCCGTGCGGCAGGTGAGTATCGGCGGGCGCGTTTACGCTTCGCCGCTCGCGAAGAGAATTGCCAAAGAGCGTGGCGTTGATCTTTCACAGGTGAAAGGTTCCGGCCCGTATGGACGCGTGGTCCGTGCGGATGTCGAGAATGCAAGGCCGGGAGCGGGCGGTGCTGCACCGAAACCGCAGGGGCCCGACGCAAAGAAGCTCGCCGATCTGCTCGGCATGAAATACACGGAGATTCCGAACAACAACATCAAGAAGATCGTTGCCAGCCGTTTACTTGAATCGAAAATAACGGTTCCGCATTTCTACCTAACCATTGATTGCATGCTCGACAGTTTACTGGAATCGCGCAAGGAGCTGAACGACAAGGCGGACGGCGCGTACAAGCTTTCGGTGAATGATTTTGTCATCAAGGCCGCCGCCATGGCGCTGAAGGCTTACCCGGCGGCGAATGTCGCGTGGACGGATGCGGCTATTTTGCAATATGAACATGCGGATATTTCAGTTGCCGTTGCGACGCCGAACGGATTGATCACGCCGGTGATCAAAAAGGCCGAAGAAAAAGGCATGCAGCAGATTTCGACCGAGATGAAGGATCTGGCAACGCGTGCGCGTGATGGAAAGCTGAAGCCAGAAGAGTTCCAGGGCGGGACGTTCAGTATTTCCAATCTCGGCATGTTCGGAATCAAGGATTTCCAGGCGATTATTAATCCGCCGCAGGCATGCATTCTCGCGGTTGGTGCGGGAATTGAAAAGCCAGTCGTTGAAAACGGCGAGATTAAAATCCGCACGGTCATGAGCTGTACGCTGTCGGTCGATCACCGCGCGGTGGATGGCGCTGTCGGCGCGGAATATCTGCAATATTTCAAAAAATATATCGAAAACCCTGTTACGATGCTGCTCTGATGATCAAGATCGAACGCAGACCTATTATCGGCGTTATGGGTTCCCACGAGGATGAGTGGGAAGAGTATTCCCGCCCGGTCGGTGAGTTGATCGCGAAACATGATTATCATTTGCTGACAGGCGCGGGAGCGGGCGTGATGATGGCGACCGCGCGGGCGTTCTGCGAACAGGAAGACCGTTTGGGGCTCAGCATCGGAATTATTCCGACGATGGACTATGCGCAAGGCCTGATTGCGAGTGAAGAATTTCCGAACCCTTACATCGAAATTCCGGTGATCACGCAGCTCGACCAGAAGGCGCAGAGCGATTCCATGCCTTACAGCCGTAATAATGTGAATGTGATGACGAGCCATGCGCTTGTTATTCTTCCCGGCGAGCACGGCACGAGAAATGAAGTGGCGCTCGCGCTGAAATATAAGAAGCCGATGGTGCTGTTCGGACCCGAGAAAGAATTCGAGCTTTTCCCGGAGATGCCGACGCGCGTGGAAGAAATCGGGCAGGTGCAGGAATTTTTGGAGCACACGATGGCGCAGATTGAAATCAAGGAAAGCATTACGATATGAGCGACAAGAATTTCGACATCGTGGTAATCGGCGGTGGGCCGGGCGGTTATGTAGCGGCCATTCGCGCGGCGCAGTTAGGATTGAAAACGGCGCTTGTCGAGAGCCAGCATCTGGGCGGTATCTGCCTGAACTGGGGATGCATTCCGACCAAAGCGCTGCTGCGCTCGGCGGAGATTTATAACCTGATCAATCATGCCGAGGAATTCGGGATTAAAGTTAAAGGCGCGGAGATCGATTTCAAGAAGGTTATCGAACGTTCACGTGCCGTGGCCAAGCAGCTCTCGGGCGGCATTGGTCATTTGATGAAGAAAAACAAGGTCACGGTTTTTGACGGGTTTGGCAAATTGCTAGGCGGCGGCAAGGTGGAAGTGTCGAAAGACAGCAAGGCCGTTGATCAATTGACTGCTAAAAATATTATCATTGCGAGCGGCGCGCGGGCTCGGACGCTGCCGGGGCTGGAGCCGGACGGCAAGCTGGTCTGGACGTATAAAGAGGCGATGGTGCCGGAAGAAATGCCGAAATCGATTCTTGTGGTGGGTTCAGGCGCTATCGGTATCGAGTTCGCGAATTTTTACCGGTTGCTAGGTGTGGACGTCACGGTTGTTGAGATCATGGACCGTATTCTTCCTGTTGAGGATGAAGAAATTTCGGCCTTGGCGCGTAAGTCTTTTGAAAAGCAGGGCATGAAAATTTTGACGGGCGCAAAAGTTACGAAGCTCGATAAATCGAAAACCAACGTCAAGGCGACGATTGATGTCGCGGGCAAAACACAGGAAATTACGGTCGACCGCGTTATTATGGCTGTCGGGATTGTCGGCAACACAGAAAATATGGGCCTTGAGAAGCTGAAGGTCAAAATCGACCGTGGGTTTATCGTCACGGATGAATGGCTGAAAACCGGCGAGCCGAATGTTTACGCGATTGGCGACGTTGCCGGACCGCCGATGCTGGCGCACAAGGCGAGCCATGAAGGCGTGGTCTGTGTTGAGAAAATCGCAGGCGTGAAGGATGTTCATCCGATCAAGAAACTGAATATCCCGGGTTGCACATACTGCATGCCGCAGGTGGCGAGTGTGGGCCTGACCGAAAAAGCAGCGCGGGACAAGGGCCTGAAAATCAAGGTCGGGAAGTTCCCGTTCATCGGCAACGGCAAGGCGATTGCGCTCGGTGAGCCGGAAGGATTGATAAAAACCATTTTTGATGAGAAGACCGGCGAGTTGCTTGGCGCGCATATGATCGGCGCGGAAGTGACGGAGCTCATCCAGGGGTATGTAATCGCCAAGACGCTCGAGACGACGGAAGCCGAGCTTATGCACACGATTTTTGCGCACCCAACCTTAAGCGAAATGATGCATGAATCAGTGCTTTCAGCGTACGGAAAAGTCATTCATTTCTAGGCTTTAAGCTTGCTCACGGAACTTCGATGTTCCCTATGCGTTCGTATGCGCATGAGCTTTGTCAAAAAAATCCTCGGGCCTGACGAGACCCTCGTAGGTATTACTTCAGCGCACTGGATATATGGCGCGACGGGGATTTTCTGGCTGGCCGGGATGATGGTCGTCGGTCTTGTCCTTGATTTTTATGCTGCGAGTGTTTTCGGCAAATTGTTTCAGAATACCGGCGGCGAAGCCGTAAGCAAGATTTCCAGTGTGTTGTTCTGGATGCCGACAGCGCTCGGTGTTGTCATGTTCTTTTTCTATTTCCTGATGATGATTTCGCCGGAGGTCGGTTTGACCAACCGGCGCATAATTTATAAACGTGGATTGATTTTCGTGGATGTCAAAGAGGTCGATCTTGAAGAAATCAAGGCGGCTGACGTCAATAACGGGTGGTTTGGCCGGTTTTTGAATTACGGTTACGTGGTTCTGGATGCAAGGTTTGTGACGGGGGTTGATCTGCCCGCGATTGCTAAACCTTATCGTTTTGTGAACGCATTGAACGAAGCGCGGGGTGCGATGAAACATGATTCTATGACTGTTATCGTCGATGGTGTAGGCGACAGCCTGAAGCAGGAAGTCGGGGATGCTGTGAAAAAGGAAATGTCCGATCAAGGGCATGCGCAAGAGAAAAATCCTGTAAAAAAACAAGGCAACAAGAAGAAAGAAAAAAAGCCGAAGGAAAAATCTGAAGCACAGCCTGCTCAAAAGAAGCCGAAAATTTCTGATCCTCACAATAATGATCATCTTGAACATGAAAGTCATGGCGCGGTTCAAGGCGTAATCGAGGAAGCAAAGGAAAATTTCAAGCATGCCATTAACGGCAAGGTTCTGGTTCCGGCGACTGAGGAAAAATCTGATTCTGAATCCAAATCCGAGCCTGAATCTAAAGCTGAGACCGAGACCGCGCCTGAAAACCCGCCCGAAAAGAAAAAGCGCGGACCGTTGCTGTTCAACAACAAGTTGCTGCAGCGCGAAAGATGGTGGCGCGCGAAGATCAAGGAAAATTTCACCGATACGGCTCAATAAAATCCCCGTTTTGGGGCGGTTTTTGTTAAAAAATGGCTTTTTCCGTAGCTTGCCTTATAGTATCTAAAGCCATGACTTATAACCCCGAATTGCTGGATAAGGCCAAGCGCCATCCCGAAAAGCAGAAGAACCCGGACAGGCCTGCGGGCAAGAAGCCGCCGTGGATCCGCGTCAAGGCGCCGCAGGGGGCGGTTTATCAGGAAACGAAAGAGATTGTTCGCCGCCACAAGCTGACGACAGTTTGCGAAGAGGCGGGATGCCCGAATATCGGCGAATGCTGGGACCAGAAGCATGCGACGTTTATGATCATGGGTGAGGTCTGCACGCGAGCTTGTGCGTTCTGTAACGTTGCGACCGGCAAGCCGGATGCGTTGGATAAATTAGAACCGCTGCGTGTAGGTGTGGCCGTACACCAGATGAAACTCAGCCACGTTGTTATTACGTCGGTTGACCGTGACGATTTAGAGGACAGCGGCGCGGATCATTTTGTGAAAACAATTCAGGCTATCCGTATCAAGGCGCCGGGAACGACTGTGGAAATTCTGCCCGGTGATTTTCGCGGTGTGATGTCGGCGATTGATCATGTTATTTCAGCAAGGCCGGATGTGTTCAATCACAATCTTGAGACTGTGCCGAGGCTTTACCCGACCATTCGCCCAGGTGCGCGTTATTTCCGCTCGTTGAGATTGCTGGAGCGCGTGAAGGAGCGCGATCCGCACCAGTTTACCAAGTCCGGCCTGATGGTGGGTTTGGGTGAGACCAAAGAAGAAGTCGGGCAGGTGATGGATGACATGCGCGCGGCGGGGGTCGATTTCATGACGATTGGGCAGTATCTCCAGCCCACCCCAAAACATGCGCCAATTGATAAGTTCTGGACGCCGGAAGAATTTGAAGAGTTGACGAAGATGGCCAAGCGTAAAGGATTCCTGATGGTTTCCGCGACGCCGTTAACACGTTCCTCGCATCATGCGGGCGAAGATTTCGCCAAGCTCAAGGCTGCGCGCGAAGCGAAGCTGACCAAAGAGGCGGCAGAATAATGTCTTTTAATAAAAAAAGATATTTTTTTATTTCCTGCACTCTATTTGTTGCTTTTCTATTGAGTATTCTTATCCCAGTTCTTTTATATGAGGGTATAGGATTAAGAATGGAGAATTTTTCTATTTATTTTATGTATGCTCTTGTCATTCCTAAAATCCCTCTTGCTTTTATATCAGATGATTTAGTTACAGCGTTTTATCATGACGGCGAAGGTTTTTATATTCCTAAAGGTTTTTGGGGTTATTCATTTGTGATTTTTTTCTGGGCTTTTCTTTTTAGTATTTTAGCAACTCCTTTTTCTTTTTCTTCGAACAACAAGAGCAATTAATTGCCTACCCACGCTGAAAAACGCCACCTTCCATACACGCCCGAACAATTGTTCGATCTGGTGGCGGATGTTGAGCGTTATCCGGAATTCCTGCCTTGGTGCATTGAATCGAAAATAGTGGGGCGTGAGGGAAATGTTTTTTATGCGGATTTGATCATCGGCTATAAATTGTTCCGCGAAAAATTTGGTTCCAAGGTTTCACTCGACCGGCCCAATCACGTCCATGTTCAGTATCTGCGCGGGCCGATGAAGCATTTGTCCAACCATTGGCGGTTTATCCCGATGCCGGACAGCGGCTGTATGATCGATTTTTACGTTGATTTTGAATTTAAAAATCCGGTGTTCCAGAAATTGATGGGCGTGTTTTTTAATGAAATCGTGCGGCGGATGGTGGGCGCATTTGAAGCGCGCGCGACGGAGCTCTACGCGGCCAGTGCTTCGGGCGGCAAGGCGGCGCGGTCCCAGAGCGGTCGCCAGTCGTAAAAAGGCGGCAATAACTCCTCGAACTGCAGATGCACGGCGCAGGGTTTCATCGGACTGAAGCCGGGGAGATGTTTGAACAGGTTATTCGTTGTGCGGGCTTCGGAGCCGAGTTTTCGCTTTTTTCTGATGCCGACGAATTTTGTGTTTTCAAAGTAGCGCCAGTATTTATCAACGACTTTGCCGTGTGTGAGGAAAGTATGCGTTGCGTGGCGGACGCTGCGCCAGTGACGGTCGTCACCGAGCAGGATGTAGGAGGGGTAATGATGGCCATAAAGCGTACTGTGTTCCTGCGGATATAAAACCGAGTGCGAGCCGGTGAGGGTGGCGACGTCGCGGTAGAATTTCACAAGTGCGGTGAGGCCGTCGGGCTCGTGCAGGAAATCATCTTCGACGAAATAAACGATTGCATTATCAGCGCGGCCACGCGTGAATTGTTCGTGCAACGATGCGCCCTGGCCTTTTTCCTTCGTGGTCAGGACGGAAACCGCGAAATTGGCGGTTTTCAGTAAAGCGTTGAGGCGTGCGAGCGGCGCGGGATCGGAGTGATCGTCAAGGACGCGCATTTCAACTTTTATATTTTTAATATTTTCAGCCGTGCGGATCAGGGAATTGATACAGCGCAGGCTATGTTCGGTGAGGTCGGCGCCTGTCAGGCGCGGGCGCGTGTCGATGTTGCGTTTGTCGCGCATGCAGGTGCGCAGGTAAATGATGAGGTTGTCGAGATTGCCTTCCGGGGCCCGCGGCGCAGGATTATCGAGGGCGCGGCGGGAGACACTGATATGCGCGTCGCGTTCAAGATTGGGCACGCGCAGGAGATTCAGGCCACCGCGCGGGCGCACGTGGTAGCCGAGCGGCTCTAACGATTTTGAAATGATCTTTATAATATCGTTCATTTCAATTCCTCATCGGCGAGGACCGAGAGCAGATGGCGGATGGCCTTGAGTGCGGCCTGCGTCTGGATTTCCTGGCGGTTGCCGGTGAATGTGTGTTCGATGCTGCCGGATGATCCGCCCTTAAGTGCGTAGCCGAAATAAACGAGGCCGACGGGTTTTGCTTCTGTGCCACCGTCCGGTCCGGCAATGCCCGTGATGGAAACAGCGAGGCCTGCACGGCTGTTTTTCAGCGCGCCTTCTGCCATGAGCTGGGCGGTTTCGGCGCTGACGGCGCCGTATCTCTGTATGATTTCTTCCGGCACGCCGAGCAATTCGGTTTTGGATTCATTCGAATAGGTGATGAAGCCACGCTCGAACATTTTGGATGCGCCGGGTTTATGCGTGACCGTGCTGGCGAGCAATCCGCCGGTGCAGGATTCCGCCGTGACAAGAGTCAGGTTTTTGCGGTGCAATTGCGCCGCGAGCTGGTCAACCAAGTCCTGCATAATACAGCACCAATGTTATTGCGGCGGCGGCTGCACCCGCCAGTAAATCATCAGCCATGACGCCGCGTGCGCCGGGCATTTTTTCATCGATAGTTCCAATAGGTCCGGGTTTTACAATGTCAAAAAACCGGAAAAGTATAAAGGAAATAAATATCAGGAGCGGGTTCATGCCGGCGGGCAGGAAGGCGACGAGCATGCCGGCGACTTCGTCGATGACGATCATTTTGCTGTCATGTGTGCCGGTCTGGGCTTCGAATTTTTCGATGGCCTTGAGGCCGTAATAGACAACGATGCCGAGCAGGATCAGGACGCCGAAAATATTGCCGATAGAATAAAAAATCAGCGCGAATGGCAGTGCACCGAGTGTGCCCCATGTGCCGGGTGCAGGATTGAGGAATCCCAGGCCGCCCCATGTCGCGATCCATGTGGAAGGCTGCTTGAAATCAAGTTTCCGCATAATGGCGAGGGATTCAGCATCCGGGATCATTGTAACCCCGGAATTTTGACAGTGGCGACAGCCTGTGCCGCGATACCTTCGCCGCGGCCAAGAAAACCGAGGCCCTCGTTGGTGGTGGCTTTCACGCCGACCTGTGACGGTTCGAGATTTAGCAAATCAGCAATACGTTTTTGCATCTGCTCGCGGTAGGGGCCGATTTTTGGCGCCTCGCAGATGATGGTGATATCAACATTCTGGATGATGGCTTCTTTCTGGCAGGCGAGTTCGCGAGCGTGCATGAGAAACAGATCGCTCGCGGCGTTCTTCCATTTTGGTTCTGAGGGCGGGAAGTGATGACCGATATCGGCTTCTCCGATTGAACCGAGAATAGCGTCGGTTAAAGCGTGGAGCGCAACGTCGGCGTCTGAATGTCCGGCGAGGCCATAGGGATGTTCGAGTCTAACGCCGCAGAGCATCAGGGGCCGCGTTTTGTCCTGCATGTCGAAGGCGTGGACGTCGTAACCGAAGCCGGTGCGGACGTCGTAATTTTTCTGAAGCAGCCGGGCGGCGATTTCCATGTCTTCCGGGTGGGTGATCTTGATGTTGGCGCGGGAGCCTTCGACCAGCGCGATTTCATGACCGAGGGCGGCTACGAGGGATGTGTCGTCGGTGGCTTTAAGGTCGTTAGCGGCTTCATGGGCCTGTTTCAGGAGACCGAAGCGGAAGGCCTGCGGCGTTTGCAGCGCCCAGAGACCGTCGCGGCTGACGGCTTCGCCGGAGGATTTTCGAAGTGTGTCGGTTACAGGCGTGGCGAGGCTGGACGCGCCGGTTTCAACCGTTCGTTCAACGAGTTTCTGGATGTCTGAGCCGGAAACGAGGGGTCTGACCGCGTCATGAACCAGAATTATATCTTCATTTTTTAGATTATTTATCTCTTTTAAAGCATTATAAATGCTTGATTTTCTTTCGCTTGATCCATAGATTGGCGCGGGTAAAGAGAGGCCTTTGACAGCCTCCTGATACAGGGCTTCGTGGGCCGGGTTGATAATGACCCGGATGGAGGCTAAATTGGCGTCATTAAGGAAAATATCGAGCGCATGACGCAGCAACGGCTTACCATTCAGCAAAGCGTATTGTTTCGGACGGTTTCCGCCGAATCTTTCACCGCTGCCAGCGGCGGCGATGAGCACGTGGAAGGGCGTGCTGGGTCCGGTTTTTGGCTCGGTTTTCGGGGCGGTTCTCATTTGTTAAATCCGGGCGTTTCCATGTATAAGTGTGTGGATATTCCTTCTGGTTCTAAAAATCAATAACACAACGGGCGGCTTTTGTCGGGAAAACCTTTAAAAATCGAGCGGTTTCAGTTTTGGGGCGCTTCCGGCCGGGCGGGGGGCGCGCCGTTTTTGCCGCGCAAATGGCGGAGCAAACTGGCCTATCTGCTTATTATCGCCGCAATTGCCAGTGGGATTGCGACCTATGCCGCCCTGACCGAGACGCCGCCGCTTGGTAATGACCCGGACACGGTTATCTGGCTGCTGAATATCGACCTGATTATTTTGTTGCTGCTGGTTGCGTTGATCGCGCGAAGGATCGTCAGTTTGTGGAGCGGGAAGAAGCGGGGCCTCGCGGGTTCGCACCTGCATGTGCGGCTAGTTTACATCTTTAGCATTCTCGCGGCGGCACCCGCCATCATCATGACGATCTTCTCGGCGTTCTTTTTCCATTTCGGCGTGCAGACATGGTTCAGCACGCGCGTGCAGACGGCGATTGAAGAGTCGCAGGCAGTTGCCGAGGCGTATCTCGAGGAACACAGGCAGGTGATCCGCGCCGATACGATGGCGATGGCGACGGACCTTGACCGTGAGGCGCCGATCCTGATGAACAACCAGGATGCGTTTGATAAATTCGTGCAGACGCAATCGCTTCTCAGAAATCTTTCGGAAGTGATCGTGTTCGAGCCATCGGGCAAGGTTTTGGCGCGATCCGGCCTGACGTTCTCGCTTGAATTCGAGGATGTACCGGAAGATTCCATGCGGCGCGCGGCGGAGGGCGATGTCGTCATTATGACCGGCGGCAATGATGACCGGGTGCGGGCGCTTGTGAAGCTAAACAATTTCTTCGGAACATATCTGTATGTAGGGCGAATGGTCGATCCGAAGGTTCTGTCGCACGTGACATCCACGCGGGAGGCGTCTCAGGATTACGAGGATTTGCAGAACCGTTATTCGAGCCTGCAAGTGACAGTAACAATGATTTTCGTCGTTGTCGGTCTGGTGCTTCTGACGCTTGCGATGTGGTTCGGGCTTATTCTCGCGCGGCAACTGGTAACGCCGATCAGTGCTCTCATCAGTACGGCTGACCGTGTTCGGGCGGGCGATTTATCGGCGCGGGTGCCGGAGCAGGATACGTTGCAGGAATTCGATTACCTGGCGCAGGCCTTCAACCGGATGACCAAACAGATTCAGGAACAGCAGAATGAGTTGATCGATGCGAACAGGCAATTGGATCGCCGCCGCCGGTTCACGGAGTCTGTTCTGACGGGCGTTTCGGCGGGCGTTCTCGGGATCGATGTCAAAAGCCAGATCAATATCGCCAATAGCTCGGCGGCTGAATTGCTGTGGTTCAAGGATGATCTGGTTGGGAGAAATATTACGGACATTCTCCCGGCGTTGCAGGGTTTGCTGGAGCAGGCGCACAAGCGCCCAGGTAAAACGACGCAGGGCGAGATTCCCTATATCAGCGAAAGCGGGACGCGCCTGATTTTCCTTGTGCGGATTGTTATCGAATTGATTGGAGACCAGGAGGTCGGGGCTATTCTAACGCTTGATGACATTACCGAACTGCAATCGGCGCAGAGAAAAGCGGCGTGGTCGGACGTGGCGCGGCGTATTGCGCATGAAATCAAAAACCCGCTGACGCCCATTCAGCTTTCGGCCGAGCGACTCAAGCGGAAATATCTGGGGCAAATTAAAGAAGATCCGGAAACATTTTCTCTCTGTACCGAGACGATCATCAAGCATGTCGAGGATATTGGCCGGATGGTGAGTGAATTTTCATCGTTCGCGCGGATGCCTGAGCCGGTGATGGAGCTGGATAATCTTTCGCGCCATATCAAGGAGGCGATTTTCCTTCATAAGCAGGCGCACCGTAATATTGCCATCAATTACACGGAGTCGCCCAAGGGCGGGAACTTTCAGGTACAGTTCGATGCGCAGCAGATCAGGCAAGCGCTCAATAATCTTATCCAGAATGCGGTTGATTCAATTACCGGGCAGCAGGAGCAACTTGGTAAGGGATTAATTGATATTATCGTTGCGCAGTATGAGCGCGATGAAGTTGTGGTTATCGTTTCAGATAACGGGCCCGGCCTGCCTAAAGGCGCGAACCCGGAGAGTCTGACAGAGCCATATGTCACGCATAAGCTCAAGGGCACGGGGCTGGGCCTCGCGATTGTTAAAAAAATTATGGAGGACCATGGCGGCAAGCTTGTGCTTGGCGCGCCGGAATGGCTTAAATCGATTGATGGCTGGAAAGATTTAGGGGGTGCGACACTCGTGCTGATCCTGCCGCTTGATGTGGTGAGAACGGAAGCGGCGGCATGACGAAAGCAGGCGCAGATATTTTAATCGTTGATGATGAAGCGGATATCCGCAAACTGATCCGCGGCATTCTCGAAGATGAAGGATATGTAACGCGCAGTGCGTCCGGCGCGAAGCAGGCTTATGAAGAAATTGCAAAAGATAAGCCGGACCTGATCGTTCTCGATATCTGGCTGCAGGGGAGCGATCATGACGGTTTGCAAATTCTTGAAAAAGTGAAAGCGGATTATCCCGAGATTCCTATTTTAATGATCAGCGGGCACGGCACGATTGAAACGGCGGTCGCGGCGATCAAGCAGGGCGCTTATGATTTCATTGAGAAACCGTTCAAGTCGGACAGATTGCTGTTGATGATCCGGCGCGCGCTGGAGACGGCCGATCTGCGACGCGAAAATGCAGCGCTGAAAATCAGATCGGAAAAATCATGGGCGCTTGTGGGTTCTTCACCAGCGACTGAAGAATTGCGTCAGGTTATTGAACGCGTTGCGCCGACCAACAGCCGGATTTTGATTGCGGGCGAGGCGGGCGCGGGCAAGGAAGTCGTGGCGCGGGCGATTCACATGCGCTCCAGCCGTGCGGCCAAGCCGTTCCTGGTTTTGAATTGTGCGACGTTAAGTCCCGAGCGGCTTGAGAGTGAATTGTTTGGCGCGGGTGTAACGCAGGGTGTGCTTGAAGAGGCGGATGGCGGGACGCTGCTGCTTGATGAAGTGGCCGACATGCCGCTTGAGACGCAGGGAAAAATAGTTCGCGTTCTGCAGGAGCAGAGTTTCAACCGGGTTGGTGGCGCACAGAAGATCGAGGTGGATGTGCGGATTATTGCCGCGACAAACCGCGATCTTGAGTTAGCGATTGCCGAGAATAAATTTAGGCAGGATTTGTATTACCGTCTGAACGTGGTGCCTGTTCGCGTTCCGGCGCTGCGAGAGCGTCGCGAGGATGTTGCTGAGCTGGTGGCATTCTTTGCGGATGAAATTTCCAAGCAATCGGGTATTGCGCCCCGTGCTTTCGGTGACAGCGCCCTGGCTGCGATGCGAGCTTATAATTGGCCAGGAAATATCCGGCAATTGCGCAATACAATCGAATGGGCGCTGATTATGCGCGGCGGTGACACGCAGAAGGAAATTACCAGGGAAAACCTCCCGCCGGAAATTACAGGTAATTTCGGTGAAGGCGGAAGTAACAATAATGACGAATTGATGGGGCTGCCGCTGCGTGAGGCACGGGAGATGTTCGAGCGTGATTATCTGCAAGCGCAGGTCGAGCGTTTCGGCGGCAATATTTCGAAGACGGCGGAATTCATCGGCATGGAGCGCTCGGCCCTGCACAGAAAGCTCAAGGCGCTTCAGATTCTCGGCGGCGAAGATGAGACTGATATCAGGAAGAAGAGGGCGTGAGAATGAAGCTCGGGATTTTTGATTCAGGCCTTGGGGGGCTGCTGATTACCAAGGCGATACAGGAGCGCATGCCGGACATCGACCTGGTTTATTATGGCGACACGCTGCATCTGCCCTATGGCAATCGTTCCGAAGAAGTAATTTTCAATTATACGCGCAATGCGATGGATTATCTGTTCCAGCAGGATTGTAAGTTAATCGTTCTGGCCTGCAACACGGCGAGCGCAGCGGCTCTGCGACGTCTGCAACAAACATGGCTGCCGAAGGCGTGGCCGGGGCGGAATATTATTGGTGTTGTTGTGCCGACGTTGGAAACAGCGATTGAGCGCGGATATAAAAAACTTGGTGTTATCGGCACGAATTACATGATGCGTTCGAATATTTTTGAAGAAGAGCTTCGCAAGATTAATCCGGATATTGAAATCGTCCAGACCCCGACACCATTACTGGTTTCACTGATCGAAAATGACGGAATGCCATGGGCCGAGAGCGTGCTGCAGCATTATCTTTCGCCTATGGTGGATAAGGGGATTGAGTGCCTGATCCTCGGCTGTACGCATTATCCATTCCTGCGCAGCGCGATTACAAAAGTTACGGGGCCTGATATTGAACTGATTTCGCAGGATGATATTATCCCGGCCAAACTCGAAAATTATTTAATGCGCCATCCGGAATATAATAACGAAATCGACCGCAACGGCAGGCTGGAATTCCATGTCAGCGACCTGACGGAAAATTACGCGAAGGCAGCGCGGACGATTTATGGCCGCGATATCGCTGTCGAGAAAGCAAAGATGGCGGCATGAATAAATCCGTAGCATTACCCAAGGCGATTTTTTATGACTGGGACGGGACGCTTGCCGACAGTTACAAGTTTCTTGAATCGGCGCATAATCATGTACGTCGCGGGCTTGGGCTTACTGAGTTCAGGGGTGATGAATTCAAGGGTTATTTCGGTCATCCGCGTGAGAAACTTTACGCAGAGCTTTATGGCCATGAAATCGAGCAGGCCAAAAGCCTGTTCGGCGATTATGTGACCAAGCACCACATGGATAATTTAAATCCGATGGAGGGCGCGGAAGAGTTGCTTAAGATCGGGGCTGGCCTCGGCATTGTGATGGGCGTGGTCAGCAACAAGAAGACCCAGTTTCTCAGGCAGGAAATCGAGGGGTTTGGATGGGGCGGTTATTTCAAAGCCGTGGTCGGCGCGGGCGATGCGCCAAGGGACAAGCCGGCGGCCGACCCGTTGATCAAAATTGCCAAGGATTGCGGATATAACTATCTGGAAAATGCATGGTATGTGGGTGACACGGATGTCGATCTGCAGTGCGCCAATAATGCTTCATGTGCTTCGGTTTTTATTACGCATGACACCCGAAGTGATGAATGGATAAAGCTGTATAAGCCTTTCCTAATCTTCGAGAATTGCCGTTTTATGGCGGATTTTTTGTTGCAATGTTCAGGGAATAAGATAAAAGCAGGATAATAAGGCAATTTGTCATATTTTACAGAATTAACGTGTCTGGCATAATAAAAATATAAAAGGCTAAAAAATGGCGGAAAAATTTCAAAACGTTCAGGACGTTTTCCTCAACGCAATACGCAAAGAAAAGATGTCGGTCACGGTGTTCCTCGTGAACGGCGTGAAACTGCAGGGTGTTGTTACATGGTTCGACAATTTCTGTGTGCTGTTGCGCCGTGAATCGCACGTCCAGCTGGTTTACAAGCATGCGATTTCGACGATCATGCCGGGCGGCCCGCTGAACCTGTATGACGCTGAAGAAGGCGACAAAAAGCCTGTTGCTTAATTTGGCCGCTTAACTTGTCCGCCGGAAAATCCTATCTTCCTGTATGAGCAAAAAACAACGCTCCTCCACGCGCGTGAAAAAAAGCCGTGACACGGCCTATATCGTTCACCCGGTTTTGCCGGGTTCGAAGCAGGGACAAACGCGTAATCTTGAATCAATTTTAGCTGAAGCGGCGGGCCTAGCGCGGGCGATCAATTTCGAAGTGATTAAACTCAAGGTCGCGAAAATCCAGAAAATCAGCCCGGGTTATCTGATCGGCGAGGGTAATCGCGATATTATCGGTGAGGAAATTGCCGAGCAAAAGCCCAGCATCGTTATTGTGAACCATAATCTGACGCCCGTTCAGCAGCGAAATTTAGAAAAGCAATGGAAGAGCAAGGTTATTGATCGTACGGGCCTTATTCTCGAAATTTTCGGTGCAAGAGCGCAGACCAAGGAAGGTAAATTGCAGGTCAGGCTGGCGGCGCTTGAATATCAGCGTTCGCGCCTTGTACGGCAATGGACGCACCTTGAACGCCAGCGCGGCGGCGGCGGATTCCTTGGCGGTCCGGGTGAATTGCAGAAAGAACTCGACCGGCGACGCCTCGATGATTTTATCCTGGGCATTAAAAAGGATCTTGAGGATGTTCGGCGCACGCGGAATATCAGCCGCAAAAGCCGCGAGCGCATTCCGCTGCCCGTCGTGGCGCTTGTCGGTTATACCAACGCGGGGAAGTCGACGCTCTTTAACCGGTTAACGAATTCAAAGGTTTTTGCGGCAGATGTTCCCTTTGCGACACTCGATCCGACCTTGAGAAAAATAAAACTGCCGAGGCGGCAGTCGGCGATTTTATCGGATACGGTGGGGTTCATTTCCGACCTGCCGACGAACCTTGTGGCATCGTTCCGCGCGACTCTTGAGCAAATTACTTATGCCGATGTAATTATTCATGTCATTGATGTGTCGCAGGATGATCATGATGCGCAGAAAGACGATGTCATCAAAATCCTCGGCGATCTTGGCATTGAATATGATTCGGACACGCGGATCATCGAGGCGTATAATAAAATCGACCGTGCGGATGACGATTTAAAACAGGATTTGACGCGCAAGCAAAAGTTCAGCGACCGTAATGTGGCTATTTCAGCGCTTACGGGCACGGGATTAGATGATTTGCTGGGGAGTGTTGAAAAAGTCCTGTCCGGCGACCGGGTTGAGGTGACTTTCAAGGTGGAATCCGGCGATGGGGCGGCTATATCGTTCCTGTACGATCATGGCGATGTTGTGAAAAGGCAGGACAAGGACGAGCAAAGTATATTTAAGATGAAAATGGACGAGTCGGAGATCGGTAAGTTCCAGAGCCGTTACGGCTATAAGCCGCAGCGCAGCAGGAAAAAGAAATGAGCGTGGATTCCCAGAAAGTTTCCGAGATTATTGTTGAGTGCGCGGATAAATATATATTGCCGCGTTACAAGGCGCTCGCGCAGCATGAAATATCGGCAAAAACCAGCCCGCGCGACCTGGTGACGCAGGCTGATCTCGATGTCGAGGAGCATTTAACCCGCGTGCTTCCGGATTTGCTGCCGGGGTCAGTTGTTATCGGAGAGGAGGCGGCGTCGAAAAACCCGGCGCTGCTGGATCAGCTTGATGACAAATCACTGAAAATATGGATCGTTGACCCGGTCGATGGCACACACAACTTCGTTCACAGTAAGCGGGAATTCGGCGTGATGCTGGCGCTGATCGAGAATGGCGAGGCCCGGCAGGGCTGGATTTACGATGTGCTTGGCAAGGAAATGACTGTGGCCGAGCGCGGCGGCGGGGCGTTTGTGGGTTCTCAAAAATTGAAAGTAAATCCACAGAATGATGCCAGAAAATTGCATGGCCATATCAATCCCGGGTTTTTTCCGAAGCAATATCGTGACCATATTCACAATGCCGTAAAAAAGTTTGGTGGGACACGTTCAATGGCGTGTGCGGCGCATGAATATCTGCGCGTCGCAAAGGGTGAGGCGCAGTTCTGCATCTACAGTCGTCTCAAGCCATGGGATCACGTGGCGGGAGCGCTGATTGTCGAGGAGGCCGGAGGTTATGCGGCCACATGGAGCGGCGAACGTTATAAACCTCAGGACCGGGATACAGGGCTGATTGTCGCGGCTGGTGAGAAGGACTGGCAGGAAGTTTATAACGTTCTGCTGAAAGACGTTCTTTAGGCTTTTTTCTTTTCTTTATTTTTTTCGACAACCCACATGCGCTCCATTTCCTCAAGCGGGGCTTTCGAAATATCTTTTTTGGAATCCCGGAATTGTTGTTCAATGCCACGAAAGCGGCGCTCGAATTTATCGCTGCACTGACGGAGCGCGTCTTCGGCGTCGATATCGTTCATGCGGGCGAAATTGACGAGGACGAAGAGAAGATCGCCGAATTCTTCCTGTCTGTCTTCAAGATTCCCGGTTTTCAAGGCTTCGCGGAATTCGCCAAGTTCTTCCTCGAGTTTGTTGAGGACGTCATCGAGATTTTTCCATTCAAAACCAACTTTGGCGGCCTTGTTTTGCAGTTTCTTGGCGCGAAGAAGGGCGGGAAGCGCCTTGGGCACGGCATCAAGCACGCTTTCGTGGGTTTTTTCCTTAGATTTCTGCTTGTCCCAGATGACGTTGACGTCGGCGGCGGATTTAGCTTTTTCATCACCGAAAACGTGCGGGTGGCGTTCGATCATCTTGGCGGTGATGCCGCGGATAACGTCATTGATGTCGAAGTGCCCGGCTTCTTTTGCCATCTGTGCGTGATAGATGGGCTGGAGCAGCAGGTCGCCGAGTTCTTCCCTGAGGTCGGTCATGTTATTGCGCCCGATGGCGTCGGCGACTTCGTAGGCTTCTTCAATTGTATAGGGCGCGATTGATTTGAAATCCTGCTGCAGATCCCAGGGGCAGCCGCCGTCAGGATCGCGCAGTTTTGCCATGACGGCAATCAGTTCATCGATAGGGTGCTTTAAAACGCCCATTTGATCATGGCCTGCGGCACGGATTCGTTGACGCCCTCGATGCCAAACTTGTTATTCCAGTAACGGTATTCGACGCCAGCGTAAATTTTACCGGGTTCGGTGATGTTGAGCGCGTCGCCGACATCGAGCAGGAGTTGCGGCTGGGTGAAGAAGTTTTTCTCGCCTTCTTCATAATCGGCATAATCGAAATAGCCGTCGAAGGTGAAATTCAGGGTGCCGATGCTGAACGGACGGCTCCAGACCCATGTCGTCTGCCAGCCATGGCCGTCTTCCTCGGTATTGTCGCGGCGGTAGAGATTGATCTGGAAGAAATTAAAGCCGGGGATTTCGAGGTCGATGCCTGCGCCGTACAGGAATGCGTCGAAGTCGCGGGCTTTTTCCCATGTTCCGGCCAACAGGAAATCTTTTATGGGGCCGACGGATAAATCGGCGCCAGTCATTTTGCCAAAGGAAAGGCGCGGCGAGAATTCAGCGTTGATATCGCGCGAGGCGTCGGGGCTGTAATCGACATAGAAGAAATTGTCGCCGTATTTCCAGCTGTCGGCATGTTCGAAGGTAAACGTTGTCTGCGTGTCTTCGGTCAGCTCGAAACCGTGGCCATGCAGGACCTGGATATTGTGCGACATCCATTCGATCCATGGACCGTCATTGGCCTGGGCGAGAGCCGGGAAAGCAATAAGGGAAAAGATAGCGAGAGTTATAAAACGCATGTGTAACCTGTCACGTTAGGGTTTGGGATTTATAGGGCTTAAAGGTTCTTATGCGTCCTGTAAAGGGGTGGCGCGCCATTGCGGCAAGGGGCCGGTGATTTTTTCAAGCATTTTGACCTGGCCGAAAAGCCTGTCCTCAAGCCATTTGCGGTCATCTTCGGGTATGGAACTGCTGGATTCATTTTTTTCGATGCCCAGCATCAGCTTCCGCAAGCCCATTTTTTTTGCGGCGTTTATAACAGGATAAAGGCGGTGGCGGCGGAGCCACACGGCGCTGCTATGGGCGGTACGGGCAATCACGGGTATCGGGGCTTCTGCGGAGCTGTTGTAGCGGCGGCTGATTTCAGCGGAAGGCATCACGAAAGGGATTTGCAGGGCATTACAGATCTCAACCACGTAGCCGGGCAGGTTGGCTTCCATGTGCTCCTGGAAGGTGAAATGGATGTCGTCTTTATTATAAACCGAAAGCCATTCCTGCAGATTCCGGGAGTAACAGCTGCTGGTGAGAATTTGCGGATTTTGCTCGCAGGCCTGCTGTAGCGTGCCTGAAACAAAACCATAGCGCTTATAATGTCGGTAAAGCGAGAATGAGCGCGCGACCGGGTGCCGCAGCGGACAGAGCAACCGGATGTTTCTGCCAAAAATTTTGTAAACGCGCTTTGGAGCGCCCGGTGCATCAAACACCGTGGTTGAAATTTCTGCGGCAATTTTATGAGACGGCAAGAGCCTGAAATGATCGCGGTAAAATTTTGTGCCGCGTTCGTAATGCCGGTCGAAGAAAGAAATCTCTTTTACGCCGGAAGGCAGACACACGTCGCCGCGATTGCGAAGATATCTGTCGAGCCAGCTCGTGCCTGCACGTTGCGGCCCCATCGACAGGACAAAGGGCCGCTCGAAGATCGGGGAGGATAAAGGGCTGGTTAATTGCGAAACTGTTGGTTCCATGCGAGAGGCATAGTTTCAGATCTATTCATTCTATGCCTTTTAAGCGGGCGGGCAACCGGAGGCCGGGTTTTATACAGAGTTTCACGTTTAGGCTATCTGCGTGGCCGGATAATCAAATGTCAGGCGAAGCGGCATGGTATTGGCCGTGTTATCTCGCAAGACATTGGCGTTCGTATAGCCTTGTAGCGTGCCCCAGATCCATGAAAACGTAATGGTATCGCCGCTTTGCAGGTTGGTGTTAGGGTTCAGCTCGAACGATGTGGAATTGGTTTTTGAAATGGCGGTCGGGGCAATGCCTGTGCCGTTACGCGTGACAAGTTTGCCGCGGCGTTCGGTCAGGGTGTAATCCGTGCCGCCGTCGTGCGTGATTGTGACGTAGACGCGATCGGCAGTGGGACTGAATGTGACGCCTGATACACGCGGACCCAGCGTGCCAGCTACTGGAATTTTGTTCAGAAGCGCAAGAATGCGCCGTGCTGTGCGTCCGGCGAAGGCTTCGTAGCCTGCCTGGTTCGGGTGCAGGTTGTCGTCATACGGCAAATCCCAAAAACCGGGTGTCTCGTTGATGTGCGGATATGTGTTCCAGATTTCCCAGATGATTTTCCGCATGAGGCCATAGCCGGTGAATTCAGAACTTGTTTTGTTTCCGCCGATGGGAACCATGAGGATAAGCGGATTTGCGAGCTGAGCCCGCAGGTAACTGATGTAAGATAGAAATGCGGATTTGCACTCAGCGCTTGTGATTGCGCCTGAATGAAGCGCTTCGGAATCTTTCTCGCCATGGACGATGACGACGACATCGACATCGCGGCGCTTGATTCCTGCGTTATCAACGGCTGTCAGGGCGCTTGTGAGATTTGGACCCGGTGTTCCGGCGTCGTAATCCCAGAAATAGCCGCTGCCTGTGTCGGCGTCTTTGTGGATGGCAACGCCGCCGTTCGCGCCGTTGATCGTGTTTACGACGGGGAAGTATGGTGCGAGCGCAGCCTTGAAGGCGGTGTCGCCCGCGCCGGAGAAATTAGTAAACATGCGGCTGGCGTTTGACTGGCCGACCCACAAGACGTTCAGGGTTTTATCGCGCAGTTTGTTAGGTTTATTCGGGCGCGGGCGAAGGCCGGCGCCGATTGTCATCGTGCTCATTCTTATCTCCTGGAAATGAAAAAGGCCCCGTGCGGGGCCTCAATAACGCGCAATTCTGGCGTTGATATGTAGGAATATAAGCCTAAATAATAAAAATTACAAGTGATAAGTTGCGGGCGGGTGTTGCCGGGTCAAAAGCGGTGTGAGAGCCTTCTGGAAGGGATGTTTATTTCAACAGCGCAGAGTTATTTGAAACCAGTCTCAACGAGCGGCATAAATCATTTTATGGCTGTGATATGGTTTCTGTATCTGGTTCTGAAGCCTGTTTATCTGATGCCGCATGGTTTGCCGCAATTGTCGGATGCGCTGCTGGCGGCGGGTTTGATCCCGGCGATGATTTTCATGTTCCTGAAAGCGCGGCCTGGAATTTCACCGGTGACACTGACGGGTGGCTTGTTCGTGGCGCTGACGGTTGCGATCAACCTGGTGAATTACATTTTTATTCCCGATAAGAAGTTTATTTTTGCGGCGCTGTATTATCCGTACAATTTTACGATCTTTCTTTTTGTTGTGTTTCTGTTCCGGCAGAGTGCCGAGCGTATGACGCGGCTGACATTCTGGGGAATTTTAATCGGCCTGACAATACAGGTTATTGTTTCTCACTTTTTTCCAAATTTTGGACAGGGTTCGGGGCGAATTACCGGCAGTTTTTCAAACCCGAACCAGCTTGCTTACTGGGCGTTGCTTTCGGCGGCGATGCTGGTTTTTCTTAGGCAGGACCGGAAATTCGGCTGGCTGGATTTTGCTGCGATATTCTTTGCCGGATTTTTGCAGACTTTAGCGCTGTCCAAGGCCGGGATCATCACTTACGGACTTTTTCTGTTTCTGCTCGTGTTTATTCCGCAGACGCCGCGTCTGGCGAAGATGGGGTTATTGTTTCTGGTGATGGCCGGGGCTTCGTATTTTTCGTTTTCAACCGACGCGGTTAGTGTCAAAAGTTTTGAGCGGGTGTCGGCGCGGCTGCAGACGATTGGTATGGAGGCTGATGATTCCCTTGAAGGGCGGGGTTATGATCGTATCGCGTATAATCCCGGTTATATCATCACAGGCAGCGGCGAGGGCGGGTTCGAGCGTTTTCAGGTTTGGGGGAGTCCGGCGGAGCTGCATTCCGGGCTGGCGACGATTTTATTTTCTTACGGGATTCTGGGATTGCTGTTTTTTGGTGGATTTCTGTATTTTATTTTTTACCGCCAGCAATGGTACTGCCTCGCTGTTTTGTTCATTGTTTTGCTGTTCAGCGTGACGTCTCAGACCATTCGCTTTACCCATACATGGGTTTTTCTGGGCGTGGCTTGTGGCAGTTTCCTGATCAGAAGGGAAGAAGCAGGCGCAGGGCCGGACGCGATTCCAGAAGCCCAAGTGCTGCAACGCCAATCAGTATAAGAGCGGTGAGCGGGGCGGATATAATGTTCGTTGCCGTTAAAATAATTACGAAAGAAGCTGTGGCAATCTGCAGCGCGGCTGAAATTGTCATGGTGTTAAGCCGACCTTTGCGGAGGATTGCAAAGGCCGTCGCGGTCATCAAGCCGATTGTGCCGATGATGGTTGCGATGGCTGCGCCTGTGCCGCCATAGGCTGGAACGAGGGCAAGCAATGAAATGACAAGTGCGGAAAACGCTGTAGCGTGAACCAGCATTGCGGAGGTGGAATGACCGGCGATGCCAAGGTAATTGGCTGCGCCGCCGAAGCCGGCGAAAATAATTGATGAAAGGGCGAGCCAGATAAATAAATGGTATGCGCCACTGAAATCGCCAAACAAGGCAAAAACATAGGGGAGCAGCAGGAGGAAAAGCGCGGTGCCGAGTAATGTTCCGGCAAGGGTCAGGCTGCGTACGGCTTCGAATTCGGCCATCATGGCAGTCGTTTGGCGGTTTTTGATCTGCGCGCCCATACGCGGCATCTGGACCTGATTCATGATCAGGCGCGGGAGATCAAGAAACTGCGCGAATTTCATAGCGAGCGTGTAATCGGCCACGATGGCGGCGGGCGTAAAAATGCCTAAGAAAAAAATCACGATATTGCTAAGCGATTTCGACATCATGTGCCCGGCCATCATCTGGGCGCTGTAGGCCATGTCCCATCTTGAAAAAAGAAAGTTGGCATTCAACGGAACGGGATCGCGGACATAGAGCAGGAAGAAAGAGAGCGCGTAAGAGGCGGCATAGGCCGTGGCGATCCATGCCGGATCTTTCATGACGAGCAGGACGACGCACAGAAATAACAGCCGGAAAATATTGGGCCAGACTTCGAAATACATGACCATCGTAGGGATATCCTGTCGCGCGCGGTACCACGTGGCGAGGATGCTGTTGAGCGCATAGGCCGGGATCATCCAGGAGAGCGATGAAAACCATATGGCGAGGTTTTCCTTGTGCATGAAAGTGGCTAATTGTCCGGCATACATTTTTTCAAGGAAGACGATTCCGAAGCCGATCATGAGCGCATAGAACAGTGCCGCGCCGAGACGGTCGCGGTGGAGGTTTTTTTCGTGATCGCGGGAGACGTGGTAGAGGATGATGGTCTGGAATTGTGCAGCGAGAGCGGCGGCGATGACGAAATTGAAGGCATAGGCGATCATGATTTCGCCGAAGATGTCTTTTCCGGCTATGCGGGTGATCAGCCATATGACGCCGAGCGCGGCGAAGGAGGTGATGAGCTTTCCCCCGAGCGAGAACAGGCCTGAACGCAGATAGAGTTGCCGGATAGTCATGATGAGACCGGAAAATGAACAACTTACGGTAATTTATCATGAAATGTATTTTCGTCCCAAAGTTTGGTAGGCTTAATCCATGTCTGTTCACAAAGATGTTACTCGGGATATTGCCCGGATTTTTCTGCATATTTACCGCCGCTCGATCAGATTGGCGCGGGAAGCGGGGATTCGCATGGTCGTTGCGGAAGCGGGGGAGAATCTTAAGGTTTTCGGGCGGGTGCGTATCGATATGCCGCAGAAAATCTATATCGGCGATGATTGCACGTTGAACGAGGGTGTTTTAATCGTCGGGCGGGATGATGTGCGCATCGGTAACGGGGTGACGCTGTCGGCTTATGTTGTTGTTACTTCGGCGAGCATGGAGAGTGGTCAGGTGCGTCGTCATTCGCAGGCACCCGTGACAATCGGTGATAATGTCTGGGTGGCGGCGAATGCGACGATTTTGCCAGGGGTTAAAATCGGCGAGGGGGCGGTGATTGCGGCAGGTGCGGTTGTCACCGAAGATATTCCAGCGAATGTTATGGCGGCCGGAATTCCGGCGCGTGTGATCAAGCAGTTGCAGACGTTTTCAGAGCGCGGCAAGCCACAGACGCTGGCCGCATGAAGATTTATTATTTTTCCGGCGCGACTTTACCATCAGATTCAGCGCAATCGGTGCATGTGATGAAAATGTGCGCGGCGCTTGCCGGTGAGGCCAAAGCTAATGCTGTGACTCTTTTTGCTAAAGGCGGGGAGGGAATCAGCGACGAGGAAATTTTTCGTCATTACGGCGTGGAGCCGTGTTTTTCGCTGGTTTTATCGGTTAATCCGAAAATCCCGTTTTTGACGGGTGTGCTGAGATTGGTTGGGCATCATTGGGCACTGAAAGAATCCGGTATGCCGGATATTGCTTATGGTCGTGACCCGATTGAGCTTGACTGTCTCATACCGCAAAATGTGCAGGTTGTTTATGAGGCGCATGAGTTGCCTTCGTCGATTTTGCAAGCGCATTCTCTAAAAAAATTGGCGAAGCGGAAAAATTTTAAATTGGTCGTTATATCGAGCGGTCTCAAAGCCGATCTCATGAAAAAGTTCAAGCTAAATGAGAGCAAGATTATTGTTGCTCCGGATGGTGCGGATGTGCCGAAAAAAAATTATGCTGCTCGCGAATTGCAGGGTCGCTCGGATGTCTTGAAAGTCGGATATACGGGCTCGCTTCATGAAGGCAAAGGTATGGAGGTCATGGCCTTACTGGCGAAGGAGGCCCCGGATTTCGATTTTCATGTCGTCGGGGGAAGTTCGCAGCAGATTAAGTCATGGCAAGGCCGGAATTTATCGTCCAACCTGTTTATGCATGGCCATGTGGTGCATGGCGAGCTTGGTTCTTATCTTTCGGCATTCGATATCCTGATCGCGCCTTACAGGGCGAAAGCCAAAGCCAAGGCAAGGCGGGATATTTCGCGGTGGATGTCGCCTATGAAAATCTTTGAGTACATGGCGGCGGGAAAACCGATCCTGGCGTCGGATCTTCCCGTTATACGGGAGGTTCTGAAGGACGGTGAAAACGCGTTACTGGTGCCGCCGGACAACGTGAAAGGCTGGCTGGCCGCTCTTGAGCGCCTGAAGGATGAGAGCTTGCGGAAAAGCCTGGCGGAGCGGGCTTACAACGACCTTACCGGGAAATATAGCTGGCAGAAGCGTGCGCACGCGGTTCTAAAATTTGTGGACAAGGGAAACTAAGGGCTCATTGCCACCAAGGGTGGTTTGGTAAACTACAGGCCTGCGTTTCCTCCTGATTTCTCCTTTTGCACCAATGCGTTCCCGATTTAAATCGACTTTAAGAAGTGGCGTTTTTGCCTGCATGCTCTTGTGGGCGGGGCCGCTTTTTGCCGGAGAATATACGCCGGTGAAGTGGGGCAGCTTCCTGCTGACGCTGAAGCTTACGATTGAGCAAAGTTATAACGACAATATTTTTGCAACGGAAGATGATGCTGAGTCGGATTACATCACGGCACTCAAGCCTTCATTGCTCATTCAAAAAAATTATCGTGACCATGAATTCGCGCTTGAGACGAAAGGCGAGGCGATTAAGTACTGGGAAAACTCCGATGAGGACGTCATTAATTTTAAATCGGAGTTGCGGGGCAGGGTGGTGGCGCGTCGGGCGCTGACTTTGCCGTTTAAGCTTTCCTATGAATCCGCGCACCACGACAGGCAGGAGGAGCGCGGCGTTTTAACCCGTGAGCCGACGGGATTTAAATTGCTGAAGACGGAAATCGGTGCGGATTACAAGCCGTCGCGCTTCGGCATCGGTTTTTACACGGGGTATAACCAAATCCGGCACGATAACGGCGAAAGTTTTTTAGGTGCGCCGGTTATTAATGAGGATAGCGATTATGACAGTTTGTATGCGCGGATCGTGGCGCGGTATGAGACCAAGGCCGACTGGACGCCGTTTGCCAGTTTGCAGATCGGTAAAAACGATTTCGTGCGCCGGACGCATGACGGGACGGGATTTAACGGACTGAAGCGCGATAACCGTGTGTTGCGGGCGCTGGCAGGGGCGGAGTTCGACGATCATGAAATGTGGAAGGGCAGTGCGGCGATTGGCCATGACTGGCGGAAATATGACGATGGCAGCATTGATGATATCGCGGCGTTGTCAGCCGAAGGAAATATTGAATGGGCACCGACTCGTAAACTAAACCTGGCGCTCAATTTTCTTCGCCAGTCGGAGGAAGACAGCATTGTTGACCGTGGAATGGTTCAAACGGACGTGAAATTCGGTGTGCGGTATGAATTGCAGCAGAATATCTATTTCCACGGAAATACCGAGTGGAAAAATACTGAATATGAATCGATTGACCGTACGGATGATTTATATGGTGCGGGTTTCGGTGTTTCTTATGTGCTGAACAGCAGGCTGGAGGCGGGGGCTTCGTACCTGCATCATTTCAGGGAAAGTTCACAGACGGGATCAGATTTTGACAGCAACGTTTTCATGCTCCGGCTCACCGGCAAGCTTTGAGCGTGTTAGGTCGGCAAAATCATCCCAGAATTTGTTACGGATGGGCAAAAGATTTTCGCGCGTGTATTTCTGCGCTGTCTGGAAATTTCTCCAGGCCTGTTCCTTGCGCCAGTTTTTATCGGCGGAGCGGATAATTTGATCACGCAGCGCTGCGATGTCGCCGACGCGGTGGAGATTTTCTTCGGCGAGCAATTCAGGAATGCCGCCGGCGGTGGAACCCAGCGCCGGGCAGGCGCGACTCATGGCTTCGATCAATGCGCGCGGCAGGCCTTCATGGCGGCTGGGTTGTAAATAAACGTCGATGTTATCGAGCCAATTCAGTACGTCGTTTTTATCGGTGAGCGGCGTATCCAAACGCGCGAGCGATTCATTTTCGCGAGGGCCGTGGCCGAGAACGCGGAACTGGAACGGGGGTAGGTGTTCCATCGAGCGGGTGAGGGCGGCGAGGGCGATATCCAGGCCTTTCAGCTTATTCCCAAAATTGCCGATGAGCCCGAAGGTGAGGGGGGCGGTCTCATCAATGCGCTGCAACCGTTTTTCAAGAATGTGGGAAGAGGGCGCTTCGATTTCAACATTGGAAGCGTTCGCAACTGTTCCGCGAGCAGGGTAGCGATGTTGCAGAAACTTTTCAGTTACATAAATGACGGCGTCGGCGTTGTTAACCATCCGGCGTGCGCGCAAATACTTAACGGGCGCGTAGAATTTTCCTGTTATCGATCCGTGATGCCATGTGTGGTCGAACGCGCACCCGGACATCTCAATCGCAACAGTTTTGTTAATCATGGTTAATTTAACTATTTGGGCAGCGATCATTCCGAGTTCCGAAGGCCCTCTTACGATCACGGCATCCGCCTCCTCGACCTCCTCGCGGATTTTTTCCGTGGCTTCACCTGAACCGAAAATTCGTCTTGCGGGCGTGTTGATGTTGGCCAGGAGGACGTGGCGGACACCCGGGCCGGATGAGCGCATGGCCGTCCGGGCGTCCTGGGGTTCGAATGGCTTCTCGCGGCCTATGACGGTGATGGATTGGAAGCGCGGCAGGAATCTCTCTGCCCAGAGCTCGTACGGGAACGTGCCGAAGCCGAAAACTTCGCCCGACTCCGGATGGCGGCTGTAGAACGTGTCGTGGATGAAAACGGCCTTCATGGAATTCCTTTCCCGGCTTCAAAAGGCTACGGGAATGGCGCGAGGGAAGAAAGCTAAACCCTGATATTCAGGCCTAATTCTTATATGTCCTAGAGTGATAATATATATTATGGTAAAAAATAGATTAGATTAAAGAGGGGTGTTTTGAGCCCGTTTAAACAGCTTAAAAAAGTTGTTTTTGCAGTGTTTTGCGATTGTTTCTTCATTTGTCTGATGAAGTTGTGCGAGGAATTTTCCCGTCTCGCTCACGTAGGCCGGCTGGTTTGTTTTGCCCCTGTGCGGCACTGGCGCCAGATACGGCGCGTCGGTTTCGACCAGCACGCGGTCCAGCGGCACGGTTTTAGCGATGTCCTGTAATTCGGTGGCACTTTTAAAGGTTAAAATGCCCGAAAATGAGATGTAGAAGCCGAGTTCCAGCGCGGCCTCGGCCATGGCACGGCCGGAGCTGAAACAATGCATAACGCCGGTCAGATTCGAGCCTTTGCCTTCCTCTTGAATCGTCCTGATAATGTCCTCGTCGGCGTCCCGGGCGTGGACGACCATCGGCAGATTGGATTCGATGCAGGCGCGGATGTGCTTGCGGAAGGATTTGTCCTGATCCTCAGGGCTTGAATGCTTGTAGAAATAATCGAGGCCGGTTTCGCCGATGCCGATGATTTTTGGGTCCGATTTAGCAAGGGCAACCAGTTGATCCTGTGTGACGGCTAGCTCATCCGGCTTTCCGGCTTCGTGCGGATGTGTGCCGATGGTGCACCAGACATTTGGAATTTTTCTGGCGATGGCGAGAATTTCGGGGAATTCATCGACGATGCGCGAGGATATCGTCAGCATGCCGTCGACGCCGTTTTCGTTAGCGGCTTTGGCGAGCGTTTCAGGCGTGCCGAGTTCGGCGATTTTCGGATGGTTCAGGTGGCAATGTGAATCGATCCACATTACGCAGCTTCTTCCTCTAAATTCAGACGCGGGAACACGCCGATGGGTTGGTCGATTACCGCGCCGGGCTTCAACGCGTATTTCGGTGCGAGGTGTGTATATGCGCGTTCGTCGGCGCTGACTTTCAATTGATCGAGCAGTTTTGCGGATGAATCAGGCACAACAGGCTGGATGATGATGCCGAGGCAGCGAATGACTTCGGCCAGCACATACAAAACCGTGTTCATACGCTCGACATTTTCTTTTTTCAGTTTCCATGGTGCCTGTACGTCGATGTAGGCGTCGGCCTTCGCAGCTACTGAAATAATAGCCTCAAGGCCCTTGTTGAACTTAAACTTGTTGAATTCGACACGGACGACCTCGAGCATTTTAGTTTGCGCGGCATCAAGAAGGTGCTTGTCTTCGTCCGTCAAAGCCCCCGGCTTCGGGAATTTGGAATCGCAGTTTTTATAGATTTGCGAGAGCGTTCTTTGCGCCAGATTGCCAAGACCGTTGGCGAGATCGGCGTTGATGCGTTGAACGGCCTGTTCGTGGCTGAAATTTCCGTCTTCACCGTGCGGGATTTCGCGCATCAGGAAATAACGGATCTGGTCGAGGCCATATGTGCGGACAAGATCATCCGGTGACAAAACATTGCCGACGGATTTCGACATCTTGGCGCCCTGCACATTAATAAATCCATGCGCGAAAATTGTTTTCGGCAGTTCGATATCTGCTGACATTAAAAAGGCGGGCCAGTAAATAGCGTGGAAGCGAATGATGTCCTTGCCGATGACGTGATAATCGGCGGGCCAGTATTTTTTGAACGTGTCTTTTTTTTCATCCGGGTAGCCGGGCGACGTGATGTAATTCGTGAGTGCATCAAGCCAGACATACATGACATGGTCTTCATCGCCGGGAACCGGGATGCCCCATGACAGGCGTTTTTTGTGACGCGAAACTGAAATATCTTTCAGGCCGCCTTCCTGCGACACGAAACTTACAATTTCATTTTTGCGCGTTGCCGGTTGGATGAAATCAGGATTTTTCTGGTACAGATCCAGCAGCTTGTCGCGGTAGGTGGATAATTTGAAGAAATAGCTCGGCTCTTCGACCCATTCGGCCTCGGTGCCGTTGGGCGTGATCATCTGGCCTTTATCGTTCTTGGTCAGCTCGGCTTCGGTGAAATAGCCCTCCTCGCGGACGGAATACCAGCCTTCATATTTGCCGAGATAAATATCCCCCCGCTCCTGCAATTTTTTCCAGAGCGCCTGCGACGCGGCGTAATGGCGCGGCTCCGTCGTGCGGATGAAATCGTCATGCGAGATATTGAGCGTTTTATCCATCTGCTCGAATGCGGCGGCGTTGATGTCGGCGAAGGCCTTCGGTGCGACGTTATTTTTCTCGGCGGTTTTGGCGACTTTTTCGCCGTGTTCATCAGTGCCGGTCAGGAACATGACGTCGCGTCCGTCGAGGCGTTGAAATCTTGCCATGACATCGGTCAGGATCGCCTCATACGCATGACCAAGATGCGGCAGCCCGTTCACATAGGCGATGGCGGTGGTGATATAAAATTTGGATCCCGGCTTGGCGGCCATAATTACTCCTTAAGCGGCCAGCAGGGAAAATGCCCCTAAAACCGTCTGGCGCCTGTCGAGGTTGGCGGCATCGGACCGGCCGAAATGATCTTCAAGGTTTTCACAGATTTTCAGCAGTTCTTCAAGGGAAGAATTTTTCAGAAAATCCTGTAATGGCACGGGCGGCGCTTCACCACGGGCACGGGCGCGGGTGGCCTGGCGCAGGGTCCAGTCAAGAATTTCGCGGAAGGCATTATAGGATGGATCGCTGCCCGGCCCCGAAAGGCTGTCGGCGAGTTTGTGTACGGAGACCCATTGCAGGGTGTCCTGCTTCAGCATCTGGGTGATGGTCGTGAGTGTGTCCGTAATCCCGCTTTCGATATATTGCGTGGCTTTGCCGAAACTTCCTTCCGAAAGACGAATTATAGTTTCAGTGTCTTTCGTTGAAAGATTGGGGCTGTGTTTACCGATCAATTCCTTCATCGCGGCATTATCAAGCGGCAGGAAATTAATGAAGCGCGCACGGGAGCGAATGGTGGGAATTAATGACCCTGCCCTGTGCGCGACGAGGATGAGGAGCGAATTGCGCGGCGGCTCCTCGAGGATTTTTAAAATTCCATTCTGGGCGCTGCGGGTCATGCTGTCGGCGTCGTCGGCGATAACGATGCGCCAGCCACCTTCCGATGACGTCATGCGCAGGAACGGCGCGATCTTGCGGATTTCGGCGACTTCGAGCGTGTCTTTATATACGCCCTTGTCCTCGTCGAATTTTTTTTCGGTGCTGAAAAAATCGGCGTGACCGCCTGAGGCAAGACGGCGCGCTACCGGGTCAGCGGGGTTTACATCCAGGCTTGCTGCGGGTGGCGCGTCGCCGAACATGCTCGATTGATTTGGGTCATGGATGCCGTTTTTGAGCAGGAAGCGCGCAAAGCGGTAGGCCATTGTAGCCTTGCCGATGCCTTTGGGTCCTGCGAACACCAGGGCGTGCGGCATGCGGCCAGAATTATATGTCTCGAGCAGGCGTTTTTCGATCTCGGCATGGCCGAGCATCAAACTCATTGTGCGGGGATGCGAAAAAGTATTTTCCGGCGGCGCGGCTTCTGCGGCCTCTTCCACATCTTCAATTTCTTCCTCGATGTCATCGCCGAACAGATCCATGGTCAGCCGATCTTCCCGAGAACGATTTTCTGGATGCGGGCGGCGATATCGTCGGGCTTTAGCGATGCATCGATAACATGGCAGCGATCCGGGTTCTTTTTGGCAATGTCGAGGAAACCCTGCCGCAGTCTTTCATGGAATTGCAGTTCCATTTGTTCGAAACGGTCTTCGGTTTGTTTTATCTGCAGTGCTTCGGCGGCGATGCGGCGACCGGAGCGGGCGATCCCCTTCTCCGTTTCGATATCGAGAATGAAGGTGATGTCGGGCGTAAAATCGCCGACCACCATGGAATTCAGTTCCTCGATGATATCGAGCGGGAATTTATGGCCGTAGCCCTGATAGGCGCGGGTGGAATCTGTGAAACGGTCACTTATGACGATTTTGCCTTTTTCCAGCGCCGGGAGAATGACCTTATCGACATGCATGGTGCGTGCGGCGAAAAGCAGAAGCACTTCTGAGACAGGATTCCATTCGCCGCCGTCGCGCTGTACGAGCAGATCGCGGATTTTTTCGCCTTCCGGCGTGCCGCCGGGTTCACGCGTGGTGACGACCTTCCGGCCCTTTTCAGTCAGGAATTGAGCGAGGCGATTCACCTGCGTGGTTTTGCCGCTGCCCTCCCCGCCTTCAAAGGTAATGAAAAGTCCTTTTTTGCTCATCAGCTACCTGTTGCCAGTCTCCGCGCTTTTTCAAGTGCTCCTGCAAAAATTCCAAGCTTTGGAACATCTGCGCCCGCATAGAGCGGAATTTTCATCGGCTCGGCGTGCGGAATTTCAACCAAAACGCTGCCGACTTCCTGACCTTGCTGCACGGGTGCGATCAAGGGCTCCTTGTAATTGACGGTGGCTTTGAAATTACGTGCGGCGGCGGTCGGAAGGGTGACGGCAAATGTATCTTTCACGACCAATGGAACGGATTTAGCCGAGCCCATGGCGACTGCTGCATTTGCAACGGCGCTGTTCTCCTTGAACAGTTTCTTATTTTCGAAGTTTTTCAGGCCCCATTCGAGAAGCTTGGCACCTTCGGCGGCGCGTTCTTTTTCATCCTTGAGGCCGTTAATTACAAAGATCACGCGGCGGCCATTCGAGGTGCCCGAGCCGATCAGGCCGTAGCCAGCGGCTTCTGTATGGCCCGTCTTGATACCGTCTGCGCCGATATTCAGGTAAAGCAGCGGGTTGCGGTTGCCTTGCTTGATGTTGTTATAGGTGAATTCCTTTTCGGAATAATATTTATAGTAGTCCGGGAATTCATGGATGAGCGATTTTGCCATCGTCGAAAGGTCGCGGGCTGTTGAGTAATGATCCGGGTCGGGCCAGCCGCTGGCGTTTTTAAAATTGCTGGAGGTCATGCCGAGTTCATGAGCCTTCTTGGTCATGTTCTGCGCGAAGACGTCTTCGGAGCCAGCCAGTCCTTCCGCAAGCACAACGGTTGCGTCATTGCCTGACTGGATGATGACGCCGCGAATGAGGTCTTCGACTTTTATCTGCTTGCCGACCTCGATAAACATTTTCGAGCCTTCCATCTTCCAGGCTTTTTCGCTAACCATGAGTTGCTGGTCGAGGGAAAGCTGGCCGCGTTTCAGCGCGTCAAAAATCATGTAGGCCGTCATGACCTTGCTCATGGACGATGTCGGCATTTTTTCATCAGAATTTTTCTCGAGCAGGACGGTGCCAGTATCGTAATCGATGACGATGGCCTGCTTGGCGGCGGTCTGCATGACGGATTCGGCGTGGGCCGGGGCGTACAGGAAAAAGATGAGCAAAAATACGGCGAAACTGCGGGACATCAGGGCCTCTTCTTTCAGGTTATTCGACAACAATAATTGATTCTTTGCGGCCCGTCGAAGCAAGTCTTGCGAGCAGCGCATCGGCCTGATCAACCGACGGAACCGGGCCGAGGCGCACGCGGTAGAACTGGCGGCCATTGACCAAGGCGGGTATCACGCGCGCCGGGCTTACGCCGTTCAGGCTCTGGGCAAGCTGCTGGGCATTTGCCTGGTTCGTGAAAGATCCTGCCTGCACGTAAATGTTGGTTGGTGTGACCGGATAGTGTTCAAGCACGGGATCGGGGAAGAATTGTCCATCCTTGATATGGCCGGGCACATCGGTACCCGCTGCCTGTCCGGGCGTGTAGGAAATAGGTTGATAGCCTGCTTGAGCGGCTGAGGCTGTGGGCGAGGTAAGCGGCGCCTCCCTGCCCTCGTTGATGGCAACTTCAACACCGGCGGTGTCCTGACCCTGACGCGCGGCCATGGCGAGGGCCTTGCTTTCGTCGGCGAGAAGGTCGAGGCGCACCTTGGCGGTGCCGTTGCCCTTGAAGTCGAGCATTTCGGCGGCACGCTGCGACACATCGATGACGCGGCCACGCTTGAAGGGGCCGCGATCGTTGATGCGCACGACTAGCGAGCGGCCGTTTTCAAGGTTGGTCACACGGACGAGAGACGGCATCTGCAGTGTCCTGTGCGCAGCCGTTAACTCATTGCGGTCGAAGCGTTCGCCGTTGGCGGTTTTTTTGCCATGAAAGCCGGGCCCGTACCACGACGCGATGCCGGTTTCAGTAAATTCATAAGTTTCCTGCGGCGTGTATGTTTTGCCTTCAACTTTGTAAGGATTGCCGACTTTGAAATTGCCCTGTTGTTGCTGGCGGGGGAAAGTATTTTTGGCGACGTGGCTGGCGAGTTCCGCCTCGGCGCATGACGCCAGCATCAGGAGGCAGGCCAGCGCGGGAAGAATTTTAAACTTCATCATTGAGCGATCCGGTCGGCGAGCAGTCCTACGGACGTTGCGAAGTAGAGGGATTTATTCCATTTCATGATAACGCGGTAGTTATCATAGACCAAAAAGGCCGGACCATCCGGGCCGTCAGGCAAAATGATGGAGGCTTTGGTGCGCTCAGTCACGGGGATTGGCTGGCCGCTTGCGAGGAAGACGCCCATTTCTTTCCACTCGCTGACGAAGCGCGAATTTTCAATGCCCGTGAAACTTTCGGGGATGCTGGTCGGCAGTGAAACTTCGCGTCCCCATTTCTGGTCGGGACGCCAGCCGCCTTCATTTAAGTATCGCGCCGAAGAAGCGAATACGTCCGGCAGGTTGTTCCAGATGTCGCGTTTGCCGTCGCCATCGCCATCGGCGGAATAGCTGAGGAAACTGGATGGCATGAACTGATTCTGGCCCATCGCGCCCGCCCATGAGCCTTTCATCCCGGCGAGAGTAATGTGTCCCTGATCGAGAATTTTAAGAGCGTTGATGAGTTCGCCTTTGAAGTAACCGCTGCGGCGTCCGTCATAGGCCAGCGTGGCAAGCGCAGGGATGACGTTGAAATTGCCGGTATTCTCGCCGTAGCTCGTCTCGATGCCCCACAAGGCAATGATGTATTGCGGCGGCACGCCCGATTCATTGGAGATCCTATCGAGCAGGGCACGGTTTTTGTTGTAAAGCTCCTTGCCCTTTTTGACACGAGTGGGCGTTACGACATTCTGGCGGTATTGGTTAAAGGTGATGGTGGATTCAGGTTGCTTGCGGTCGAGGCGCAGAACTTGTTCGATAGGCCGCACACCTGAAAGGGCCTGCTCCACGGTCGGCACGGATATTCCCTTGTCGACCGCTTCCTGCGCGAATTCACGTAGCCAGATATCAAAATCCTCGTCCGCATGGGCAGCGGGAGAAAAAAGCATCAGGGCGGTAACCAGGAGGGCCAGTTTTTTCATGGTCGTCAGAATCGCCTTTCCGTCAAACGGGACTAGACAGACATACAAAAAAATCGCTAAGAAATGAAGCTCTTATTCTAACATATACTTATAACGTCTACACATTTGGAAGAGTGGCAGAGCGGTTGATTGCACCGGTCTTGAAAACCGGCGGCCCTTCACGGGGCCCGTGAGTTCGAATCTCACCTCTTCCGCCAATGGCTTGCAGTGTTTGCGCTTCCGTTATAGCTATTATATTTATGGTAATTATACGATTGCAGGGAACAGAGCCTTCGCAACCAGCATAAAAATAGCCGCAAAGATAAATGTCAGCGGAATTGTCAGTACCCACGCCCAGATGATGTTCCCGACAATGCCCCAGCGAACGGCTGACAGGCGGCGCGTGGCCCCTACCCCCAGGATCGAAGACGAGATGACCTGTGTCGTGCTGACCGGGATGCCCCAGTGCGAGGCGCCGGCGATGATCAGCGATGCGGTTGTTTCGGCAGCGAAGCCGTGGACGGGCTGCAGCTTGATCATTTTTGAGCCGAGGGTGCGGATAATGCGCCAGCCGCCGCACATGGTGCCAAGACCCATGGCAATCGCGCAGGTAATGATGACCCACAAGGGAACATGGAAATCCTGGCCGGGGAAAGCCAGCACGAGCGCCAGGGCGATGATACCCATGGATTTCTGCGCATCGTTGTGGCCGTGGCTGAGCGCCATGAAGCCAGCTGATACGATCTGCAGTTTGCCGAAGATCCTGTTTATTTTCCCGGGGTTCATGCGGTAGACGACCCATGTCAGGAGCGCCATGAGCATGAAACCGATGAAAAGCCCCATCAACGGCGAGGCGACCATTGGAATCAGGACTTTTTTGTAAACGGCAGGCCAGATGATGCTGTGACCGCTCATGGTCGAGGCAAATGTCGCGCCCATAAGCGAGCCGATGATGGCATGGGACGAACTGGTCGGCAGGCCTTTGTACCAGGTAATGAGATTCCAGACGATGGCGGCCAGAACGGTACACATAACGGTCTGGAGTGAAATCGCATTCGCGTCGACCAGCCCTTTCCCGATCGTGGCGGCAACCTCCGTACCCAGAAGCGCGCCGGCGAAGTTTAAAATTCCGCCGTAAAGCACTGCCGTCGTCGGACGCATGACGCGAGTTGAGACGACCGTGGCGATAGCGTTCGCGGCATCGTGAAAACCATTGATGAAATCGAAAATGAGTGTGAGGACCACAACCACGCAGAGAAGAATGACTGCAGTTTCCATGTCGGTCAGCTGTGTTTCAGAACGATCTGCAATGCGACGGCGCCCGCGTTGCGGTAGCGGTCGATGACTTTTTCAAGCATATTGTAAAGATCTTTTAGCAGGATGAGTTGCTTGATATCGGTTTCGTCGCGGAAGAGATCCGCAAACAATTCATTCAGCACCATATCGCCTTCGTTCTCCAGATCATGGAGAACGTTAACCTTGGCAACAATGCGGTCGTTGTGATGGCCTTTTGTAAGTTCATAAACCATGTCCTGCATGGCTTCGGCTTCCTGGACAATCAGCCCGGTCTGGCGGGAGAAGCTGGCGCTCTTGCCGTTGACCAGCCCGTGCATGTCGAGGCGGTCGCCGATTTTCTTGATGGTCTTGATGATTTTGTACAGGCTGTGCGAAAAATCCTGGATGTCTTCGCGGTCATAAGGTGTGATGAAGGTCGAGCAGAGTTCGCGGGTAATATCGGAGCTTAGCGCTTTGGATCTCACCCGGCTCTCATTGATGGCTGTGAGTTCTGTTGTTCTCTGGTTTTTGTCGTCTGATTTGACGAATGTATCGAGGTGGATCGCACAGAGACGGGCTTCTTCCGCCAGACCGCCCATCAGGCGGTAGAACTTGTCTTCGCGCGGCAGCAGTTTCGCGACGGCTTCTTTAAACATCAGAACCCCCAATTTTACGCTCTTTATCTATACCGCGATGCGATACCCGTCCACTATATTTTTATGATAAAATGGAAATTATGAACCGTCAGGCCCTTCTCGCTCTTGAATTCCTGCTTTTATGCATTGTTCTGCCAACAGTTATCATCATTTTCAAGCTGGCGCCTTATATGCTTCTTTTCCTGTGGGCGGCATGGGCGGTGTGCTGGTCGATTTACCGGCATTATCATTTTGCGGAGCTTCAGGCTCTCTGGAAATGGAAAGCTGTAACATGGGAAAATATGAAGCCGATTGTTATAAGGTGGCTGGTCTGCAGCCTGCTTATGCTGGCTTTCACCTATTATTACGATCCTGAGAGGCTGTTTTACATCGTTAAAGAAAAACCGCAGCTTCTTCTGTTTTTGCTGTTTTTCTATCCCATCTTTTCGGCCCTGCCCCAGGAATTCATTTTCTGCACGTTCTTCTTCCAGCGTTACAAACCATTTTTCAAATCGAGGAAGGCGCGGGTCTGGGCCAGTGCAATTGTATTTGCTTACGCGCATGTGCTGTTTATCAACCCGGTGGCGCCGGTGCTCAGTTTCATTGCGGGGCTGATATTCGCCAGTACATTCGCCAAGACCAAATCGCTGGCGCTGGTGACAATAGAGCATTCCATGTACGGGCTGGTTCTGTTTGCCGTCGGGCTTGGATGGTATTTCTGGGGCGGTGCGTTGATTTAAAATTTACTGCTTGCTCTTCTTATTAATGAATTTCTGAAAAGCGCGGAGCGTTTCCTGACTGACATGGTGCTCAACGCCTTCGGCATCCATTTCGGCGGTCTTTTCGCTGACGCCGAGGGATTTCAGAAATTCGAAGACGATAATGTGACGCTGTTTGCAGGCGACAGCGAGTTGTTTGCCTTTTTCGGTCAGGAAGAGCGCGCGGTAAGGTTGCGCGTTTACGAGCCCCTCTTTCTTCAGGCGCATGATGACTTTATTGACGGTGGCGTGTGAGATGCCGAAGCGTTCGGATAAATCCACGACGCGGGCTTCGCCTTTTGCCTCGATCAGGTCGGCAATCAACTCAACGTAATCCTCGGCGGTTTCGGTCTGGTGCGCCTCGCGGACGCGGGCGAACCATTGCGCCTGTTTTTTAGGATCGGCGAGATCGGCTGTTTGTGTTTTGGGTTTTCCCATGCGGTTCATCATGTGAGAATTTTACCCTCTTGTCAAAATTGTTGCCTAGGCTACAATAGGTATTATATACTTAAACTATAAACATGAGCTTAATTATGCAGAATAACGCGCCCGCTGTCAGTCTTGCCGAAGTCTACAGGACCATAAAAGTGCCTGAAGGGGCTGGATTCTGGCGTAAAATGTTTGCGTTCGCCGGACCGGGTTATCTCGTCGCGGTCGGCTATATGGATCCCGGCAACTGGGCGACCGACATCGCCGGCGGGTCGGCGTTCGGCTATACCCTGCTCTCGGTTATCCTGATTTCGAATTTTATGGCGATATTATTGCAGGCGCTTAGCCTGCGTCTTGGTATTGCGACAGGCCTTGATCTTGCGCAGGCCTGCCGCCGTCAATATTCGCGGCCGGTCAGTTTTGTTCTGTGGGTTCTGTGCGAAATCGCGATCTGCGCGTGCGATCTTGCCGAGATCATCGGCACGGCGATTGCGCTTCAGCTTCTTTTCGGTGTTCCGCTTATGCTCGGCATCGGACTGACGGTGCTGGATACGTTGCTCATCCTGTTTCTCCAGTCGAGAGGGTTTCGTTATTTAGAGGCGTTTATCATTGCCCTGCTGGTGATTATCGCTGGATGTTTTGCCGTTGAAATGGCGCTGGCGCAGCCTGAGATCGGCGCTGTGCTGGCGGGTTATATCCCGAGCACCGAGATCGTCACCAACCCGGCGATGCTTTACATTGCCATCGGTATTCTCGGCGCGACGGTGATGCCGCACAATCTTTACCTCCATTCGGCCATCGTCAAAACGCGCAGCTACGGCGAGGACACGAATTCCAAGCGTGAGGCGATTAAATTTGGAACCATCGATTCAACGGTCGCGCTGATGTTCGCGCTGCTGATCAATTCAGCAATCCTGATTATGGCGGCGGCGACATTCCACACTAACGGTATGACGGAAGTCGCCGAAATCCAGGATGCGCATAAATTGCTGACGCCCATGCTCGGCACGGCGATGGCCAGCACGGTGTTTGCGCTCGCCCTGCTCGCTTCCGGTCAGAATTCGACCGTGACGGCCACCCTTGCGGGACAAATCGTCATGGAAGGCTTCCTTGAGCTGCGGTTGCCGCCCTGGGCGCGGCGGCTTGTGACACGTTCAATCGCCATCGTTCCGGCGCTTTTCGTCTGTTATTTCTACGGCACTGAAGGCACGGCTCAGTTGCTGGTCCTTTCTCAGGTCATTTTGAGCCTGCAACTGCCCTTCGCGGTGATTCCCCTCGTCAAGTTTACAAGCGATAAAAAACTGATGGGAACCTTTGCCACGCCCTGGCCGGTAGCGGTGCTGGCATGGCTGGTGGCCGCGACGATTGTCTGCCTGAATCTCAAGCTGCTTTTCGACTTTTTTACAGGGCTTTAGGGATATAAAGGCCGGGCGGGCGGGAAAACCATATTTCTTGACAGCCCTAGGGACTCGTGTATATTCCCCATCTTCATGAGTCAGGTGCTGTATGTCAGGGGTAATAGATCCCAGCAAGCCACTGATTTATATAGATAAAAACAGGATAATGACAATGTTTGCGATCATCCGTACGGGCGGAAAACAGTACAAGGTTCAAAAAGACGACACGATCCGCGTCGAGAAGCTCGAAGGTAAGGCCGGTGATACGGTCAATCTTGGCGAAGTGCTGTTCATGAGCGACGGCAAGAGCCCAAAACTCGGTGAGCCGACAATCAAGGGCGCATCTGTTACCGCCCAGCTGGTTGAGCAAACCCGCGGCGACAAGATCATCATTTTCAAGAAGAAGCGCCGTCAGAATTACCGCCGTAAAAACGGCCACCGTCAAGACATTACGGTTCTGAAAATCACCGACATTAAAGCAGCTTAATTACAGGGACAGGCAGGAGAAAAACATGGCAACAAAAAAAGCAGGCGGCAGTTCCAAAAACGGACGCGACTCAGCGGGCCGACGCCTTGGCGTAAAACGCTACAGCGGTGAGCTTGTTCTCGCCGGTAACATCATCATTCGTCAACGCGGCACGAAATTCGTTCCCGGCAAGAATGTCGGCATAGGCAAAGACCACACCATCTATGCCCTGCTCGATGGCCAGGTCCTGTTTTCGCAAGGCCGTAACGGTCGCCCGAAAGTGAATATCGTCCCGGCAAACGACGCGGCGACGGCACAGGCAGCTGAATAACCCTACGGGATATAAACGAACATAGGGGAAAGGCCCGGCCTTTCCCCTTTTTATTTGAGACAAGTTAACCATGAAGTTTCTGGACGAAGCGAAGATATATTTGCAGAGCGGCAATGGTGGTCCGGGCTGCGTCAGCTTTCGCCGTGAGAAATTTATCGATCGCGGCGGGCCGGACGGCGGTAATGGCGGCAAGGGCGGCGATGTAATTTTCGAATGCTCCGCAGGTCTCAATACGCTGATCGATTTTCGTTACCAGCAACATTTCAAGGCCAAGAGCGGCTCGAACGGCATGGGCCAGATGCGGTCCGGCGTTGGCGGTGACGATATCATCGTTAAAGTTCCAATTGGGACGCAGGTGATGGATGAAGATCAAGAAACCGTCCTGATGGATTTCACCGAGCCCGGTGAAAGCATTGTTTTTTTAAAAGGTGGCGATGGCGGTTTCGGCAACGCCCATTATAAATCATCGACCAACCAGGCGCCGCGCCGGTTTACGCCCGGCTGGCCGGGTCAGGAACTGTCGGTTTGGCTGCGTCTTAAACTCATCGCCGATGCGGGTATTGTTGGCTTGCCAAATGCGGGTAAGTCGACATTCCTTGCCGCCTGCTCCAACGCGAAACCAAAAATTGCCGATTATCCATTCACTACCCTGCATCCTAATCTCGGCGTCGTAAAAATCGCCGACAAGGATTTCGTGCTGGCGGATATTCCCGGCCTGATTGAAGGTGCACATGAAGGTCATGGGCTCGGCGACCGTTTCCTCGGTCATGTCGAGCGCACCGCCGTGTTGCTTCACCTGATCGATTGCACCCAGGATGACCCGGCCAAGGCTTACGAGACCATCAGAAATGAACTCAGGGAATATGGCGAAGGCCTTGCTGAAAAAGAGGAAATCCTCGCACTCAATAAAGTTGATGCGCTCGGCGATGAACTGGCGCAGGATGTGGCTAAATCTCTGGAGAAGGCTGTGGGCAAGAAGGTGTATAAAGTTTCAGCCGTTTCAGGTCAAGGTGTTGATCAGGTGCTGTTTGCCTTGCACGCCGTGATCGCGGAATACCGCGAGAATGAAAGACAGGAAAGCACCGAAGCATGAACTGCGCCGAGATCATCAGGCAATCCGAACTGATCGTGATTAAAATCGGCTCGGTTCTCGTGACCGACGAGAGCAAGGAAAAGGTTCGCCTGCCCTGGATTGAATCGCTCGCGCAGGATGTGAAGGACTGGCAGGCGCAGGGCAAAAAAGTCGTTATCGTTTCATCGGGCGCAATCGCGCTTGGTCGGAGTGCCCTTGGTATTTCCAAATCGACGCCGCCTTCCAAAATTCCGCTGGAGCAGAAGCAGGCGGCATCGGCCGTCGGACAGTTTCATTTGTTTGCGGCCTACTTCCAGACGTTTTCGGCGCTGGGGCTGCAGGCTGCGCAGGTTTTGCTCACGATGTCGGAAACGGAAAACCGCCGCATGCATTTGAACGCGCGCGCAACGTTGCTCACTCTGTTAGACAAAAATATCGTTCCCATCATCAACGAGAATGACACGATTTCGACCGGGGAAATCCGTTTTGGAGATAATGACCGGCTGTCTGTGCGCGTGGCGCAGATGATCGAAGCCGATCTGGTCATGCTGCTTTCGACGACGGACGGGCTTTATACCGCCGACCCGACACGGGATAAAAAAGCGAAACATATCCCGCTGGTTGAATCTATCAGTGCCGAGCACATTAAAATGGCGGGTGATGCCGTTCCCGGTCTTTCGACCGGCGGTATGAAAAGCAAGATCGAGGCGGCGGCTTCGGCGACGCGTTCGGGCATTGCCTTGCTGATTGCCAACGGTGTTGAGAACCACCCTCTTCGCCGGTTGAATGGTGACATCCGCGCCAGCATTTTCATGGCGCAGGAAAGCAAGGCGAATGCGAGAAAGAGATGGTTGCAGGCGCATTTAAGTCCCAAGGGAAGCGTTTTTGTCGATGACGGTGCGTTGAAAGCGCTCAAGAGCGGCAAGAGTCTTCTCCCTGTCGGCGTGAAAAAAGCCGAGGGTGATTTCATTCGCGGCGATGCGGTTCACATTCGTACCATGGAGGGAAAAATTCTCGGTATGGGTCTGATTGCGTACAACACGGAAGAGACCCACAAAATTATCGGCAAGGCGAGCAACCAAATCCCCGCCATTCTGGGCCATGAAGGCCGCGAGGAACTCATCCACCGCAACGACATGGCGTTGTCAGACTGACTTGTTACAACATAACGCATTGACGGTTTTAAATTCCTTACATAACCTTCCAGAAGTCTCCGGGTCGTCCTGACCCGGTGTTTTTTCAAAGCAAATTTTTACAAGGAGATAATTCGATGTGTGGTTCATGTTTAACGGCATGGGGTGCTTGTGGCTGCGATGGTGGCAGTGTTTTTGGAATGTGCCCGTGCTCGAAGGGCCTGGAGTGCCCCCTTTGCGGACATTACCCGAATAAGTTGGTATCCGCTTCGAAAGTGAAGCTTGCCAGCCTGCTCAAGCCTGCCCTGCTTAAAAAAGAGCAAGCCAGGTACAAAAAACTAGAGAAAAAACATAAAGCCGCGCATGCCGCCAAGACGAAGAAAAAGCCTGCGGCCAGAAAAACACGTAAAAAAGCCAAAAAATAAGTTCATTGGTTTTTGTTTAAGGATGTCGGTTTTCGTGGCATGATATGCGCCATGAAAACCGATGTTCCCAAGACCATTTATCTCAAAGATTACACCCCCTACCCTTACGATGTTCTCGGCATCGGGCTGATGTTCGATATCAGGCCGGGTCTGACGACCGTCAAGGCCGTGACCCGTTTCCGGCGCAAGGGCAAGGAGCCGCTGGTTCTGAATGGTGAGGATCTGGTTCTTAAATCCATCAAGCTTGACGATGTGGAACTGAAGGCCGGGGATTACACGGTTTCAGAAACGCATCTGACATTGCCCGCGCCCAATGCGGAAGAATTTACGCTTGAAATTGTTACAGCCATCGAGCCTGAGAAAAACACACGGCTTGAGGGGCTTTACATGTCCGGCGGCAATTATTGCACACAATGCGAGGCCGAGGGTTTCCGCCGCATTACCTATTATCCCGACCGCCCGGATGTCATGACGACTTTTATGACGCGGATCGAGGCCGACGAAAAAACCATGCCTGTCCTGCTTTCAAACGGCAATCTGACGGCTGAGGGGCAGCTTGAAAACGGGCGGCATTACGCCATATGGCATGATCCGCACCCGAAGCCCTGTTATCTCTTTGCGCTGGTCGCCGGGAATTTGCAGGAAGTCCATGACACGTTCACGACGAAATCGGGGCGTGAAGTTGACCTCTATATATATGTGCGGCATGGGGATGAGGGGCAATGCGACCATGCGATGGAGTCGCTCAAAAAATCCATGAAGTGGGACGAGGATGTTTATGGCCTCGAATACGACCTGGATATCTTCAACATCGTTGCCGTCAGTGATTTCAATATGGGGGCGATGGAGAATAAATCGCTCAATATTTTCAACACGGCGCTTGTCCTTGCACATCAGGACACGGCGACGGACGGCGATTTTATACGTGTCGAGAGCGTGATTGCGCATGAATATTTTCACAACTGGAGTGGCAACCGTGTGACGTGCCGTGACTGGTTCCAGTTGTCGCTGAAAGAAGGTCTGACCGTTTTCCGGGATCAGGAGTTTTCGTCGGACCTGAATTCCCGGCCCGTGCAGCGGATCGACGATGTTCAGCATCTGCGTCGTTCGCAATTCCCCGAGGATGCCGGGCCGCTCGCGCATCCAATCCGCCCGGATAATTATATCGAGATCAATAATTTCTACACGATGACGGTGTATGAAAAGGGTGCGGAAGTCATCCGCATGATGCGCACTCTGCTCGGCCCGGAAATCTACCGCAAGGCGACCGATTTGTATTTCCAACGCCATGACGGCCATGCGGCGACGTGTGACGATTTTGTGAAATGTATGGAAGATGCGTCGGGCAAAGACCTCTCTCATTTCAAACTCTGGTATTCGCAGGCCGGAACGCCGGAGGTTTCATTCAAGGGTAAATACGATACGAAGGCGCGGACTTATACGCTGGATTTCACGCAAGTAGTGCCGCCTACGCCAGGGCAGGCGAGCAAGAAACCGATGCATATTCCTGTCCTTGTCGGGCTTGTGAATGACAATGGCGATGATATGGATCTTGGCGGCGGCGAGACGACGAAGCTGCTTAATCTCGAAAAGGAAACACAATCTTTCACGTTTGAAAATATTTCGTCAGAGCCTGTTCCGTCCGTACTGCGTGATTTTTCTGCGCCGGTAAAACTTACATCCGATGTCAGCGATAAAAACCTGGCTTTCCTCATGGCCCATGACAGCGACGGTTTTAACCGCTGGGAAGCCGGGCAGAATTATGCCCTGCGCACGATCGGCAAAATGCTGAAAGGTGGCGATGCGCCCAAGGATTTTATCGAAAGCTACGGCGAACTGCTTAATGACAAAAATGCCGACCCGGCGTTGCTGGCGCGTGCGTTGGCCTTGCCCGATATTTCTTTCATTGGCCAGCACAACCGCCCCACCGATCCGCCCGCCATTCATGTGGCGCGGGAAAAGCTTTATTCCTCAATTCTTACGAAATACCGCAGGGAACTGAAGCAGATTTACGAAGCCAATATAGAGCGTGGCGGTTTTTCCGTTACGCCGCAGGCCATGGGCAAGCGCGCGTTGCAAAACACGGTTTTGGGCATTCTTGCGACCGATCTTGATGCTGAATCAATTGCTCTGGCGAAGGACCAGTATGATAAAGCCGAAACCATGACGGGCAGGGTTGGTGCGTTATCAGTTCTGGCGGATTCGAATTCGAAGGAACGCGACGAAGCGTTTGCGCATTTCTACGGTAAATTTAAAGAGCATTTGCTGGTGATTGATAAATGGTTCGCGTTGCAGGCGGCGGCGGTACGTCCAGACACGGTTGAATCGCTCAAAAAACTTCGCATTCATCCTGATTTTAACATTCGCAATCCAAACCGGGTGCGTTCGCTTTATGCGGCTTTTGCCATGAATAACCCGGTGTGTTTCCATGCGGCGGACGGCGCGGGTTATAATTTTCTGACCGATGCGATTATCGAGCTGAACGGTATCAACCCGCAGATTGCGTCGCGTTTGCTCACACCCATGCGGGACTGGAAAAATTATACACAGGATCGCCAGGAAAAAATTAAGGCAAGCTTGCAGAAGATATTGGCGCAGCCGAAACTGTCCGCGGATGTCTTCGAAATTGCCGATAAAAGCTATAAGGGTTAAAGCCAGGCCTGATTTCTCGATTGAGGATTCAATCGGGGGTTTGGTCTGCGGTCTAGACGAAGTCGGGCGCGGGCCCCTCGCCGGGCCTGTCGTTGCGGCCTGCGTTTATATCCCGGCAGAGAAGCGCAATCTTAAATTCGTCTCTGAAATACGCGACAGCAAAAAATTGCTTCCTCAAAAACTTGAAACTTTGTTCGATTTTATTTCCGAGCATTTCGTTTTCGCTCTTACTGAAATTTCGCCGCAAATTATAGACCAGATTAATATTTTGCAGGCGTCACTGCTGGCGATGAAGAAGTCACATGAGCAGATTAAAGCGGCGGCAATCACCCATGCGCTCGTGGACGGAAATAAATGCCCGGCTCTTTCCTGTCCGGCGACGGCGGTGATAAAAGGTGACGGACGTTCCGTTTCCATTGCCGCCGCCTCGATCATCGCCAAGGTCACGCGGGACCGATTGATGGAAAAGCTGGCGGAAGAGCACCCCCATTACGGTTGGGAGCGCAATGTCGGCTACCCGACTGTGGAGCATATGAGTGCCATAGACCGGCATGGAATTACCGATCATCACCGCAGAACATTCGCGCCGGTGCGCAATTTCATTGAGTTCGGCAGTGTTCACCGTCCGTTGAGCCAGGCGGTTTAAGACTCCTCCTAATAATTTGAATCCACTTATGGAATCTCGACTCCATGGCCCACTTTTGGGCTTGACCCCGAGTCCGTTTTGACTCATGATTCGTTTTTATCTTGGGGGAAAATAACGAATGTCGAGTCAGAAATCTAAAGAGTTCACAGATTCGATTCTTATTGGCGATTGCGTCAAGATCATGAAATCCCTCCCCGCGAACAGCGTGGACTGCATATTCGCCGATCCTCCTTACAATCTTCAGCTCAATGGCGAGCTTCACCGCCCGAATAACAGCCTTGTCGATGCGGTCGATAATGACTGGGACCAGTTTGAGAGCTTGAAGTCTTACGATGAATTTACGCGTGAATGGCTTTCGGCTGCGCGCGATACGCTGAAACCCGACGGTTCAATCTGGGTGATCGGCAGCTATCACAATATTTTCCGCCTCGGTTATATCCTGCAGGATATGGGATTCTGGATGCTGAACGATGTTATCTGGCGCAAGTCGAACCCGATGCCGAATTTCCGCGGCCGCCGCTTTACGAATGCGCATGAAACCTTGATCTGGGCGTCGAAGTCGAAAAAATCGAAATATTTCTTCAATTACGACGCGATGAAATCGCTGAATGAAGATCTGCAGATGCGGAGCGACTGGTATCTGCCGATCTGCACCGGCGCCGAGCGTCTCAAGGATGCCAAAGGCGATAAGGCGCATCCGACGCAAAAACCGGAATCCCTGCTTTACCGTGTGCTGATGTCCTCGACCCGCAAGGGCGACACGGTTCTTGATCCCTTCTTCGGTACGGGCACGACTGGCGCGGTGGCGAAACAGCTCGGGCGGCACTATATCGGTATCGAGAGAGACAAAACTTACGCCGCGTTCGCGAAAGAGCGGATCAAAGAGACCAAAGTGCTTGATGATAATTTACTGGTAACGCAACCCAAGCGCGAGCAGCCGCGCATACCGTTTGGGCAACTCATCGAACACGGCTTTATCAAGCCCGGTACGGTGTTGACGGATTCACAAAACAAGCACACAGCAAAAGTTCATGCCGATGGCAGTGTTATCGCGCAGAACCGTATCGATCCCCTGCGCGGGTCAATTCACAAGGTCGGCGCGGCGTTGCAGGGCGCGCCATCCTGTAATGGCTGGACGTTCTGGCATTACAAGGAAAAAGGCAAGGCCATTCCTATCGACGCACTCCGCGAAAGGCTCCGCGCTGAAAAAGGCGTGTGATGAGTTCTTCCAATAAAATATTTATCCGCGATCTGAAGCTGAAAATGAATGTCGGAATCCTGCCGCGTGAGCAAGGCAGGAAAACACCTGTCATTATGAACGCGACCGTTGAGCTTGATCCTGGCCGCCGCTGGGACCGGGATAATATTGAAGAAACAGTTTCCTATGCAGACATCGCGGATGTCGTGAAAAAGGTTTCAGCGTTGCGTCATTACAATCTGCTGGAAGTCTTTCTTGAAACCGTGGCGGATGAATTGCTGACGAATGAAAAAATAATTGCTGTCGAACTGTCGGCGGAGAAACCCCGCATCATCAAAGACACCGAGCGTGCGGGCGTCAGAATATCACGTACGAAATAATATTATTCGGGAGTCGCCGGATTAAACGGAGCGGTCTCGCCCGGTGCAGGAGTGATTGCACCCGCAGGCGCCGCAGGGTTGAATTCCGGCGCTTTCACAGGTTGCACAACTGAAGGATCCGGTTCCTCGATCACGATTTCTTCCCCGCCTATTTCCAGCTTGTTGCCAGTCGGGCGCTTCTTGGATCTTGAAACTTTTTTGCGGTAGTCCTGTGAGTAGAGAAGAAGCTTTTTATCCTTGTCGGCATAAATCTCAAAACCTTCGAGAACAGCCATGATTTCAGCCATGCGGTAATTGTCGTTGTTCGTGAACTGATCCTTGTAAGCGAAAAACTTCACGTGCATGAACAGATACGCGTCGCGGTAGCTGTACAGGTTTTCCTGGTTCTGCTTGTCCGAGCGCAGCTTTTTGAACGTTCTTAGCTTGTCCTCGATGAATGTACGGGCGAGTTCTTCGGGCACGGGGATGCGGACCAGGTTAATCGGACGGTTGAATTCTGCGACGATACCGATGGGATAGCCGTCGATCTGCTGCAGCCTGCCCGAGCCGTCATCCTGACAGACGACGTCGGCGTAATCCTGCGGGAAGACCTCGATGCGTGCGGTATCTGCAATTTTATAATCGCGCAGAACGTCGAAACTTTCCGTCTGCAGGTCGTATTCGCCAAGCAGCATCATTTGCGCGACTTCAAAACGCAGCGGGAATTTGTTGCTGTTTTCAGCGAGGAACTGGCGGCCGGACTCGCGCACTTTTCTCCATTCAAATTCGTTGTAGTAATAGTCTTTGAAAATGTCGCATTCGTTAATCTGGAGGAAGTTGTCGATGTTCTTATCTTCCTTCAGGTCGAGCATGCCGAGCGCCCAGAAAAGGCGTGAGAATTTCTGACGGGTGGGTTTTTCGTAGATATAGCGGGCCTCGCCGGCCTTGATCTCGGTGCGGATATTTTCATCGCCGGGCTCGGCGTGCAGAGCCGATGGGCCCACACATAGGAATAACGCCAGCAAAATAGCCGGTAGTGCCAGTTTCCTGGGCTGTATATTCATGAAAAACCTATGTTTTTTGAGCATTGCCGCCTGAGAATATATACGTCTCCATTATAAGCTTCCTGCGGCTTTACTTCAACTAAGCCCTGTTTTGACTGAGAAACAGGCGCACAGCTTTTTTGAAAACGGTTGGAAATCCTGCGTTTTCGATGTCTTCGGCTCCGATCCATGAATAACCTTCCGGGAGGCGGCCCTTGTGGCTGGCGGTTTTGAGGGTCAGTTCCAGTTCGAAATGGGTGAAAACATGCCGGACGGAGGTGCCGAAGTCCCTACCCTTAAGGTCTTTAAGGGTAAGAGATGGCCTTTTTCCAGCTTCCTCCCACGAGGTTGTAGGCAGGCCGATCATGCCACCCAGCAGGCCTTTGGGCGGTCGGCGGTGAACAAGCACGCTGCCCTTCCCGTTTGTTATCCAGTAAACATGGCCGAATTTACGGGGGCGGGCTTTTTTCTTTTCCTGCAGCGGCAATTGCGCCGCGATGCCTTTTTTATAAGCCATGCAATTATTGCTGACCGGGCACGCACCGCAACGCGGCGATTTGGGAATGCAGATTGTCGCGCCGAGATCCATGAGCGCCTGTGCGAGGTCGCCGGGACGTTCGTCGTAATTTTCAAACAAGCCTGCTGCGGCGAGATTTTTTAAATCTTTTTTCGCGGCGGGCATCGGATCAGGCCATGCAAATATACGCGCCATAATCCGCTCGACATTGCCGTCGACGACTGTTGCGGGCTGGTTAAATGCAATCGCGCGGATTGCGGCGCTCGTGTAATCGCCGATGCCGGGAAGTTTTTTCAATTCGTCCTGCTCTGGCGGGAACGTGCCTTTCATTTGCTTCGAAACAATGGCGGCGCATTTATGCAGGTTGCGGGCGCGGGAATAATATCCAAGGCCAGCCCATTCGCGCATGACTTCCTGTTCGTTGGCATTGGCGAGCGCGTGGATGTCCGGCCATTTTTCTGTAAATTTGTTAAAATAGGGCCCGACAGCGGCCACGGTCGTCTGCTGGAGCATGATTTCCGACAGCCAGACGCGGTAAGGGTCCGGTTTTTGATTTTTTGTGTATCTCCATGGCAGAATACGGGCATGCCGGTCATACCAGCCGAGCAGCCGCCCGCGGAATTCCTCCGCGCTTTTCTGTGTAAATTTCTTGCCAAGTTTCGCTTTAGACATTCTACTCGTGTCTCGTCAAAGGATTCACCATGCGCCCTATTTCCGAAGCCACAGCCAGAGTATCAGGCCAGAGCTTCAGCCGTAAATATGTCTCGCTCGGACGCATTCTGAGCAGCTGGAAAGAGATCGTCGGTGAGAAGCTGGCGGGCAAGGCGCAGCCTGTAAAGATCAATTACCGGAAGCGTGAGAAGGGAGGCAACCCCGTAGCCATTCTGGACATCGCCGCCAGCAGCGCGGATTCCACCCTGCTCCACTACCAGAAAGACCTGATCCTTGAGCGTATTAACCAGATCTTCGGCGACAAGTGGGTGACGGCCATTCGTTTCGTGGCGACCCCCGTCAGCATCAAGGGCAAGACGGCCAAAAAGTCACGAATCTCCTTGACTGAGGATGAAAAAAGTCATCTATCCGGTATGTTGGAATCTCTGGCTGACCCTGATTTAAAGGCCAAGCTTGAGACCCTAGGTACAGCTATCATCACGGAACAGAAACAATGAAAGTCGCCGCTAACACAATTCGTAAGGGAAATGTCATCGAGTATGAAAACAAGCTCTGGCTTGTTGTGAAGAATGAACTTCTCTCGCCCGGCAAGGGCGCGGCGGTTGCCCAGATCGAAATGCGCGATGTCCGCACCGGCATCAAGAACAACGTCCGCTTCCGCACCCAGGAAGTTCTCGAGAAAGTCACGCTCGAGCAGGATGATTACCAGTACCTGTACCCCGATGGCGACGCGTTCGTATTCATGAACGTGAAGACATACGATCAGGTCACGATTGCAAAAGACATTATCGGCGATCCTGCGCAGTTCCTGCAGGAAGGCATGGTCTGCGAGATCGAAACGCATGAAGGCACGCCGTTGTCGGTTACGCTGCCTAAAACGGTAACGCTGATGGTTACGGAAGCTGACGCGGTTATCAAAGGCCAGACGGCGACAACATCCTACAAGCCCGCCCTTCTTGAGAACGGCTCGAAGGTTTTGGTGCCGCCCTTTATCGGTGCAGGCACGCGTATTATCGTTAAAACCGAAGACGGAACTTACGTCGAACGCGCAAAAGACTGATTTATCATGGCCCTTTCTTCTCCCGATCTTAACGTGATGGTGAAAGCGGCCGAAAAAGCCGCCCGCTCACTCAACCGTGACTTCGGAGAAGTCGAACAGCTCCAGGTTTCCAGGAAAGGCCCGGCTGATTTCGTTACTGCCGCCGACAAGCGCGCCGAGAAGGTTATTTTTGACGAACTGAAATATGCGCGTCCGACCTACGGCTTCCTGATGGAAGAGGGCGGCGAGGTTAAGGGCACCGCTGAGGCTCGTTTCATTATCGATCCGCTCGACGGCACCACGAATTTCCTGCATGGCATTCCGCAATGGGCGATTTCAATCGCGCTTGAGGAAAAAGGTGAAGTGACGGTCGGTGTGGTTTACGACCCGATCAAAGATGAATTGTTTCAGGCCGTCAAAGGTCAGGGCGCCTTCCTGCGCCGGAAGCGCCTGCGTGTTTCAGGGCGTAACAGCATGGACATGGCGATTATCGGTACCGGAGCGCCGCGCCGCGCACTGAAGAATCATGAGCAGTTTTTCAAAGAGCAGCGTGCAGTCTGGGATACGGGCGCTTCGCTCCGCCGTCTGGGCGCTGCGGCGCTCGACCTCGTTTATGTCGCAGCGGGACGTTACGAAGGATTCTGGGAGCGCAATCTCAATCAATGGGATGTAGCGGCTGGTTTGCTGATCTTAAAAGAAGCCGGCGGTTTTGCCTGCGATATTGACAGCGACAGGAATGATCCGTTTCAAACAGGCAATGTTCTCGTCGGTAACGAAGAAGTTTATTCTACTCTCAAAAAAGTGCTAAGACCTTAGCAGCATGATTTTTAAACGGACCTGCGCTTTGCTGTCACTCATGGCGGTAATGCTCGCCTGCCCCGCGCAGGCCGAAGAGCTTGAGCCGTTCAATGATTACACGCCGCCGCCGCTTTTGTTTGGCAGGCAGTACATGCGGAACGCGCCTCAAGAGGATAAAAAGTCCGGATTTCTGACGACTATCGAAGCCGAGCAGGAAGAAGCCAAAGCTGCTCCTCCGGTAAAAAAACCTACCCCACCCGTCAAGGCCAAGAGCACGGTACAAAAGAAGGCCCAGATAGCAAAGCCCAAGGCGCCCGAAAAAAAAGCACCTATCAGGCCGGCAGGCAAAGCAACGCTGGCTGAGGGGCAACTGCTGAAACCCGATGCCAGGGACATTCTGGCCAGTATCGAGGGTGTAAAGCCGCCTAAGGGTGATGGCAAGGGTAAGGTCTCGTTGTCCTACCTGCCCGGGGAAACGGGCTTGACTATGAATATGAAAAATATTCTCCTGACGGATTGTCTTCCCATCATTCGAAAATACAAAAATTCGCGTATTGAAATCCATGCCTATGCGGTTCCGGGTGGTGCCGGGGTGGTCGCAGCCAAGCGGGTTTCGCTCGCAAGGGCGCTTGAAACACGGGATTTCCTGACGGCCGCCGGGGTTAATGCATCCCGAATCAACATCATGCCGCTGGGCGATACAGGCGAAAATGCAGGGGCTGATCGTGTGGATGTCATTGTTGCCCGGAAACCCCAGTGAATTCGGGAATATTCCAGTGGGTATTCAGGGTTTTTCCGGCGTAATTGATTGACAAACCGGGGTCTTATGTGGATTTTAAACGCTGGAATTTTCCCATATTGAAGCCTTGCTGTCCCGAAAGGGTGAAGGCGTATATTCGAGAGGACAAAGTTATGGCTGACAATATAAATCCCTCAGGCAAGAAACCTCCCATTGCGCTCTTTATAGCCATAGCCGCAGCTGTTTTACTCGCCATCGGCGTCGTCCAGTATATTTCCCAAAATAAAGAAGCTGCGCTCACGGTTGAAAGCACAATCGAACAGCCTGCAGAAACGACCGAAGCGCCGACGGACACGGCAGCTCCCGCAACGGTGACGATTGATGTTAATGCGGCGCTCAGCGACCGCACTCTTGGCGATACAAGCGCACCAGTCAAAATCAGCGAGCACGCGTCGTTCACCTGCGGCCACTGCGGCGATTTCCACCGCGAAACTTTCGCAAAGCTGAAAAAAGAATATATCGATACGGGCAAAGCCTATCTCGTGTTCTCGGATTTCCCTCTTAACGCTCCGGCCGTTCAGGCGTCCATGGTTGCGCGTTGCCTGCCGCAGGAAAAATATTTTGATTTCGTCTCCCTGCTTTTCGAAAAGCAGCAGGACTGGGCTTATAACCCGAACTATCTCGATTATCTGAAAGTCGAAGCGGGCAAGGCCGGGCTTGATGAGGCGCATTTCCAGGCCTGCATCCAGAACACCGAACTGCAGGAAGGTATCGTCAACCGCATGAAAGGTGTGCAGGCTCAATGGAATATCAATTCCACACCGAGTTTTGTCATCAACAACCGCAATACGGTCAGCGGTGCCATTCCGTTCGAGGAATTTAAAAAGCTTATCGAGGCTGAGCTTGCCGGTGAAAAATCTGCCGCTCCTGCTCCCGCCGCTGCCGAGCCCGCAGAAGCGGAAGAGCCTGTTGCCGAGGATGAAGCAACGCCTGAGCCTGATGAAGCTCCTGCTGCAACTACACCTGCAGCTCCTGCCGCGGCTAAGCCTGCAGCGCCCACCACCGGATCGGAGGAAAGCGGCACACCAGCCGAATAGACGATGATCCAATTCAGCCGACTGCGTATTAGCGGATTTAAATCCTTTGTTGACCGTACCGAACTTGATATCGGCCCGGGTCTGACCGGCGTTGTCGGTCCGAACGGCTGCGGCAAGTCAAACCTTGTCGAAGCGCTTCGCTGGGTGATGGGTGAAAATTCCGCCAAGCGTATGCGCGGCGGCGATGGCGGCATGGAAAACGTCATCTTCAACGGCACGGCGCAACGTTCCGCGCGAAACCTCGCTGAAGTTTCCCTTCTTCTTAACAACGGCTCACGCTCTGCACCGGCGGCTTATAACGGCGCAGACGAAATCGAAGTCACGCGTAAAATCGAGCGCGATCACGGCTCGCTCTACAAGATTAACGGCAAGACGGTGCGCGCGCGCGACGTGCAGATGTTGTTTGCCGATACGGTTACGGGTGCGAATTCGCCAGCGATGGTCTCTCAGGGCCGCGTTGCGCAGATCATTAATTCAAAGCCGGTTGACCGCCGTCTGATCCTTGAAGAATCCGCTGGGATTTCCGGCCTTTACGCCCGCCGTCATGAGGCTGAGCTTCGTTTGCGTGCGGCGGATGCCAACCTGCAGCGTCTGCAGGACATTCTCGGCAGCATGGAATCCCGCCTCAATGATTTGAAACGTCAGCAGCGTCAGGCAACACGTTACAGAAACGTTAACGCGCAGATCCGCCAGCTTGAGATCATGGTCGCGTGGCTCGACTGGAAAAGCCTCGAGGAGCGTATCCAGGCCTGCCGTAAGACATTCGAGACCGCTGAAAGCGAAGTGGCCGAGAAGCTCGCCACTGTTACGCAGCTTACGAAAACGCAAAACACGCAGGCTGAAGACCTGCCCGCTCTTCGTCAAGCTGAAGCCGAGGTTGCTGCGAGACTGCAGACCGTCAAGATCGCTCTGCAGCGCATTGAAGACGAAAGCCTGCGCCATGAAAAGGCGCTGAATGACACCGAAGAGCAAATCCGCCTGAGCCTGACCGATCAGGAACATGAAAACCAGAGTCTCGAGGAAAGCAAAAGCATTTTTGAAAGGCTTGAGGGCGAGCATGCTGCCATCGTCGCCGAGCAGGAAAAAGATGCCGGCAAGCTCGAGCAGAAAGAAGCGATCAAGAACGATCTCGAGCAGAAGGTTCGCGCTCTTGAAGAACAATATACAGCGATGATGCAAAGTGCTGCCGAAGGCCGCGCCTTAAAGCAATCGCTTGAACAGCAGATTACCCAGAACACCACCCGCATCGAATCCGTTAACGCCCGTAAGGACAAGGCGGCTTCGGATCTTGAGCAATTCAAGGCCGGGCGCGGCGATGACACCGCGAGCAAGGAAATCCAGGGCCGGATCGATGAGCTTGAAGATAAGGCTCAAAAACTTAATGAAGAAATCGAAGCGGCGCGCGCGCGTATCACGGAACTGCAGCGCGAAGTTAATGACACCAGAAGCACCCTGACGCGCGCCGAGAGCGAAAGCTCGGAGTTCCGCGCTGAAAGCGCCATGCTGGAAAGTATGTTACGCGGTGATGATAACGGGCGTTACAAGCCGGTTCTCGATCAACTCACGCCTGACACCGGATTTGAAAAAGCGATTTCGCGTGCACTGGGCGATGCATTGCTGGCCTCGCTTGAGGAAAGCGCGCCGTCCCGCTGGGTATCGCGTACCGGTCTTCGTAATCTGCCGAGTTTGCCGTTCGGCGTTTCGCCGTTGCTGCCGTCGGTCAATGCGCCGCTCGAGCTACACCCTGCCCTCAGCCAGATCGGCCTTGTTAGTGATGAGGCGGAAGGCAACAGGCTGAAAGATTCACTGGAGCCCGGTCAGGCTCTCGTTTCCAAGGACGGTTTCTACTGGCGCTGGGATGGTTACTTCGTTCAGGCGCAGGCTTCCGACCGCAATGCCGTTCATCTTGAGCAGAAAAACCGTTTCCGCGACCTGCAGAAACGCCGCCCCGAGATTGAGGAAGCGTTTAAGGAAGCAAACGACGCTCTCAAAAAAGTGGAGGCCGCGCTGGCCGAACAGGAAACCGCCCGCCGTGACGGTGAATCCAATCTTCGTAAGACCGAGCAGGAACTAAACACATCGCGTCATGAACTGGTAAAGACACGTGAAGCGCAGGTTCGCGCCGAGAGCGAAATCGCGCGTCTTGCTGAAATCATCCGCCTGTCCGACGAAGATGTCGGTACGCTTAATGAAGTGATCAAGTGGGATCAGGAGCGTCTTGAGGCTTGCGAAAAAGCCGCAAGTGAGCGCAAGGAAGAAGAAACCGATAAAATTAGAAAATCGTTGCTTGAGGCACGCGAAACGTACCAGTCCGCTGTCAGCGCCTTCGATATGTTCCAACAGCAGCAGAACAGCCGTAATGCCCGTCTGCACGCCATCGCTGACGAGCGCGTTAACACGCAGAACCGCCTGATCCGTTCGCGCGAGCGCCTGAAAAACCTGGAAGAGCGCCAGGGTGCGCTGGCTGAAAAGCTTGAAACGCTGAAGCGTCAGCCTAAGGATTTCAGCGAAGATAAAGAAAAATTCCTCGGTCAGTTCTCCGAGCTGGAGAATGAACGTTCTTCTGCAGCAGAACGTCTTGCCACGGTTGATGGTGAAGTCACCGAAACCGGCCGCGCGCTGAAGCAGGCCGAAGCGGCGTTGTCCGAAGCCCGTGAATCCCGCGTTCATGCGCAGGCGACGCTCGCCGCGCTTTCCGAGCAACAAGGCAGCGTCAACCAGCACATTCAGGAACAGTTTGAAGTTCCGGCTGAAGAACTCGCCCAGCACACCGCCGTCGAGATGAACGAGTCGGTGGAAAATCTTGAAAGCTTACGCGCCAAGAAAGAAAAATTGGTCCGTGAACGCGAAAATATCGGTGCCGTGAACCTGCGTGCCGATGAAGAATTCCAGATTCTCGAAACCGAGGTCGGCGCTATCCTGAAAGACCGCGATGACCTTATTCAGGCCATTGAAGAACTGCGCGGCGCAATCAACAAAATCAATGCAGAAGCACGCGACCGCCTGAAAGCGGCGTTCGATCACGTCAACACGCATTTCCAACGCCTGTTTACGCAGCTCTTCGGTGGCGGCAAGGCGCATCTTGCTTTAATCGATGCCGATGACCCGCTTGGCGCGGGTCTTGAAATTTACGCCCAGCCGCCGGGCAAGACGCTGCAATCGCTCTCCCTGCTCTCGGGCGGTGAACAGGCGCTTGCCTCCATTTCGCTGATTTTTGCGATGTTCCTTACGAACCCCTCGCCGATCTGCGTACTGGACGAGATTGATGCACCGCTGGACGATGCGAACGTGGACCGCGTCTGTAACCTGCTCGAGGAAATTGCCGCCCGCGGCGAGACCCGCTTCCTGATTATCACGCACCACCGTATGACGATGGCCCGCATGAACCGCCTTTATGGCGTCACGATGGCCGAACGGGGTGTTTCGCAACTCGTTTCCGTCGACCTTCAGCAATCTTTCGAATTCCTCGAAGCCGCCTAGCCATGCCCTCGGATCTGGAAGATCTCGGGCGGAAGCTGGAACAAGCCTCCAAAACCGACACGCACAAACAGGACGCTGAGAATGTCAGCGTCGGCATGAAGGCCGGGACCGAACTGGTCGGTTGTATCATCGTCGGTGCCGCACTTGGCTGGGGCCTCGATACATGGCTCGGAATTAAGCCTTTTGGCCTTATTTCCATGCTTTTACTGGGCGTTACGGCGGGGTTCGTGAATGTCTGGCGGATAACGCAGAATATGGGCTCAAATGTCGGATATTCTCAGTTGCATCAACGGGAAAAACCCGCTAAAAACCCCGCAGATCAAGGAGAATCAGAGTAACCATGGCCGACCCGATCCACCAGTTTATCATCGAGCCGATCGTGCCCTTTCATGTGGCCGGTATTGATCTTTCCTATACGAATTCATCGCTGTGGATGACCATTTCCGTTTTGACCTCGGTTACGTTCATGACGCTCGCGACATGGAAAAAAGCCATGGTTCCTGGGCGCATCCAGGTTGCCGCTGAAATGATGTACGGCTTTATCGCCAATATGATCCGCGAGAATATCGGCTCGCGCGGGATGGAATATTTCCCGCTCGTCTTCACAGTGTTCATGATCGTGTTCATCGGCAACATGCTGGGCATGATCCCGTGGTCGTTCACTTACACCAGCCACCTGATCGTGACTGCCGCACTTGCCCTTATGATCTTCTTTATGGTGATCATCATCGGCATTTACCGTCACGGCATGCATTTCTTCCATCTGTTCCTGCCGCCCGGTGTTCCGGCATGGCTGCTGCCTTTGATTATTCCGATTGAAATCGTTTCGTTCCTCGCGCGCCCGATCACGCTTTCTGTTCGTCTTTTCGCCAACATGATGGCGGGGCACCTTGTGTTGAAAGTCTTTGCTGGTTTCAGCGTTGCGATGATTGCCGCGTTTGGAACCGCCGGCCTGTTCATGGGCATCGTGCCGACACTGTTCAATGTCGCGCTTATTACATTCGAATTTCTGATCGCCTTCCTGCAGGCCTATGTCTTTACGATCCTGACCTGCATCTACCTGAAGGACACGATCGAAATAGGTCACTAACTTTTAACTAAAGCTATTAACCACTGAGAAAGGAACTAAAAACATGGAACTCGAAGCTGCAAAACTGATCGCCTCTGCACTGGCGCTTATCCCGATCGCGGGCGTTGGCATTGGTCTTGGCCTGATCTTCTCGTCCTACAACGAAGCTGTAGGTCGTAACCCGACCGCGTTGGAACTGCTGGAGAAGAAATTCTTCCTGACCTTCGCACTGACGGAAGCCCTCGCGATTTTCGCGCTGGTTATCTCGCTCGTCATTCTGTTCGGTTAATAATGACCAAGGTTCGTCATACCCTGCTCTGGGCTGTATGTATTCTCCTCGCGCGCGTTCCCGCCGCGATGGCGGAGCCTGCGCCCGAGCATGGAGAGACGGACCCGATGGCCGCGCACGGCGCGGCTGTTGATGCTGCTCATGCCGATGCCGCGCATGGGGCTGCTGACGCGGCCCATGGCGGCGGTGGCGTGGGCCTGCCCCAATTCGATCCTTCATCCTTCGCGAGCCAGGTGTTCTGGCTGGCGATCATGTTCGTCGTTCTTTACGCTTTCTTCTCGAAAAAAGCCCTGCCCGATCTCGGCGCAGTGATGAAAAAGCGTGACGCTCATGTTCGCGGGGCGCTTGAATCCGCGAAACGCCAGAAGGAAGTCGCTGAAGGGTTGCAGGCCGAATATGAGCGCGACATCGAGAATGCCCGTCTTGAAGCCACAGGCGCCTTTACGGCGGCTGAGAAGGCCATCAAGGAAAAGGCGGACGCCGGATACAAGGCATTCCAGCAGAGTGCCGCCAAGCAGATCGAAAAAACCGAAGCCGAAATCGAGAAGGCGAAAGCCGCGGCTATGGAAGACATGCATTCCCTCGCCGCTGAAATCGCCAGCCAGGCTGCCGAGAAAATCATCGGCGTTGAAACCGATCTCGACCAGGCGAAAACCCTGGTGCGTTCACTGAAAGCGAAGGCGGCTTAACATGGAAATCCTGAATGACACACATGTCTGGTTTGCGATTTCGTTCGGCATCTTCGTGCTCGTGGCCTTCATTTACGGTCGCAAGGCCATGCTCGGCAAGCTGGATAACCGCATCGCGGAAATCCGCAATGAAATTCAGACGGCTGATGCGCTGAACAATGAGGCGAAGCAACTCCTCGTCCAGTACCAGATCCGCCACGAAGAAGCCGTGCGCGACGCCGCCAAGATCAAATCCGAAGCTGAAAAGGACGCCGAGAAAATCCGCGCCAAAGCTGAAGCAGATTTCCAGGACTCCCTGGAGCGCCGTGAAAAGCAGCTCGAGGAGCGTCTCTCCCGCATGAAGCAATCGGCCATTTCTGAGATCCAGCAATATGCCGCTGATTTGGCCGCCGCCGCGACGGCAGAAATCATCGCCAAGAAGCTCGACAAAAAGCTGAATGAAAAGCTCGTCGACCGCGCTATCGCCAACATAGACGAGAATCTCCATTAAGGTTCGATCATGGGCGCCACGCAAACAGCTGCTACCGCCCAACAGATCGTAAACGAACTCGGCCGCAAGGCGCGGGCCGCCGCTTCCGTTCTTTCGCAGACATCCGAAAGCCAGATCAATGATGTCCTGGATTCCATTGCAGCGAAACTCCGCGCAAATGTTAAACCTATTCTTGAGGCCAATGAAAAAGACCTCGCCGCCGGACGGCAGAAAGGCCTGTCGCCTGCTTTGATCGACCGCCTGAAGTTAAACCCTGAGCGCATTGAGGGCATGGCCAAGGGGCTTGAGGTTGTGCGCGATCTGCCTGATCCGGTCGGGCGCATTTTGTGGGAAACTACGCGCCCGAACGGCATGAACATTCAACGTGTGTCGGTACCCATCGGTGTACTCGGGATGATTTATGAATCGCGCCCGAACGTCACTATCGATGCAGCGGCGCTGTGTCTGAAATCGCGTAATGCGGTTATCCTGCGCGGCGGTTCGGAAAGCCTCAACAGTTCGCTCGCCCTGCATAAATTTGTTCAGGAAGCGTTGAACGAGCAAAATATTCCTGCGGACGCCGCTTCCATGGTGCCTATCGCCGACCGCGATGCTGTGGGCGCGATGCTGGCGGCTTCTGATTTGATTGATGTCATGATCCCGCGCGGCGGCAAGAGCCTCGTCGAGCGTGTACAGAGCGAGGCGAAAATGCCAGTGTTCAGTCACCTTGAGGGCATCTGCCACATTTATATTCATCCGACGGCGAAAGCGGATATCGCCAAAGCCATAACGCTGAATGCAAAGATGCGCCGCACGGGTGTTTGCGGTGCGATGGAAACGCTGCTGATCGATAAAGATTTCGACCAGAAAACCGCCAAGGACGTTTTAGCCCAGCTTATTGATTCCGGTTGTGCGATTGTTGGCGATAAAATGGCGCAGCGTCTTGATGATCGTATCGGCGAAGCGACAGTCAAGGACTGGACGACGGAATATCTCGATGCGAAACTCAGTGTCGCTATCGTCAGCGGCGTGAAAGAAGCCGTGAACCACATCAACACCTACGGCTCACATCACACCGACAGCATTTTGACTGAAGATAAAGAAGCCACCGATTATTTCCTGAAAAATGTCGATAGCGGTATCGTCATCCACAATGCCTCGACGCAGTTTGCCGATGGCGGCGAATTCGGCATGGGCGCGGAAATCGGCATCGCGACGGGTAAAATGCATGCACGCGGCCCTGTCGCGCTTGAGCAGCTCTGCACCTACAAATATCTCATCCACGGCACAGGACAGACGAGGCCCTGATGGCGCTTTTTAGCCTTCCCCACACGCTCGACAGTACACGCTGGCAGGGCATGCGGGTCGGCTTGCTGGGTGGCTCGTTCAACCCGCCGCATGAGGGCCACGTCCATATCAGCCTTGAAGCATTAAATGGTTTAGAGCTGGATGCGGTCTGGTGGCTGGTGACGCCGCAAAACCCGATCAAGACCGAAAAGCCGATTGATTTAGAAGAGCGCGTGCGCCTCTCGGAAGAAATCACATCGCCCCATCCGAAAATTATTGTCACGGCGATCGAGCGGGAACTCGGCACCACCATTACCTATGACACCATCCGCAAACTCAAACCCCATTTCCCCAAAACAGAATTCGTCTGGGTCAGCGGTATGGACAATGCGCTCACACTTCATAAGTGGAACAATTGGAAAGATTTGCTGGACGAAATTTGCATGGTGCACCTGACGCGTGCGCCTGCAAGTTCCCTTATTCAGAGCTGCCCCCTGCTGCTGCTGGAAACCCAGAAACA
>DLHX01000008.1:0-54482 GCA_002483465.1 Micavibrio sp. UBA7657 | reverse complement strand
CAGATTCGTGAAAAACAGGCCAAAAACGGCGGCGAGTAAGGGTTTGACGGGCTAAGCCGCTGGAATCTCTTGGTTTCTGCCGTTTGCCAAGGGGGCCTAAAGGCCCTATAATATATATATGAGGTTAAGTAACACTCAGACAGAAAGCCGAGGGACCGCGATTTGACCGGACGCCTCCGTTTTCATGGAAAAGTACTGAACGTGAAGCAAACGCTGCGCCCTATGGGCTCGGCGTTTTTTGTTTATCTGCAACCCTGAAAGGAGCCATAAGCCATTCTGACCTATGAAACACGCGGGCAACCAGGCCCGGATGACATTAAAAGCCTCGTCGAGAAGTCCCTGGACGCAGACAAGGCCCTGAATATCACAACCATCGACCTGAGCGGTCAGTCGCCTTTAGCCGACTACATGATTATCGCCTCAGGCACCTCCTCCCGGCATGTGGGAGCCTTAGCCACGAAAATCAGAGACAAGCTTGAAAGCCACGGTGTGAAGAACATCCGGATCGAAGGCCTTCCGACCTCGGATTGGGTGGTTGTGGATGCTGGCGATGTGATTGTGCATATCTTTAGGCCCGAAGTGCGGTCCTTCTATAACATCGAGAAGATGTGGGGTCCGTATGCCGGTTTTAATGTCATAGGACAGCAAGTCACGGCTTAAAAAGCTTCCATTTCCCGGTTTCCCGGGCTGGACGAGCCGCCTTTTATCGCGGATATTCGTCTTATGATGAAAATCGACGTCATTGCCGTGGGGCGATTGAAAAAAGGCCCCTATTACGATCTTTGCCAGGAATACCAGAAGCGCACGCGCTGGACCGTGACGCTGCATGAAATCGAGAGCAAATACACCGAAGCCGCTCATATCCAGGGTGACGAAGCGCGCAAGATCAAAGAATATATCAAGGACGATGCCTTCGTTATTGTAATGGACGAGCGCGGCGATGGACTACGAAGCCTTGATTTTGCCAAGACGCTGGAAAAACTTCAGAACAATAACGAGAATTATATCCAGTTCATTATTGGCGGCGCTGACGGCCTGACGGATGAGCTCAGGGGCCGCGCCAATCTTCTCCTCAGCTTTGGCCAGCAGACATGGCCGCATATGCTTGCGCGTGTGATGCTTTTCGAGCAGATTTACAGGGCGCAACAAATTCTCGCAGGTCATCCCTATCACAGGGAATAGGTTTTTCATGCAGCGTTATCTTCTGCTTTTTCTGGCAACAGCGGCGTTCCTGCCACAACCCGTCATGGCCGAGCCGTCGCTCAAGCAAAAGCTGAAACAGCATGAGCAAAAAACCGAGACACTGCAGCAGGAAGTCAAAAAAATCGAAAAGGAATTGTCCGGCACGCGCAATGAGCTGGTGTCGGTTAGTAAATCAATTCAGGCCAATGAGAAATCGCTGCAAAGTCTTGAAGGCCGCATTGAAGAGCTTGAAAAAGAAAAAGCAGAAATTAAAACTGCGCTGCAGACCGACAGAAAGTCCATGGCCGATCTTATCCTGGCGCTGGAGCGCATTCGCCGCGTGCCGCCCGAGGCGATGATCGCGCGGCCAGACGCTCCTTTTCGTACGGCGCAGAGCGCGTTGCTGATGGGTGACATCATCCCTTCCCTTTATAAAAAAGCGGATGCGCTCAAAGAAAATCTCAAAAATCTCGACGAGATTACCGCCGACCTTGAAGAAAAGCGCGGGCGTGAGCAGAAAGAAGCCGCAACGCTGGCGGGCGAGCAGGAAAAACTCGCCGGCCTCGTCGACAAGCGTGAAAAACTTTTTGAAGATACGCACGCTGATCTTGAATCCGAAAAAGCCAATGTTAAAAAAATCTCGCAGCAGGCACGCAGCCTTGCCGACCTCGTCACACGCTTAGACAACGACCGGCAACAACGCAAGCCCGAGAAGAAAGTCGTCAGCGTTCCATCGGGTAATTCGAGGCTGCCAATTTCCGGCATTATCCGCACACGTTACGATGAGCCGGACAGTTTCGGCGCACCCAGTAAGGGTGTCTCCATTGAGGGTCGCGCTGGTGCGCTGGTGGTGGCCCCGATGGGCGGAGTCGTCCGTTTTGCCGGGCATTTCCGAAACTATGGGAATATTGTCATCCTGGAACACGAAAAAGGCTTCCATAGCCTTGTTGCAGGATTGGAAAAAATTGATACAGTAGTGGGCCAAAGCGTTTCAGCGGGCGAACCACTCGGGCTCTTGCACCGGGCCGAAAACCCCGGAGAGAAGCCTGCTTTATACTACGAGCTCCGGCTCAACGGGCGGCCTATCAATCCTGCAACGAAATTTGCCGATCTTGGTTAACAAAGGACATTAACTTTATGCGCTATCTACTTCCCCTGCTTGGTTTCTCAGTCATAGCTTTTTCGGTTCCGGCCTTTGCCGCGGATGCGGAGCGAACCGCCGGGAAACCCGACCAGGAGAACGCCTATAGCGAGACCTACCGCCAGCTAAACCTTTTCGGCGATGTGTTCGAGCGTGTCCGCAGCCAGTATGTTGAACCGGTTGACGACAAGACGCTCGTGGAAAGCGCGATTAACGGCATGTTGACCAGCCTTGACCCGCATTCCGGTTATCTCAACGAAGACAGCTTCACCGAAATGCAGGTGAATACGAAGGGCGAATTCGGCGGCCTCGGTATCGAGGTCACGATGGAAAATGGTTTCGTGAAGGTCGTTTCGCCAATCGATGACACGCCTGCTTTCCGCGCCGGTATCCAGGCCGGGGATTACATCGTTGAAATCGACGGTGAAAGCGTTATGGGTCTCAGCCTTGCTGACGCGGTTGATAAAATGCGCGGCAAAGTCGGCAGCCCGATCAAGCTGGTTATCCGCCGCGAGGGCAATCCTGATCCCCTGCCGTTTGAACTCACACGCGACATCATTAAAATTCAATCGGTGCGTTACCACACCGAGGGTAACGCGGGCTACATACGCATCACGACCTTTAACCAGAACACCCAGCCAGGCCTGAACAAGGCGATTGAGGAAATTAAAAAGAAACTTGGCACGAACTTGATTGGTTATGTGCTGGATATGCGGAACAACCCGGGCGGATTGCTCGACCAGGCTATTTCGGTTTCCGACACGTTCATTGATCGTGGTGAAATCGTGTCCACGCGCGGGCGTCACGAAAACGACACCAAGCGCGACAACGCAACGCCCGGAGATTCAGCTGACGGCCTGCCTATCGTCGTTCTGATCAATGGCGGTTCGGCTTCCGGTTCTGAAATTGTCGCGGGTGCCCTGCAGGATCACAAGCGCGCCATTCTTCTTGGTACGAAATCCTTCGGTAAGGGTTCGGTTCAGACAGTCATTCCGCTGCCCGGACATGGTGCTATGCGCCTGACGACGGCGCGTTATTTCACGCCGTCGGGTCGTTCGATCCAGGCTAAAGGCATCGAGCCGGATATCCTGGTTGAGCCGGCCAAGATCGAAGCGCTGAAAATGACCGGCATCAGCGAAGCCGATTTACGCGGTGCGCTTGCCAACCCGGACAAGGAAAAAGACAAAGCCAAGGAAGAAGCCGCGAAGCCCGATAAGGAAAAGGTCAAGGAAGAAACACCGCCGAAAACCGGTGCTGCGCCTGTCGAGGGTGAGGAAGGCGTGCAGGATTACCAGCTGATGCGCGCGCTTGATCTTCTGAATGGCCTCTCGCTTTACAAAAGCGGGCTGAAGGCAAACGAATAAGGAGCGAGCGGCCGTGGACATGACACGCAACGGCAGCTTTGTTACCGGTTTTTTTCAAGGCCTCGTTGTCGTATTTTTTGTCTATGTCGTAATTTTCACGGTCACAATCGTCAAAAGCCGGGGCGTGCCTGAAAGCGCAACCCCCCTTGCTTCGGCAACTGCTCAGGTCACGCGCATGAATCCGCAGCCGCAGGTCGAAGCCGTTGTGACGTCGCATCTGGAGCCGCAGGACCAGGCTCCTGTTCCCTTAGCAGAGCATCCACCAGTAAACGCGCCTGAAGCCGTCGCCGAACATCCGGCTGAACCTGCAGATGAACACACCGCTGAGCAAGAGCATGCACCTGCTATGCATGGGTCTTCCGACTTGATAGAAATGACTCCGCAAGGGCCGTTGCCCAAGCGTTCAGCAAGTGGCCAGACGCCTTACGACGCTTACAAGAAGCCTTACACAACTGATGGAAGCCCGGCGATTGCGCTCGTGGTGCTCGATTACGGCATGTCTGCGACGGATTCCAAAGAGGCCCTGAAAAAATTGCCCGGCGAAGTTTCTCTTATTTTGAATCCATATGCGCAGACGCAGGACACGTGGAAGAGTCTGGCTGGCGCCGAAGGTCATGAATTCTGGGTTTTCATGCCGGTTGAGAGCCAGGATTATCCCACTGTAACCGATCCCGGTCCGCAGGCCCTGCTCGCGCATTCCGATTTCAAATATAACCAGGAGAAATTTCTCTGGGCACTTTCGCGCACGTCCGGTTATGCAGGGATCGCAGGTTATACGGATACGGCGTTCCTGAATGCGCAATCGGCGCTGAAGAGTTTGTGGAACGAAGGATATGACCGCGGCATTGGTTATCTCGAGATCAATCCCGCCGGGCTTGAAGGTGTCGAGATGAACGCCATCGAAAAGAAAGCGCCTTATATCCGCAACCATTCCATTTATGAGGAAGGCGCGCAATCGCCCGAAGCATGGTTGAAGGCGCTTGAGATGGAAGCCACCAATAACGGCTTTACTGTCGGCATTATCAAGCGGCCCTATCCGAAGGTTGTCGATGCGGTTGCCGCGTGGTCGGCGACACTTAAGGAGCGCGGTTATTCCCTCGCCCCGGTTTCAGCGCTGGCGCAGGCGAATAAAGACGCGCCTGAGACACCTCCTCCCGCAACACCTGCCGCCCCCGCCGAGCATCATGAAACCGCACCGGCACACTGACCTTTACCGCTCTTGCGTCGGCGTTGCGCTGTTTAATGCGGAGGGAAAGATTTTTGTTGGTGAGCGCATCGATACACCGGGTGCGTGGCAGATGCCGCAGGGCGGCATCGATGGCGACGAAACAATTGAACAGGCCGCCTTCCGCGAGCTCTACGAGGAGATCGGCTGCAACAAGGCTGAAATTATCCGCGTTGCCGATAAAAAGATCCGCTACGACCTTCCCGATGAGATGCGCGAGCGTTTATGGGGCGGGATGTATAAAGGTCAGGAGCAAACCTGGGTGGCGGCGCGTTTTTTGGGTGCGGATTCCGACATTAACATCGCAAATCACGATCCTGCCGAATTCAGCAACTGGAAATGGGTTGCGCTCGCCGAGACAATCGACCTGATCGTGCCCTTCAAGCGCGACACCTACAAACAGGTCATCACGCTTTTCAAGGACATTGCTTAGTTCGCATTTAGGGGCGACCAGGCCGGGTCGGAGCCGTCCTGCGGCGTGCCGAGCTTGCGCTCGTTATAGCCGGTGATGTCGATGGTGTAGACGCGTGCCGTGCGAGCCGAACCGCTGCCGGGACTTTCCTTGAAGTAGGTCAGAACACGGCCATTGGGCGACCAGCTCGGGCCTTCTACGTGATAGGCGTTGGTAATCAGGCGCTCGCCGGAGCCGTCCGGGCGGATGACGCCGATGTAGAACTGGCCTTGGTACTGGCGCGTAAAGGCGATCAGGTCACCGCGCGGCGACCAGACAGGGTTGCCGTAGCGGCCCTTGTCGAAGGTGATGCGCTGCACGTTGCTGCCGTCGGCATTCATCGTATAAATCTGCTGCGAACCACCACGGTCGGATTCAAACGCGATGCGTGCGCCATCCGGTGAATATGAAGGCGCGGTGTCGATGCCGGGATTTTCAGTCAGGCGTTTTTTCGTACGGCTGCCGAGGTCTAACACGTAAACATCCGTGTTGCCGTTCTGCGCGAGACTCATGACGACCTTATTGCCGTCAGGTGAAAAGCGCGGAGCAAACGTCATGCCGGGGAAATCGCCGAGAATCTGGCGGCGACCGGACGCGAGGTCGTACAAATAAACGCGCGGCGCGCGGCCTTCATACGACATATAAGCGACCTGCTGGCGCGTCGGCGAGAAGCGCGGGGTCAGGACGAGGCTGCCGCCATCGGTCAAATATTTATGGTTGGCGCCGTCCTGGTCCATGATGGCGAGGCGCTTGACGCGTTTGGTTGCCGGGCCGGTTTCCGAGACATAAACGATGCGGCTGTCGAAATAGCCGTCTTCGCCGGTGAGGTTTTTGTAGATTTCATCGGAAATGATGTGCGCGATGCGGCGCCAGTTCTGCTGCGTCGTTGTATACGCCATGCCGATTAATTGTTTCTGGCCGAAAACATCCCAGAGACGGAATTCAACGCGCGCTTTGCCGTCCGGCAGCGAAGTTACTGTGCCGGTAACAAGAGCCTGTGTGTTCGTCGCGCGCCATTCGGCGAAACGCACGCCATCGCGCTGGATGGATGCGGCGTCCTGAACGAAGGCCGCCGGGTTAACAGGTTTGAACAGGCCCGAGCCCGCGAGATTGTTGGAAATTACTTTCGGCATTTCCAAAGCGAGGTTTGCGTCCGCGCCGCTGCCGGAGAATGGCGAGATGGCGATGGGCATCGGCTCGATCGTGCCGCGCGTGACGTCAACGCGGAGCTCGGCGTGCGCGGCTACTGGAATCAGGGCCAGGACAAACAACAAAACGGGCAAAATTCTTTTCATATCAAATACTCTCTCGCGTTGCAGATTCGGTTTTATAGCATATCACTCGGGTCGAAGTTAATAATGGTATTCTTCCATGTGTTGTATTTGTCTGGCGGCACGGCAAGCGGTGTGCAGCGCGGATTACGCAAGGCGCGCAAAGCAGCCTCAGCCGCAGCCCTGAAAGCATTGTCACGTTGATAACGGCCCATATCGACCACGGCGGCGTTTTGAACGGTTCTGTCCTTGTTTATCTGAACGCGGACTGCAACTATTAGTTCCTCGGCGTATTTACCACCGGCGGATGCGCCGAGATTCCAGCAGCCCTGGAGCTGATGCCTGAGCGCATCCATCTCGCTCATGGTCAGGCGGTCGGATAATTGTGCGATGGCGGAATCGACCGCAGAGTTTTCCGCCGTCTCGACGGATTCGACAGGCTGTTCTTCTTCAGTGTCCGGCGTCAGGTTTTTAAGCAGGCTATCGAAATCCTGTTCCTTCTTTTTCTCGACCTTTGTCGTGTCAGGTTTTGGCTTCGGTTTTTCCTTGGGCTTAACCTCTTCCTTTTTCTTTTCAGGTTTTGGAGGCGCGAGCTGTTCGACAGGTTTCTCTTTCACCTCCTCCTTAAGCTCGGGAGGTTTTGGCTTTTCGATTTCAGGGGGTGTTTCCTCAGCCATCTTTGGCGGCGATGGTTTTTCCTGCACGGGCGGCGGGAGTTCTTTTTTCTCTTCCTTGGGTTTTACGGGCGTCGCGACGCGGTTGGTCTGCGTCAGTTCATCGATGGGTACAATCTCGATGCTGATCGGCTGTGACAATATTTCATGATCGCGCGCGATAAAGGGAATGCCAAAGGCCGTGACGATGAAAAGGATAATATGAAGGATTGCGGACGTGACAACCGGGGCCTTCATGGAGGAATCAAGGCCGAGGAAGTCGTCGTCTATCATAGTCCGGTTGATCATGGGATCACCTCGACTTGGCCTCGGAGATGAGCGCCACCTTCGTAAAGCCCGCACCACTGACGGCACCGAGCAATTCCATGATACCGCCATATTCCAGGCTCTGGTCACCTCGGATATAAATGCGGCGGTCGGTCTGGCCTTCGGTCATGGCGGAAAGGAGCCCGATCAGTTTCGAGCGTTCGACGGCGGTTTCGCCGATGAATAATTTCCCGTCCTTATCGAGCGTGATTTCGATGGGCTTGTTTTCTTCGTCACTGATCGGCTTGGCGTCGGAGTTCGGCAGGTCGATGGGCACACCGGCGGTCAGGAGTGGCGCGGCGACCATGAAGACGATCAAAAGGACGAGCATGACGTCGACGAGTGGTGTGACGTTGATTTCCGACGTCGGCCTGTAGGTGCCGCCGGAGCGGCCCCGTCTTCCTCTTGTTTTTCCGCCGCCGAATGATGCGCCCATGATTTATGCGACCTTCCTTGTGGGGCCCGAGGAGCCTGAGCCACCATTGCGGTCCTGGCTGTCGAGGTGGCGCGAGAGGATTGCCGAGAATTCATCGGTGAACGCATCCAGCCTGCTGGCGTAGCGGTTCAGGCTCGTCGAAAACACATTGTAGAAAATCGATGCTGGAATCGCGGCGACGAGGCCAAGCGCCGTTGCGAAAAGTGCTTCGGCAATACCGGGAGCGACGACTGCGAGCGATGTGTTGTTTGTCGCGGCGATGGCCGAGAATGAGTTCATAATCCCCCAGACGGTGCCGAACAGACCGATGAACGGCGCGGTCGAGCCGACGCTGGCCAAGAATGTCATGCCGCGCTCGAGCGAATTCATCTCGCGGCCGATGGCGACGGCCATGGCGCGTTCGACGCGCTGGCGGAGCGAGGCCTGCATGCTTTCCTTCGACGGAATACCGGCGGAGATTCCCGCCTGCCATTCTTCCATGCCTGCAGCGAAGGTCGAGAGCAGCGGGTCCTGCTTGCTGTTTTTCACACGTGAATAAATTTTATCAAGCGGTTCGCCCGACCAGAATGAATCTTCGAAAATATTCGCCTTCCGGTTCAGCTTTTTCAGTGTGCTGCGCTTGGACAGAATAATGGCCCAACTCCAGATCGAAGCCATGACCAGGAGGATCATGACGACTTTCACGATCATATCGGCCTGCAGGAACAGGCCCATCATCGTCATGTCGTGGGCGTAACTCCCACCGAGATTGACGCCGTCTACGGCTGCAACCGGTACTGCTTCATTTGGCATGTCTATTTGCTTTCCTTGAGATATTTCTGGAAACCGCCACGCAGGCCTTCAGGAATACGCACGGGTTTCATCGACCCTGCGTCGATCGACACAACGGTGACATCCGCGGTGAATATCAGGTCTGAGTTACGGTAAATTGATTGTTTCATCACGAGACTGGTGTTTTTGATTTGAGTTACAATGGTTTGCAGTTCAAGCAAGTCGTCGAGAACCGCCGGTTTAAGGTAATCGGCATTGATATGACGAACGACGAATAAAATCCCTTGGTTCTCATGTAATGATTTATTCTCAAAACCCATAAAACGCAAGAGTTCCGTGCGTCCCCGCTCAGCGAATTTGATGAAGTTGGCATGGTAAACAACACCCCCTGCATCCGTGTCCTCGTAGTAAACGCGTATGGGTAATTTGTGTTCCATTATTCGTCTTCGGAAAGCTGATCTATCTGGGGAGTATTTTGGGGCTTCATACCCAGATATTCAAACCCTTTAACGGACAGAACCCGCCCACGCGGCGTGCGCTGGACTAAACCGCGCTGGATCAGATAGGGCTCGATCACATCCTCGACCATGTCGCGTTGTTCGGAAAGAAATGCGGCGAGAGTTTCGATTCCCACCGGCCCGCCGCCGTAATTCTCGGCGATGCAAGAGAGATAACGGCGGTCCATGGAGTCGAGGCCGCTGGAATCGACATCGAGGCGCTTGAGCGCGTCGTCGACGTCCTTGCGGTCGATTTTGTTGCCTTCAGAGAAATCGCGGACGCGGCGGGTCAATCTTCCGGCAATGCGCGGTGTGCCTCTCGCCCGTTTGGCGATTTCGCCTGCGCCGTCTGTGGTCAGGTTCATATTCAGGAGCGATGCAGTGCGCGCGACGATTTTTGCAAGTTCTTCTGCGGTATAAAATTCCAGGCGCACGGGAATGCCGAAGCGGTCGCGCAGCGGGTTGGTCAGCAGGCCGCTGCGCGTCGTCGCGCCGATGAGAGTGAAAGGCACAAGATCAATCTGCACCGAGCGCGCGGACGGCCCCTCGCCGATGATGAGGTCAAGTTTGCGGTCTTCCATCGCAGGATAGAGAATTTCTTCGATGGCCGGGTTCAGGCGATGAATTTCATCGATGAATAATACATCGTTCGGCTCGAGATTGGTGAGAAGCGCAGCGAGGTCGCCCGCCTTGACAATCACGGGCCCGCTTGTTGCGCGGAAGCCGACGCCAAGCTCCTTAGCAATAATCTGCGCGAGTGTTGTTTTGCCGAGTCCTGGCGGACCGAACAGCAGAACGTGATCCATAGCGTCGCGGCGTGATTTTGCCGCCTTCACGAAAACTTTCAGATTGTCGCACAGCGCTTTCTGCCCGACGAAATCGGCGAAGGATAACGGGCGCAGGGCAATCTCCTGCCCGCCTTCGAATTCCTGTTTTACCGCTTCGAGCTGCGCGTTCTTGGTCATGCGCTCAATTCCTTCAGCGCCATGCGGATAATCGTTTGCAGATTTTCTTTATCATTATCATTCGCCTTGGTGCGGGCCTGCATGACTGCGCCATATGCATCGGAGCGTGGGTAGCCGAGATTGACGAGAGCAGACACCGCATCCTGATCTATGCTTTTCGGTTCGCTGGCGATCTCTTTATATTTTACGCTTTTCGATGGCGCTATGATTTCAACCTGTTCGGCCTTGTCTTTTAATTCCGTCAAAATCCGCACGCCGAGTTTGGGACCAACGCCGTCGGCAGACGTAATCGCGCCTTTATCCTGCGAGGCGATGATAACGCCAAGACGCTCCGCCGGACACGCAGTTAAAATCGAGAGTGCGACCTTTGCGCCGACACCCTGCACGCTCGTCAACAAACGAAACCATTTCTGCTCGTTCACATCGGCAAAACCGTACAAATGAATATGGTCTTCCCTAACATGCGTATCGATCAGCAGCGTTGCCGGGTCGCCGGGCTGGCCGATGCGGCCAAGTGTGCGGCGGCTGGCGAACACGACATAGCCGACGCCGTTCACGTCTAAAATCGCATGATTGTCTGCAAAGCTGTCGATGATGCCGGAGAGTTTTCCGATCATTTAACCTCACCTGTCATCCCGGCGAAAGCCGGGATCGGGTTGCCTGTAAGTTTGTTGGTCAGTTTACTCGATTCCGGCTTGCGCCGGAATGACAATGGACGGTGATGTGCATGACAAATAGCCACGGCAAGGGCGTCGGCCTCGTCTTCGCTGATTCTGCCACAGGCGGGCAGCAGCCTCTGGATCATCATGCCGATCTGGTTTTTATCCGCATGGCCGCTGCCGACGATGGATTTCTTGACCTTGTTGGCGGCGTATTCCGCCGTTTCCAATCCATAAAGCGCCGGAACACTGAGGGCCACACCACGTGCCTGCCCCAGTTTCAGGGCTGAGGCCGGGTTCTGGTTGACGAAGGTTTCCTCGACGGCGGCGGCTTCAGGCTTATGCTCCTCGATAACCCGCGCCAGTTCACCGTGGATATGCGCCAGGCGGTTCGGCAGGCTTTGTTCTGCATCAGTCTTGATCAGGCCGCTGGCGCGGTACTGCAATGCGTTGCCGCGGCTGAGGACAATGCCCCAGCCGGTCTTTTGCAGGCCCGGATCGATACCGAGAATAAGCATGTTGTCTATTATGTTAAAATGAACAGGAACAATTCAGGAACAGTATAGGGGAACAGATGGAAAATGCAAAGCGGTAGTTAACCCGCCGCCATCAGTTTTTCCATGATCTGGTCGCTGACCTCGACATTGGTGGTCACGGTCTGGACGTCGTCATTTTCCTCGAGCGCGTCGATCAGCTCCAGCACGTCACCGGCCTGTTCCTCGTTGGCTGACGCCATGACGTTCGGTTTCCAGACAAGGCCGGATTTTTCCGGCTCGCCGAATTTTGCAACAAGAACCGAGCGGACAGCGGCGAAATCGTCAGGGGTTGTCGTGATTTCGTGATGACTTCCGGATTCTACGTTCGAGGCCCCTGCCTCTAACGCGGCTTCGAACATCGCGTCGGCTCCCGCAACGGATGCCGGGTATATGATTTCCCCGATGCGATCGAACATGAAGCTGACGGAATTGGTTTCACCGAGATTTCCGCCAGACTTTGAAAAGAGCGCGCGCACCTCGCCGGCCGTACGGTTTTTATTGTCTGTCAGCGCATCGACGATCACCGCGACGCCGCCGGGGCCGTAGCCTTCGTAACGCATTTCGACATAGTTACTGAGATCGCCACCACCAATGCCCTTCTGGATGGCCTTCTCGATATTGTCGCGCGGCATGCTTTGCACCTTGGCGTTAGCAACGGCGAGACGAAGCCGGGCATTCATGTTCGGATCGCCGCCGCCCATTTTTGCGGCCACGGTAATTTCACGCCCAAGTTTCGAAAAAAGCTGCGCCCGTTTCCGGTCCTGCGCGCCCTTGCGGTGCTGGATGTTCTTAAACTTGGAATGGCCTGCCATCTCGCAATCCTTAATATTAGAGAGAACTTATAGCAAAATTAGGGTCTGATTTTTTAGCGAATCCTGTGTTAAAATACAAGGAAAGGTAGCCTGAATCATGTCTTATCAATTCCAGAACATTACCGTGCTGATCGTCGAGGATAACCAGCCCATGCTTGAGCTGGCCAGGGCGCTTATGACGGCTTTCGGCGTTAAAAACGTCATGGGTGCCAAGCACGGCGAAGAAGGCTTCAAGAAATTCTGCGAACATAATCCCGATATCATTATTGCCGACTGGATGATGAAACCGATGGATGGCATTTCACTCGCGCACCGCATACGAAATGATCCTGCCTCGCCGAATAAATTCGTGCCGTTCGTTCTGATGACGGGCTTCAGTGAAAAACGCCGCGTGATGCAGGCACGCGATGCAGGTGTCACGGAGTTTTTGGTTAAACCTTTTACGGCGCGGGATTTATACAGGCGGCTCTACCAGATCATCGAACGTCCGCGCCAGTTCGTGCGCTCGGAAGATTTCTTCGGGCCGGATCGTCGCCGTAAGGGTGCGGCTGGTTACCAGGGCCATCTCCGTCGTAACACGGATGTTCAGCCCGATGATTACTACGTCAATGTAGATTCGGATAAACGCATATGAACGACAGGCAGCATTTCAGTCAGAAGCCCCGGCGCAACGCGGAATTTATCAAGCCGCCGAATATGCTCAAGACCAAGGTCGGTTCCGGCGGCCTCAGTGATGACATATTGAACAAGGCGGAGAACCTGCTTGAGAATAATACGGTTGATTTCCAGCCGCTGGCGGAGATGTATCTCGCGGGCCTGATGAAGGGCATCGATCTCGCCAAGGAATCCGATCCGAACGACGACCAGGAATATGTGATTTCGCGCATGCTTTATCCGGGTATGCAGCTCAAGGCGAATGGTGGGATGTTTCATTACCCGCTGGTGACACGCATCGCCGATAAACTGATTCAATTTCTGGAAGTCATCGAACGTGTGGATATCGAGGTTGTCGAGATTGTTATGGCGTTCCACACAACGATCCGCGCTGTAGTCATGGGCCGCGTATCAGGTGATGGCGGCAAGCACGGCACTGAACTCATGCGCGCGCTGAATGAAGCCTGCGTCCGCTACTTCGACAAGTATCAAGGCAAGTCGCTTTAAATTTTTGGAATATGTTCTGAAATGATCGCGCCCATGCGCACGGGCTCAATGCGTTCTGCATGGCCGGTTTTATCATTCGTCACGATATAGACGCCGCACATCGCGCCTTTTCCGGCGGCGGGGCGCAAGCGTTCTCCTGCGAATTTTTTCACGAAGCGGTGGATGGCGACTTCTTTCTCGACGCCGATGACGCTGTTGTAATCGCCCGTCATGCCGGCGTCGCTCATGTAGGCTGTACCGCCCGTCATGATATGTGTGTCCGCCGTCGGGACATGCGTGTGGGTGCCGACAAGCCCGGATATTTTTCCGTCGAGATAATGCGCGAGTGATAATTTCTCGCTCGTCGCCTCGGCGTGGAAATCGATGAAAATGGCGTTCGCACCGCCCTTGCCCATTTTTTCCTTCTCGACGACGTCTTTCACAATGCGGAAAGGATCGTCGAGCGAGTCCATGAACAGGCGGCCCATGGCGTTAATGACCGTAATCACCCTGCCGTCATCAAGTTCGTGGCGGACAAACCCTGAGCCCGGAGTTCCTTCCGGAAAATTGATAGGCCGCAGAAGTTTTGGGTCTTTGTCGATATAGGGAATGATTTCACGCTGGTCCCAGGCATGGTTGCCCGTTGTAATGACATCAACGCCCCAGCCGTAAAACTCTTCGCAGATTTTCGGTGTAATGCCTGCGCCGCTGGCGGCGTTTTCGCCATTCACGATAATAATATCGGGCTCCAGTTTCTTTTTGATCTGCGGCAGGTGTTCCTGAAGCGCCTCGCGCCCGGAACGGCCCATGACATCGCCGATGAATAAAATTTTCAAAATACTCTCCTTACGGATTAAAGCTTTGCGCACCCTGCGGCGTGATCACCCAATCCAGTTTCTGGTCGTGATCCTCGATGGGCAGGTTGAACAGGCAGGCCTGCTGGGCGTAAGCCAAGCCCACCGCGGCGATCTTTTTCCTAGCACGCAGGTCGGCCAATGTCGCGTCATAATGGCCGCCGCCCTGACCTAATCTATAGCCACGACGGTCGAAAGCCAGCAAAGGCACGACGACAATGTCAGGTTCCAGCCATTCGGTTTTGTCGTTCACGACAGGCTCCATCACCTCATAGTCTGTTTCCCGCAGCTTCATATCCTCCTGCCAGCGAGCGAAGCCGAGGATTTTTTCGTCCTTTTTCATCACCGGCAGGGCGCAGGTGAACCCCTCCTCCAGCAGCTTTTCGATCAAGGGACGCGAATCGAATTCCCGCCCAAAGGGCCAGTAGGCGGAAATGACCTGTCCTTTTTCGGGTTTTATGGCGCTGAAGAAGTGATTTGAGGCCTCAATCGGGTCCTCGACGCGGACATCCATGCGCGCCCGGTGGCGACGCGCCTCAACTCTTAAGGTGTTTTTGTTTGATTCATCCATAGAATGAATATACTGGGAAAAAGGTAAGGGCGCCACGCTGGCCGTTTACGTTCAAATCCGCGTGTGACCCAGTTAAACCAGGTGGGCGCCATATATCCAAAAGCTTGTGGCTTAAGAACAGGGACAGCTCCCTTGCGAAATTTATCGGTCTCCGGGAATATGTTGTATCACGCACCCCGCAGCAAACCCTCCCGAGGAATATAGGCGGTTTGCCTGTAATTATCAAATTTGGGGGCTAAAGGGGGGGTATTGCCTAGGCCTTAGAGATGCGCCCGGCGATCAAATCGATACGTTCGGCCAGGTGGTCAATGGCACGGGTCATCAGGACTTCATCCTCGCGCTCGCTGTCGCTTTCGCGGACCTGGCTGTTGAGGTCGCGGGCTTCCTCGCGGAGGTCATAAATTTCGTCAGCCATCATTAATGCAGTCAAAACAAGCAAATGCGCGTCGTTGTTCGCAGCCCCGGCGCGGCCGATTTCCTTCATGCGCTGGTCTACGTAGTAACCGAGATCCTTGAGGCGTTTTTCCTGGCCGTCGTCGCAGGCGATGCCGTAGTTGCGTCCGTTGATGCTCAGGTTTACCTCGGCCATGGGATCACTCTTTCAATATTTCGTCGACTTGTTCGATTGCCTGGTCCAGTCGCTTGGCGAACAGCGCACCCTGAAGGGCATGGCCATTGCCGTTGGTTCCGTTTTTCTTGATGACAGCGCCGAACATGTCGCGCTGCTCTCCTGCCATTGAGGTTTCGAGCTGGACTGCGGATGATTCTAGTTTTCCAACCGACTTTTCGAGTTTTGCGAGGGCCTGTCTGATAGACACGGATTACCTTCTTTTGCTCTACGTTTTGAACTGGATGTGGGAACGGTATCAGGACAACTTTGAACCGGTCAAGACTGATGATAATTTTTATGAATCCAGTCACAGAAATCTTGACCTGTCAGACGCATAGCTGCATTGTACGGGCAATCGTTTTTCAATTATGGTGTTCAGAGTAAATGACAAAACCGCAAGCGCGTCCGAATCCAGTGGCTGATGCCGAGACAAATTTCAGGCCTATGGCGAACGCCATCAGAACCCTCGCGCTGGACGCGGTGGCCAAGGCGAAATCCGGACATACCGGGATGCCGATGGGAATGGCGGACGCGGCGACCGTTCTTTATTCCAAGTTTCTCAAATTCGATCCGAAGAATCCTGAATGGCCCGACCGCGACCGTTTCGTGCTCTCTGCCGGTCACGGATCGATGCTGCTTTATGCACTGAATTATCTTACCGGTTACGACGCCATCACACTGGACCAGATCAAGAATTTCCGTCAGATCGGCGCGATTACCGCTGGCCACCCGGAAGTTGAACATCACGCTGGCATTGAAACCACTACGGGCCCATTGGGACAAGGCATTTCAACAGCTGTCGGTATGGCTTTGGCCGAGCGGCTTCTTAATGCCCGTTTCGGCGATGACCTCGTCAATCACCATACTTATGTGATTGCAAGCGACGGCGATTTGCAGGAAGGCGTCAGCCACGAGGCCTGCTCCCTCGCCGGACATCTTGGTCTCGGCAAACTGATCGTCCTTTATGACGACAATGAAATTTCCATCGACGGTCCGACCTCGCTCTCGTTCTCTGAAAATATTCCGCAGCGTTTTGAATCCTATGGCTGGGATGTGTTCAGTGTCGACGGCCATGAATTCGCAGAAATTGAATCTGCACTGGCAAAAGCCAAGGCTTCACAGAAACCGACCATCATCTGCTGCAAGACGCGTATCGGTTACGGTCTGCCGACACAGGAAGGCACTTCGACTGCGCACGGTGCGATTACTGATGCAAAAGAGATCGAGGGCACGCGCAAGAATCTCGATTGGCCGCATGAGCCGTTCACCATCCCCGATCAGATTCTCAAATCATGGCGTGATGTAGGCGAGCAGGGTCGCGACGCTCACAATGAATGGGAAGCGCGTCTTGTTAAATCGAAACAGAAAGATGAATTCCTCGCGGCGCAATCCGGCGATGTTTCAAAAATCATTGCCCCGCTGATTGCCGAGGTCAAAACCAAGTTTGCCTCCGAAAAACCAAAGCTGGCGACGCGTCAGGCATCCGGCGTGGTTCTTGAGGCCCTCGTCCCCAAGGTTCCGGCGATGATCGGCGGCTCGGCTGACCTTACAGGATCCGTCAACACCAAGATTAAAAACGCCACCGTCGTCGAAGCCGACAAATATAAAGGCCAATATATTTATTACGGCGTGCGCGAGCACGGTATGGCCGCCGTCATGAACGGCATGGCGCTGCATGGCGGGATTATTCCTTATGCCGGTACGTTCCTTGTTTTTACCGATTACTGCCGTCCGGCCATTCGCCTGTCGGCTTTGATGAAGCAACGTGTCGTCTATGTGATGACACATGACTCCATCGGTCTTGGCGAAGACGGCCCGACGCACCAGCCTGTCGAGCATGTCGCATCCTTCCGCGCCATGCCGAACGTGAATGTGTTCCGTCCGTGCGATGGCATTGAAACCGCTGAATCGTGGGAGCTTGCGCTCGGCAATCAAAAAGGCCCGAGCATCCTGGCCCTCACACGTCAGGGCATCCCCACTATTAATGAAGGCCGGAAAGAAAACCTCACAGCGCGCGGCGCTTATATCCTGCGTGAAAACGGCAAAGACCCGCGCGTGACGATCTTCGCTTCCGGCTCCGAGGTTGAAATTGCCCTGCAGGCCTATGAGCAACTTACCAAGGAAGGCTTCAATGCCCGCCTTGTTTCCGTGCCCTGCATGGACCTGCTCTGTTCGCAGGATGACGCCTATGTTGACTCTTTGCTCGGCAACAATAGCTTAAAGGTGGCGGTCGAGGCCGGGGTCCGCCAGGGATGGGACTGCATTTTGGGCCCAGACGGCGTATTTGTCGGCATGGATTCATTTGGCGCATCGGCGCCGTATGAGAAATTGTACCAGCATTTCGGCATCACGGCGGAAGCCGTCGTGAAGGCCGTGAAGGAAAAACTCTAATGGCATTAAGGGTTGGCATTAACGGTTTCGGACGCATCGGCCGTCTATCGGCGCGTGCGATTTATGAAATGCAACGGCGCGGCGAAATCGAGATCGCGGCCATCAACGACCCCGGTGTTAACAACGTTCACCTTCTGAAATACGATTCAGTTCATGGCCGCGCGCCGATGCATGTCGTCCGTGACAGCGCCGATTTGATGCATATCGCTGATGATGAAATTCCGCGCTACCGCACGCGCGAGCCCGAGGAAATTCCGTGGGGCAAACATAATGTCGATATCGTTTTCGAATGCACGGGAAAATTCACCGACAAGGAAGGCGCTTCGAGGCACCTGAAAGCGGGTGCAAAAAAAGTTCTGGTTTCGGCTCCATGTAAGGGCGAAGACCTTACGGTTGTTTACGGCGTCAACCATTCCAAGCTCAAAGCGACGGACAAAATCGTCTCCAACGCCTCCTGCACGACGAACTGCCTCGGCCCTGTCGCCTATGTGTTGAACAAGGCGATTGGCATCGAGCATGGGTTCATGACGACGATCCACTCTTACACCGGCGACCAGGTCACGGTGGATGCCTCGCACAAAGACCCCTACCGCGCCCGCGCTGCGGCCTTGAATTTGATTCCAACATCCACAGGCGCCGCGAAAGCGATCGGCAAAGTATTGCCTGAGTTAGACGGCAAGCTGGACGGCGTTTCGATCCGCGTGCCGACGCCGAATGTTTCACTCGTCGATTTTAAATTCACGGCGAAGCGCAAAACGAGCGTCGAAGAAATTAACGATGCGATGAAGAAGGCCGCATCGGGCGAGTTGAAAAACATTGTCGCGGTTTATGACGAGCCGCTCGTTTCCTCTGATTTCAATCACGACCCGCATTCGGCGCTGTTCGGCCTCGACGGCACCAAGGTCATCGACGGCGTTTTTGTCCGCGTCATGGCCTGGTATGACAATGAATGGGGCTTTTCCTGCCGCATGCTCGACACCGCGCTTGCCATGCACAAGGCCGGCTATAAATAATGTTTGACTCATATACGCGGACGGGAGCATATTTTTTGCTTCTCCGTGGCAAAGCCGGTCCGGCAGCGTAACCCGCTCCGGGCCGGCTTTATTTTAGCCTGAATCAAGGGCTTAGATACCCTATCCACAGCCCCAAATTCTATATTTCTTGCATGAAAAGCCACTTTTTTATTATCATGCACTCATGATCAGAAATTCGGCTAAGAGGGCGATGACAACGACAGATCAAAAGATCTGCATCATCATCGACCACCTTGTAGAAGCCCTCGGCAACGAGCCCTCTTCCTCGCTCCGCAGAACCCTGATTCTCGCCGATATCGATCAATATCCCGGCACAACTCAAACCGGCATCATGGAGCGCCTCGGCATCCATAAATCCGCCCTGACCCGCGAAATTGAATGGCTCTTTAATTACGGCTGCATCATGCGCCAGGAAAATCCTTCCGACGCCCGTGCCGTCAAACTGCAGACATGTGGCTATTCGAAGAAGGGCCTTGATGACGCCCTCGCCTATTTCGATAGCAGCCACGATGCTTTGAAGCGTTTTATCGAGAAATTCATCCGCGTCATGAAGATGGAAAAACCCACGTTGCGTGATGCTAAAATCATCGCGATCCTTGAGGAAACAAAAGGCGCGACGAAGCAGCAGGTTCTGGATCGGCTTTACGAGGGGGCGGCCTCGACTGAAAACCGCGCGTTCAATGATCTGCTTAAAGAAGGACTGGTAAAAGATGTTCGCGAGTAATGTTGATCTCACTTCCGTTCGTAACGCCCTGGAAAACCCCCATGGCGCAGAGATCGTGGCATTCCCCGATCTGCACGGAAGCTTTGTAGCATCCGCAGCGCCTTCTGCCCGTCCGGTTCATGGGCTGCGCCTGGGCCTCGGCCTGTAATTTCCTAATTTTGCAGTTGCTATAATCTCTCCGGTTGGCTATTTTCCAGAGCATATCCAACAAGGAGAGTAACTATGAGCGTATCTGCCAGAGAACAACAAGCCCGTCAAATTCGTGAAGGAAAAGGCTCCATCACTGCCTTTGATGAGAGCGGCGGGTCATCGCCCAAAACGCTGCTGGCTTACGGTATCGACTCCACCGGTTATAGCAGCGAACTGCAGATGTTAGACCTGACGCACGCCTTTCGTACGCGCGTTATTGTAAGCCCGGCTTACACCGAGGATGGAAAAGTTCTCGGGGCTATTATTTTTGAAGACACGATGAATAGAACGATCGAGGGCATGCCGACGGCGCTTTATCTTTGGAAAAAAGCGCGTGTTGCGCCGTTTTTGAAAGTTGATGAAGGCCTCGCGCCGAAAGCTAACGGCGTACAGCTGATGAAGCCGATACTCCGTCTGGAACAACGTTTAGTCAACGCGAACGAGAACGGTATTTTCGGCACCAAGACGCGTTCCGTCATTGATGAATTATCCCCTACCGGTATCGAAAGTATTGTAAAACAGCAATTCGAAATTGCCGCCCGGATTATTGAAGCTGGATTGATGCCGATCATTGAGCCCGAAGTGAGCATCGCAGCGGTCGATAAGGACCTGATAGAAGAGATCCTTCTCAGTGAGCTTTTCACCGCTCTTGCGAAACTTCCGCCTGATCAGCAAGTTATGCTTAAGCTGACACCGCCTAAAAAATCCGGGCTCTACAACGGGTTTGTAGATCATCCGAATGTACTTAAGCATGTCGCCCTTTCGGGCGGTTATTCAAGGGACGAGGCATGCCGCCTTCTAAAAGAAAATAAAGGCATGATTGCAAGCTTCTCACGTGGAATGCGGGAAGATTTGAAAGTCTGGCAAACTCCTGAGGAATTTAATAGCACACTGAGGCGAAACCTTGACCAAATGTATGATGCCTCCGTCAACAAAATCAGTCTTCAACATTCCTGATTTTAAGGTTGTTAAAATCTCCCTGATTGGCTAATTTTAAGCCTCAATCAGGGAGATTTTTTATGGCCGCAAGAGACGAGCAACTCAATAAAATTGCCGGTGGCAAAGGCTTTATCGCCGCGCTCGACCAGAGCGGCGGCTCGACCCCCAAAGCCCTCGCCCAGTACGGTGTTCCTGAAAGCGCCTATAACGGCGAAGCCGAGATGTTCGCGAAAGTCCACGAGATGCGCACGCGCATTATCACGGCCCCTGCGTTCAACGGTGAAAAAATCCTCGGCGCGATTTTGTTTGAAAGAACCATGGATGACTCGATCAAGGGCACGCCGACGGCGAAATATCTCTGGGAAAAGCTGAATGTCGTTCCGTTCCTGAAAATCGACCAGGGTCTTGCCGATGAAAATGACGGCGTTCAACTCATGAAGCCTATGCCAAAACTGGATGGCCTGCTGGGCCGCGCACGTGAAGCCGGGATTTTCGGTACCAAGATGCGCTCGGTCGTGAACAAGGCGTCGCAATCCGGAATCGCCGCTGTCGTGAAACAGCAATTCGAAGTCGGGAAACAAATTCTGGGTTACGGCCTTGTCCCGATCATCGAGCCCGAAGTGAACATCAAGGCGGGCGACAAGGCCGAGTGCGAAAAAATCCTCAAAGCCGAGATTCTCAAAAACCTTGATGCCCTGCCCGATGGCCAGAAAGTCATTTTCAAGCTGACCCTGCCGGAAGAAGCCAATTTCTACCGCAACCTTGTCAATCACAAGAAAACACTGAAAGTGGTCGCGCTCTCCGGCGGCTATTCGCTGGATGAAGCCTGCAAGCGCTTGTCGGAAAATGAAGGCATCATCGCCAGCTTCTCACGCGCGCTCAGCAACGACCTGAAATTCTCGCAGAGCGACGCTGAATTCAACACCGCGCTGCAGAAGGTCATTGACAGAATTTATGCCGCGTCCGTGGATGGTTCCTGCAAGGCCTGCGCTGCGTAAAATATTGAAGAGGGATTATCATGTATTCAGCCGCCATCTTCGTTCTCTGCCTCGCGATATTGCTGCCGCTGCCGATCTATTTCGTTTATTGCCACCTGAATAAAAAAGAGACCGACGGCAAAACCATACAGAACATCGCCTTCGGCAGTATCATCCCGGCCATCACTCTTCTGACCTACGACGAATTCCTAGACCCCGGCGCGGCGTGCGTGTTGTTTGGTGCGGTCGCCGGATATCTTTTTGCGAAGCTTTCGACGAAAAACTCTTAAGGCTTCCCGGCCCATAGAACCTTGTCGATATCGTCGGCCCCGCTCGCGAGCATGACGAGGCGATCAACGCCGAGCGCATTGCCGCCGCTCTCAGGCAATCCGTACTCAAGCGCTTTCAGGAAATCCTCATCGAAAGGATAGCGGTATCCGTAGAGTTTTTCCTTGAGGTCGATTTCCTCGTGGAATCTTTTGCGCTGTTCCATAGGATCGACGAGTTCGCCGAATGCGTTGCAAAGCTCAATCCCGCAGACATACATTTCGAACCGTTCCGCGAAGCGCGGGTCTTCCGGTTTCTTGCGTGCAAGCGAAGCCATGCTCACAGGGTAATCGTAGAGAATGGCGGGCGTGCTGACGCCGAGATGGGGCTCGATCTTCTCGGCCATGACCCGGAAGAACAGATCATCCCACCTGTCGCCGTCCGCCACTCTGATTCCTTTCGCGGCTATGGCCTTCGAAAAGCCAGACGTGTCATCCAAAAAGTCCTGAAGCCTTATTTCTGAATATTGCTCAAATGCTTCTGAAACTGAAATAATATTCCAGTTTAAGAACGGGTCTGATTTCATTCCTCTGAATGTGTATTCTTTTATTTCAAGATCGTTTGCGACACGCCGGAGCAGGTTCACGCAATCATCCATGATATCCCGGTAACCGCCCGGCGCACGGTACCATTCCAGCATGGTGAATTCCGGGCTGTGGAGGCGCGAGCCCTCGCCGTTCCTGAAGACATGACAGAGCTGGTAGATCTTGGGCAGGCCCGCCACCATGAGCTTTTTCATGGCGAATTCCGGGCTGGTATGAAGATACATATCCCGCTCATGGGTCAGGTCCGGCTTTAGGATTTCGGTCTTGAATCCGTGGATATGGGTGTCCATGACCGGGCAGACCTGCAGGATGGGGGTTTCGACCTCCTGGAAGCCTTCGCCGTCGAAAAAGGCCCTGATAGACCGTAAAACCCGTGTCCGGGCGGCCAGATAAGGCTTTTTTTCCTCGAATTTATGGGGGTGCCACCACATTTTGACCCTTATAAATAACTTGCAATTCCGCCCTATTAACGCTAAAAAACGCCGTCATTCAATAAGGAAGAAGCGCTATGAAAGCTGAAGGCCACCCCGATTACCACACCATCACCGTCAAAATGACGGATGGCACGACCTACCAGACCCGTAGCACCTACGGCAAGGAAGGCGATGTCCTTAGCCTCGACATCGATCCGCTGACCCACCCGGCCTGGCTGGGCGGCACGCAGAAGATCCTTGAAAAAGGCGCCCTGTCGAAATTCGAAAAACGCTTCGCCGGTTTCGGCGCGCTCTCGAGCAGCGGCAAAAAAGACGAAGACAAGAAGTAATAGCTTCTCCCTGTCTCAAAGAACAACGCCCGGTCAGCCGGGCGTTTTTTATCTCTGGACCGCGCGGCGGACGCATACTATTTTGGGTCCATGACACAAACCCGCGAATATAAAGTCATTCTCTACCGTGAAGGCATGTTCGGATCGCTCATCCTTGGCAGTTCGAAGGTCGACCCCGAGCGCTTTTCGGAATTCCTGAACCGCAACGCGGCGCAGGGCTGGCGCGTGGTCACGATGGAGAAAGAATTCCGACGGATGCTGCTGTTCTTTCAGCGTGAAGCATTCCTGGTCGTTCTTGAAAGGGAAAAGGTTTAATCATGCAACGTTCGCTTTTGCTTGTACTGATCGGTCTCGTCATTGGTGGGGCAGCGCTCGTCATTCTCACCATATGGGGTGTTGATCTCGGCGCGGCGCTCTTCAAGATTTTAGCCACTATCGGCGTGCTGATCCTGCTGGTCGGCTTTCTCATGGTCGTCAAAATGGATTTCGGCGAGCACAAACGCCTTAAAGACCAGGATTATCTCGATTAATTTTAGACCGCTTCGAGCTGCTTCAGCGCCTGGCTGAATTTGCGGTGGGTGGATTGCGCCGTTTCCTTGCGCTGCTTGTGTTCAAGAATGATTTCTTCCGGCGCGTTGGAAACAAACTGTTCATTACCGAGCTTAACATCGACTTTCTGGATTTCGCCTTCAAGGCGCGTGAGCTCCTTGCGCAGGCGCTCACGTTCCTTGTCGAGATCGATGATGTCGGCGATTGGCAGCGCCAGAGTTGCTTCATCCAGAACAGTCTGAATTGAGCCTTTCGGAACATTATCCGAAAATTCAATCGTTTCGATCCGCCCCATGCGCTTGAGAATTTCCTCGTAGGCGGCGAAACGTTTTTTTGTTTCAGCAGACGCATCTTTCACGATCAGCTTGATCATCGCCTTGGGCGGCACGTTCATATCGGCACGGACGCTGCGGATGTCTGAAATACAGCGGATCATCCAGCCGATTTCAGAGGCGGCGGCGTCATTCTTAAGGCTGGCCGGGTATTCAGGCCATTTCGCTGAAATGAGAATGTCGTCCTTGCCGCGCTTCGCGATCTCAGCGTAAAGCTCCTCGGTGATGAACGGCATCAGAGGATTGAGAATTGTTAAAATCTGGTCGAGGATCCAGCCTGTCGTCTGCTGGATTTCCGTTTTGACTTTTTCATCGCCCGACGCAAGGACAGGCTTGGTGAATTCAAGATACCAGTCGCAGAACGTGCCCCAGACGAACTGGTAGATCGCCGCGGCCGCGTCGTTGAATTTATATTCTTCAATCGCGGTATCGATTGCCTGCTTTGTTTCAAGGATCGAATGGATGATCCATTTGTTTGGATTGTAGGTTACCGATTCCGGTTTAAAACCCGCGACCGGCAGGCAGCCGTTCATTTCGCAGTAACGCGTCGCGTTCCAGAGTTTGGTCGCGAAATTGCGGTAGCCTTCGACGCGGTCCTCAGACAAACGAATATCCCGCCCTTGCGCCGCCATCGCGATCATTGTGAAGCGCAGCGCATCCGCGCCGAATTTTTCGGTGAGTTCCAGCGGGTCCATGACGTTGCCCTTGGATTTGGACATTTTCTGGCCCTTGGAGTCGCGTACAAGCGCGTGCATATAAACATCCTTGAACGGCACCTCACCCATGAAATGAATGCCGAACATCATCATCCGCGCGACCCAGTAGAAAATAATGTCAAAGCCGGTAACAAGAACATCGCCGGGATAATATTTCCCCATCGTCTTCATGGCGTTTTCATCCGGCCAGCCGAGCGTCGAGAACGGCCAGAGTGCCGAGGAGAACCACGTATCAAGGACGTCTTCGTCGCGTTTTATTTTAACTTTCTCGCCGTAATGTTTATCGGCTTGCTCTTGCGCGCCTTTCTCGTCTTCATCGACGAATACGCTGCCATCCGGCCCGTACCAAGCCGGGATCTGGTGGCCCCACCATAATTGCCGCGAAATACACCATGGTTGGATGTTTTTCATCCATTCGAAATAGGTATTCTCCCAGCTCTTGGGCACGAATTTGGTTTTACCGTCCTGCACCGCCTTGATCGCCGGTTTCGCGAGGGTCGCGGCGTCGCAATACCATTGGTCGGTTAGATACGGCTCGATCACTTCGCCCGAGCGGTCGCCGATGGGAACGGCGTGCTTGATGTCCTCGATCTGCGCGAGCAGTTCCATCTCCTCGAGCTCGGCGAGGATTTTCTTACGCGCGGCGAAACGCTCCAGGCCAACGTAACCTTCCGGCGCGTTTTCATTCAGGTGCGCGTTGATGTCGAAAATATTGATCATCGGCAGGTTATGGCGCTTGCCGACTTCGAAGTCGTTGAAATCATGCGCGGGCGTGATCTTAACCGCGCCGCTGCCTTTTTCAGGATCGGAATATTCGTCGGCGATGATCGGAATCAATCTTCCGGTCAGCGGCAGCGAAACAAATTTACCGACGAGGTGCTTGTAACGTTCATCATCCGGGTGAACCGCCACCGCCGTATCACCTAACATTGTTTCGGGCCGGGTCGTCGCGACTGTAATAAATTCCTCCGTCGCCCCTTCGACCGGGTAACGGATGTGCCACATCTTGCCCTTCTGCTCCTTCTGTTCAACTTCGAGATCAGAAATGGCGGTGTGGAGTTTCGGGTCCCAGTTCACGAGACGCTTGTCGCGGTAAATCAGTTTTTCGCGGTAGAGCTGCACGAAGGCTTTGAGAACGGCTTCCGAGAGCCCCTCGTCCATCGTAAATCTTTCGCGCTTCCAGTCCGGCGTCGCGCCGAGTTTGCGAAGCTGTGTGACAATCGTGCCGCCGGATTCCGCTTTCCATGCCCAGACACGCTCGAGGAATTTGTCCCGGCCCATCTTGCGGCGGTTGACGCCCTCTTTATCGAGAAGCCGCTCGACCACCATCTGCGTAGCGATGCCCGCATGGTCGGTTCCGGGTTGCCAGAGCGCGTCGCGCCCCTTCATGCGGTAATAGCGGGTCAGAACATCCTGCAGCGTCATATTCAGGGCGTGGCCCATATGCAGGCTTCCCGTGACGTTGGGTGGCGGCATCATCACTGTGAAAGGCTGGGCTTTGCTAGCGGGGTCGCATGCGAACGCGCCGGAGGCTTCCCAGCTTGTGTAATGCTTGTCTTCGATGGCCTGGGGATTGAAAGTTTTATCTAACATAATTCCGACCTGTCATCCCGGCGGAAGCCGGGATCCGGTTGCTTAATGGTTACTCGATACCGGCTTGCGCCGGTATGACAATAAGAGCCGAAATATAAGGGTTTTCAACGATAAAGCAAGATTTAAGGGTGGTTATTCGTCGCCCAGGACGCGCTTGGAAATGCGCTCCATTTCCTTTTGGAGCAGGCGCTCCACCATGCTCGGCAGGTGCTTGTCGAGCCACTGTTTCAGCATGGGCTTCAATTCCTCGCGGACAACGTCCTCGACGGTATGTCCCTCGCCCTTGTCTATCGACGCGCGCTTGGTCAGTTCTGTAAATGCGCCCATGACGGAATCCTCCGCGTTTCTGGTAAGAATTGCACTGAGATCATCGGTTATATCCTTGTTGTTGTCCACCGGCGCGGCAGCTTTTGGCGGGGCTTCTGGTTTCGGCTCCGGCTTCGGTTCAGGTTTGGGCGGCGGCGGAGGTGGCGGCGCAGGTTCCGGCTCGGCCAGTGCCTCTTCCAGCTCCTGCATATCCACGACGATTTCTTCTTCTTTTACAGGCGCTTTTTCGGTCAGCTCGATAACGTCGTCAGCTGGCGGCGCAGGAGCTTCCTGCGCAGGCGCACCTTCATCGTCGTCGGAAATGATCTGGCGGATGGAATCCAGAATTTCCTCGATCGAGGGGTCTTGATTGTTATCCTGCTGTTTGGACATGGGTACGGCCTGTTATTCCAATCGAATCAGTTTCGTACATTAGGTGGGGGTTGTCAAAGAGGGGTCAGCCGGGATTGCCTACCCTATCCACATCCATATCGAAGTACTGGCGCTCTTTTTTCTGAAGCTTGCTGTCGAGATTGATGGTTTCAGCTCCAAATCCCAGAACATCGGGGGTCAGCAGGCCAAGGGTGGCCAGAAGCGAGAACTGGGCGACGACTTCATCGCGACGAGCGCTGACAAGGGCGACCTGCGCGTCCAGCAATTCCTGGTCGGCATCCAAAGAGTCCAGCACGCTGCGTGCACCGAATTCCGCCTCCTGCTTGACGCCTTCCTGCGCGATGCGGGAGGCTTCAACCTGTGCTTCGCGGGATTTGATCTGCGCGCGGGCGGCCTGGAGATCTTCCCAGCTGCGGATTGCGTCTTCGCGCGAGCGGCGCTTGACGTCGAGAATGTCGAGATAGCGGCTGTTGGCGACATGCTTCGCCTGACGCACGCGTGAGCGCACGGCCCCTGCTTCGTACAATGGAATGGATGCTTCGATGCCGATATTACGGTCGGTGCGGTCGTCCGATAATCCGCTTGGCGGATCGTAAGTGCGGTCAACGCCGGCAAACAAACCAACTTGCGGCAGCAATTCACCGTATACGCCATCGACATCATTTTCGGATGCCCTGTGTGCGCTGACCGCTGAAAGCACGAGCGGGCTGCTCTCTTCGGCTTGCGTTGTCACATTGGCAAGATTGTCGGGAACCGTGAGTTTCACATCAGGCGGCGCGAGCTTACCCGGCGCAACGCCTGTAACCTGTTCAAACGTGGCGCGTGATGAATTCAGATTGCCCTGCGCGTCGATCACGTCGGCTTCGGCACCTGCGAGACGCGCATCGGACTGGCTGACGTCGGTTTTCGTGAGTTCGCCGACTTCGAAACGATCGCGCGTGGCCTTGAGTTGGCGGTTCTGCAATTCCTGGTTCTGGCGGCGCAGATCGAGCAGCGCCTCGTCGCGAAGAACGTCCATATAGGCAATCGCGACGGCTTCGAAAATATCCTGCTCCTGCGCACGGAGGAGTTGCGAACGCGCGGCGATCACGGCACGCGCCGAGGCCGATTGCGCCATCGTGCGGCCGCCACGGTACAAAGGTTGCGTCAGACTCAGGCCGACGCCCTTCGACGTGTTGCTTTCATCGCTGTCGCCATCATCGGAATTGTTGTTGGTGACATCGGCGTCAGCGGTCACGCTCGGTTTCCATCCTGCCTGCGCCTGCGGGAGTTCTTCCTGTGTCGCCAGAAGATCGGCGCGGCCGGAATTCAGGGCCGGATTATTCAGGTACGCCATGCGCAGAACCTGGCTCATGGTCAATTGATCTGAAACCACGGGCGCTGGAACGGCTGGCGCTGCGGCAGGAGCTTGCGGCGGCTGGCGATAAATCTCCACGTCCTGCGCATAAGCCGGAACGCCGAGCAAAAGCACGACCGGGACTATCTTAAGTCCGGTTCTCAGGAGATTTTTGCATCTATTTGAAACAGCCATGAAATTCTTTTTTTGTCGGCGCCCATCCTATCAAACCCGGCAGGGCTTTCAAAGAGATGATACGCGAGTAGGTATATATCCCTGTGAGGCCGTGCTTTCAATACGTTGGGACTATTTAAAAACGAACGCAGGCTGCGGGGCGAAGGCCGGGAGGTATTCCGCCCCCGCATCAAAGAGTGGCCGGGATGAATATTTGTTACCGACGCTGTTAATCGTCAGGGTCGCCTGCCCCATGACCGCGCCGGGTTGCTTGACGATTGTCATCAGTCGTCCGCCCGGGGCCAGCTGGGCTGCGATATTCAGGGGAACTTCGGTCACCGCGCCATGGATGAAGATGATGTCATACGGCCCGCCATTGGCGTAACCCGCCGCCAAAGGCCCGATGGCTGGCGTTATATTCTGGAAACCCAAATGCTGCCAGGCCTGAATTGCATAGTCCAGAAACTGGCGGTCTTCTTCAAGAACCGTCACGAAACCTGCAATACCGGCCATAATTGCGGCCGGGTAGCCCGTGCCGCCGCCAATATCCAGCACCCTGCTGTTCCTGTCGGGGCCTGCCGCCTGTACAAGACGAGCATGGGTTATGGGCTCAGGCAGGGTACGACCACCGCCGAGCGGCAGGTCGCCATCGCCATAGGCTACGTTCTGAAGAGGCTCAGGGACGAATGTTTCACGGGGAACATTTCCGAACGCGGCGAGGATTGCATCATCCACCACACCGGCGGTATGGATCTGGCTATCCACCATATTTTTGCGGGCTTGAGAAAAATCGGTCATGGGCGGGCTGATATCCGTCTTTGAAATTCAACTGCGCCCCATGATAGAGGCGAAAAATAGCCAAATCTATTTATTTTTGGCCTTTATTTTTGCCTTTCTTTCAGACGGATGTTTCCTCTATTATCCCGGCGACCCACCCTATAATGGCGCGGTGGCAGAATGGTGATGTAGAGGACTGCAAATCCTCGTATCCGGGTTCGATTCCCGGCCGTGCCTCCAATTTAACCGTATTGATTGCACCCAAACGTTGCTTTAAAAACATTTCCCATGGAATGGTTCTCTGATCCTACGGCCTGGCTTGGCCTTTTTACCCTTATATTGCTCGAACTGATCCTCGGCATAGACAACTTAGTCTTTATTGCCGTGCTGGCGCAGAAACTGCCGCCGGATCAACGTGACCGGGCGCGGCGCATCGGCCTCCTGCTTGCCCTCGTTTTCCGGATCGGGCTCCTTCTCGGTATTTCGTGGCTGGTGACGCTGACGGCGCCGCTGCTCGAAATTTTGGGTTTCAGTTTCTCAGGCCGCGACCTCATCATGCTCCTCGGCGGATTGTTCCTCCTCTATAAGGCGACGACTGAAATTCATGGACGGCTTGAGGGCTACGGCCACGGCGGCGCAGGCGGCGGCTACAGGCCCGCTTTCTGGACGGTGGTTGCGCAGATCATCGTGCTCGATATCGTTTTCTCGCTGGATTCCGTCATCACCGCCGTCGGCATGACCGATCACCGCGATATCATGATTATCGCCGTGACGATTGCCGTTCTGCTGATGATGCTGGTCAGCAAGCCGCTGACGATTTTTGTCAATGCGCGGCCTACTGTTGTTATGCTCTGCCTTGGCTTCCTCCTAATGGTGGGTTTGAGCCTAGTTGCGGAAGGTTTCGGCCATCACGTGCCGAAAGGTTATCTCTACGCCGCGATTGGCTTCTCTGTTCTCATCGAGATGTTCAACCAGTTCGCACAATCGAAGCTCAAGAAGCGCGTTTCGGAAGGCCCGGACATGCGCCAGCGCACTGCCGATGCCGTGCTTCGTGTTCTCGGCGCGCGCAGGGGCGACGAACATGAAGAAAGCACTTCCCATGAAATGAGCATGTTGCTTCAGCAGGCGGCGAAGGAAGATTTCCTGACGCCGGTCGAAAAAGACCTGCTGCGCGGCGTTTTGAATCTCAACGGCCGCACCGTCAGTACGATCATGACCCCTCGTACCGATATCGAATGGGTGGATGTCGCAGACTCGTCCGATGATCTACGCGAGTTCATTGTGGCTTCGCCGCGCGCGCGGTTGCTGGTGTGTGACGGCGACATCGACAATGTCCTCGGTGTTGTGCGTAAGGAAGATTATCTCGCTAAAACCTCGCCGGAATTCGCGCCATCAATCACCAAGATCATGCAGGAGCCGCTGCTGGTTCATGAAACGACGTCAGTGTTGAAGCTTCTTGAGTCTCTCAAGAAACGCCACAACGATATCGCTGTCGTCGTCGACGAATTCGGCGGGACGAAGGGCGTGGTCACGCATATCGACCTGCTGGAATCCATCGCCGGTGAATTTCCCGATCATGACGACCCTCGCCCCGATATCGGTATTGAACGTCAGAAAGATGGTTCATACCTGCTCGACGGCATGGCCTCGATTTATGACGTGCGCGACCATACGGGCCTCGATTACCAGCCCGACGGGAACTTTGCGACCATTGCAGGGTTTATCCTGCATGAAATGGGGCGCTTCCCCACGGAAGGCGAAAAGCTGGTCTGGGAGGGCTGGACCTTCGAAATCCTGCAGATGGACGCCAAGCGTATTGGCAAGGTCCGGCTTTCAAAGGGATAATTAATGCGATTTCAGGGGCTGGAATTTATTGACACAAGCCCCGGAAAAACATAATAAAAGGGCCTAAGCATTCCTCGATAGCTCAGCGGTAGAGCAATCGACTGTTAATCGATTGGTCGCAGGTTCGAATCCTGCTCGAGGAGCCATTTTTCCTGAAAACACATTTGCGATGATAGCCAAGCTTTACACCAAGGTCCTGGGGAAGATACGTGAGGCAAGTGTATTCACGGCGCATGTCCTGCATCGCCTGACGCATGACTATTCCTATGTCGATGGCGTCATTCAGAAATACAAAACGCCCGAGCTGAAAAAGAACGCCTACCAGTCCTATAAGCTCTGGACGCTGGTGCAAATTCTCGAAGAACAAAAGCCCAAAAAAATTCTCGAATTCGGCAGCGGTTCATCGACCATGATTTTTGCCGATTACGCGGCTAAAAACGGCGCGGAAGTCGTCAGCGTCGAGAGCGATGAAGGCTGGGCTGAAAAAGCCAGAACGTATCTCGCGGGCAACGACAATGTTAAAATCGTATTCGCCAAGGCTCTTGGCTTTGCAAATCTGACCCCCCCCCAATTAAAATACGACATCAATTTTGATGAGACTTTTGATCTCGTATTCATCGATGGTCCCGGCGGCCACTTTGAAGGTATTGCCCGCAAGACAGGCGTCACCACCAATGCTCTCGAATTAAAAGATCCCAAGCTGGTCCTGATTGATGGCCGAAAGACAACGGTCCACTACATGAAAGACCACATGCATAGTCATGCCTGCAGGGATTCCGACCTGCATAGCCTGCACCCCGTCAAGCCCGGTTATAATTACTTTTCTGCTTTTTCAAAAAAAGTTCATACAACAGGTGGGAGCGATTAAAATGCAGAACCTTGCTCGTAAAATGACGACCGCGATGACGTATCCCGGTGCGTTCTTTCGTTATCAGTCAAAGCCGCTTAGAAGTTTTTATCATGCCCTGTCGCGCGCTGCGCACGTTCAGACTTTTCTGAAGCGCTGTAATGATAACGCCGACACTTATTCCGCGAAAAAGCTGACGATTGAAGACGCGGATGGTTTTTCCGTTTTTTCGCCGTCGCAGGTTCCCGACAATCTTGCCCAAGATGTCGTCGCGGAAATCCGAGCAAGATTGCAAAACATCGATGTTGAAACGATCAGGAAGACTTCCAAGAAACCGTACCTGCTTTCGGTGATTAAAGGCGCGGAAATCTCCCGCGATTCCGCGATTTATAAACTTGTCTCGCACCGGGAAGTCGTGGGGTGCGTTGCGCGTTACCTGAAATGCTTCCCTATTCTTTCCTTTATCGCGGTCTGGTATTCGCCCAATCTTCCCGGGCAGGAAACGGGCAGCCAGAAATTCCACCTCGACCACGAGGATTACAGGCAGATTAAAGCCTTTATGTTCGTCGAGGATATCGGCCCGAATAACGGTCCGTTCACCCTGATCCCTGCCGCTGCATCCGAAAAGATTCAAAACGCCATCAACTATAAGATGACGCCTGATAATAAACAGATCGAAGATGAAACAGTTTACGGCATCGCCGGAAGCGGCGCCGCTAGGCCGCTGACGGGTCCGCCCGGAACATTAGCCCTGATCGACACAAGTCGCTGTTTCCACTATGGGTCGCGCGAGGGCAGCGCACCGCGCATCATGCTGACCTTCCAGTACATCACGCCTTTTGCCTTCGTCATGCCATGGAACTGGCGCAAGGGCGTTTACCTGCCCCACTTGAAAGACAAAAACATGTCTTCATGGGAGCGTAAATTGCTGGGCGTTGAGATCTAACTTTACTCCTAATCTATAGGCATAAAGCGCCGCATGTAATATGCTGGTTCATTGCCGAATCCTCGGCGCAATGTCTTGCCCTAGCGCGATGAAAGCCACCACAGCCAATATCATTCTCTGCCTGATCTTTCTGTCCGCGTTCAACGTCGCGGCGTGGGCGCTTGCATATAAGGGTATCTGGCCGTGGCAATACACCTGGTATGTCTATTGGGGCGAAACAGTCATTATCGGCGGCCTCGCACTTTTCGCCTACGCGAAACATCTGCTGATTTTCTTTTTCCTGCTCATCGTCGTCAGCTACATGGCGGGGCTGAAGAACATTACCTTCATGGGCGACATGAAAATCCCGATGACGTTCTGGGCGCTCTATTCGCTTTTCTGGCTCGTCTATTTCGAGATACGCCGCAGCATGCTTGGGTACAGCATCCGCCAACTCCACCCGACCGGGCAGCTCGTTTACTATTTCACCTTTATGGCGCTGGCGATTGCGGGTTCGTGCGCGCTGACCGGCCTTATTTATTTTGGCCAGGCCTGGGTCGCAGGACTACATACGCCATTGCTTCAGCAATGTCTTGCTATCGCGATCGGCATTCCAACGCTGACGATCAGCATTCTCAAGATTGTCGACATGATCGGCGAGCAGCATGTGTTCTACTTCCTGCTCGGCACGTATCACAGGCCCGAGGAGAAAAAGCGCATTGTCGTGTTTTTCGACATGGTCGGTTCTTCGACTGCGGCCGAACGACTGACGCCCAAGAAAAGCATGGAGCTGATCGCGAACTTCATTTTCGATGCCTGCCATTCCTGCCGTATCAATGGCGGCGATATCGTGAACTATACGGGCGACGGGCTGATGGTGCTCTGGCCCCTGTTCCAGGGCGACCGGGTGGCGCGTGCGTATGACACGCTGGTCGACCGACTGGAGACCCGCCGGCAGTACTATGAAGACGATTACGGCGTCGTTCCCAACTTCCGGATGGGCGTTCATGCCGGCAACGTGGTTATCAGCCAGATCGGCGAGGAGAAGCTTTTCCTGGGCGTTTACGGGGATGTCGTGAATACGGCCTCGAGAATCGAGCAGCTCAACAAGGATATGGGCACCCGAATCCTGCTCTCCCGCAACGTCCGGCAGTATATGAGCAAGCAATTGCAGAAGAGAACCAAGTCGCTGGGCCCTGTTGAGATACGCGGACGGGAAGAACCGGTCGAGATATTCACCCTGCCCGACTAAATAAACAGCAAATAATGTAAGTATAAATATCAGGCTTTTAAGTATTTTTCTTAAAAAAAGCCGGATTTTTGACTGTTTTCAGCTGAAATAAATAATCATAAGTACTTTAAATGGTATTTTATTACATGGTTATTTATTGATTGTACTTAAAACAGGGCCATTGATTACAATTAGGTTCGGTTTTGATAAAATTTTAGCTAAATCCGTGGCTTTTTTCTTGCAATGGGTCCGGAAGTGACATATAAAGAATGTACACACCCTCTATTACCGCCGTTTGTCCGGAGCATCGCAAGGTCTCCGGACCTTTTTTTGGGTTCCATTTCATCGATTTTCTAAGGAATAAGCAAAAAAGGCGGCCTGTTGAGCCGCCTTTTGAAACTGTTCTGATTGGACGATTTAGGCGTCGAGATTGGGTACGGGCCGTTTAATTCCAGCACCAGGATCGAAAACATATAGCACGGTCGGTGCGCTGCCTTTATCGTTACGTATATGAAAGCCCCAACCCCGTCTTTCGTTAAAGCCTTCGCTGATTTGCACTCCCGGATGTTCTTTGCGGTAAGTTTCTACCGCGTCGATTGCCAGTCTTTGAAAGTTTGTTGCTAATTCCATGTAATACTCCCTTTACCTATTGCGCTAATTTTTATGGCAAAAATTACTTAAGTCAATAGGGAAATGACTGCTACCCTGAATTTGCTAACTATGAGGGATGGCGACCCCGGCAGGACTTGAACCTGCAACCCCCTGCTTAGAAGGCAGGTGCTCTATCCGTTGAGCTACGGAGTCTTATGAACAGGGTATATCAGGCCTCGTCCTCGGCACGATAGCGAAAATTATCGACATAATTGCGCGGCTTGAGCTTGCGGCCATGCGCAGGCTGGATGGTCACAGACAGGCCCTTGCGGGCGGCATAGTTTCTGGCCTCATCCAGAGTCGGGAATTCCAGGCAGACCTGGCCGAGCGTGTCGCCGGTCGTCCAGCCCATCAGGGACTCGGGCTCGCGATTCGATTTTGACTCATACTCGAGCACCCAGCGCTCGGTGTTGCCATGACCGGACTGCATGGCTGTCTTGCTCGGCTTGTATATCCTGGCGTCCATTTTTGGCTCCTTTGTGCCTGAGATAACCTAGCAAAAAGTGACGCCGTAGCATAGATGTTCAATATCGGTGGGATTAAATTTTTTTGCTCTGCAATATATTATTTTTTACTTCGCAATTGCACAAAAAAATATTGCGCTGCGAAGTAACGAGCAATAAACAATCGAATTGCCCAAGTACAATTGACTTAAAATTCTTTTTACATCATCGTCGACACTTATTCCTGCGTTGCATAGCTCGCACTGATTTCAAAAAAGAAAGTTAGCGATGTTAGTAGAAGGTGGCGAAATCCACACCGACCCCCGCGTCCCTAAATCGAACATGAAACCGGTTCGTCCTTTGCGCGGCCGTTTCACGCATGAACGGGTTCGCGCGTTGCTCACTGAAATTCACGGCGATGAAGAATATGCCGACATGCAGAAGGCCGGCGTCGACAAGCGCATGATGTTCGGCACCAACCCGCATTACCAAGCTTTGGTAATGGGCGAAGAACTCTGCGACATGGACGGCAATGTTCTCGTGCCCGCCATGCCGCCCAGCAAATCCGTCGGCGCGCTGATCCTGCCGCGCCTGAATGAAACGCTGAGCATGGAAGGGGCAAAAGACCCGTCCAACCAGATGAATTATACGCCGAGCGATAACGGCTATCACGGCAAGCTGCTTCATAAATATGACGAGATCGTTCTTGGTTACGCGTCGCAGGTCTGCTCAGCGCATTGTCGTTACTGCTACCGCCTCGACCTGTTCAACAAGGACACCGGCAAGGCGAGTGTGAAGCCTGAAGAGCTTCGCGATTACATCCTGAATTACAACACGACATTAGAGAGAAATAACGGCATCGATTCTGAAACCGGCGAGCGCCGCTATCCTGTGCGTGAACTGCTGCTGTCCGGTGGCGATCCATTGGTTTTAAACAACGCCCTGCTCTACCGCTATATGTTCGCGGCGGGCCAGGCGAAAGTGAATTTGCTTCGCATCGGCTCCAAGGAACTCGCGTTCCGGCCCGAGCGCCTTGATGAAGGGCTGGCGGAGACATTCGCCATCATCCACGAACAATTCCCACATATGCATATCAACATCGTGTCGCATCTCAGCCACCCCGATGAATTCCTGATGCGCGATGCGGAAGGCAAATATATTCCGAATGAAAACGGCCCGGGCTATCAGTGGATGCCGAAGAGCAAGGAAGCCGTCGAGCGTATGCTGTCGCTTCCTTACGTTACAATTGAAACGCAGACGCCGATTATTTCCAAGGTCAACGATGACGTTGAATCGCTGCGCATCCTACACGAAGAATCCCGCCGCATGGGCATCAAGCCGAAATACCTGTTCCAGGGCCGCGACATCCAGGGCCACAAGGCGTTTTCGGTTCCTGTCGAAAAAGCATGGCGCATTCACACCGATGCGATGAAGGGCCTGTCCGATACCGCCCGTTCGCGCTTCTCACTTTCGACCGAATGGGGCAAGATGGAAGTCGTTTCCGTTATCGAGCCGATTAAAATCGCTGAAGATCAGGCCATGCCCGGCGTGATGCAGTTGATGCTCAATGAATTGTTCGGTCAGGGGCTTACGATCTTCCGCGTCCACCGCTCACCGCACGAGGCGGAATCACAGTCCGACCTGATCATCGCCAAGAGCAATCCCGAGGCGCTGTGGATCTCCGGTTACGAGGACCGCATCCTGTACGACACCCGCAAGGGCCGTGATAACAACAAGTATGATGGTCTGCTGCAGATGCTGATGAATGCTCTGGGCGAAGAAGGCTATACGAAGCTGCTCAGGAAAGCGGCTTAAATCAGGGGAAAATGGTCGGAGTGGAGGGATTCGAACCCCCGGCCCTCTGCTCCCAAAGCAGATGCGCTACCAGACTGCGCTACACTCCGTTACCGTGAAGATGCCACCTTATAGACGATAGCCCTATTCCGGGGCAAGAACATTACGGAAGGCAGGGTGAAGAACCTTGTCGCCTTCGTTAATGTTCAGCGTGCCAGCCAGGCCCCCATTGATCTCCAGCACGGCCATGGCTTCGGTATCGGAGGTAATGCGGGTTTCGTCCTGAGGCTTGGCGTTATGGTGGATATGCTGGATTGTCCCGTCATGAGCGATGAAAAGCATGTCGAGGGGGATAAGCGTGTTCTTCATCCAGAAGGTCCGTTGGCTCTCGCCGCGGAATAAAAACAGCATGCCGGAGTCGTTATTCAGGCTGGTGCGGTACATCAGACCGCGCGCCTGGTCGGCGCCTTCGGTGGCCATTTCGACCTCGAATATATAATCCTGCCCGGCTTTGGTTTCGATGGTGATGACATCGCGCGGGAGATACTGGGCTTCGACAGTTTCGCTTTTCGCGTCATTGGCGAACACGGTGGCCGGAGCGCCTAATGCAGCTATAACCATGAATGCGTAGAAAAGAGTTCTCATCATGCTGAGTCCTTCATTTTGTTGAGCTCTTCCAAAGCGGCCTGGCTGTCGATGACGCCGAGCGCCTTGCCTGATTTCGGATCGACGACGATCACGGGTTTGTTATTCATCACGATCTGGTTGACGGTTTCCCAGAGCGGCGTTTCCGGATAAACGGTATTGAACTTCCGGTTCATCAGATCGCCGACACTTAAGGGTAAAACTTTATTGAGGCGTTTGGCGATGCCAGGTGCCGCGCCGATCTGGATATCAAGCTGGATGCCGTCAGCCATGGCCACAGAAACCGGCAGCAGATTTTCAAGAACGATGTCGACCGTGAAAACGCCCATCACCGCGCCCTTGTCGTCGACGACCGGGACGATGTCAGCCCCGGCCTTTTTCATCGCCTTCAGCGTATCGCCGACATTGTCGCCGGGCGAAGCGGTGAGAAACTTGTCGTTCATGGCGGCATGGCTGGGCATGGCTAATCCTTTTTATTGCCCTCTATTGTGCTCAAAAACTGCAAAACATGCAATGCCGCGCCATGGTCGTAGAGGTCGTTATGAGCCGCCGAATCTATTGAAACAAAGCTTTTGGGCTCGCTGGCAGCCTCAAAGAGCGCCTTGGCGAAGCGAATGGGAATTGTTCTGTCGCGCTCGCCATGGATGAAGAGCTTGGGTGCTTTGACGTTTTTGATCAGCGCGGCGCTGTCATATTTGTCCTTCAGCAGCAGGCTTACCGGGACAACCGGGTACATCGACTGGGCAACACCGGCCAGCGAGTCGAAGGGCGCCTCAAGGATTAAACCGACCGGGTCATTTTCGGCGGCCATGGCGGTGGCGATAGCCGAGCCGATCGATTCCCCGTAAATGATGACCGGGCGGTTCTGGGCTAATGCGAATTCCATCCAGGCGCGCCCGTCGTTCAGCAGGCCTTCCTTATCCGGCTTGCCTGGGTTGCCACCATAGCCGCGATATTCGGCGAGGATGACACCGTATCCCTGTTCATTCATCGCCATCGCCTTCGAGATACGGTGCGAATAATTTCCGGCGTTGCCGTGGAATAAAATGACGACGGGTTTGTTGCCCTGCGGCGGCAGGAACCAGCCCCACAGCGTCAGGTTATCTTTCGTTGAGACTTTCGCATCCTGGACACCATTCACCGTCACGGGCCGCGCGGTGTCAGGGTGATAAATCATGTTGCGTTGGTTGAAATAAAGATAAGCGAGCGATGCGAGATAAACGAGAAGCGTAATTATGAGATAATCAATCATTCTCTTCCTTGTGATCCGCATTTTTATTCCCTGAGGCCGGTTTTGTACATGCGGGCGTAAAGGCCGTTATTTTTCAGCAGTTCTTCGTGACGGCCCTGCTCGACGATTTGTCCTTTATCGAGGACAATAATCTGGTCGGCGGTCTGAACGGTTGAGAGGCGGTGCGCGATGACGATTGTGGTCCGGCCTTTTTCGAGTTCCTGCAGCGCGGCTTGCACGGCCTTTTCCGATTCATTGTCGAGCGCGGAAGTTGCCTCGTCTAACAGCAGAATCGGTGCGTTGCGCAGGATAGCCCGCGCGATAGCAATGCGCTGTCTTTGGCCGCCGGAAAGTTTTACGCCGTCTTCGCCGAGGCGGGTTTTGTAACCGTTTTCAAGTTCATTGATGAAGGCGTCTGCGGCGGCGGCTTTTGCAGCACGGTGTATGTCATCTTCACTCGCGTCCGGCGCGCCATAGGCGATGTTGGCCTCAACCGTATCATCGAAAATCGTGATGTCCTGTGACACGAGCGCGATATGCCTGCGCAGGGATTTAATAGTTATATTTTTCAGATCGCTGCCATTGACTGAAATACTGCCCGACTGCGGATCGTAAAAACGCGGAATGAGATTGATGATGGTGCTTTTGCCGCCGCCTGAAGGACCGACGAGCGCCGTTACTTTGCCAGGCCGCGCGGTGAATGAAATGCCGTCAAGCGCGCGCTGTTCTTTCTGGTCGTACAGGAAAGAAACATTGTCGAATTTAATTTCCGCATTCGCAGCGTCGAGATCGGGTGCGTCCGGATTTTCTAAAATCGTCGGCTTCATGTCCATCATTTCAAAGACGCGGTCGGCGGCGCCGATGCCCATCTGGATCGAGTTATTCAGGCGCGCGAGTTTTTTCATCGGCTCATACGCTAAAGTAAATGCTGTCAGGAATGCGACGAGTTGACCGAGGCTCATGGTCCCGTCGGCGATGCGGTAGCCGCCATAAATAACAAGGCTGCAGATGACCGAGCCGATCAGGATTTCATTCACGGGTGTCGCGAGGTTGCCGATGCGGATGGATTTGACCATCAGGTTACGCACCTTGTCGATTGCGCCCCCTGCTTTCGCACCTTCATATGTTTCAGCGCCGTAAGCTTTGACCTGCCGGATGCCCTGAAAAATTTGCGAAAGCCGGTCGGAAAGAATGGCGGTTTCGCCCTGGATACTTTTTGAAACCTTGCGGATCTTGCGGCCGATATTGGCGACGAACAAAGTGGCAAAAGGAAAAATCACGAGCGCGCAAATTGCTAATTTCCAGTCCTGCACGATCATCACAATAATAAGGAAGAACAGCGTCAGCAGGCTTTTACCGAACGCGGCGGTCGTTTCGGATACCGCCATGCGCATGATGCTGACGTCGTTTACGACGCGGGAAATCAGCTGGCCGCTCGGGTTGGCATGAAAGAATGCGAGGTCGAGGCTCATGAAATGCGAAAACAGGTCTTTCTGGATGTCGCCGACGATACGCTGGCCGACCTTGTTCATGATGATGCTGTGCATATAGCTGGAGAGCCCCCGGATCGTGAAAACAGCCAGGATAGTGAAGCCAAAAGGCACGATAAGATTGGTTTCCTTGCCGCCCAGCACCCTGTCCATCAGGGGCTGCATCAACTGGGCCAAGGCCGCCGTCATCAGGGCCTCGATCAGCATAAAAACCATGCCAAAGGCCCATGAACCCGCATAAGGGCTCATGTAAGTTTTTATTAACCTTTTCATAAGGTTAAGACTGGAATTCTTTGGCGCTGCAGCAGCTATAGTCATATCTCTGGGCATGGCTCCTGTGTTATACTGAGTATAGGGAAATCTGCAAGTTTCAATAGGATAATCAATTGAGCAACGGTGGTGGTGAAAAAGGGATTCTGGATCTGGGAACAGCTCCGAATCCAGGTATTGGTCTGGCTTTGGGCGGCGGCATGGCCCGCGGTTTCGCCCATATCGGGGTGTTAAAATGCCTGGACCGGCACGGAATTAAACCGGCCATTCTCGCGGGAACGTCTATCGGATCAGTTGTCGGCGCGGCCTATCTCGTCGGCAAGCTGCAGGTTATCGAAGACTGGGCCCTTTCCCTTAACCGTCTCAAAATTCTTTCTTACCTCGACATCCGCGTGCGCAGCGCCGGCATGATCGGCGGCTCCCGTCTGAATAATCTTCTGAGGGAGCATTTCCAGGACACGATGATGGAAGACCTGCCCATTCCGTTCGTAACGGTGGCGGCTGACCTTAAAACCGGTCACGAAGTCTGGATTCGGCGCGGGGAACTTATGAAGGCGATGACAGCATCGTTCGCCCTGCCCGGCGTTTTCCCGCCGGTTGAAAGAAACGGGCGCTTGCTTGTTGATGGTGCGCTTGTGAATCCGGTTCCTGTCGCGGCGTGCCAGGCGCTCGGTGCGCGCATGACGATCGGTGTCGACTTACACGCGGATATCATCGGTAAAGCAGGAAAACCCAGCCAGCCTTATCAGACGGTTGCAGGATTCGACATGTTCAATGACAAGGACGTGCCGCCGGAAGAACAACAGAAAGTCAGCACTGGCCTAACGCGCCGCCTGTTCCGCCGCGAGCAGAACAGCCCGAGTTTATTCGGCGTCATGATTTCATCGCTTGGCATCATGCAGGATCGCATGACGCGCTCACGTCTCGCTGCCGACCCGCCGGATATTCACATCAAGCCATTGATCGGTCATATCGGGTTGCTGGAGTTCGAGCGTGCGAAAGAATTGATCGCGCTGGGTGAAGAATCGTGCGAGCGCAATATGCCGACGATCCGCGATGCAATGCGCCTGTTCCTGCCGCGCGGCAATAATGGCAACGGGAACGGCGACAAAAAATAAACCTGAATTAATGATTACTTCTTAACCGCGCGTTTCTTGTGCTTGCGGTCCGGAAGGGCACGTCCCCATTTCAGGGTTTCGACAAGGTATTTCGGGCGAACACTGTTGTACTGATTCACAAGCAGCGTGAGCGCGCGGTTCACCTGTCCCGGCGTCGCGGCATTCACAAAAGTCGGCGCGTGCAGGCCGCATTTCACAAGGCATGTGTCGATATTCACGAGATTACCGCCGAGAATGTCGTGCGCCATCGTGTCGCCTATAACAATTGTCTGGCCGGGATAAATTTCTTTCGCTTGCAGCTGGCGGATGCAATGCTGGAAGATCGGCTGGTGCGGCTTGCCCATGTAATGCACGACGCCGCCGAAATCCTGGTAACGCCGCGCAAGGGTTCCCGGGCCCATGATGTTCTGGTTGCCCATGACGCCAAGACTGTCGGGGTTGGCGCACAGCGCCTTGATCTGCTTGCGGGCGGCTTCTTTTAAAACGGGTTCATAATCTTCAAGAGTCATTTCCGGCGAGTCGGCGCCGCTGATGACGAGGAAGGTTGCCTTTTTGATGTCCTCGACAACTTCGAGGTCGAGATCGTCGACGATGGAGCGGTCGCCGCCACGGCTGATGATGTAAACCTTTTTGCCGAGACCTTTAAAGAATCCGTCGTCCTGATTCTTCATGCCCTGCCAGGCCAGTTCGCCCGAGGTGATGAGTTCGTCATAAAGTCCCGGGCCGATGCCGATTTTCTTCAGGCGTTCCTTGTTCTGCTCGGAACGCTTGCCGGAATTGGACAGAATGATGATGTGCTTGTTACGGTTCTTGAGTTCCTTCAGGCAATCCAGAACGCCGGGATAAGGCCGTTCGCCGTCATGGAGCACGCCCCACTGGTCGATGATAAAACCCATATAGCTGTCTGAAATGTCGGAAATGCCCTGACAAAACTTTGTTTTAACAATGGCGCTCATGAAGTCCTGACTTGATACCCTGTGGGAAGCACTTGAAACCAAAGCCATTATTATGGCTTTGGTCCCCGGAATCAACCGTTTTTCAGGAAATGCTTATGCAGCCTTCAGGTTCTCGCGGCCAAGGCGGGAATCGCGGCCTGCGACCTGGCAAAGGAACTGGTACAGCCTTGCCACTTCGCTGGAGCCGATGGTGGTGCTGAGGAGCGCCCCATGGTCGGTATCCACGGCCTGATCGTACATTTCCTCGAACTGGCGGAGATAGCGCTGGACGAAGGTGCGGAATTCGGAATCCTTGCCGAATTTCTCGCGAGCCTTGTCGACCGGCCATTCGTCGCCGAGGGCAACCAAGCGGCGCGTGAAGGCGGCAACGTCGCCCTTCTGGAACGCTTTCCAGTTTTTTTCGGAAATGTCGCCGTCCATAAGGCGCGAAACATCGACCGAGAGCGAGTACAGGCTTTCGATGATGAATTTCGACGATGTGAGGAAGGCATCGCGCTGGGATTTTGAGCCTGCGCCCTCGATCTCGCGGACGAACTGCGCGGCATCCTGCGATGCCTTGAACAGCGATTCCGACTGGCGACCGAAGGTAACGGCAGCATCTTTCGCGGCTTCGAGAGCGGCGCTCGAAACATGCACGAGACGTTCGGATTCCGTCGAGAGGCGGTCACCGGCTTTCTCGACCTGCTTGATGACATTGCCAGCCGATTTGCCGACATCGTCCATCTTGGAGGTCAGAACCGAAACCACCTGGCCGAGTTCCTGCGCGGATTGCGAGGTGAGATCGGCAACGGCGGCGGCCTGTGATTTCAGGTCGCGGCTGTAGCTTTCGGTGGTCTGTTGCGAGGCTTTCATCTGCTCGCCGACTTCGTGCGCGCGGATTGCAAACGTATCGCCCGCCTTCCGGAGTTCGGAGAGGCTTTCGGTCGCGCTTTCCAGCAATCCTTCTGCTTCCCTGCGGACGCGGGTTGCCATGGTCTCGGTGCGGGTTGTGACATCTTCGGCTTGTTCAGACAGGGAACGCGTTTCCTCGCGCACCTGCTCGCCGGCCAACTCGAAGCTTTCACGGGCTTTTTCGGCCTCGTCGTGGACGGCGCGAGAGTTGGTAACGAATTCATCGCCCGCATCCTTGAGCTGCGCTACGGCCTGGCCAACCGACGCCGAGAACTCCTGGAACTGCTCGTTGATGGCTTTTTGAATGGCCTCGACCTTGAGCAATGCTTGGTCGGTAAGGAGGTGGATGTCCGAAGACTGGCCTTCGATAGACTGCGCGATTTCACGCATTTTATCGCTGGCGGAGTTCGAGGCGCTTTCGATGTCGGCCACGCGCTCGCGCAGATCTTCGCTGGATGTGCGCAGAAGACGCGAGGCATCGTCGGAGCCCGATTTGAGCGCATGCAGGCGTTCGTCGAAGACATTGCCGATTTGCTGGAGCTTCGAAAGATTGCTGGTGGCGGTGACGTCGAACCCGGCTTTCAGCGCTTCGAAGCGCGCATTGACCGATTCCGCGCCCTGCAGGGCTTTTTCACAGACAGGTTCCATATCCTGCGCCGTTTCGACGAGGCTCTCGCGGACCTTGAGAATAGAATCCGCCGCTGTATCGGCCTGCTGGCGGAGCAGCAGGATTTTATCGTTGAGCGATTCATCGATCTCGACGAGCTGGGTGAAGGCTTTGGTCGTGAATTCGGAAATTTCCTGGCAACGCGTCGAAATTTCATCGCGCAACGTGGAAACGTCGTCTTTCGCAATGCCGGAAACGTCATGCAGGTTTTTCGCCTGGACGCCGAGGGACTCGGCAATTTTCTCGACGCTCTGCATGCAATCCGAAACCTGGCCGGACAATGCGTCTTTTTGTAGAGTCATCTGCTCATTGATCGTGCGTGCATGGCCCGCGACCTGACCCGACAGGGTCGAGATTTCCTGCGCCTGGACACGCAGGATGGTGCGGATATTCTCGGCGCTGGCCGAGGCTTTTTCACTTGCCTCGTTCAGTTCGGCGACGCGGCGCGTGAGGATAGTTTCAATTGCTTCGTGACGTTCGTCGGCGTTGCGCACGGCGGCCTGAAGTTCCTTAACGGGCCCTTCAAGCGTTTCGCGTACTTTTTCGACGCGCTCGGACAGGCTGACGGCCGAGAGGTTGAGTTTCTCGCTCTGGTCTTCGATTGTTGCGGCGAGTTTCGTGACGTTAAGCTGCGTTGATTCCGTAACCTCGGCGATGCTGCCGCGGCTTTTCTCCAGCAGCTCGACCATGCTCTTGATGCTCTCGAGATTGTTTTCACCGGCCTTGTTGAGCTCGACGACTTTTTCGTGTGTCTGCTCCATGAGGCTTTCGGCTTGTTCTTTTGCATTCGTGCTGGTTTTTTCCACATTTTCCATGGCACGGCGAACAGCTGAGTTGATGGATTCCGCGCCTGAAACGGCAACGGACAGCGCTTCGCCGAGTTTATTGGCCGCATGCTCACCGGCCTGCTCGATACCATCGGCTTCTTTTGTGATGCCTTTGATAACATCGTGGAGAGCGACGGTTTTTTCATCGAGGCGAACCGAGAGGTCGCCGGTTTTCTGGACCACGCCTTCGACAGCGTCATCCAGTTTTTTAATGCTGACATCGATGGAGCCGACGATTTTCTCGGCCTGCTCGGCGATGGATTGCGCGCCCAGATCGAGCGCTTCTTTTTGCTGACCGATGGTTTCGGTCGAGCGGTTCATGGCGTCAATCGTGCGGTCGGTAACGGCTTCGAGGTTTTCAACGCCCGAGGTCATCATAACGGCAAGACGCTCGGTTTCGGAGCCGACATTGCCGACGACGCTCGCCAGATTTTCAGTGTGGTCTTTGAACTGCGAACCAAGGCCTTTGAGGCGCTCGGCCACGCGGTCGACGATTTCATTGAGGCCTTCGTAGCTCTTGTTGAGGCTGGATTCGATATCGCTCGTGCGCTCGCCCGCTTTATCAGCGGCACCCAGAATTTTATCCGCGCCCTTGCCGAGTGAGGATTCCATTTCGCCTGCACGCTCAAGAATTTTAAGCGTTGCCTGATCCCATGCCTCGGCTCCCGCCCGCGCTTTTGCATCGATGCTTGCTGTCCGCTGTTCAATTTCATCGGTGAGCGTTTTCAGTTTCGAAGCTTTTTCCTGCAGGGATTCCGCAAGACGGTCGATGTGGAATTCGGCTTTTTTAGAGACACCGGAGAAATCACGCATCTCGACGCGCAGACCCTGACGGGCGCGCTGGAGCGATTTCAGAACTGTTTTCGATGCCGAAGAAATTTCAGCAGCCTGCGCGCAGAGGCGCTCGATGTCTTTATTGATAAGCTGGCCTGTTTCCGCAGAGGGGAACAGGAGCGATTGCAGTTCCGTGCGCAGCGCCTGCGAATATTGATGAACGTCGGAGCGGCGGTGCAGAACGGACAGCAGCAGCCACAGCATCGCCGGGGGGGCCAGCATGCCGGCTAACATGCCGCCGAGTTCGTTCGGGTTGGCGGCACCGCTGACCGCGATAAAACCAAGGGAATAAACGACCCATGCCGCCGTCAACACGCCAGCCGCGATATAGACGGCTTTGATGATGACGCCGATACGCGCCATCGGCACGCGCGCCGCGGGACTGAGAACGAGGACCGATTCTTCATCGAGATCGAACGTTTCTTTTTCCTCGGCCTTGGGCTTTGCCGCCTGTGGCTGAGACTGAGGTTGAGGCTGTGCGGGAGCCGCTGAAACCGACGTGATTTTCAAACCGCCGATGCTGGACGCTTTTTTCCGCAGATCTTTTGTACGTTCCGCTCGCAGATCCGTTTTCAGATCGATTTGCGTGTCGCCTGACTGGATTTCGGGGATTTTTTTGAGGGCGGAAAGTTCAGACATAGATTAAAGCTCCTTGTTCCTGTGAAGCGGCACAGGCGTGGGTTGGAACGCATTATTTTGAGACATCCTGAATAGGCCACGGCACATGCGCGCATTCAAGAAAAAGCGGAAAAGTTATTCACATTAACAAACGTGAATATTCCCCGGGAGTTACGGTGAAAAAACTTGGCTTCTGTGGATAAGGATTTTTTATTTCTCGGACTTGCAAACCGGATGCGAAACCGGGTGCGACGGGTAGATCGTCGCCGCCCATTTACGCACATTTTCCTTGCTCATTTCCGCCGCCTTTAAAACGCGGGGCGCATATTGAGAGCAGAAAATGTCGGGCCTTGCCTTGGCGGCGTCATTTGAAATTTTATTAGCGAAGCTGGTGCGCAGTGTATTCAAAGTGGCAATGGGTTTCGGGTCGCCGTTAATTTTGAAATAATCGATCAGGATGGTTTCATACTGGGCGAAGAGGTCGCCGTACTTGGCAGTGAATTCACGGTACATGGAATAAAGCGGCTGGCCGTGGCGCTTGCCCATGTGATTGCAGTTGAGGCCGATGACCATCAGTTCGCTGTGGATGCGGATGCCCTGCTCGGCCTCGGCTTCGGCGGCGGTATAGCATTTCCTGCCCGGTTGTTTATCGGGGTTAACGGTGAGCTCAAGCTCGGCAAAAGCTAATGAGGGCAGCATTACAACGCCCGTCAGAACAAACAGAAACACTCTTTTCATACACCGCTCCTCAGAATCCGAAGGCCCATGTCATATTATAATGGCCATTTTCCTGCAATATGTTTGTTTTTTGACCTTATTCCTGCTACGGAAATCGCATGACCGAACCCGCGCAAAAGAAGCTGTTTATCAAGACCTGGGGCTGCCAGATGAATGTCTATGACAGCAACCGGATGGCCGATGTTCTGGCCCCGCTGGGCTATAAGGCCGTCGATACGCCGGAAGGCGCAGATATGGTCATCCTAAATACCTGCCACATTCGTGAAAAAGCTACCGATAAAGTTTTTTCCGAGCTTGGCCGCTTGCGTGAGCATCAAGAGAAGAAAAAAGAAGATGGCGGACGGATGATCATGGCCGTGGCGGGCTGTGTTGCTCAGGCGGAAGGTGCCTTCATCGCCGAGCGTGCGCCTTATGTCGATATGGTTTTCGGTCCACAAACGTATCATGAACTGCCTGAAATGGTTGCAAAGGCCACAGGCGCATACGGCAAAAACAGAATTATAAACACGGACTTCCCGGCTGAATCTAAATTCGATTATCTGCCCGAGGAGCACCAGAGCACCGGTCCATCCGCGTTTCTTTCGATCCAGGAAGGGTGCGACAAGTTCTGCACCTTCTGCGTGGTGCCTTATACCCGCGGCTCGGAATATTCCCGTGATGTAAGCAAGATATTGTCTGAAGCTAAGAGACTGGTTGAAGGCGGATCGAAGGAAATCACGCTGCTGGGTCAGAACGTCAACGCCTTCCATGGCGAGGGGCCAGATGGAAAGGTCTGGGGCCTGGGCCGATTAATTAAAACCATGGCAGAAATGGACGGGCTGGAGCGCATTCGCTACACCACATCGCACCCCCGCGACATGGATGATGAATTGATCGAGACTCATGGCAGCGTTGACAAGCTTATGCCGTTCCTGCACCTACCCGTTCAGTCCGGCTCGGATAAAATTTTAGAGGCCATGAACCGCAAGCACACGTCGGACGATTACCGCCGGATTATCGACTGTCTCCGCGCCGCACGACCGGATATCGCTTTTTCGTCTGACTTCATCATCGGCTTTCCCGGAGAAACCGAAGAAGACCACGAAGCAACCATGCAGCTGGTGCGCGATGTCGGTTTTGCATCCTGTTACTCTTTTACTTACAGCGCACGCCCTGGCACGCCCGCTGCCAATATGAAGAACCTTGTTCACAGCAAGATTGCGAATGAACGCCTGCAAAAACTACAGGCTCTCATCCTCGAACAGCAGATTGCCTATAATAAGAAGTGCGTGGGTTTGACCCTGCCTGTGCTTCTCGACCGCAAGGGGAAACGCGTCGGCCAGATTCAGGGTCGCTCGCCTTATAACCAGTCGGTTTTCGTTACTGCCAATGAACGCCTGATGGGGCAAATCGTCGAGGTCCACATACAGGAGGGTTTCGACCAGTCCCTGACGGGCTCAATAAAACAGCATGAAACCGTGCTTAGGGCTTGATTGTTCAGGCTTTTCTTACATTTTAATCCTTATTGCTGTATAATGGGATTAACCTTGAAAGGATGCCTATTTGGCTGAAAACCAAGTTTTAGAGTTCAGGAATAACGACCTGGTTCCCCTCCTTTTTGGCGAGCGCAACGCGCATATCGCCCACCTTGAAAAAAAGCTCGGCATTTCAATTTCAGATCGCGGCAATCAATTAACCTTGTCCGGTGACAAAACTTCTGTCGAAAAAGCCGGCAAAGTTTTAAACTCGCTGTGGGAGATGCTGAATAAAAATCAGGATGTCGGCACGGCGGAGATCGACGCCGCCCTGCGTTTCCTGGATAGCAAAAAGACCAATGGCAAAAACGGCAAATATGAAATGAACGACGACAAGCTCGCCATTCACACAAAGAAAAAAACAATCGGCCCGCGCTCGCCGAACCAGGCGGTATACATCAAGACCATCCAGGAAAACGCGATGGTCTTTGGGCTTGGTCCTGCCGGTACGGGTAAAACCTATCTCGCGGTTTCAAGTGCCGTGAACATGTTCCTGAGCGGCGAGGTCGAGCGTTTGATTTTCTGCCGCCCGGCTGTTGAAGCGGGAGAACGCCTCGGCTTCCTGCCCGGCGACATGAAAGAAAAAGTCGATCCTTACCTCCGCCCTATATATGACGCGCTTCAGGATATGATGCCGATGGACATGCTGGTCAAGAAAATGGAAACCGGTGAGATCGAAGTTGCACCGCTGGCCTTCATGCGCGGACGCACGCTCAGCAATGCCTTTGTTATTCTTGATGAGGCTCAGAACACCACCGCGACACAGATGAAAATGTTCCTGACACGCATGGGCGAATCCTCGCGTATGGTGATCACGGGCGACCTGACCCAGACCGACCTGCCCGTCGGCATCAAATCGGGCCTGCGCGACGCGGTTGAAATTCTCGAGGGTGTCGATGAGATCAAATTCGTTCACTTCACCAAGGAAGACGTCATTCGCCACCCGCTTGTCGGCAAGATCGTCAACGCCTACGACAAGAAAAAATGACCGGCAAAAATAAATCACAAGGCGCGCTGCCGGATATCCAGCCGGACGTCAATGTCCTTTGCGCCGAATGGCCGGATATTTCGGATATCACCGAAAACGTGATCGAAGCTTTAAATGAAAATCTTGTCTTTCACGACTTTTCAGGACGCACGACCGAGATCAGCATCGTTCTTGCCGATAACGCGTTTATTCAAAGTCTCAACAGGACTTACCGGGGCAAAGACAAACCGACCAACGTCCTGTCCTTCCCACAGGATCCCGGCAGCGACGATAAAGTGACCAATCTGGGTGATGTTGTGCTGGCCTATGAAACCGTCAAAAAAGAAGCCATTTCACAAAAAAAGAGTTTCGAAAATCACGTTACGCATCTCCTGGTGCACGGAATTTTGCATTTGCTGGCTTACGACCATGAAAACGATGCCGAGGCCGAGGAGATGGAATCGCTGGAAATCCGCGTTCTGGAAAGCCTTGGCATAAAAAACCCTTACTAACATATTGTGAAATCGCCCCCCGGCTTTATATTATGTCCCTATGCCTGACCCCCAAAGTAACCCGCCCGGAACACTGCCGGACCTGACGCCCCCCAGACAAAACACTCTCCTTAAATGGATCAAGAGTCTTGCGAAGCCCGCTGCGGCGGAAAACGCTAATGCGCCCGCCAGCAATAACGGTGTAAATCCGGCCTATGATTTCATCACCAGCCATGAGCGCATCCTGCTCTCTAATATTTTAAAGCTGCGCGAGCTTAAGGTGATTAACGTCATGGTGCCGCGCGCCAACATCGTCGCCATCGAAGTCGATACATCACCGAAGGAATTGCTGGCGCTGGTTGCCGAGAAGCAGTACAGCCGCATTCCCGTTTACCGCGACACGCTGGATGATGTGCTCGGCACCATTCACGCCAAGGACGTGCTCAGCGCCGTTGCGCGTGGTGAGCAGCCGACTATCAAGAAACTGATTACCGATATTCCTATCGTCTCGCCTGCCATGACCATTCTCAACCTGCTCCTGAAAATGCGCCAGAGCAGCCGCCATATGGCGCTGGTCGTCGATGAATATGGCGGTATCGACGGATTGGTGACTATCGGCAACGTGATTGAAGCCATTGTCGGCGAGATTGATGATGAGCATGCCGTGGATGAAATCCCGCAGCTTGTAGTTCACGATGACGGCTCGGTGCTTGCCGATGCGCGCATGCCGGTTGAGGAATTCGACAACCGCTTCGGGCAGGTTCTGACGGATGAGGAAAGAAATGTCAGCGATACACTGAGCGGTCTCGTATTCTTCCTGGCGGGGCGCATCCCCGCACGCGGGGAAATCATTACGCATCACACCGGGATGTTATTTGAAGTGATCGATGCCGGGCCGCGGCGTATTAACCTGCTCCGCATCAGCAATATCCCTTCCCTGCCCGCGCCGGAATAAAAATGAAACTTCATGTGCTGATTGAAAAAGCCAACCGACCGCAGCGTGCCCTGGCGTGCTTTGCGCTCGGCGCTCTGGGTGCGCTCGGTATGGCACCCTATAATGCGTGGCCGGTTCTTATTCTCTGCCTTTCCGCTTTTTATCTTTTGATAGACCGCACGCGCTTGCCGCGCGGCGCATTCATTTACGGCTGGCTGTTTGCCTTCGGTTATTTTTTCACCGGGCTGTTCTGGGTCAAGAATGCGTTATTGGTCGACGGAAACCCGTTTTCGTGGATATGGCCGCTGGCGGTCGCGGGCCTGCCCTCCCTGCTCGCGTTTTTTATCGCGACTGGCGCATGGGCGGCGAAACGTTTTGCCGATCTCAAAACCGGTGCAGGGTTTCTGGCGTTCACAGCCTTTATAGCCTTGGTCGAGTGGGGCCGCGGATTTGTATTAACCGGTTATCCGTGGAACCTGTTCGGCTATACATGGGCCGGAACACCACCAATGATCCAGACCGTCGCCGTCGGCAATATTTATTTCCTGACATGGCTGACGATTTTCTGGTTCTCATTGCCGGGATTTTTGTTTCTGAGGACGCTACAGAAAAAAGAAAAAACGGTATTCATTGTGGCGGCACTCGGTAGCTTTGCTTTATGCATGATCTTCGGCATCGTCCGCCTGCAGACGGCACAAATCACAAATGTTCCGAATGTCGACATCCGCATCGTCCAGCCTGACATCGAGCAGTCCGAAAAATGGGACCGCTCGAAAACAGGCCAGCATTTCCTGAAATCGATTCAACTTTCACAGCCTGCAGAAGGATCGAAAAACAAAACCATTATCGTCTGGCCGGAAACCGCGATGGGTTTCTGGCTGGCCGAGGATCCGCAGGCGGTTCAATATATAACTGACACGCTTCAGGCCTATCCGGGCGGAGCAGTGCTCATGACCGGCATGCTTCGTCATGAACGGGAAACAAAATCCTATTTCAATTCGCTGGTCATGTTCGACGCGGAAGGCAAAATCTCGAACGTTTACGATAAATATCACCTCGTTCCGTTCGGCGAATATATTCCGTTTCAGAAATGGATACCCTTGAAGCCGGTCGTCGAGTTCACAGGGTTCATTCTCGGTTCGGGCGTTAAAACGTTCGAAGCGTTCGGCCTGAAATACAGCCCGGTGATCTGTTATGAGATTATATTCTCAGGCAAGGTCGTGGGGCCTGACACGCCGGACTTTATCATCAATGTCACCAACGATGCGTGGTACGGCATCAGCGCCGGCCCGCACCAGCATTTCACCCAAGCTATCTTCCGCGCAGTGGAGGAAGGAATACCCGTGATTCGGGCTGCAAACACCGGTTTAAGCGGTTTAATTGATCCTTTAGGTCAGGTTCACGGTCTATCCCCACTTTTCGAACAATATGAAAAAACACTTGCGCTCCCCAATAAAAATATGATTTTTAGGAACAATAATTTAATTAAGAACGTTATTTTTACAGGGATGGTGCTGCTTTTTACCGCTTTCGGATACCTCATCCGGCGCAAGAACCTTGCGTCCGGCTAAACACCCGAAATAATGAGTATGGTTGAATAAACAGATGGTAAAAACACCTGAGGTTAGTTGCACACTGTCGTAGGCGCACTATATGTCTATAAAGGTGTATTAGAATTTACTAAAAAATCAGGAAGAACAAAATTAATGGCTTCACACGCGAGAAAAACCAAAGGCACACCGGATCCGGTCGACGTTCACGTCGGGCAACGTCTGCGTGTACGCCGTTCCCTCCTGGGCCTCAGCCAGGAGAAACTGGCTGAATCGATCGGCCTGACCTTCCAGCAAATCCAGAAATACGAGCGCGGCATGAACCGTATCAGCGCCGGACGCCTGTATCAGTTCAGCAAAATCCTTGAAGTTCCGGTCACATATTTTTATGACCAACTCGGCAATGCAGCCAAGGCTTATTCTTCGGCGACATATGGTTTAGCTGATAACGACCAGGAAGAGTTCGCGGCGGGCGACCTTATGCAGAACAAGGAAACCCTTGATCTCGTTCGCGCCTTTTACACCATCGATAATCCTGAAATCCGTAAGGACATCCTCAAATTCGTCAAATCGATGGCAAACCGCATGGGCGGCGAAGCCGAATCCGAATAGAATAATCTCTTGAATCCTGCTCTCTGAAACATTAACCTGCACGGGTTGTTTTACGAAAACCACCCTAGAGAGCGGAAGAACCTTATGAATAAAGCCAACGATTCCAAGAAGCCCATTCCTTTGCCGTCAGCTGACCTCAAAGATTTTATTTTCACATCCGAGTCTGTGTCTGAAGGACACCCGGACAAAGTCTGCGACCGCATTTCCGATTCAGTTCTCGACCTGTTTCTTGCGCATGATCCTGTCGCGCGCGTCGGCTGCGAAACTTTCGCGACGACCGATTTCGTTCTGGTCGGCGGTGAAGCGCGCAGCTCCAAAGAAATTACCTCTGCAATGATCGAAACGGCGGCCCGCGAAGCGATCCGTACAATCGGTTACGAACAGGAAGGTTTTAACTGGAAGACGGTTAAAATCGATGTTCGTCTGCATAAGCAATCCGCTGACATTGCGCAGGGCGTTGATGCTGCCGGAAACAAAGATGAAGGCGCGGGCGACCAGGGCATCATGTTCGGTTATGCCTGCGACGAAACGCCGGCTTTCATGCCTGCGCCGATTTATTATTCGCACGCGATCCTGCGCTCACTGGCCGAGGCCCGTCATTCCGGTGCCCTGCCCGAACTTGAGCCTGATGCGAAATCGCAGGTTACGCTTCAATATAAAAACGACCGCCCTGTCGGCGCGGCGGCTGTCGTCGTTTCGACGCAGCATAAAGACGGCCTCAGCCAGTCGGATGTCAAAGAAATCGTTCGTCCTTACGTTCGCAATATCCTGCCTGATGGCTGGATGCCGAAAGAAGACGAATTCTACGTCAACCCGACAGGCCGCTTCGTTATCGGCGGTCCGGTCGGCGATGCCGGTCTCAC
>DLHX01000003.1:8975-36669 GCA_002483465.1 Micavibrio sp. UBA7657 | reverse complement strand
ACTCCTGAATGGGGGTTGACCAATTAAAGAGCATAGTGCCGTCAACAGTTTCAGGCCATAACTCTGTTTTATTATTGTCTTTTAAATCAGACATAGTGTTGTTTCACCCCTTTTTAAAAGGGTGTCCTTTTATTTTCCAATCAGGATTGATCGGGTTTTTTAATTGAGATTTGATCAGTGAGCCTTACAGGCTGTCTAACCATTCTTTGATTTCTGAAGACCTGTACCGGGGAACATCCCCGATAAAAACAGCATCAACAGTAAATACGTGAGGCTTTCCCACCTTTCTCAAATGCCGCTGCTTTCTCATCCAAGCTACGGAGAGATTAAGCAGGCTGGCTACTTGATTATCGGTAAGAAGAGACCCCACAGACACAACGGATTCCGCTGCATCAGAGTTATAGTTCATTCAATATTTCCTGATTTCTTTACTGTATGCGCTGGAAGCCGCTATTTTACGACCAGTTCTCATGATACTACGAAGTATCATTCTATATTGACATAGTAACATAAATAGCAGCAAAAGTCAAGGCATTTATTCCTATATAATTATGTTCTAGATCCAGTCCTCTGATTTATCTTGTATATTCAATAACCTACCTTATGGCATAAATGTTCTTGATTTGTTTCACAGACTCGGGCTACGAGTTAAGAATGTGGAGCGCTCAGGAAAAAGGCATTACGGACTGGGATATTTTCAACGAACACATGCGTATTCTGTCCAAGGCTGTAGAGGACGTTGTGGAAGTAGACGTTCGGCCAATCCATCTCAAAGCTTCGATCCAGTACATTGAGGTGCGTCTAGACCGGAAAGGCGGCTTGAATCTTTTCCTCGCTGGCCTGCGAGACGGTAATCAAGAACACATGCAGGAAGGCTTAAAGCTTCTCAAGAAACACTTAGGAATGATTTAGTAATGTTGGTTCATTCTTAGAACAAAAAATACATCTTCTTTGAAGTACATTTTTATCCTGTGCGCTCATTACCAACTATGACGAAGATTTACAGACGTTCCGCTGAATAGATTTTGAATGTAGCGGGCATCTATTAGAAATGTATTGCTGATGTATCTCAAATTATAAAAATACATTGAACATTTCTTACGCCTCTAAATAACTTACTAGAACACCCCCTGTTTTTTCCTCCCCCACCCTGTGAAGTTATTTTTACCCTGTAATCCTTACCGGAATATCGGCTTCGATTTTCCTACAAAAGGATTCCGTTTTGTTACACCGAGTGTTACACTTTGGGAGGTTGGTTGTGCTTTATGTGCAATCAGGAAACGCTGAAACCCAAGCAAACAGAGCTTTTTTGAGAAGCGGCGATTGCGCGGAGCCTAATCCCTTCACTCGCTCCAATCTTCAATACGCCTGCTTTAAAAGTAAACAGGGTGCTTTTCCAAAATCTGCATTTCGAGTTCATTTACAGGGGTAGCCAGAGGATATCCAGTATTGATGCTGCGCATTTGATTCCAGCTTGTCCATGCGTCCTGCATATGGAAGCTCTTGAAATATTTATCGCCAAGATCTTTATAGGCTCCCGCTATAAACGGATTTTTTTCAAGCGCCTCAAGAATAAGATCCTGAGCCTTAGCAGTTTGCCCCAGCACATCGACATAATTTGCAAGATATATATTCAAAACATAGCTGTGAGGAGTATTCTTGCTGCGAACAGCCTCTATTATTTCAATCGCCTTTTGAAGGTGCTCTTTCGACGAAGGTGGCTGAGAAATTGCGGCCGCCAATTGTTGCACCCCCTCTTCAGCAGGTGCCTCAGAAAAAATTCTTTGGATTATAGCTTTAATTTTATCAATATCTTTTCCACCGGTATGAGTTGCGTATTCGTGAAAAACTAAAGATGCCTCCAGATATTGCTTGTCTTCAAGCAGTTTATTCATTTCAGCAGCATAATCATCAACGGTTTTTTCTTTTTCTGTCAGAGACATTTTTATAACTTTGTCCAGCCTTTCATCAAATCCGTAATTTTTCTGATAGTCCTGAGGCACGGCTATAGTGCTTGAAGGCGCATTATTAAAAGCGGACACAGTAAAATTCTTTTCCGTCAAGAAAGGAACTTCCTGTTTGTTCCGATATGACAGAGAATTAAATATATTTCTTCCAGCCATGTTCTCCAGAATTGCCGGATGAATCGTGTGCTCATAGATCAAGTATTTTTTATAACTGTCTTTAAGCTCATCCCGAATAGCTTGATCCGACACAGCATAGGCGGTGACATCTTCCCCGTCGTATAAAAATTTATATCCGCCGGTATGTTCTATTGTCTGAATTTTCTGGCCGGCCTCGGTTTTTGAATTATCCCCGAATATTGCTTCCAATTCGAAAGGGGTTGATTGTACAGCTGTGATGCCAGCGTTTTGCATTGCCCCCAATAGCATCTCTCTGTTCCTTTTTTCAAAATCCTTGAAAGCGGGAATGGCATACAGGGAAGTTTCGGTGAACTGCTTTTTGTCATGAGCTATGAAGGTTAAAGTTTTTTTGTCAAAATCATAAATCTTTTCATTATTACCAGTGCGTACAGATATTTTCTCAGGCTCAAAAATGATTATCGATGATTCTTCCTTGGTTTTAATTTCCGTTTTAGCTCCCTCACCCACTTTGTCTTTATGATGTTCAGAAACCTTGGAAGTTAATTGAAACTCAAACGCTTGCGCGAAAGCACAAGCCGGAAACATTATCAGGATAAAAGAAATAAGAGCGAAGAACCGGTTCATTGAAATCTCCCTGTTTATGCTTCAAAGCTAATGGATTCTAAGGTGCCGTGGAAAGGCCTAAATTCTTAATACAAACCGCCGGTTCCGGTGGTGGCTTCTTCATTGGAATTGACCGGCGGGGTGAAGCTCTCACCGCCCGGGAAGGAACCGCTGCTTTCGCCGGACGCAGGCGCAACCGTTACGCCGCTGTCATCGAGCATGACGGATGAATCGCTGGGCTCGTTGCCCTGCACGAAAGCTTCCCAGATGACATCTGTATCACCGGGCATCGCGCGCGCGCCGGTGTGGGCGTTGATGCGAATATTCTTAATGCCTGGCGGCGTGCGGAACGGCATAGCGGGCGTATCTTTCAGCGCCTCTTCCATGAAAGATTTGAAAACAGGCAAAGCGACGGATGAACCTGTCTCGCGTTTGCCGAGTGAACGTGGATCGTCAAACCCCATGAACACGCCGACGACCATATCGGGCGAGAAGCCGACGAACCATGTGTCCTTCGATTCATTCGTCGTTCCGGTCTTGCCGCCGAGCGGACGGCCCAGCGCTTTCAGTTTCGCCGCCGTGCCGCGCGTGGCGACGCCCTCAAGAATGGAGACCATCTGATAGGCCGTGCGCGGATCGGCGATCTGCTCGCGGTCATCCGGAACATCGGGCGTGCCCTGCCCGTCCCAGCGGATCAACTGGCCGCAGCCTACACAGGGTCGGTTGTCGGATTGAAAAATGGTTTTACCGCGGCGGTCCTGAATGCGGTCGACGATGCTCGGCGTGATTTTCTTGCCGCCATTTACAAGCTCGCCATAAGCGCCTGTCATTTTGAGCAATGTAGTTTCGCCCGCGCCCAGCGCATAAGACAGGCGCGGCAGCATATCATCCATGATACCGAAGCGTTTGGCGTATTCGGCGATTGTTTCCATGCCGACATGGTCGGCAAGGCGAACCGTCATCAGGTTGCGCGATTTTTCCACGCCCTGGCGGATTGTCGTCGGTCCGAGAAAATCGTCGCTGTAATTCTGCGGGCTCCAGTAATGTCCCGGTCTGTCCTCGATCACGAATGGCGCGTCGAGAACGAGGGTCGCAGGTGTGAAACCTTTATCCAGCGCGGCAAGATAAACGAACGGTTTGAAGCTCGAGCCCGGCTGGCGCTTGGCCTGCGTGGCGCGGTTATATTCGCTGGTGCCGTAAGTCCAGCCGCCCTGCATGGCGAGAATGCGTCCTGTATGCGGGTCCAGCGCGATGATCGCGCCCTGAATGAGCGGCACCTGCCGCAGGATATATTCTTTTTTCTTATCCTTCACAGGCTCGACAAGGATGATGTCGCCCTTTTTAAGAACCTGATTAACGGCGGTGATTTCAGGTCCCTGCGCGTAGCATTCATTCAGGCATTCGCGTGCCCATTTCACGCCATCCAGATTGATCGTGCCCTTGGCACCGCCTGAAAAACCGAGCCCGGCTTCTTTCGCACCGCTTTCAAGAACCAGCGCGATATCCCATTCAGGCAGGATCGCGTCGGGCACGGGAAAATTCGCAACCTCATTTTCCCAGTCGACGCCGACGGTGACGTTCTTCAGCGCGCCGCGATAACCATGGCGCTTGTCGTACTCCATCAGCCCTTCGCGCAATGATTTCACAGCGATGTCCTGCAGGCGCGGATCGATGGTCGTGCGCACGACCATGCCTTCCTGGTACAAGGAATTCTGGCCGTATTTCGTGCCGAGATCGCGGCGGACTTCCTCGGCGAAGTACGGCGCGTTCACAATGCGCGATTCATCGCGCGGCACGGTTTCGAGCGGTGAAACCTGCGCAAGTTCGGCTTCGGGTTTTGTGATGAAACCATCGGCCAGCATTCTATTGATCACCCAGTTGCGGCGGTTGACGGCCTTTTCATGCTTGCGCACGGGATGGTAATTGTTCGGCGCCTTGGGCAATGCCGCGAGATACGCGACATCGGCGATGGTGAGCTCATCCAGCGATTTGTTGAAATATTGCTGGGCGGCGGCGGCGACCCCATAAGCGCGCGCGCCGAGGAAAATTTCGTTCAGATAAATTTCAAGAATCTGATCCTTGCTCATCGTCTGTTCCATACGGTAGGCGATGATGAGTTCGCGGATTTTGCGCGTATAGGTGCGGTCTTTGGTCAGGAGAAGATTTTTCGCGACCTGCTGTGTGATCGTCGACGCACCGCTCAGGCTTTCGCCCTTGAAATTGAGATAGGCCGCACGCGCGATGGCGGTGATGTCGAACCCTTCATGCTTGTAGAAATTCTGGTCCTCGGCGGCGATGAACGCGTTTTTCACGCGCGGGGGAATCTCCTCGATCGGGACGAAGACGCGGCGTTCCTGTGCGAATTCGGCCATCAGGCGGCCGTCGCCCGCATAAATGCGCGTGATGATCGGCGGCTTGTATTCCTTGAGCTGCGAATAATCGGGCAGGTCCTGGCCGTAATGATTGACAACCCAGGCAAAGCCAAAAATCCCAGCGATCAATCCAAGAAAGCCGAGAGAAAACAATCCAAGAAAAGCGTACCAGAGATATTTCATGACTTTATATCAGGCCACACGCCGCGTGATGGGTCCCGTGGCGCGCCCGTGTATGAACTGATCGACATATTCGTTGCCGGAATTATCGAGATCCTTAACCGAGCCGTGCCAGATGATCTTTCCCTGGTGGATCATCGCGACATAGTCCGCGATCTTGCGGGCCGATGCCATATCATGCGTGATGGAAAGCGCTGTTGCGCCGAGGCCTTTCACCGAACTGACAATCAGGTCATTGATAACGTCGGCCATGATCGGGTCGAGACCGGTTGTCGGCTCGTCGAAAAAAATGATTTCAGGATTTTTGGCAATCGCGCGCGCGAGGCTGACACGTTTTTGCATGCCGCCCGAGAGTTCGGCGGGATATAAATTGCCGACTTCGGGTTTCAAACCAACAGCGACGATTTTTTCAATCGCGATTTCCCATGCTTTTTGACGGTCGACGCCCTTGGCGTGAATGAGGCCGAACGCCACGTTTTCCCAGACTCTCATGGAGTCGAACAACGCGCCGCCCTGGAACAGCATGCCGAATTTTTCCATCACGTTATCGCGTTCGCTGCCGCGCACATGCGTTATTTCCTCGCCGTCAACCATGACTGAGCCTTCGTCCGGCTTGAGGAGGCCGAGCACGCATTTCAGCATAACGGATTTACCGGTGCCGCTGGCACCGATCACGACAAGCGATTTGCCTTGTTCTATTTCAAGATCGATGCCGTCGAGCACTATTTTTTTGCCGAAATGCTTTTTAACGCCGGAAATTTTCAGTTTCGGCTGTTTCCCATTGGTACTCATGAGAAGAACACCTGCGTCAGGAGATAATTGAACAGCAGAATGACGATGGAAGCTGACACGACCGCATTTGTCGTGGCTGCGCCCACGCCTTGCGCACCGCGCTGGGAGTTGAAGCCGTTGTAGCAGCCGAGAATAGCGACGATGAAACCAAACACTGCCGCCTTCACGAGGCCTGATATAACGTCCATGGTTTCAAGAATGTCCCATGTCTGCGAGAGATAGCTGCCTTCCGAGAAATCGAGGCGGTAGATGGCGATGACATAGCCGCCGTAAACGCCGATGATATCGCCGACCAGAACCAGAATGGGCAGCATCAATGTGCCTGCGATGACGCGCGGCGCGATCAGGTATTTGAACGGGTTGACGGAGAGTGTGCTCATGGCGTCGATCTGCTCGGTCACGCGCATGGTGCCGATTTCAGCGGCGATGGCTGCGCCGACGCGGCCCGCCACCATGAGGCCCGCAAGAACCGGAGCAAGTTCGCGCGTAACGGAAAGAACGACAACAGCGGCAATCGCGCTCTCGGCGTTGAAACGTGTGAAGCCCGTATAGCTTTGCAGCGCGAGCACCATGCCGGTGAACAAAGCCGTCATGCCGACGACAGGCAGCGAGTAATAACCGATATCGACAAGCTGGCGCCATATCTGGCTCGGAAAATACGGCGGGAGGAAACAATGCATCACCGACTTGCCGACAAAAATCGAAAGCTGGCCGACGCGTTGCAGGAAAGCGAGGATGGTACGCCCCAGCGCCTGGCATGTATCAGGCAGAAGATCGGTCAGGAATGACGCGGTGTGGTGGACGTCAATCGCGATTTTTTCAGACTTTGCGGTCATCGGATGCTGCTTTGGCGTTTTAATGATATTCTGGGCTCGAACATAAAGGAAACGGGGCTTTCCGTCCAGAGCGAAACAAGCTGAAATGACTGAAAAACTACGCAAAATTGACCCTAAATCCCTTGTCTCCATGGACCGGCTGGCACCCGAAAACGCTTTCCGTATTCATCTGGCCTACGCAAAGGACGACAATCTTTTGTTCGGGGAGCGGATATACCGCCCTGACGCCCGTCTATGGCTCCATCAGGAATTGGCAGAGGTGGTGGCGGTGGCCGCCAGCGCCTGTTTTGAGAATTACGATCTGCGGTTCGTACTTTTCGACGGCCTCCGTACCACCGACGCGCAGGAAGCCATGCTGCGTACTGCCCGCGTGCGCGGGAACCCGGAGTGGCTGAGCCAGAACCTTCTCTCCCGGCCCGGCATGGGCGGTCACCCACGCGGCATGGCGGTGGATATCGGCCTTGAGAACGAAAAAGGCGAATTTGTGGACATGGGAACGGATTTCGATTTCCTGGCACTCGATTCCTCTGCGGAAAAAAATCCGGCGCACCGCGAGTACAAAAATCTTTCGCAGGAAGCACGGAAAAACCGGGCGGCGCTGACGAACTCGATGGTTGGAGCTGCGAAAAAACTGAAGACTCCTCTTCTGCCGTTACCGCAGGAATGGTGGGATTTCCGCCTGATGCCTGATTATTTCAACTCCTACGCGCCGCTGGCGGACGCCGATTTGCCGCCGGAAATGCGCATGGTGTCTTCGTCGACATAAACGCGTTCGTAACGATGGCCAAGGTTGGTCAGCACTTCATAACCGATTGTGCCCGCGTCATTCGCAAGATCATCCGCGCTTTGATGTACGCCGATCAGCTCCATCAGGTCACCCGGTTTGGGCCTTTGATTTTCAGGCACGGCGGAAATATCTACGGTTGTTAAATCCATCGAGACACGGCCGCGGATCGGGCAGCGTATGCCCTTCCAGTACAGCGCGCCCTTGTTACTGAGAGAGCGGAAAATGCCGTCTGCGTATCCAGCGGCGACAGTGGCAAGAACCGTTTCCTTTTCAGCTTTCCATGTCACGCCATAGCCTACGCCCTCGCCGGCATGAATTGTCCGCAGCAGCGCGACGGGAAGATTCAAACTGACCACGCCTTTCATGGGATTTTTTGTTCCAGGCGTGGGATTGAGTCCGTAGAGCGCCATGCCCGGACGCAGAAGGTCGTGATGATATTTTTTACTCCGGAATGCGCCGAAAGAATTCGAGAGGGATTTTTCAGCCCTCGGAAAGTGCTTCGCGATTTTTTCGAAAATTTCGTTCTGCTCGTCATTGAGCGGGCTATCTTCATCTGCGGATGCGAAATGGCTGAGCACGCCGATGATGTTTAATCCGTCCAGCAGAGTTTTATCAGCAATCAGTTTTTCCGTTTCCAGCGTGTCAAGGCCGAGGCGGTTCATACGAATGTTGAAGTTCAGGCACGCATCCAGTTTTTTATCGAGCTTCGCAGCTAATTTCCTATAATTCTCTATCTCGATAAAACTTCCCAGTGCGGGAATGAGATTGTGTGCAGCGTACGCTTCGCCATTGCCAAAAAAACCACTGAGGATAAAAATGCGCGGCTCTTTCAGCGCGGCGCGGAGTTCCACACCTTCCTCAAAAGAAAAAACAAAAAAATCCCGGCATCCCGCCTTGCTCAGAATCTTGCTGATTGCAACCGATCCGAGCCCGTAGCCATTCGCCTTGACGACAGCGGCCACACACGCGCCGGGTGCTGCCTCGGCCTTCAGCACTTTATAATTATGGACGACGGCACCAAGGTCGATCGTCAGAATTCCCTTGTTTTTAAGCATTTTAACGATTTGTTAAGGATTAATTTCTTGCGATATTTCTTCCCATGATTTACCATGGGTTTAACTTTAAAAATATAAAAATTATAAAAAAATAGAATACCGGTAATAGTTGTAGCAGCGTTTGCATTAGAAAAAACGCGCTAGTTGAGAAAGATAAGGGTGTGATCATGGCAGATAATCCTGCAGATCAAGAAACTATGCGTAGTTCCGCAAGATTTTTCGCGGAAGCCATTGATATTCACCGCGAACATCACAGTTCGCAAGATGCAGTAGCCTATAACCAGCTTCATGAAGATCTGGAAATAGATTTATCCGAGGGTGCCGCACAGCTTCAGGAGCGGTTTAACTGGCTGGAAAAAGACCTGAGACTTTATGCGGATGCCGACGAAATTTCTGCTGACGACAAGGAAGGCCTTCTTCGTTACACCCAACGGGTGATTGAAACCGCCGTTGAACTCAGCGCAATGCGTAGCGAGTATGCAGCACTCGGCGTATTTCTGAAAAAAGGTCCTAAAGAAGGCGCGCTGGAAGCCGACCAGATCCTGAACAAAGGCGATCTTTTCGCCAAATTGAAAATTCCTGAAAATCTGCGCGAATGGTTCGGGGAAAATATTCTCGCCCCCACTCTCGCAAAAGAGTTCAGTGCCCGCAAGGACGTCGGCCAGGAAACGCTGAAGCAGGTTAACAGCAATATTCGCACCATAGAGCGCTGGAATCTTGCCGAAGGCGAGGCGCATTTAAGCCGATACGCCGCGCAGGTCAAATTTTATCAGGACAAAAAAAATGCCGATGCCGTCAAGGAAGCGGAAGACCGATATAAAAAACTTTCAAGAAAGCTCGAGGACGAGACCCGGGATCTCTTCAAAGACCAGGTCATCAACGGCGTGCGCCGTCACGGCGAATTGAAAATTTTGTATAAACTGGCCGATAATCCGGCGATCGGCAGACAGCCTGTTGTAGAAGCCGCTGAATCTGCGCCTCCCGTACCTGAGATCGACTTACAGAGCAAACCCGCTCTGGTCGAACGTCAAGAAGTGCCCAAGCCAGCAGCTGTACCTAAGCCTGCAGATTCTGTGACGAGCACACCTGCTCCGGATTTAACCAAAGACATAAGTGCCGCACCCGTGAGTACTGATACCACCGGAACCAGCACTCAAACCGTTGAACCAAAAGCCGATGCGCCTGTAACTGCCGATCCAAAAACTGGCACGACTGTCACCCCCGATCCGAAAACCGGATACGAAACGGTCATGAATATCCTTCACGCAAAAGGCCGGTTGCTCGATCCCGATTACAGTGCCATGACGGCGGAAGCGACGCTGAAAAAATTTGTCGAATTTTATCTTCCCTTGAAATCAGACGACAGGATAGCGCCCGATGACCTCGATAATCTGGACAGCCTGATCATTGCAGCGACGCTTTATCACAGGGCGGGCGGTGATTTTGAAAAAATGATTTCGAATGAAATGTTTGAAGACGTTCTCTTTACAGATCCTCCGGCGCGTGCCACGGCCAGTGTACCTGTTCCGCCAAGTACAGGTACAGGCGGAAGTGGAGCTGGAACTTTAACAAGCGCGGGAAAAGCCGGATCTGAAACAGAAGCAGATGAAACCGACGCAGACGAGCCCGACAACAAACCGAAAGTGACAGTGGCAACGGTCGAGGATTTGGAGGCTTTAGCCAAAATGGCGGAGGAGCTGAATTATGACGGATTCGCCCAACAAGCGAGCAGCGAGGCCCGTGAGGGGAAGCTCTCCGCCATGCGGATACTAGAGCTACTGGATGAAGAACTTAATCAGGAAAAAAATTACGATCACAAACTCGCAAAAGATAATTTGCGCGAGTACGTTAAATCACACAAGGCGGATCCTAATCGCGATGTGAGTCTCGGCGACCAAGCAGTAATAAGAGATCTGGCCCGGCTTGCGTTGTCTTACCGCCTGGTAAAAGGCGACTCGAAAAAAATAGACGCCCTGCATATGTCAGGCAGCGACGCTGAAAAAGCGACAATAGATGGCGCCGTTTCCCGTTTTGTAAGCGCGCTCGGCAAATATCATAAAAAAGAAGAGCCCAAAGCAGAGGGAGATGAAGAAGACCTGGAAAACGAAGGCGGTGGCACTCCTTCGCAAACGCCGGACAGCTGGTTCAACCCGGATGCAGATGTTAACTACATGCGCGTCGGCGCAGTTGCGCTGGGAGCGCTCGCTTTAAAAAAACTCATGAAATCGCGATCAGCGGCACGCGCTGCGCCCGCGCCGGTTGCAGCGGCTGCAACAACCGCCGAGGCCAATGCTACCAAAAATCCGACAGCTAACGAAGCCGAAGCCACACAAGGCGAAAGACCCGCACAGGGAGCTGATGAACAGCAAACAAAAACGGCCCGCGCGCAGGCGGGAACAGGAACAGAACCGGAAGAAGCCACGCGTAGCAATACAAACGGAAATGGCGTGCGCCCCGGACAGGCGCAGGCTGTAATTGACGAAGGCTTGTCTCCCGAGATGGAAGCGGTTCTGCGCGAAAACGTGGCGCTTAAAGAAAGAGATCTGAAAACCAGAGAAGAGAAGCTGGACAAGCTTAAGTTCAAACACAGGACACTGGAAAAAGAATATGAGGAATCTCCGCAAAAAAATAAGCGGACAGAGGAACTTCTCAAAGCCTGGCAAAAGGATATCAATGGAAAACAGGAAAACATTGAAAATCTGAGACGCGAAATCCAAGACACAGAAAATAAGCTGGCAGGAAGACCCCGGCCCCAGGCGGTGCCTGCTTCAAGACCGGCTGCAGCAACGACGACGAGAACAACTGTTGCAGAGCCTTCCGCACGTCCCATTACTGATGTTGTTTCTGAAAATAATAACGGAACGCCGGTATCGGAAAGACCCGCGCAACCCGTGCGCGCCGCCTCGGGCAACCCACCGGTTGTGGAGCCGACAGTGCATGCGCAAAATCCTGTGCGTGTTGCGCCTTCTCCAGAATTAGTACCCCCAACTGTTCTTGAGGGCGATAATTCAACTCATACCGCACCTCCATCAAACGGTACGACGACAGAGAAACCTGCAGTGGTCACGCAAGAATCGGGCAAACCTGCGGTGCCCACGGAAAATCCAGCGCCGAAAAACGCCGCTAAAAAATTGTCGCCGGAATTTCATGAAGATGTGGGAAAACTCCAACGACATGTCGGCCATCTGGAAGAGCCTTTCAAGCCCCGGGGCATTGAAACCATGCTCGATGAACGCGACATTCCGCGTTTACCACGCGCGGAAGTGGTCATGGATGCCTATAATGAAAGCAGCCTGCGCGAGCGGGCCCGTGCAGTGCACACAGAAGAGCGCGGTCTTCGTGCTCAAAAAGACGAGCTGGAAACCAAATATCGCGAGATTGAAAAGAGAGAAGCGAAGCTCAGGTCAAAGAGCAATTTATTCGGCGAAGAAACACGCGAAGAAAAAATAGAACAAAAAAAGCTTGAGAAGCTCAGGAAAGAGTATGGCAAGCTTGAAAAAGCTTATGATGAGCGCGTCGCCAACCATAAGGCCGATGTCGAATCCCTGGCCAAGGACAGGGAAGGTCACACGCAACGTGGCGCAGATCTCGACACTCAGGAAGCCAAGCTTAAAAAGCAGCAAGACGCTCTTAATGAAAAATTTGCGGATTTCGAGAAGGAGAAACATACTCTTCCCAGCCATGAATATGAGCACCGCTGGCGTGATCTAGCGAAACAACGCGTGGATTTGCATGCCAAGGGTATGACCCTGGCTGAGCAGCGCGCCTATCACCAGGGAATGCAGTTTCAATCTTTATCGGAACGTCCGGGCACGCCAACTACGGTTAATATACGCGGTGCCTTCAACCAGATCAATGTCACACGCGGCCTCGGCGTTGGCGGTATCGGCCTCGGCGGATACGGCCTCTATAAATCCCTCGAAGCCGGCGATACTGGCGGCGCTATTCTTAATACAGGCAATATCCTGACCGGCGGCGCGGCACTATGGCAGACTTCCAGCGCCGTTGCTCCCAAACTGGTGACTTTCGTTGCAACCAAACTCAACATCCCGATGATAGTCGCCACGGGCGCTTACCAGGTTTACAGTGAAAAAGGCGAGTTCATCGATACAAATTCCGATGGCAGTCATTCCCTGGGCGACAGGGGAGCGCGCACGATCGCCGTAGCGGGAACGGTCGCCACCGGCGTGATTACAACCGTTGCAGGCGTTGCCGCTGCGCCCGCAGTTGTACTCGTAGGCGGCGCGGCCATCGTTGGCGAAACCGCTCTTGAAATGCGCCATTCCTACCGCGCGCATGAAGAAGTGAACAGGCTTAACAAGGAAGCGGCGCAAGCCAAAATCACTACCGGTAGCCTGGACCGTGATAAGTCTGGCGTGCCCGTCGTGCGCAATTACAGCAGCCTGACCGTTTTCGCTATTGATTACGCCAAGAAAACGAATGTTAAAGATCCTTACGAGCATGTAAATAAAACCGATTACTCGGATCCGAAAACCCTACGCAAGCTTGAGAAGGCTTTGGATAAACAGATCGCCGAATTGCAGAAAACCATAAAAGATAACGATTCAGTCGTTCCCGACTGGATGAGAATCGTAGGCACGGATAGTGCAAATAAAAAAGCGATCGCGGAAAGGGAACTGGCACCGCTGGAAGCCGCGCGGAGAGAATTGGAAATATTTAAACAGGATGTCGCAGCCCATAAAAAACATGGCACACAAAACAGCGCTTTGTTTACAAGCTGGTCGCGCGCCAACGAACAGTTAAGAGATGCGGCCAAAGGCGGATTTGATGCTACCCTCGTCAATGGACTTGACCGCGACGGCGACCACAAGCTGAGCGTCGATGAAATCAGGGCGGCCCTTGTCAATGGTGGGATAAAATCGAGAGCGGCAATCGATACGGACCCTGATGACATTATTTCCCACAAGGAGCTTGAGGAAGCACTGCGGCGCGGACTGGATGGCGTGAAAGCGCTGGCTAAGGAGCAGTTTGCCGAAGTATCAACCCCGGAAGACAGAACGCCGGTCGGCGTTGGCGGCGGCCCGACAATAAAGCCGGGAAAATAAAAACAGATCACGAAAAAGGGAGCCCCCATTTTTTTTGGCGGCTCCCTTTTTTAATGCGCTTAATAGCGGTCTTCGTACTGGCCTTGCTGCGCGAGGTCGGAGAAGCGCGTGAAGGTCGGGTTGAATTGTAACCTGACCGTACCGATGGGACCGTGACGCGCTTTGGCCACGATGCATTCGCCGACATTGAGCGCCTTGTCGCAGCGTTCCTGCCATTTCATGTGTTTTTCGGTGCCGGGTTCAGGCTCGGCGCGGCTCAGATAATATTCCTCGCGGTAGACGAACATGACGACGTCGGCGTCCTGTTCGATAGAGCCGGATTCCCTGAGGTCGGAAAGTTGCGGGCGTTTGTCTTCGCGCTGTTCGACCTGACGTGAAAGCTGCGAGAGCGCGAGAACGGGAATGGCAAGTTCTTTTGCAATACCCTTGAGGCCGCGCGTAATTTCCGAGACTTCCTGCACGCGGTTGTCCAGCCCCTGCTTCGAGCCCGTACCGCGAAGTAACTGCAAATAGTCGACGACCAGAAGACCGAGGCCGTGCTGGCGCTTTAACCGCCGCGCGCGCGTTCTGATGGCGCTGATGGAAAGGCCGGGCGTGTCGTCGATGTAAAGTGGGACCTGGCTGAGACGCTGCGAGGCTTCGGCAAAGGCGCGGAAATCGTCCTGCTTGATCGTGCCCTTGCGGATGGCATCGCTCGCGATATTCGATTGATCGGCGAGAATACGCGCAGCTAACTGGTCGGATGACATCTCGAGACTGAAGAAGCCGGTAATCGCGCCTTCCGCACCGCCGGTTTCAGCAAATTTATTCGCAGCGGCGAAAGCGATGTTGGTCGCAAGCGCCGTCTTTCCCATCGAGGGACGCCCGGCGAGAATGAGCAAATCGGAATTCTGTAGTCCGCCCAGGATTTTATCGATATCGATCAGGCCGGTGGTAACGCCCGTGACGTTACCGTCGGATTTATAAGCTTTCTCGGCGTGCTCGATCGCGGCGAGAACGGATGTGCGCAGCGTGACGAAATTGCCCTTCACCTCGCCGGTTTCGGCAAGATCGAACAGCCGCGCTTCAGCCTTTTCAATCGTGTCGGTCGCGGCGACGTCTATATCGTGATCGAATGCGTCGTTGACGACTTCCTCGCCGATGGAAATCAGCTCACGCTTCAAATGCAGATCGTAAATCGTGCGCGCATAATCCTGCGCGTTGATGACGCTGACGACGCTGGCGGCGAGGTCGGCAAGATATTCCGCGCCGCCAACCTCTTTCAGATCATCATCTTTCTCGAAATAATTTTTCAGCGTGACGGGCGATGCGGTCTGGCCACGGTCGATCATTTTGACGACCGCTTCAAAAATTCTCTGGTGCGCGGGCAGGAAAAAATGAGCGGCCTTTAAAAAATCGCCAACCTTTTCATAGGCACGGTTATCGACGAGCAGCGCGCCCAGCAATGCCTGCTCGGCATCCTGATTGTGCGGCAGGACGCGGTAGGAAACAGGGGGCTCGCCGCTTTCGACCAGCGGCTTTTTTAAAGTGGCATATTGAACCATGAAAAAAGGCTAGCAGAGGTTGAATCCCTCATGCCAGCCTTATATTTCTTTCCCCTGTGAATAGAGGGGATAAAGCCTTTATTCTTCTGTATTTTCCTCGGCTTCGCCTGCTTCCGGCTCGTCGGCCTTGCGGGCCTTCTTGCGTTCAGCGCGGGCCTTGGATTTAGCAGCCAGTTCAGCAGCGTCTTCGGACTCTTCAGCCGATTCAGCGGCTTCGCGTTCGCGGGTTGCTTCGAGGGCGTCTTCTTCCAGAACGGCGGCCAGGGCTTCTTCTTCCGAAGGCTCCTCGGCTGCTGCTTGTTTCTTACGGCTGTCCTCAGCGATGAGGGCCTTACCGGTTTTCGCCTGGATTTCAGCTTCTTCAACAGAGCGTGCAATGTTGATGACAACCGAGATCTTCACTTCCGGGTGCAGAACGATATCGACGTTGAACAGGCCGACCGATTTGAAGTTCTGGTTCATCTGAACCATCGAACGTTCGACCTTCTCGCCGGATGCGTTCGACACCTGTTCGGCGATATCGCGCGACGTGACCGAACCGAACAACTGCCCTGCTTCAGAAGCCTGGCGGATGAGCGGCGCCTTGACGCCTTCCAGTTTCTTGGCGGTTTTTTCAGCAGCGACGCGGCGCTTGTCGTTCTCGGCGGCCAGGACTTTTTTCTGGGCCTCGAAATACGCGATGTTTTCCTTGCTGGCGCGCAGAGCTTTTTTCTGCGGCAGAAGGTAGTTACGCGCATAGCCGGGACGGACGGCGACGACATCGCCCATCTGACCCAAACTCTCAACGCGCTCCAATAAGATTACTTGTGTAGCCATGATCGTGTTCCTTTACCTTTTAATCGCGCGGCGCGCGGTCACGGGGACCTGCACTGCGATCGCCGCGTGGACCGGATGAATCGCGTGAACCAAAGTCGCGCGAACCATATTCTCTTGGGCCTTTGTTGAAGGGACGCTGGCCGCCTTCGCTCTCGGTGCGAACATAGGGCAGGATCGCCATATAGCGTGCCTGCTTGATCGCCTTGGCGAGTTCACGCTGTTTCTTTTGGGAAACGGCGGTAATGCGGCTCGGGATGACCTTGCCACGCTCGGAGATGTAGCGGTTCAGCATGCGCAGGTCTTTCCAGTCGATCGACGGCGCATTCGGGCCGGAGAACGGACAGGTTTTCCTGCGGCGGAAAAACGGACGTTTTACGTTTGATTGTTCGGTGCTCATTATGCAGCCTCCTTCTCTTCATCGTAGCGCTTCTCTTTGTCGAGAATTACAGACTGCGCTTTCGACGCTTCGTTGCGGCGAACAGTCAGGCTGCGCATGATGTCTTCGTGCAGGCGGAGGTTACGCTCGAGTTCGATGACGGCTTCGCCAGGGGCGTCCGTTTCGATCAGCACGTAGTGCGCCTTGCGGGCTTTTTTAATTCTGTAGGCGAGCGTACGCAGGCCCCAGTATTCGGTCTTCAGGATTTTCCCCTTCAGATCGGTAACGATCTTGGAGAATTTGTCGGTCAGTTCCTTAACCTGAGCTTCCGTCAGGTCTTGGCGTGCGATGAACACGGTTTCATAGATTGGCATCTTCATGCTCCTCTCGGTTATATCCCCTTCAAATTATTCGGGGAAAAGCCGACGATCATCACACCGCCGGCGAGGTTATATAATCAGCACTTGCTGAAAGATGAGGGGTTTTAGCCCCTTTCCAGGGGTGAAAGCAAGGATTATCTGGGGTATTTTCAGGGGGCTATTCGTCCTGGACGGACCGGTAGAACCCGCCATCAACGACGGCGCCTATATTGGCGGCCCGGGCGATATGGGCGGCCATGAAGGCGGACCAGGAACCAGGGGTCTTATCCTGATGCTTGACCATGCCCCTACGCAGCATTCCCGTGAGCTGGCCGCGTGTCAGATGCGGGTTTTCGAGGGCATCCTTGAAGTCGGACAGCGCCAGCGTGGCGAATTCGGCGTAATCGGCATTAACCGCGTCATAACAGGCGAACGCGTCGTTCGTTTGTTCAATAAGAATGCGTATCCTTTGATGGACGGACAGGCTCACAATAAATCCCCTGTAATCAACTCGTCGGCGGTGCCGCTTGTTCTTTAAACGCAGACCCAGGAGGCTGATCCGGAAATTCCCCTCTTTGAAAGCAGCAATCCTTCTGCTAAATCAGCCTTACTTTGATTTTTTATAGTTTCATACGCTCCTGAAAATCACAAAGTTTTTCTAAGGTATTTATGGTGCGGCGCGAAATTAAATAACTCTAATAAATTAATACTGGTAATATTATTTCAAATTTCTTCGTTAAAACACAATAAGTTGAGGCAAAATGACACGCGCATTCATCTTTCCGGGGCAAGGTTCGCAGGCTGTGGGTATGGGCCGCGATTTGTATGACGCCTTCGCCGAGGCAAAGGACGTTTTCGAGGAAATCGACGAATCGCTGGGCAAAAAATTAAGTAAAATCATCTTCGATGGGCCGGAAAGCGACCTTGGCCTCACCGAAAATACCCAGCCTGCGTTAATGGCCGTTTCGATGGCGGTGGTGCGCGTGCTGCAGAAACAGGGCGGCATCGATCTCGCCAAATCCGCAAAATTTGTTGCCGGTCATTCGCTCGGTGAATACTCCGCGCTCACGGCTGCAGGCTCGCTAGAAATTCCGGTCACGGCGAAACTTTTGAACTTACGCGGCCAGTCGATGCAGAAAGCCGTTCCTGTCGGCATCGGTGCGATGGCGGCTGTTCTCGGGCCGAGTTTCGAGGACGTGCTGCAGGTTGCCAAAGACACCGCGTGCGAAGTTGCGAATGACAACTCCGTCGGTCAGGTCGTGATCAGCGGCAAAAAAGAAGCGGTCGAAAGAGCGGTCGCGCTGGCGACCGAGCGCGGCGCGAAACGCGCGATCCTGCTTCCCGTCTCTGCGCCGTTTCATTGTTCGCTGATGGAGCCCGCTGCGAAGATCATGGAAGGCGCACTGAACGAAACAAATCTGAAAGCACCCTCGCCCGCTGTGGTTTCCAACGTTACAGCGCAATCTGTTACAGACCCCGCAGACATCAAGAAATTACTGGTTCAGCAAATTACGGGTTTAGTGCGCTGGCGCGAATCTGTTCTCTGGATGAAAGAGCAAGGCGTGAGCGAAATGATCGAGCTCGGCGCCGGCAAAGTTCTGAATGGTCTTGTGAAACGCATCGACAAGGACATCGCCGTCGAGAGCGTTTCAAGCCCCGAGCAGATCGAAGCCTTGATTAAAAAACTGAATTCCTAAAGCTTGAGTTCGCTAAGAATTTTTGAGGCCGCTTTTAAAGCGTCGCCTGTCGATGTATTGCCGTTATTGATATAGGTCTTGGCAATCGCGTTGATCTCCTGCGGATTGAGAGCCGAAAACGCTTCCTTTGAAATCATGAGCATCGAACGGTTAAGCATATTCGGCATCCTCGATGGATTCTTTGATGTCGTGAATGGCGCGCAGCAATTCATGGCTGGCGTTTGCCGCCTGGCACGCCAGATAAAATTCTTCCCATGCCCTGCTCAGCCCGATTTCGTCGGGTTTGAAATCCTTGACGATGTTGCCGAGGATGATTGAATCAACAGAGCAGTATTTCGCTTCGGTTTTAGTCTGTGTGGCTTTTGCCATCGTTTTAACCCTTTGATAGTCCTGGGTTCAGTGTCGCCGAAAAGCCTTAACATCCCGTAAAAACTCCCTATAATGCCCCTGATTTTGATACGAAAAGGGGCGATAAATGTTCAATCTGACCGGCAAAAAAGCACTTGTTACAGGCGCAACGGGCGGCATCGGCGGCGCGGTCGCTAAAGCGCTGCACGCGCAAGGCGCCCATGTCGGCATCTCGGGCCGGAATGAAGAGAAATTAAAAGCGCTGGCCGCCGAACTCGGCGAGCGCGTCACCGTTCTCGCCGCTGATCTCTCCTCAGGCGAAGCCGCAGCAAATTTAGCGAAGCAAGCCGAAGAAGCCATGGGCCAGGTCGATATTCTCGTCAACAATGCGGGCCTCACGCGCGACAATCTTTCGATGCGCATGAAGGACGATGAATGGAATGAAGTCATCAACGTCAACATGACCTCGACCTTCAAACTCGCGCAGGCGCTTCAAAGGGGAATGATGAAACGCCGCTGGGGCCGCATCATCAACGTGGCTTCGGTCGTTGGCGTGACCGGCAATCCCGGCCAGTGCAATTATGTGGCATCAAAGGCCGGCATGATCGGCTGGTCAAAAGCGATGGCGCAGGAAATCGCGTCGCGCAACATTACCGTCAACTGCATCGCGCCCGGCTTTATTGCTACACCGATGACCGACGCGCTGAATGACGACCAGAAGGGCCGCATCACCGCCAACATTCCGGCCGGCAAGATGGGAAGCTCGGAAGATATTGCGGCCGCCGCCGTTTATCTCGCCAGCGATGAGGCTCAATACGTCACCGGCCAGACCATTCATGTGAATGGCGGACTGGCGATGATTTGATGAGCGATTTCGACCTTCTCATTTTTGATTGCGACGGCACGCTCGTCGATTCAGAATATTTAAACAATTACGCGACCATTCAATTGCTGCACGGCGAAGGCCTCACGCAATACGACATGGATTACGCTTTCGCGAATTTCGTCGGCCTTCGTCTCAAGCATATTTTAGACGACATCTCGAAAGAGACGGGCCATGTTTTTCCTACCGACACTGTCGAGCGTTACATCGCGCTTGTAGAAAAGCTTGCACCGGACCAGATGAAAACAATTCCAGGCGCGCTGGAGCTGGTGGCGGAAGCTTCTAGCCGCGTCAAAATCTGCGTGGTGTCCAACGGCCAGCGCGACAATGTTCTTGCATCGTTAGAGATGGCGGGCGTGAGAAAATATTTCGAGGAGAGTTATATTTTCACGGGCCTGATGGCACCAAACCCCAAGCCTGCGCCGGATCTTTTCCTGCTGGCAGCGGAGCGGCTGAATGCGCAAACAAATAAATGCCTTGTGATCGAGGACAGCGTTGCGGGCGTGACGGGCGCGGTGGCGGCAGGCATGCGCACATTCGGATTCGTCGGCACGCATACCGATCAAAGCGGCTACGCGGAGAGGTTGAAAAAGGCCGGGGCGGCGGAGATTTTCACCTCGCTTATCCACATACGGGAGCGGCTTTTTCGTTGAAAAAGCCCCGTAATATTTACGGAATATGCTACCCCTATAAAATCACTTGCAAAGAGTTTCAGGGCTGGTAAAGTCCCGTTCGTATCGAACAAATTTCATAATAAAACATATAGGGAATTGTGATGAGTGACATTGCAGAACGCGTGAAGAAGATTGTTGTCGAACATCTTGGGGTGGACGCAGATAAAGTTTCAGAGGGCGCAAGTTTCATTGACGACCTCGGTGCTGACTCGCTTGATACAGTTGAGCTGGTCATGGCTTTCGAAGAGGAATTCAGCGTTGAAATTCCGGATGATGCCGCCGAAAAAATCCAGACTGTCGGCGATGCGATCAAGTTCATCAAAGACAACGCTTCGGAATAGTATTTTAGTGATATAGTGATTTAGTTGTTAAAAGGCTAAATCACTATATTTGTATCTAAATGACTAGATAACTATATCACTGATCATGAGACGCGTTGTAGTCACAGGCATGGGAATTGTGTCGCCGCTGGGTTTCGGCGTCGCGCACAATTGGGCGGCGATCACCGCAGGTAAAAGCGGCATTAAAAAAATCGAGTCCTTCGACCTTACCGATATTTCTTCACACATAGCAGGCGTTGTGCCGCGCACCGAGGATAAAAATCCTAAAGACGGCGCGTTCAACGTTGACCTGTTCATGGAGCCGAAGGAGCAGCGCAAGACCGACACTTTCATCACGTTCGGCATGGCCGCCGCCCAGGAAGCACTCGAGGATGCGGGCTGGAAGCCAACCGGCGAGGAAGACCTTAACCGCACAGGCGTCCTGATCGGCTCCGGTATAGGCGGTCTCGGCACGACCTATGAAGCCTCAACAACGCTGAACGAGCGCGGGCCGCGCCGCCTGTCGCCTTTCACGGTTCCGGCGCAGCTTATCAACCTGGCCTCCGGCCTTGTTTCGATCAAATACGGGTTCCGTGGGCCTAATCATTCCGTCGTCACGGCCTGCGCCACCGGCACGCACGCAATCGGCGATGCGGCCCGGATGATCGCGTTCGATGACGCAGACGTCATGGTTGCAGGCGGCGCGGAAGCTGCCGTGAACCGCTTAGGGGTTTCCAGCTTTGCCGCCGCGCGCGCATTGTCCACGGGTTACAACGACCGTCCCGGCGATGCCTCGCGCCCTTTCGATGACGGACGCGATGGTTTCGTGATTGCCGAGGGCGCGGGTGTCGTTATCCTTGAAGAATACGAACATGCGAAAAAGCGCGGCGCGAAAATTTACGCCGAAGTCATCGGTTACGGATTATCGGGCGATGCGTTCCACATCACCTCGCCGCCCGAAGACGGCAATGGCGGCTTCCGCGCCATGCAGGCTGCGCTGAAACGCGCCAAACTTAACCCTGAAGACATCGATTATATCAACGCACATGGGACATCGACACCGGTGGGTGATGCCATCGAATGCGGCGCGGTCAAACGCATGTTCGCGAATGCGCTGAACAAGGTTTCGATGTCGTCGACAAAATCGGCGATCGGTCACCTGTTAGGTGCGGCTGGCGCGGTTGAGGCAATTTACTCGATCAAGGCGATTGAAACGGGCATCCTGCCGCCAACGCTCAATCTCGAGAATGTTTCGGAAGCCTGCAAGGGCGTCGACCTCGTTCCTAAAGTCGCGAAGCAGAAAAAAGTCAGAACAGCCCTTTCGAATTCTTTCGGTTTCGGCGGCACGAATGCCAGCCTGATTGTAAAAGCGATCTAGAAATGAAAAAATCGTCTCACTGGTTTTTGGGCGGGCTGGTTTTCACCGCCACGCTTGGCGTCGTACTTTCGGCGGTGGCCTTCTGGTGGGCGGCGTGGCAGTTCCAGAAGCCCGGCCCGGTGAAAGAGCCGATGCTCATCGAAATCCCGAGCGGCTCGGGCCTGCGGGCAATCGCCGCGCAGCTTGAAACCGGCGGCGTCATCAATAACGAATTTATATTTATCTTCGGCACGACGATTCTCGGCGCGCAGAGCGATATGAAAGCCGGAGAATACGAAATCCTGCCTGCCGCCAGCGCCAGCGACATCATGCAAATGATCCGCGACGGGCGCATTTACGGGCGCCGCATTACGGTGCGCGAAGGACTGACGTCATTCGAGATTATCAATCTTGTGAACAAGCTGGATGATTTAGAGGGCACGGTTTCGAACACCCCGCCGGAAGGATCGCTGCTGCCCGAGACTTACGATTACCGCCTGAAAGAAAACAAGCAGGATGTCGTGACGCGCATGCAGGACGGCATGACCAAGGCGATTGAGGAGCTCTGGCCAACCCGCGCGCAGAACCTACCCTTCAGCACGAAAGAAGAAGCTGTCATTCTCGCCTCGATCATTGAAAAAGAAACCGGTGTGCCGTCGGAAAGAAAACGCGTGGCCGGGGTGTTCGTCAACCGCTTGAAAAAAGGCATTGCGCTGCAGACCGACCCGACGGTGATTTATGCATTGACGAACGGCAAGCCGAAGAATGAAGGCAAAGGGCCATTAGGGCGCCGCCTGCTGAAGAAAGACCTGGAATTCGATTCACCTTACAACACGTACCTGCACCCGGGCCTGCCGCCGGGACCGATCGCCAACCCGGGCCGTGCCTCAATCGAGGCAGCGCTGCAGCCGGAAGAGCATAATTTCATTTATTTCGTCGCCGATGGAAAAGGCGGTCATATTTTCTCTGAGACGCTTGCCGAGCATGAGAAAAACGTTGCCGAATGGCGCGTCATCCGCCGCGAAAAAGAAAAACAAGCTAAAGAAAAAGCCAAGGAAGAAACCAAAAAAGAAGAAGCCGCCGAACCGGCAGCGGGCGAATAATTATTCGTCGTCGTCTTTTTTAGTGGGTTGCTGGTACATCGAGCGGCCGCCGGGGCTGCTGGTTCCCAATCCCGGTCCATGAATATGCGGTACATTCAGGGTTGGAATAATTTTATGTCCCGCTTCCAGCGCGTGACGCCTTGCAAGGTGCGGCGCGAATTGCAGGTTTGTGGGGCTGGACGCGCCGAGAACGCAGCCCATGGTTTTTTCATCGCCGAGATCGTCGCGATGCACCGGCTGGCCCATCGCGCAACGCTTGACGAAATTGTTAAAGGCCTGCAGCGGGTTTGCTGCCTCGCGCCCGGGGCGCAGCATTTCACCGCGGTAAGGATCATCTAAAAACATCAGCGGCACCTGATAGGCCTGCGCGATGTTGCCGTTCTTGATGGCGCCGACATGAATGTGCGCGTTTGCATCCAGCGCGGCAAAAAAATCGCTTTCGACCGGGATGTTGAATTCCATGTAATCGGAATCGGCATATTCAAGGGTGAGGATGCCGCTCTTGTTATCGAGCACCACGCCGATGGCTTTTTTGACGAAATTGCCGTTGGCAATCAACCCGGCTTCGCCTTCGCCCGTGAATAAAAGATCAATATCCATGCGGATTCACACTCTCATTTGCCCGTAGGCGGGCCGCTTGCGTCCTGATATAACATTTTACCAGATTAACCACGGAATAAATATAGACCACAATGTGCGGTTTTACAGGCTTTATTAATACATCCTCACAGGCGCGGCGCTCCGATATGCAGGCCCGCGCGCGTGCCATGGCTGACACGTTACGCCACCGCGGGCCGGATGATGGCCAGGTCTGGATGGATGACGAAACACCGTTGGTTTTCGCGTTCCGGAGACTCTCGATTATCGATCTTTCTGCAGAAGGCCGCCAGCCGATGGTTTCGGCAAGCGGACGTTACACGATTGTCTTCAATGGCGAGATTTATAATTTTTTAGAGTTGCGCAAGGAACTTGAACGCGCGGGCGTGCAGTTTCGCGGGCGGAGCGATACGGAAGTTATTCTTGCTGCTGCGGAGCATTGGGGCCTCAACCAGACGCTGCAGAAAATCAACGGCATGTTTGCGCTTGTTGTCTGGGACAAAAAAGAGCGCAAAATTAATTTTGCACGCGACCGCCTCGGTAAAAAACCGCTCTATATCGGATGGGCCAAGGACGCGCTGTTATTCGGTTCAGAATTAAAGGCGTTGCGCGCGCACCCGGATTTTGAAGCGGCGATCAATCCAAAATCGCTTTCACTTTACCTGCAATACGGTTTTCTCCCCTCGCCCGCCTGCATTTACAAAAATGCCTGGAGCCTGCCGGCCGGATCGCGCCTGACATTGTCAGTCCCTAACCTGGAAGCCGGGGCGAATTTAAGCACGCATATGGAGCCTTACTGGCAGCATGCGCATGCGCTGGAAGATTCACGCTCGAAAAAAATCCACGCAAGCGATGAAACCGTCATTAAAGAGTTCGAGGAATTGCTGACGGAATGTGTGCGCGACCGAATGATTTCCGACGTACCGCTCGGAGCCTTTTTATCGGGTGGAATCGATAGCTCCAGCGTCGTCGCACTCATGCAGCATCATTCCGGCCAACCTGTGAAAACCTACACGATCGGTTTTCGAGAAGCGGGATTTGACGAGGCGGCGCATGCAGCAAAAATCGCCGCGCATCTGGGGACCGATCATCACGAATTATATTTAGGCGCGCAGGATGCATTAAACGTCATTCCACGCCTGCCGGAAATTTACGACGAACCGTTTGCCGATATGTCGGCCATTCCGACTTATCTTGTCTCCGAATTCGCACGGCTTGATGTAACCGTGGCGCTGTCGGGTGACGGCGGCGATGAAATGCTGGGCGGTTATAACCGCCATGTCACCGGCGCGAAGCTCTGGAACCGCATTAAATTCCTGCCGAAACCCGTGCGGGCCGCACTTGGTGGTGCGATTAAAAAACTGCCGCCGGAGCGCTGGAATACGCTGATTCAATCCCGTCCGCAGGCCGGGACCTTGATGCACAAGGCTGCGAATTTTCTGTCCATGAACACGCAGGAAGACATTTACCAAAATCTGCTCAGTTCATGGCCGGAACCGCCGTTAAAAAATGCTGCGCAGACGAAGACAATTTTGAATGACAGCGCTTTCCAGCCGCCTGCCGGACTTTCCTTCGCCGAGAAGATGATGTACTGGGATGCGCTGTTTTACCTGCCCGGCGATATCCTGACGAAGGTTGACCGCGCGAGCATGGCTTCGTCGCTAGAGGCGCGCGCGCCGTTGTTAGACAGGCGCATCTATGAATATGCGTGGCGGTTGCCCGTTCAATTCAAAATCCGCGGTGGTAAAGGCAAATGGCTGCTACGTCAGGTTCTCAAGCGTCATGTGCCTGAGGAATTATTCGAGCGGCCCAAGCAAGGTTTCAGCGTGCCGGTCGGCGAATGGCTGCGCGGCCCGTTGAAAGACTGGGCGGAGGATTTATTGTCGGTAAAAAAACTTGAGCGTCATGGACTTTTGGATGCACCCGCCATCCGTTCGGCATGGACAGATCATCTCGCCGGACGCGGATCGAACGCGCAAAAACTCTGGACTGTCCTGATGTTCCAGGCGTGGCATGAACGCTGGATGAAGGGCTAACGCATGAAGCTCCTTTATATTCTCGCCGAAACGAATGATTTCTGGTCTTCGCGCCTGCCGCTTGCGTTAGCTGCGAAGGAAAAAGGATGCGAAATCCATCTCGCAGCCCCCGGCGCGGCTGATGATCTCGTATTAAAAGAATTCGGATTTCACGGGCATGATCTGCCGCAAGCCCGGAATGGATTTTCAATTTTTTTTGCAGCTGTTAAAAATATTTTTGCGATCAAAAAATTACTGCGCGGACTTAAACCCCATATTGCTCATACTTTTACCTTGAAATATTCCCTGCTCACAGGCCTTGCAGCTTGCTGTTCTAAAAATACAAAACATGTTTTTACGATTGCAGGCCTTGGATATCTTTTTTCGGGAAGTGATATGAAATCAAAAATTATTCTCTGCATCGCTGCGCCGTTTTTGAAATATGCGCTGCGCAGAGCCGAGACCGTGACATTTCAAAATTCGGATGACATGCAAATTCTTACGTCCAGAAATTTTGTACGCGCTAAAAACACCGTTTTGATCCGCGGCTCCGGCGTCGATCTGCAGAAATTCTCGCCGCGCAGTGATACAGAATCCAATCCGCCGCTTATCCTGCTGCCCACACGCCTCATCCATGACAAGGGCATATCGATCTTTATCGCCATAGCCGAAATCCTCAAAAAACGGCAGATTCCTGCGCGTTTCCAGGTGGCCGGCGGCACCACAGAACATAACCCCCTCGCCATCACCAGGCTAGAGATGGAGCGCATGGTGGCGGGCAGCAATGTGGAATGGATCGGGCGGGCTGACGACATGCCCGCGCTTTACGCACAGGCCACACTTATTGTTTATCCGTCATGGTACCGCGAGGGAATTCCACGCGTATTGCTAGAAGCCGCCGCCTGCGGAAAAGCAATTATCACGACGGACCATCCCGGCTGCCGCGATGCGGTCATCCATAATGAAACCGGTTTGCTGGTACCCGTGAAAAACGCGGAAGAAACCGCCGACGCCGTAGAAGCAATTCTCAAAAACCCGGCCTTACGCAAAAAAATGGAATCGGCAAGCCGCGCACTGGCTGAACGGGAGTTCAGCGTTGATAAAGTCGTTACACAGACAATGAAAGTTTACGGGTTTTGACTTTCCTTTTCGGTTCTGGCTTACTTACGTCATGAGCCGTAATTCCGAATACAGCCTCACGGGAAAACTTCTTCTCGCCATGCCGGGTCTGGGTGATCCGCGTTTTTACCGCGCCGTCATTTTCATGTGCGCGCATGATGAAAAAGGTGCGATGGGCCTGGTCATCAATCACGTCCTTCCCGGCATAGAATTTTCCAGCCTGATGGACCAGTTGAAAATCTCATCGGACATAAAATTCGATATGAATAAATTCAAAACACCCGTTATGTGCGGCGGCCCGGTCGAAGGCGCACGCGGGTTCATCCTGCACTCCCGCGATTTCAACCGCAAAGACACGGTGCCGGTCGGGGATTTTTACGGTATCACAGGCACCGTTGAGGCGTTAAAAATCATCGCTACCGGCGGCGGGCCCAATCATTTGCTATTCATTCTCGGCTATGCGGGCTGGGGGCCGGAGCAACTCGACCAGGAAATTCAGGATAATTCATGGCTGGTCTGCGATCCCGACCCGGCCATTATTTTTCACGCCAACCCGGCAGAAAAATGGGAACTCGCCGTACAGAAACTCGGCTTCGATCCGGGCAGATTGTCGTCTGAATCAGGCCGCGCCTAAGCGCGAAGCCTTTTTTCGATCTTCTCGTAACTTTCGAGATTTTTAAGCGGGCCGAG
>DLHX01000003.1:0-8960 GCA_002483465.1 Micavibrio sp. UBA7657 | reverse complement strand
ATCCACGCAATCGATCATGTTGATGATATAGCCGATATCGACCGGCTGGTTGCGGTAGACGAGATATTTGGCTTGCTGATCCGCGCGCGTCATCATCGATTCCTGGCCGATGAGAATGCCGGATTTGATCTGCGCCTTGGCGCGTTCCAGCTCGGACGCCGTCAGCGTATCGCCCACGCGCAGGACCTCATCGCACACGACGGGCACAAGTTCCTTCAAATCCTCCGGCCCTGTCCCGGCATAAATCGCAAACTGGCCACTGTCCGTAAAGCCGGAATGAAAAGAATAAATTGAATAAACCAGACCGCGTTTTTCACGGATTTCCTGGAACAGCCTCGAGGACATACCGCCGCCCAGCAGCGTCGAGAGTGTCTGCGCGGCATAATAATCCGGGCCGAGACGCGAGACGCCCTCGAAACCCAGTACGAAATGGCTCTGCTCCAGCTCCTTGTCGACACGGATTTCACCGCCCTTGTAATCGGCAGCAACGCGCTCATAAGGTTTTTCCGCAGGAAGCTTCCGGAACAGATTTTCCACGCGCGAGACAAAATCCTGATGATCAAGATTGCCTGCCGCTGAAATCACCGTGCGCTGCGGTGTGTAGTAACGCTCGATATAATCGCTGAGCGCCGGGCGCTGCATGTTGGAAATATCCGAAACCTTGCCAAGAATAGGCGCACCGAGCGTCTGGCCGGGATAGGCGCGCTCGTAATAATTATCAAAGACCAGTTCATCGGGCGTGTCGTTGCACATGCCGATTTCCTGCAGGATGACATACCGCTCACGCTCAAGCTCATCCTGGGGCATCGTTGCGTTTTGATAGATATCGGCCAGCACATCAAGCGCGATACCCATATCGTTTTTCAGGAGGTGAATGTGATAGCTCGTCATCTCGCGGCTGGTGTAGGCGTTGATATTGCCGCCGACATCCTCGACGATTTCGGCGATTTGCTGCGTGCTGCGGGTCGGCGTGCCTTTGAACAGCATATGCTCAACCATGTGCGCGGCGCCGTTATATTTCGGGTCCTCGTTACGCGTGCCGACATTCACCCAGACGCCGAGCGCGACGCTGTGCACGTCGGGAACCGTGTCGGTGATGACCCTGAGGCCGTTATCTAGCGTCGTAAACTGGATATGGGACATGGGATTTATAAATAAGGCAGGCTTCGCTCAAAGGCAAGCCCAAGACCCTGTATAATCAGGCATTTTTACGGATAAAATCCTGCAGTTTTTGCAGGTTATTCGGCAAAATCTCGAATTTTTCAGGGCGGCTCAGGAGGTCGGCCAGATGCGGGGGCAATGCCGGGCGGGTGCCAGTCGCCTTTTCCACCGCGTCCGGGAATTTTGCCGGGTGAGCGGTGGCGAGGGTCACGACCGGAGCTTTCGCTGTTTTGGCGATTTCCAACGCGGCTTTTATTCCCACCGCCGTGTGTGGATCGAGAACGTAACCGGTTTCTTCGTATATCTTTTTGATCGTTGCGAGCGTTTGCGCATCGTCTGTGCGGGTGGCGGTAAAATCGGCCATCGCCTTTTTCATTGCATCTTCAGGCAGTGAGAATTTTCCGGTGTCCTTGAATTCCTTCATGACAGTGGTCAGATTTTTCGCATCGCGGCCAAGCAAGTCAAACAGATATCTTTCAAAATTGCTGGAAATCTGGATATCCATCGATGGGCTTAAGGACGCATGCGTTTCCTCCGCCTTCATCGTACCGCTTTCGAAAAAACGCGTGAGAATGTCGTTGCGGTTGGTGGACACGACAAGATTAATCGGCGCGCCCATTTTACGCGCGCAATACCCGGCGAAAACGTTGCCGAAATTTCCGGTCGGCACGACAAAGGTCGTTCCCTCTCCCAACTCCAGCGATACCACGACGTAATACACAATCTGCGCGACGATACGCGCCCAGTTGATGGAATTGACCGCCGAGAGATTCATTTCCGTGCGGAATTCCGCGTCGTTGAACATATCCTTGACCGCGTTCTGGCAGTCATCGAACGTTCCCTGCACCGCGATATTATGCACGTTTTGTGCATTCACCGTCGTCATCTGGCGGCGCTGCACTTCGGAAACGCGCCCCTGCGGATAAAGAATAAAAATATCGACATTGTCAGAATGGCGGCAGCCTTCGATGGCCGCCGAACCTGTATCGCCGGACGTCGCGCCGACGATGGTGACATGCCGATTATTTTTCTTCAGGACGTGATCGAACAGGCGGCCGAGAAATTGCAGCGCGACATCCTTGAACGCAATCGTCGGGCCGTGAAAGAGTTCCAGCGCGTAAATATTGTCACGGATTTTGTGCAGCGGGACGACGTCCTTGTGACGGAAAACTTTCGGGCCGTACGTCTCTTTCAGAATACCGCGCAGCGTTTCACGGTCGATGCTGCCTTCGACGAACGGATAGATTACCTCTTCCGCCACCTCAACATAGGATTTGCCCTTGAGCGCCTTCATATCCAGCGTCGGCCAAATTTGCGGCACATAAAGCCCGCCGTCCGGCGCAAGGCCTGCCAGCAGAACCTGCTCGAAATTCTGAGGCGAGCCACCGCCGCGCGTGGAGATGTATTTGATCATGGGGTTTTCTTATGGACTTTTGCCGGGGGTGTCAATTTAGCCCTGATAACGTGCCCTCTTGACATAAATACATGGAGCATTATAGAAAGTTCCCGACAAAGAAGGAGTAACTGATGAGTTATATTTACAGACCTGCAGACGTAAGCGATGCCCAGGGCGTTTATGACGTGGCGCAATCCGTTTCCCGCACAGCGATGCAGCAAGATGGAGCGGATGATCAAAAATTATCCGCTGAAGGTTTTCTGCTTTACCCGCTTGCAGCAGATGATCCCACCAAACCGAACTATGAAGAGCGCATCGCGGCCTCGAGACATTTCTGGGTTGCGCAAGATCAAAACCGGCGCATCGTCGCTTTCATGATGGCCTACACCTTCCAGCAATATAAGCAAATGACGCAGTTAACTCCGAATGATAAAGGTGTGATTGAATTTTTTACCGGCAAACAAGACGAATCGCCGATGCCGGGACAGGCAATCCATAACGACAAGATTATCTATGTCGCGCAAGTCGCAACGCACATGGATTTCAAACGCAAACATATCATGGAGTCGTTGATGCACACTGCATTTGAAAATGCCAGCGGCTCTCCGGCAGCAATCGCAGAAATCGCGCAAGCGCCGATGCTGAATGTTGCTTCGTCTAGTTTATTCGTCAATGCCGGACAATTCCGATTAGTATCGACGCGCACGAAAAAGGACCCCGACACCAAAGCCGACCGCGTGTCAGGCACATTCATGCGCGTTTTTCCGTGGCCGGAAATCAGCCGCTAACGATTTTCAGAAATTCCCTGTGCATCGGCGAGGGGAAATCGAGCGTCAGTTCGGGGTGGAAGGTCGTCGCCATATAACGTCCCTTTTCAACCCAGACCGGCTTGCCTTCATACGTGGCTTTTACGGTCACATCGTTTGCAACTTTTGAAATCACCGGCGCGCGGATGAGCGAGACGTCATAGCCGTTGATGTCGACGTGATGGCTTTCTAACTGCCGGCCATAGGCGTTACGTTCGATGCTCATCGGGATCAGGCCAAAAGATTTCTGCGCGGGGTTGGTGACATTCTCGGCGATTAAAATAGATCCGGCGCAAATTCCCCAGACAGGTTTTTCAACGAATTGTTTTTTAAGCACGTCCCACAGATCGAAAGTCTCGATCAGCTTCAGCATCGTCGTGCTTTCGCCGCCGGGGAGAATGAACGCGTCAACCGTTTCAAATTGTTCGGGGGTTTTGACGGCGCGAAATTCACCGCCTGCCGCCTCGATATGTTTTTTGTGGGGTTCGACTGCGCCCTGAAGAGCTAAGACACCTATTATAGGTTTAGAGGCCATTTACCAGCCCCTGTTGGCCATCCGCATCGTGGTTTCGATGGTGCCGATTTCGATGCCTGGCATCGCGGTTCCCAAACCTTTGGAGGCTTCAAGAACGATTTTCGGGTTGTCGAAATGGGTCGTCGCCTTGACGATGGCTTTCGCGAAATTCGCCGGGTTTTCCGATTTGAAAATGCCGGAGCCGACGAAAACCGTTTCCGCGCCGAGCTGCATGCAGAGCGCCGCGTCCGCGGGCGTGGCGATACCGCCAGCCGCGAAATTCGGCACGGGAAGCTTGCCCAGTTCCTTGACCAGTTTCACCAGTTCATACGGCGCGGCGAGGTTTTTCGCAGCGGTCATAAGCTCGGCGTCATCCGTAACGGTGAGCTTCTTGATTTCCATGTTGATCTCGCGGAGGTGACGAACCGCCTCGACGATGTTTCCGGTTCCGGGCTCGCCCTTGGTGCGCATCAATGCTGCGCCCTCGCCGATACGGCGCAGTGCTTCACCTAAATTTTTCGCGCCGCAGACGAATGGGATTTTGAAATCATGCTTGTTGATGTGGAAGTCTTCATCAGCGGGCGTGAGTACTTCGGACTCGTCGATATAGTCAACGCCGATAGCTTCCAGAATTTGCGCCTCAGCAAAATGGCCGATACGGCATTTCGCCATGACGGGAATGGAAACGGATTGCATGATCTGCTCGACCAGCTCTGGCGGGCTCATACGCGCCACGCCGCCAGCCTTACGAATGTCGGACGGCACGCGCTCGAGCGCCATGACCGCGACCGCGCCTGAATCCTCGGCGATTTTCGCCTGATCGGCTGTGACGACGTCCATGATGACGCCGCCCTTCAGCATTTCGGCCAGGCCGGTTTTAATATTGATTACGTTACCCGTTTTGGATTTCTGGGTCATATCCTTGCAATCTCCGCGTCAATAGGCTGTGGAAGCGCCGTATTTATACATATCCACGGCGGAAATGCAAAGAATCTGTAGGGGTTTGGAAGGCCTTTCAGGGGCCTTTTAGAGCACGGTCCTGTCGGCTGGCTGGGCCTGCGCTGAATCGTCGATAAGCGCGTCCTGCCAATCATTTTGAACCAATTCATCGGCCATTTTCTGGAGCCGACCTTCGTCCGAAACGATCTCCCAGCAATGGGGTTTCTGGGTGTGCATGGTGTCCAGCACGTTCTTGATATTGAAGATGACCGGCTGCAGGCCGCCATGGTGATCGATGTGCGGGCCGAGAACCCGGTAGTTCATACCGATTTTTTTAAGGCTCCAGAGCTGGCGCGGCTCGACCATCCAGACGCAGTCGGTGATGCGCGCGTTCAGCGCCGATTCAAACGCGCCCGCGAGCAACGCCAGCGGCGCATATGGAATTTTCCGGCGGATGAATTTCACATGGCCGTTCTTTTTCGTCTCGACCATGTCCTGGTCGTAGTACGCGGGCAGCAGGAAACCGTCGAGTTCGCGTTTGCGGAAACTTTTCGCCATGCAGAAACGCGAGATTTCGCACAAAGTCAGAGCACGTGAATCCTGCTTCAACAACGGATGATCGCAGACCTCCTGCACCGAGAAACTCTGGCTGGGCTGCTCGTCGTTCGGCAGCACCACACGTGCCGTACCGACCACTTTCGCCGTGGCGCGGTGCAGTAAAATGTAATGCTCCGCCCGGTCATCATATGAATCGCTCTCGAGCTTGTCTGGATGCGAGTCCGGGTTGATAAAAAGATTTTCCTCGCAGTACACATCGTAACGCAGGCGGAAAACATGCTCCTTCCAGGCGTCGGTGTCGGCCCTGAAAAGGCTGAAAGCCTTCTTGTAGGCGGTCGTGAATGATTGCTGCTTCATGGCGCCGAGCGCTGCCTTCAGCATGTCTTTTTGCTCTTCCATCATGATCGTGGCCCCTCCTTTCAGGGCGCATTCGTCAAATTTTCATCCGGCACTTCGCCGACCAATTAATCGCTGCCCGCGAGAGTTGGCAGAACATGTGGCCCGGCAGGCTCATTCCCATGCGCGGCGCCACATCTATCAGCGTAAAGGACGCGGTTTAACATTTTAAGAATTATGGAAACAATTTAGGCATGATTTACCAGTAATTTTAGATAAATTTTGAACTTAACCGGATGATCGCCGTTGGACCTTGCGTATACCCTTTATAGAAAACACGCAGGAGATTTACTCATGGCCGAGTTGATTCCGGCTCTGACCCCCGTCACCGCTTCCTGGATACGCTCGCGCAAGCGCCGTGCCGGGCATGCTGACGACTTCGAATTCGCGCACTGGCTGGCCGACGATGCCGAGGCCAACGACAAGCGCGGCGGCGGCGTGGCTTACCCTGTGCCCGTCATGAGCACGGAAGGCATCCTGATCCTGGCCGAGGCGCACACCCAGGAACTCGCACGCGGGCCGGAAATTTACCCGGACGCCAAACCCTATGAACAGGTTGCTGAAAAATTCCCCGAAGAAAACAGGCAATATGTTTTCGATTTCCTGCTCGAGGAGCATGAAGCCGGCGAAGTCCTGAACAAGGAAATTTAATCCCTACTTCACTCTCTTGAACATCTGCGGATAGTCGGCGACGAGGCCTTCCTCGTCGAAGGCTATGTCCTGCGTGAAGTCGGAGGTGAGCGAGTCGAAGCGATAGAGTTTTCCCGGCTCGATGCAGGTATAGCGCTGGTGGTCCGGGCTTACGGTCAAATCAGGAAATGAAATATGCGCGACGGTGAGGTCGGCGCTTTCGCCGCGCGGGAGTTGCAGGCGTTTCACGGGCAGCGAGTTGGTGAACGGCGTCAGGATGAAATCGATATCGACCGCCGCCTCCAGCCCCTCGATGCGCTGGTTCTTGTAATCGGTCCATTTGCCGTTGCCGTCGGAGGAAATGAAGATCTGCTTGCCTTCGTCCTTCGCGTCGCGGCTCTGGATTTCCACTTCGCGGAAGACCCATTCATTGTTCAGCGTGATCCTGTACTGGACCCGGAATTCGGGATTGGTGCTGCGGATAACGCCTTCGGCGCGGATGCGATCGCCCTCGAACTGGACGTAGCATTCCTCCGTCGTCTTATCGAACCAATCCAGCCATTTTGCTTTTAAAGACATGGGATTTCAGCACATATATGATATTTGACGTAATTAAAAATAATGGTTACATTCTGTTTTATCACCAAACAGGGGAAAGTAAATGCGCGATATTTATCAAGAAACACAAACAATGCTTGCTGTTGCCCGGCAGGGTTGGGAGCCGCTCAATGATGAGTGGAGCAGGATCACGATCAGCGCGTCGCACGAGCCCGGACCGAAGCGTTTTGGAAAAGCTTATGAAGAAGCGGCAAGGGCTCTGGTCACATTTAACGGCGGCAACCCCCAAACCGATATCAGAATTGATAACAGCCCTTCAAATATCGTGAATGGTAGCGCGGCGATGACCATCGAAATGAAAACATCCGTGCTTAAGCAGGTGAAAAAACTTCAAGCCCACCCTTACATGATTGTGGGATAGTAGGGCGGAGAGTGTGGGGATTAATTCTCGCGGAGAGCTTCTATTTTACCTCAGCCAGCTTCTTATTTTCCCATTTATACTTCCCGGTCTTCTGAACCGTGGGGCAGCAAATGGGATCATTCTCAGCGTGCACAACTTGTTCGATTAAGATAACGCCGTCTTTAATCTGAGGTGCTTTAGCCTCGCCTATCAGCGAGAATGTGCTGTCATTCTCAGTTGTGTATTCACCAGATGCAACAGGCGTAAAGACCGTCAAGGTATTACGCCAGTAAGTAGGCCCCATAGTCAGCCAAACTAATGCGACTTCATCCTTGCCGTCGCCATTGAGATCACCAACCGCGCCGAGTTCTTCGTGTATTTCGCGAACGAGAGCCTGGATTACAGTTTCCCCATCCTCCACATGACCGCCGAACGCACACAGCGCACCGGGATGCGCGCCAGTTTCCGGCCTCTGCTGTAATAAAATTTTATTGTCGTGCGTTACGACGATGCAATCCGCGAAATGCGCGATTACTCCCACTCAATAGTCCTTATACACATAAGCGATTGATTTAACGTTGCAATATTTTCGTTTGTAGTAAGTTTGTAGTTGCAATTCGCATTTTATTTCAAATAACTAGACACTTCACCTTTAAACTATACAATTGGAAAATTAGAAACGCTAGGAGCTGGGACATATGTTTGGGAAACTCTTTAAAGGACAAAAATCGGAAAAATCATTAGAAAATAAAAGTCCGCAAGTTGAAGTTCCCCACCCTCAAATGGGTCCTAATGTTAAAGCTGATGAAGCTGTTCTCAATCTTCTTATTCAAGAATACAAAGCTCGTTATCCGGATGATAAAGGTGTGCACGTAGAAACCTTGTTAAGTATTCTTGGTGCGCTTGCTGGCTTTGGCTGCCAGATGGGCATTCGAGAGGCATTGCTTAAAACAGGAAAAGCACAAGAAAAAGATTTGTTTGTAATTGTCGAAACCAAAGACGGGCAAAAATTTTATTACGGCGATTTTTTAAATGAACCTATTTTCTCTACCAAACAAGGACGTATTTCTGTTTGGTCTCTGGTTGGTGGCGCAGCGCAAAGCGTCGGCGCAAAAAATCTTCCCGATGTAAATGTTATTGCAAAATATTATGCAGAAAATATCGGCGACCAGAAATTTTTTACGCCCCAATTGCCACAAAATCATATGCCCCGCATATTGCCCGCAGAGGCATTAGGTTATTGGTCTTCAACCCGTAACTTACAAATTTTGTACCGTGTCGAACCAATACATTGGGGATGGACTTACGCTATAGCCGCACAAAAGCTTATAATTCAATCTAAAGATATTATTGATCCAGCCTTAGGCGCAAAGATTGTTATGGAAGCTGCTGTGCCGATGTCCAAATTGAATCCAGAACGAGTTGAAAACGCTTATTTTAGTAAATAATCTGTCACTCCCACTCAATAGTCCCCGGTGGCTTGCTCGTCACGTCATAGACGACGCGGTTGATGCCGCGCACTTCATTGATGATACGCGTGGCGACGCGGGAGAGGAAATCGTGGCTGAAGGGGTATGAATCCGCCGTCATGCCGTCGGTCGA
>DLHX01000002.1 GCA_002483465.1 Micavibrio sp. UBA7657 | reverse complement strand
CTCGTCGAGATGGAAATCCGCGAACTGCTCACCAAGTATGAATACCCGGGCGATAAAACCCCGATCATCAAGGGCTCGGCTCTGGCCGCTCTCGAAGGCAAGACGCCTGAGATCGGTGAGAACGCTCTGCGCGAGCTGATGAAAGCGGTTGACAGCTTCATTCCGCAGCCTGTGCGCGAGAAGGACAAGCCGTTCCTGATGCCGGTTGAAGACGTGTTCTCGATCTCCGGTCGCGGCACGGTCTGCACAGGCCGTATCGAACAGGGCGTTGTTAACGTCAACGATGAAATCGAAATCGTCGGCATCCGCCCGACGCAGAAAACCATCGTCACGGGCGTCGAGATGTTCCGCAAACTGCTCGACAGCGGTGAGGCAGGCGACAATATCGGCGCGCTGCTTCGCGGCACTAAAAGAGAAGAAGTTGAACGCGGCCAGGTTCTTTGCAAACCCGGCTCAATCAAGCCGCACAAGAAATTTATTGCTGAAGCCTACATCCTCAGCAAGGACGAAGGCGGCCGCCACACGCCGTTCTTCACGGAATACCGCCCGCAATTCTACTTCCGCACGACGGACGTCACCGGTCAGGTGAAACTCCCCGCCGGTACGGAAATGGTCATGCCCGGCGACAACATCAACAACATGGAAGTCGAGCTGATCACGCCGATCGCCATGAACGAAGGCCTGCGCTTCGCGATCCGCGAAGGCGGCCGCACCGTCGGCGCCGGTGTTGTATCCAAGATTGTTGAGTAATTAGAGAATAAGGAAACGGAACATGGACACGCAAACGATACGCATCACGCTTAAGGCTTTTGAGCACCGTATTCTTGACAGCGCGACGGCTGAAATCGTCAACACTGCCAAGCGTACGGGCGCGAATGTCTGCGGGCCTGTTCCGCTGCCGAACCGCATCAAGAAATTTTCGGTCATTCGTTCGCCGCACATCGACAAAGGCTCGCAGGAGCAATTCGAGATGCGCACGCACAAAAGACTGCTGGATATCATCGACCCGACTCCGCAGACCATCGACGCTTTGATGAAGCTCGACCTGCCGGCCGGTGTGGATGTTGAAATTAAAATCGGTCAGATGGCTGCCTAATAAGCAAAAACCAACTGGCTCTACGTTGCGAAAGCAACCTCTGGATAGGAGACTGAAATGAGAACTGGACTGATTGCTAGAAAAGAAGGAATGACGCGTATCTTCACCGAAGATGGCACGCAGGTTCCCGTAACCGTCCTGAAAGTGGACGAGTGCCAGGTCGTGGCCGTACGCAACGCTGAAAAAGACGGCTATGTTGCCGTTCAACTCGGCGCGGGCAAGGCGCGCGTCAAGCGCACCAGCGCCGCCAATCGCGGCCACTTCGCGAAAGCAAAGGTTGAGCCGAAGAAAAAAGTCGTTGAATTCCGCGTGACCAATGAAAACATGCTGGAAGTCGGCGCAGAGCTCGGCGCGAACCACTTTGTCGCCGGTCAATTTGTTGATGTCGTCGGCACCTCGATCGGTAAAGGCTTTGCCGGTGCGATGAAGCGTCACAATTTCGGCGGTCTTCGCGCCTCGCACGGTGTGTCCGTTTCGCACCGCTCGCACGGCTCCACCGGTCAGCGTCAGGATCCAGGCCGCGTATTCCCCGGCAAGAAAATGGCGGGTCACCTCGGCACCGACCGCGTCACCACGCAAAATCTCGAAGTCGTCGGGATCGATCTCGAAGACAACCTGATCCTGATCAAGGGTTCGGTTCCCGGCAACAAGAATGGCTGGGTTCTGGTCAGCGACGCTGTGAAAAAGCCGCTGCACAAGGACGTGCCGAAACCAGCCGGTCTGAGACAAGCTGCAAAATCTGCTGAAGCGCAAGCCGAAGCCCCGAAAGCTGAAGCTGCTCCTGCCCCGGCAGAAGCGCCTGCAGCCGAAGCAACGACTGAGAATAAGGAATAAGAGCCATGAAACTCGCAGTCAAAACAATCGAGAACAAGGACGCAGGCGAAATTACGCTTGATAAGGATGTGTTCGGCGTAGAGATCCGCCAGGACATCATCCACTCCATGATCGGCTACCAGTTGAACAAGCGCCGCGCCGGCACGCACAAGACCAAGGACGTTTCCGAGGTTTCGGGCACCGGTAAAAAGCCGCACAGCCAAAAAGGTACGGGCCAGGCTAGAGCCGGTCAGAAACGCCGTCCCCAGACGGTCGGCGGCGGTGTTTCGCACGGTCCGGTTGTTCGCAGCCACGCAACCGAAATGCCGAAGAAGATCCGCAAGCTCGCGCTTTGCATCGCTCTCTCCTCGAAAGCGAAAGAAGGCAAGCTGATCATCCTCGATGACGCAAAATCGAAAGATCACAAAACCAAGCCGATGGCAAAAGCTCTTGAGAAAATGGGCGTAAGCTCGGCTCTCATCGTCGGCGGCAAGGAAATCGATGCGAACTTCGCACGTGCGACGGCTAACCTGCCGCGCGTCGATGTTCTGCCGTCGCAAGGTGCAAACGTGTACGACATTATGCGCCGCGACACGCTGATTTTGACAAAAGACGCCGTGAATGACCTCACGGAAAAACTTAAAGGATAATGACCATGGCAAAAGCAGCGAAAAAAGAGACGAAAAAAGTCGAAGCAGCCGAATGGATGTATGAAATCATCTCGAACCCGCATGTCACGGAAAAAGGCACGCGCGGATCGGAACACGGTCAGATAACGTTCAAGGTTCCACTGTCTGCGACCAAGCCGCAGATCAAGCAGGCCGTTGAAACACTGTTCGAAGTAAAAGTTAAAGGCGTAAACACGCTGATCCAGAAGGGCAAGACCAAGCGCTTCAAAGGTCAAAAAGGTTTCCGCGGCGACATGAAAAAAGCGATTGTGACGCTCGAGCAGGGCCAGACGATTGACCAGTTCAACGCGTAAGAGAGTTTAAAACTATGGTGGTCCCGCCGATAAAGGGCAAAAAAGGAAGAAGACTATGGCACTGAGAGAATACAGACCCACATCGCCCGGCATGCGCCAGCTGATCCAGGTAGACCGCACCCAGCTGTGGAAGGGCGAGCCTGAAAAAGTTCTGACCGAAGGTAAAAAGAAAACCGGCGGCCGCAACAACCATGGCCGTCTGACATCCGGCAACAAGGGCGGCGGTCACAAGAAGCGTTACCGCATCATTGACTGGAAGCGCGACAAGAAAGATATCGAAGGCAAAATCGTTCGCCTCGAATACGATCCGAACCGTACCGCATGGATTGCGCTCATCGAATATAAAGACGGCGAGAAGCGTTACATCCTCGCGCCGCAACGCGTAAAGGCAGGCGACAAGATCATCTCCGGTAACGCAGTCGACATCAAGCCGGGCAACGCGATGCCGCTGCGCTCGATGCCGGTCGGCACGATCATTCACAACATTGAAATGAAACCCGGCAAAGGCGCCCAGATGGTGCGTTCCGCCGGAACCTACGCCCAACTCGCAGGCCGTGACCAGGGCTATGCGCAGGTCAAACTGGCCTCAGGCGAACTTCGTATCGTTCCTGCGGACTGCATGGCGACAGTGGGCGCGGTGTCTAACCCCGACCACATGAACCAGAATCTCGGTAAAGCAGGCCGTAACCGCTGGAAGGGCCGCAAGCCCCATGTCCGCGGCGTGGCCATGAACCCGATCGACCACCCGCACGGCGGCGGCGAAGGCCGCACCTCCGGCGGACGTCACCCGGTCACCCCGTGGGGCAAACCCACGAAGGGCAAGAAGACCCGTCATAACAAGAAAACCGATCAGTACATTATCAGAAGGAAGAAGAAATAATGGCACGTGCAGTCTGGAAAGGTCCGTTCGTTGACCGTCACCTTTTGAAGAAGGTGGAAGAAGCCCGCACAGGCAGCGGCAAAAACGTCATCAAGACGTGGTCGCGCCGTTCGACGATCCTGCCGAACTTTGTCGGCCTGACGTTCGGTGTGCATAACGGCAACAAATTTATCCCGGTGCTGGTGACAGACCAGATGATCGGGCACAAGCTGGGCGAATTTGCGCCCACACGCACCTTCAAAGCGCACAGCGCCGAGAAGAAAGCGACAACCGAAGAGACCAAGAGCTAAAGATTTAGAAGCATAAGGAAGTAAGTTATGGGACAGAAAGCAAACGCGAAACGCACCAAGCCGAACGAGGCGAAAGCCTACGGGAAATACATCCCGGGCAGCGCGCAAAAACTCAACCTGCTGGCGCAGATGATCCGCGGCAAAAAAGCGGGCCGTGCGCTCGTCGACCTGCAATTCTCCAAGCGCCGCGTCGCGCAGGATGTCCGCAAGGTTCTGCAATCCGCAATCGCCAACGCCGAGAACAACCATAACCTCGACGTCGACCGCCTGATCGTGGCCGAAGCCACCGTCGGCAAGACGCTTAAACTGCGCCGCTTCCATGCGCGTGGCCGTGGCCGCGCCGCCGCCGTCGACAAGAAATTCAGCAATATCAGCATCACGGTACGCGAGGCCGATGACGCCGCAACGGCGAAAAAACCGAAAGTTAAAAAAGAAGCGAAGCCTGCAGGCGAATCTAAAAATGCCGGGTCCGCAGCCAAGCCGAAGAAATCAACCGCTAAAAAAGCCAAAGCTACAGCATAGGAGCTAATGTAAAATGGGTCAGAAGGTCAATCCAGTAGGTTTAAGAGTCGGTATCAACCGCACATGGGATTCGCGCTGGTATGCCGGTCGCGATTACGCCAAGAAGCTGGTCGAGGACCTTAAGCTGCGCGAATACGTGCAGGAAAGACTGAAGCCCGCAGGCATCAGCAAAGTCATCATCGAGCGCGCCGCGAAGAACACGCGCGTGACTGTTCACACCGCCCGTCCCGGCGTCATCATCGGCAAAAAAGGCGCCGATATCGAGAAGCTCCGTTCGGACCTCTCGAAGCGCGCAGGCGGCGAAGTTTCCCTGAACATCCTCGAAGTCCGCAAGCCTGAGATGGACGCGCAGCTGGTAGCTGAGGGCGTCGCCCAGCAGCTCGAGCGCCGTGTTTCGTTCCGCCGCGCCATGAAGCGCGCCGTTCAGTCGGCTCTGCGCCTCGGCGGCCAGGGTATTCGTATTAACGTTTCGGGCCGTCTTGGCGGCGCCGACATCGCCCGTATGGAATGGTACCGCGAGGGTCGTGTGCCCCTGCACACCCTGCGCGCTGACCTCGATTACGGCACGGCGGAAGCTCTGACGACTTATGGAATTATCGGTGTTAAAGTCTGGCTCTACAAGGGCGATATCATGGAACACGACCCCATGGCCCGCGACAAGCGCCAGTCTGAAAGCCAGGGTGGGGCACCCAGATCCTAAGGCTTTAAAAAGCCTTCCTGAAAACCGGTAAATAATGCTGGCAATCGGGAAAAGGATAGGGTAATGTCCGCGCGAATTTACTAAAAAAGTGGCTTTAAAAGCCATGTGGGAACTAGGGTTCGAAACGAACCAAAAGCCCATGTGAACGTGATTTTTTTATGTTTGAAACAAGGCTAGAGAACGATGCTTAGTCCTAAGAAAACAAAATACCGCAAGGCCCACAAAGGCCGCATTCACGGCAATGCCAAGGGCGGTTTCACGCTGACCTACGGTTCGTATGGTTTAAAGGCAATGGAACCCGACCGCCTGACCGCGCGCCAGATCGAAGCGGCACGCCGCGCGATTTCGCGTCACCTTTCGCGTCAGGGTAAAGTCTGGATCCGCGTTTTCCCGGACGTTCCTGTTTCGAAAAAACCGCTCGAAGTGCGTATGGGTTCCGGTAAAGGATCTCCTGAATTCTGGGCCGCACGCGTAAAGCCCGGCCGTATTCTTTTTGAACTGGACGGCGTTAACCGCGCTCTCGCTGTTGAAGCGCTGAGCCTCGCCGCGATGAAACTTCCGATCAAAACAAAATTCGTCACCCGTATCGGTCACGAAGACAGCGCCAAGAAATAAGAGAAGCGATCATGAAAACCGAAGATCTGAAAGCAAAGACCGTGGATGAGCTGAAGAAGCTCCTCATCGATTCCCGCAAGGAGCAGATGAACCTGCGTTTCCAGCGCACAGGCGGTCAGCTCGAGAAAACCTCGGAAATGCGCAAGACGCGCCGTAACATCGCGCGTATCAAGACATTCATCAATGTTAAGCAGTCGGGTAAAGACACCGCGCCTGCAAAGCCCAAGGCTGTCAAAGCTGCCGCTCCTAAAAAAGAAGCGACCGCTAAAAAAGCCAAGGCGAAAGCTTAAGAGGAGTAGAGAAGAATGCCACGTCGTATCTTGGAAGGTGAAGTTGTAAGCGACCGCGCAAACAAGACCGTTACGGTTCTTGTCGAGCGGAAATACATGCACCCCGTTTACAAGAAATACATCCGCAAGTCGGACAAATACGCCGCGCACGACGAACACAACCAGTTCAAAGCCGGCGATGTCGTCCAGATCGAAGAATGCCGCCCGATTTCGAAATCGAAGCGCTGGACCGTGATCACGGAAAGCACCGCCGCGAAAAACGCCGAGCGTCCGAGACGCACGGAAGAGGGCGCTGAAAAAGTTGCGAAAAAGAATACGCCGCAAAAAGAAACTGCTGCCAAGAAAGAAGCTCCGAAGGCCGAAGCGAAACCCGCCAAAGCCGAAGTTAAAAAAGCCGGAACTGCTAAAAAAGAAACCAAGAAGAAATCGAAGTAATTAAAGGAATAGGATTACGAACATGATCCAGATGCAATCAAGAATGGACGTAGCGGACAACAGCGGGGCACGCCTCGTTCAGTGCGTTAAAGTCCTCGGCGGCTCCAAACGCCGCACCGCGAATATCGGTGACGTTGTCATCGTTTCGGTGAAAGACGCCATTCCGCGCGGCCGCGTTAAAAAGGGCGCCGTGCACCGCGCCGTGATCGTCCGCACCCGCCAGGGCGCAACACGCTCTTACGGCGAAAAAATCCGCTTCGACTCGAACGCATGCGTTCTGATCAATCCGCAGGGCGAGCCGATCGGCACACGTATTTTCGGACCCGTCACGCGCGAACTGCGCTCTAAAGGCTACGCCAAAATCCTGTCGCTTGCGGCAGAGGTTCTGTAAGGAAAAAAGACAATGAGCAAGGCAAAACTGAAAATCAAAAAAGGCGACAAGGTGGTTATTCTCGCCGGTCGCGACAAGGGCCAGAAGGGCGAAATCCTGAAAGTGCTGCGCGAAGAAAACCGCGTGGTGGTGCAGGGCATCAACATGGTCACGAAACATTCGAAGCCGACGCAGGTATCGCCCGGCGGCAAGGAGCGTAAAGAACTCCCGATCCACATTTCCAACGTTGCAATCGCTGACCCCAAGGGCGGCAAGGCGACGCGCGTCGGTTTCAAGACGCTGAAAGACGGCAAAAAAGTACGCTTCGCCCGTAAATCCGGCGAAACGATCGAATAAGGAAGCGAACAATGGCAAAGACAAAACCGCGCTATAAAGAGATCTACGAAAAAGAAATCGCGCCCGCGATGGTGAAATCCCGCGGCTACAAGAACAAGCACGAAGTTCCGCAGGTCACCAAGATCGTCCTCAACATGGGCGTTGGCGAAGCCTCGCAGAACAAGGCGTTCATGGAGCATGCTTCGAATGACCTGAGCCTGATTGCCGGTCAGAAGGCCCTGATTACGCGTGCCAAGAAATCGAACGCGTCGTTCAAAATTCGCGATGACATGCCGATCGGCTGCGTGACCACGCTGCGCGGCGACCGCATGTATGAATTCCTGGACCGCCTGGTAACGATTACGCTGCCGCGTATCCGCGACTTCCGCGGCATCAACGGCCGCAGCTTTGACGGTCGCGGCAACTACGCCATGGGCATCAAGGAGCACATCGTGTTCCCGGAAATCAGCTACGACAAAGTGGACAAGATCCGCGGTCTCGACATCGTGATCTGCACGAGCGCGAAGACAGACGACGAAGCAAAAGAATTGCTGACGGCTTTCAAAATGCCGTTCAGGAAATAAGTTTAAGGAAGAAGGAAACAGTACATGGCAAAGACCTGCTCACTGGAACGCAACGACAAACGCCGCAAGATGACCAAGCGCGACGCGACCAAACGCGCCAAGCTTAAAGCGATCATCAAGAACAAGGAGACTTCTCCTGAAGAGCGTTTTGCCGCCGTTCTGAAGCTTGCCGAAATGCCGCGCAACGGATCGAAAATTCGTATCCGTAACCGCTGCGCCCTCACGGGCCGCCCGCGCGCTTACTACCGTAAACTTAATTTGTCCCGTATCGCCCTGCGCCAGCTTGCCTCGCGCGGAGAGCTTCCGGGCGTAACGAAATCAAGCTGGTAAGGAGCATCAACCATGTCAATGAATGACCCTTTAAGCGATATGCTCACACGCATCCGGAACGGCCAGCAGGCCGGCAAGCCGGTGATCGAGGTGCCTTTCTCGCGCCTTCATGAAAACGTCGCGAACGTTCTGAAGGATGAGGGTTTCATCCGCGAAGTCCGCACCGAAACGACAGACGGCAAGAAAAACCTCCTGCTCGAGCTGAAATACGCCGAAGGCAAGGGCGTGATCCGCGTCATCGACCGCGTGTCGAAGCCGGGCCGCCGTGTTTACACGAACGTTAAAACCATGCCGCGTTTCTACAACGGCCTTGGCATCCTGATCGTCTCCACGCCGCAGGGCGTGATGCCGGACAGCAAGGCCCGTGCAGCCAATGTCGGCGGCGAAATCCTTTGCCAGGTATTCTAAGAGGAAGATGAACGATGTCACGCGTAGGAAAAAACCCGGTTATGATCCCGCAAGGCGTTGAAGTCAGCGTCAACGGCCAGACCGTCAAGATCAAAGGCAAGCTCGGCGAACAGTCGATGGAAATCCATGACGACGTTACCGTCGCGATGGAAGAAATCGAAGGTAAAAAAGCCGTTCGCCTTAAAGCCGCCAACGACAGCCCGATGGCCCTGAAAATCTGGCCGACGATGCGCGTCCTGGTGAAGAACATGATCATCGGCGTCAGCGAAGGCTACACCAAGAAGATGGACATCAAGGGCGTCGGTTACCGCGCCAACCTGCAGGGCACAGACCTCGTGCTCCAGCTCGGGTACTCGCATGAAATCCGTTATAAAATCCCCGCCGGGATCAAGGTAGTGGTTGCAGACCAGGTTGGTCTGACCGTTACCGGTATCGACAAGCAACTGGTTGGCCAGGTGGCCGCCAACATCCGCAGCTACCGTCCGCCCGAGCCTTATAAAGGCAAAGGCATCCGTTACACGGATGAATACGTCCTGCGCAAAGAAGGCAAGAAGAAGTAAGGAATAGAACAATGAAAGCACTGACAGCAGCACAGCGCAGAAATTTCAGGACCCGGAACAAAATCCGCCTGGTGAACGTCGACCGCGTCAAGAACCGCGAAACGCGTCCGCGCCTTTCCGTACACAGATCCGGTCGCCACATTTACGCGCAGATCATTGATGACATTAAGGGCCTGACGCTCGCCGCCGCATCCTCGATGGATTCGGATGCAAAATTCGACAAGGGCACGAATAAAGACGCCGCGACGAAAGTCGGCAAGCTCATCGCCGAGCGCGCCAAGAAGGCAGGCGTTGAAAAGGTGGTCTTTGACCGTGGACGTTATTTGTATCATGGCCGTGTGAAAGCAGTGGCCGAAGGCGCGCGCGAAGGCGGCCTTAATTTTTAATTTGAAGGAAGGAAACTAGAATGGCTCGTGGAAGAGAAGGCGGAGAACAACGCCGGGAACGCGGAGAAGGGGATGGCCCCGAACTGGTTGAACGCCTGGTCGGCATCAACCGCGTCTCGAAAACCGTAAAAGGCGGACGCCGTTTCGCATTCGCAGCGCTCGTGGTTGTCGGCGACGGCAAAGGCCGCGTCGGTCACGGTCACGCGAAATCGCGCGAAGTTCCTGAAGCCATCAAAAAGGCCACCGAGCAGGCAAAACGCAAAATGATCCGCGTTCCTCTTCGTGAAGGCCGCACGATCCACCATGACGTTTACGGTCGCCACGGCGCAGGCCGCGTGACGCTCCGCACGGCTCCCAAAGGTACGGGAATCATCGCCGGTGGTCCGATGCGCGCAGTATTCGAAGCGCTCGGCATCCAGGACGTCGTTGCGAAGGCACTCGGCTCCAGCAACCCTTACAGCATGGTGAACGCCACGTTCGCTGCGCTGGAGAACATGCAGAGCCCACGCCATGTCGCAAACCGCCGCAACAAGAAAGTTAGCGACATCGTTTCAAACCGCGACACGAAAATGGGCGATGATGCCGACGACAAGAAAGACACGGAATAAGGTGAACCATGGCTGAGACGAAAGCAAAAAAAGCACCGGCAAAAGCTACCTCTAAGGGGGCGGAAGGTAAAAAATCTTCCGGCAAGACCGTGCGTGTAACGCAGACCGGCTCGCCCATTGGCCGCCAGGAATATCAATACCGCACGTTGCTCGGCCTTGGCCTGAAAAAGCGTGGCGCGGTGAGTGAACTCGAAGATACACCGTCCGTTCGCGGCATGATCAACAGCGTCCGTCACCTGATTAAAGTTGAAGACGCGGCATAAGGAAGACGACCATGAAACTCAACGAACTCGCACCGAAACCCGGCTCCAAAAAGAAACGCCTCCATGTCGGACGCGGTATCGGCTCCGGTAAAGGTAAAACCGCAGGTCGCGGCGTAAAAGGCCAGAAGGCCCGCACGGGCGTATCCGGCGTACGCGGCTTCGAAGGCGGCCAGACGCCTCTGTACCGCCGTCTGCCGAAACTCGGCTTCAGCAACGAAGCGTTCCGCACGAACCTCGTCGAGATCAATCTCGGCCAGCTTCAAGACGCAATCGACGCGAAAAAAATCGACGCAAAAAAATTGATCGATGAAGATGCGCTGATTGCATCCGGCATTCTCTCTCGCAAGCGCGATGGCGTGAAGCTGCTTGGCAACGGCGAATTGAAAACGAAAGTCGACCTGAAAATCACCAAGGCTTCGAAATCCGCGCAGGCGGCTGTCGAAAAAGCCGGCGGTAAAATCGAGTTCATCGTGCGCGAAGTTGCGCCGGTAAAACGCCCGGTCCGTAATAAGGCGCAGTAAAAGCTTTATAGATACAAGATTTAAAAACCCCGCCGCTGCGGGGTTTTTGTCTAAATGGAGACAAGACGAAATGAAGGCAAAAACAAAAACATTCCTCGGTATAGCCCTTGGTGTCGCAACTGTGGGCGGCGGTCTTGCATATAATGGTGGAAAGATTTGCCATGAAAAAGACGCCGAAGCTGTGAACAGTGCGGTGCGCGCGGTCGATCATTTTGCCAATGCAGTTAAAGGTGATTACAAACTCATCATCAAGCCCGGTACTCCTTCATCAGATCCGACAGATTTTTACGACGTCATGATTCCAAAAGAGCTACCCGAAGTGCTTACTCCTGATCCCGGTGCCCCGCTGCCCGGCGATGTGCTCAGGGAGGAGTTTCATAAAACCCGTTGCCCATTGCCGAAAGCGCAGGAACTCGTACTGCCCCTGGATGCCATGGCCTTGCATTATTTTCTGAATGTACTGACTGCCGAGATAAAGAAACATGTGCCTCCATCCCCTCCCGGTGACGCAGGCTTCCTGCCCCCTAGCACATAAACCACCGTTTTTATTGACATAAGAGTAAAAATCTTCCTATGATCGGCTAAACCGGACAGGGCTGGTCTATGCATATTGAACAAAACGAAGCATTCAGGGCTTTTACAATTGCGGGCGCGATTATGGCTGCAATGTTTTTGGTGAAAGCCAATCTGCCTCCCGGTGGCGCCGACCAGGAAAATCTCCGGTTTACTTACGATGTTCCCGGCACATTCAACAGGAGTGCCAGCAGCAGGTCTGAAGCCGATCCGGACGGTGCCAGGCAAAGGTGGCTTAACATCGGCAACGACCCGCTTAAAAGCGGCTGCAACATAGTCCTGGAACTGCCCGAAATCGTCGTTACACCCGGTTCGAACAAAAGCGAAACCGCAGAAAAAGCGAGACAAAGCTTAAATAAGGGGCTGGAAGAGGATGATTACGCGGCGGTTGAGTGCAAAATATAACCGGGTGCAGGCCCGGGTTCCTGAACACTCTAACCTAACGAATTTAGGCGAAACTCCTGCAGGTACGATATTTTCTATTCTGCAGTCGCATGTGCACAAAGCACCTCGATGTGACCTTTCCGGCATCAGGAAAGCAAGCGAAGTCTATGAAAAAATAACCAACGATTACCTTTTTCAGGTCGGGCGACCGTTGCGAGAGGAGTATTTCAGGCAGAAAGGACAAGAGGACCCCCTGTTAAAGTCCCGGGCGAACGCCGGGCCTAGTGCCAGGTATTAGTCCCCTAAACAGCCCCTTTTATTCCCTTTTTCCGCCCTTGCCCCCGGGCCTTCTTTTCTTTATCTATCTGGGTCAGGAAACAGGGTTAAAAAGGGACGATTTCAATGGTATCTGCAGCCGAGCAACTGGCTAAAAACGCCAACTGGGGAGCGCTGGCGAAAGCGACCGAACTGAAGCAGCGATTGCTCTTCGTTCTCGGCGCATTGCTGGTCTACCGCCTCGGCACTTACATCCCGGTCCCCGGCATCGATCCGCATATCTGGAACGAGATCTTCTCGCAGAAGGGCGGCGGCATCCTCGACATGTTCAACATGTTCTCCGGCGGCGCGCTTCAGCGTATGACGATTTTCGCGCTGAACATCATGCCCTACATTTCGGCCTCCATCATCATGCAGCTCGCGACCTCGATGTCGCCGCAGTTAGAGGCGATGAAAAAAGAAGGCGAGATGGGCCGCACGCGGATCAACCAGTATACGCGCTATCTCACCGTCATTCTTGCCACGGTTCAGGCGTATGGTCTGGCTGTTGGTCTTGAAAGCATGCACGGCACAAGCGGCTCGGCGGTTATCGACCCCGGCCTTTATTTCCGCATCTCCACTGTCATTACAATCGTCGGCGGCACCATGTTCCTGATGT
>DLHX01000017.1 GCA_002483465.1 Micavibrio sp. UBA7657 | reverse complement strand
TCCTTTATAGGGGGCGGCTCAATGAAATTTCTATCGTTGTCGAATTCGTATGAAACCTGACGGAATATTTTTCCCAACCCGAGGGCGGCATAAGGTTTAAAGGTAATCCCCATTTTTAAATCTCCACGCAGTGATTGTTTGTGCACGTAGTGGTAGCGCAGAACAGGCGGATATGTCAATTTTATGGGAAAAGCACACGTTTTTAAGGAAATAAAGGAGCAAATTTGCGTCGAAAGGGTATTTTGTGATATGTAAAAGATATCTTAAAACAACATATGAGGTGTTTCTATTATGGTAGCTAAGCTGCAATCTGCATTTGATAGTCCTGACAATTCCCCAAATTATCTTTTAATGATCGAACTGTTTCTGGAGCGCCGAGAGCACACTGATTCCGGCATGTATATTCTTGATAATCCGGATATGAGCCAGCTCGCAGCTCTTATTTATACCGCTTCGACCAGCGGTGCGACCAACGATGAAATCATGACCAGCCTGGATTATATGTTGAAACGAACAGGCGTAAAAAGAGCGAACATACATCCGACGCATTTGATAAGTACCCTGCGTTTACATGACCGGGGCATCAATAATGAAGCCTTAAAAATCGACGAGAAATTATACGGGCTGATTAATGAAAGATTCCAGACCAATCATAATCCTTATACGTCATTACGCGAAAAGATGCGGCTTGCGTTCGACAGGCTGGATGCAAAAGCAAGCGTGCCTTACAGATTTCCTGAAACGGCGAAGACGACATCTGAAAAATTTCAGGGCCGCGTCTATGGAATCTTGTTCGGTTCCCATGACAGGGAAAGCGGACCGGGCTAAATCTGCCTTAGTGCCCTAACGTGCTTTATCCTTGCCCCGGCGGCAGGGGGCGCGTTGCGCTTGAGACGGATACAAATGGCTTCATTTGATCGCGCTGATACGCGACATATTGATTTGCCTCGGACTCTGTAATGTTTCTGTTTTCGCGCATTTTCAGAAGATTAAGGGCGAGAGATACATAGAGATAGGTTGCTTCGAGGTTTTGTGTTTTTTCAAGTTCTTGTAAAACACTCACACCGGAAGCGTTGCGGTGTTTATCTGCTTCTGCCGTAGAAATCAGTGGCCTGTAGGCGAATAAATCTACTGATTTGAACAGATTTTCTATTTCAGTTCTGCTGGTGAGAATGCCGTCCTCAGGCATGCGGACGCAGGGCAGGAGAGGCTTGGAGTAAACTGTAAAATTAAACAGTTTAATAAGCGGGACTTCGAGATTGAATGTCGCTATCGGCTTATTCTTGGGGACATAGTCATCCACTTGTGCCGTCCAGGTAAGAAGCTGCCCGGATCTGTGTTTGTCCAGAAGGCTGAGCATTTCCCGCGTCAAATTCGGCTGCGAAACAATGTAAGACAGGGGTGTGTACTTCGCCCGGTCTTTGAGCTCATCGGCAGTTGCACGCGCTTTAGCGTCGAATGTTTTTGTAAGGGCCATTTTTATCTCCGCGGTGAGTTCCTGTTCAGCACCTTGGTAGCCTGGCAGAGATAACTATGTCAATTATTTTATGGCAAAGACAAGGTAGAAAGGCGCAGTTTCATTAAACCTGAGCGGGTAACGGAGAAATTAAATCTGCCCGAGCGTCCTGATCCGCGCCTTCGGGTGGATCTCGTTCTGCGACATTACGACAGTCTGCGGCCTGAACCGCTCGATCACGCTGCGCACATACGGGCGGATGCCGGGCGAGGTGAGGAGCACGGGAATTTCACCCTCCATCGAGAATCTTTCATAGGCGCCGCGGATGGCGCCGATAAATTCCTGCAGGCGAGAAGGCGGCATCGCGAGTTGCTTGTCTTCGCCCGCGCCCACTAACGATTCCGCGAAAGCCTGTTCCCATTCCGGCGACATGGTGACGAGCGGCACGACGCCGTTATTGTTCGTCGCTGAATCGCAAAGCTGGCGCGCGAGGCGCGAGCGAACATGCTCGGTGATATGCGCGGTGTTCTTGGTGTAGGCGGCGGCTTCGGAGATACCTTCGAGAATGGCGGGCATGTCGCGCACGGAAACGCGTTCCGAAAGCAGACGCTGGAGAACGCGCTGCAAGCCGCCGATCGAAACCTGCGCGGGCACGACATCGGCCACTAACTTCTGATATTCCTGGCCAAGCTCGTTGAGCAGTTTCTGCGTCTCGGCATAATTCAGCAGGTCCGGCATATTGTCTTTGATGATTTCGGTGAGGTGCGTCGTGATGACGGTCGGCGCATCGACGACAGTGTAACCTTTGAAGTGCGCTTCTTCGCGGTAACGCTCATCGATCCACATAGCCGGTAATCCAAACGTCGGCTCGGTCGTGCTTTCGCCGGGCAGGGAAATAGGCGAGCCGGTCGGGTCCATGCACATCAGCATGCCGGGGCGCACTTCGCCGCGCCCGGATTCAATTTCCTTGATACGCACGGTGTAAGTGCTGGCGGGAAGTTGAAGATTGTCCTGAATGCGCACGGCAGGGAGCACGTAACCCATATCTTCGGCGAGTTGGCGGCGCAGGCCCTTGATCTGGTCGGTGAGCTTGTTGCCGCCTTCGCCCTGCACAAGCGGCAGCAATCCGTAGCCGAGTTCTAACCGGATCGTGTCCATGGCGAGGGCTTTTGATATCGGCTCCTCCGCCGGTTTGACGCCGACGGGCTTGGCGGTTTTGGCCTCGATTTCTTTTTGAGCGGCGAGTGCCTGGCGCTGCGACGACATATAGGCAAGGCCGCCGATGACGGCGGCGAGCGTCAGGAATGGCGCGGCGGGAATGACGGGCACGAGCCCGAGCGCGGCAATCAGGCCGGCCGACATCGCCATCGCGCGCGGGTAGCGGCTGAACTGGTCGAACAGCGCCTGGTCGGCGGAACCTTCGACGCCCGCTTTTGAAACCAGAAGACCGGCGGACACCGAAACGATCAAGGCCGGGATCTGTGTCACAAGACCGTCGCCGATGGTAAGGAGCGTGTAATTCTTCGCCGCATCAGCCAGCGACATATCGCGCGAAACAACGCCGATGACGATGCCGCCGATGACGTTGACGAAGACGATCAAGAGGCCCGCGATAGCGTCGCCGCGCACGAATTTCGCCGCGCCGTCCATCGCGCCGTAGAAGGTGCTTTCCTGCTCGAGTTTTTTACGGCGCATTTTGGCTTCGTCTTCGGTAATCAAACCTGCCGACATGTCGGCGTCGATGGCCATTTGTTTTCCGGGCATGGCGTCTAACGTAAAGCGCGCCGCGACTTCGGCGATACGGCCCGAACCCTTGGTGATAACCACGAAGTTGACGATGACGAGAATGGCGAAGACGATTGTGCCGATCACATATTCGCCGCCGACAATGAATGTGCCGAACGCCTCGATGACGTGACCGGCGGCATCCGGCCCTTCATGGCCGTTCTCAAGAATTAAACGGACCGAGGCGACGTTCAGCGCAAGCCGCAGCGAGGTGGCGACGAGCAGCACGGTCGGGAAGGTGGAGAAATCCAAGGGGTGCTGAATGAACAGTACGGTCATCAAAATCATGACCGAAAGCGCGACGGAAATCGACAGGCCGAAGTCTAACAGAAAAGTCGGCACCGGGATCAGCATGAACAGGATGATCATGACAATCGCGAGCGCGAAGATCACGTCGCCGCGGAAATAGGGAGCGAGCGCGGCCATGGTGCCGCCAGCCGTCGGCCCGCCGCCAGGTGTGGCAGCGAAAGTTGTTGTGGCAGGCAGTCTTGAACCGGGCACGTCGGCCATGAAAATCAGGTCGTCGGAGTAAGAAGGAACAGTCGAAAATACCAGCGCTTATTGTATCCGGCCCGGCCCGGACATGCAAACGCAGGAAATGCGGCTGTTTAAGGCGCTTTGGCCGGTTTTGGCGGCTCGGCTGCGGGTGTCGGCGCAGGAGCAGGGCCCAACATGTTCTTGACGAGTATATCAGCGCCATGAACCGACGCCGCGGCCAGCCCAAGGGTGAGCGAACCATCAGGATCGGAAATTCCGTATTTCTTGATAGCTTCGTCCGCCGTCTTTTTCATGTCTTCGGTGATTTTGGCGGTATCGGCTTCCCATTGTTTCGACGCAACCATGTCGCGGCCAAGCGCGGCGTAGGAAGCGACAAACTGGCCGTAACTCATCGTGTCGGACTGGAAATAATTATCGATATCCTTAACGCCCTGGGATTTGAAAATGTCTTTCAGAGCGAAAAGCAAATCCGGCTCGACGGGCTGATTTGCCGGCGCAAGCTTGAAAAGGCCAAGCAGTGTCTGCGCGTTGGTGCCGAAGCCGATGAGATCGGAAAATTTGGGCGCGCCAGTGGCGGCCTGCTCGAATGCTTTGACGCCGGGAATGAATTTCAGATAGCCCCGCAGGAAGGAAATGAAGCCCACACTAAGGGCTTCAGCCAGTTCCGGATTGTCGCCAAGGCCCAGCATTTTCAGGATTTTTTTCGAATAATCGAAAACGCTCTCGGGGATTTCGGTGATCTTCTCGCCGGTCATGCAGCTGAGATAGGCGGCGGGACTTTTCGAAATTTTCGGCCTGCCGAATTTCTGAATCAGCGACTGACCCTGCGTAACCATCGGGATGGCGGCGGTGCCCGCCCAATCCTTAACGCCGTCGGGAAGGAAATTGAACATCGCCGTGGCGACCCAGCCCATATCGTCTTCTTCTTTTTTCTCTTCTTTTTTCCCTGCAGGCGGAGGAGTTGCCGTCGTCGTTTGCGCAGGAGGGGGAGATGCAGCAGGAGGATTCGTAGCAGTTAGTTCCACAGATGCAGGTGCTTCGTCGCTTGTGAGGACATCACTTCCATAGCGACCACCGGAGGGGTCTTTAATCTCCAACGATCCAGGGAAGAACCTTCTAAGGCTCAAATCGGAAATAGAGCTGTCATCATCGCTCATGAACACACCTTTATATATTGCCGCTTTAGTTTTAGTTTTTTGTAATTTTTATAGTTGCCTTCAGTGTACCGAAAAATCGTCACTGGTGCATTAAAAACATAAAAATGTGTGTAATTTCAATGATTTATTCGCCAGCAGCCGAAGCGGGGATGTTCACGCCTTCGTCCTTGTACTGGTTCAGCTTGTTCCGCAGGGTGCGGATGGAAATGCCGAGAATATTGGCGGCGTGGGTGCGGTTGCCGAGGCAGTGTTCCAACGTGTTGATGATAAGGTCGCGCTCGACGGCGGCAACGGAGCGTCCGATGAGCGATTCCACCGCGCCGGAATTCTGGACAGGTTTGGATTCCGCTTTTGCAGCCGCTTCTTTCGGCACGACCGAAAGATGCCCGGGTGTATCGATGTGGATGGCATCGGCTTCAATCTCGTCTTCCATGGAAACGAGGATCGCACGGTGCATGGTGTTTTCCAGCTCGCGGATATTCCCGCGCCAGCCGTAGGATTTCATTTTCTGCGTTGCCGCCGCCGAGATTTTCTTGCGGCCTACAGCATTAGCATCGGCGTATTTGTCGGCGAAGAACTGCGCCAGCACCGGTAGATCGGTCGGCCGCTCACGCAAAGAGGGCAGGCGCAAGTTTACAACATTAAGACGGAAATAAAGATCTTCGCGGAAGCCGCCCGACTTCACATACGCCTCTAAGTCGCGGTTGGAGGTCGCGATAATCCGCACATCGACTTTCACCGCATCGTTCGAGCCGACGCGGGTGATTTCTTTTTCCTGCAGTACACGCAGTAACTTCGCCTGGAGCTGCGGCGCCATCTCGGACACTTCGTCGAGCAGGAGCGTGCCGTTGGTGGCTTCTTCGAATTTACCGATGCGCCGCGCGGTTGCGCCGGTGAACGCGCCTTTTTCATGGCCGAACAATTCGGATTCTAAAAGATTCTCAGGAATGGCCGCGCAGTTGACCGCGATGAACGGACCGTTGCCGCGTTTCGATTTGCGGTGAATGTACTGCGACATCACCTCTTTACCTGTGCCGGATTCGCCGGTGATAAGAACGGTGGCTTCGGAAGGCGCGATCTTGTCGCCGAGCTTCACGACATCTTTCATCACGGCATCGCCCGCGATCATGGTGTTGTTATCTTCGGTGACGGCAGCGAGCAGCGCGCCGATCAATTCGGAATCCGGGGGCAGCGGGATGTATTCCTTCGCGCCTTGCTGGATGGCTTTTACGGCGGCGCGGGCGTCGTTGTTGATACCGCAGGCGATGACGGGAATATGGATGCGCTCCAGTTTCAGGCGCTCGACGAATTCGCCGATTTTCTGTTTGACGTCGATCATCACGAGGTCGGCACCCTTGCCGTTCAGCAGCGCGCCGATGGCCTGCTCGGTATCCTCGCAATGGACGACCTTGGCCCCCTTTTGAAGGGCGATCTTGCCTGCCTGCGATATATAGCCTTCGAGCTGGCCGATGATCATCAAACGCATGCTACTGATATACCAGCGTTTAACGCGCAGTGAAATGGGGTAATTGACGCAATATAGAAAAAGCCCGCCCCGGAGGGCAGGCTTTTTGAGGGTAACAGTCAACTGATAGGCAAAGGCCTGTTAGTCAACTCTTACGATTGTGGCGGGTTCCTCGATACGGTCCAGCTGTCCGTCCTGTACAACAACGTTCAGGTTTTCGCGGGTCATGTAGGAACCGTTCGGAGCGTAAAAGCGGTTGCCGTTGGCAGCAACTTTATAGACCGTTTTGCCTTCGATGATCAGCTTCTCGCCTTCAAACGTGGTGAAGGTCGCAACGCGGTTTGCAGGATTCGTACGGAAATCCTCTTCGCTTTGCATTTCGATGCGGTAAGCGCCGTCATTGTGCGACGATGCGGACTGATCGACCTTCTTATAGGTATAGGAATGGCTGGCTTCGTTGTGGTTGCGGGTGTCTTTTGCTTCCGCAACAACCGGGAATACAAGTGCTGCAGCCCCGGCAATCAATACTAACTTTTTCATGGGTAGTCTCCTTTTCAATTCCCGTTTTCTTGAAACGGGGCGAGTTTATGTTACGGGTTACCAATAAATATGTAAGGAAAAAGTTCCCAATCCGGGTTTTCCAATAAATTCAATATATGTGGAAGAGGTTGTTAAGTGCGGTCTGATTTGACGATTTCAGTCATCGTCACGCCGAGCTTGTCCTCGACAACCACGACCTCGCCGCGGGCGACAAGGCGGTTGTTGACATAAATATCGATGGCTTCGCCGACCTTACGGTCCAGTTCGACCACGGCACCCCGGCCAAGTTTCAGGAGCTGGCTGACCTGCATGGTGGATTTCCCGAGCACGGCAGAAATCTGGACGGGGATGTCATAAATCGCGTTGACATCGCTGGCCATCGGCTCGCCAACTTCGAATTCATTAACATCAGTCTTCAGGCGCGCATCGTTGTCGATTTCGCCGAGATTCATGCCTTTTTTGGCCTTATCATCTTCTGTGCTCATGCGCCTTCTCCGGCCGGGGGAACCCCGGGCTCAACCTTATCATGACCTTTTAGGCCCTTTTTCGCAAGGACCTGCTCTATGGAAGACCTGATTTCATCCGCAACCATCTGCGGGTTACGGAGCGCGCCGCCCTCGTGCCAGGCCAGGCGGCAGGCACCAGGCGCAAGCGTTTCATCGCCTTTGACCGTGAATTTGATTTCGAAGCCGGATTCTTTCAGGGAATTGAGGTGGGTTTCAATTGCGCCGACAACGTCGGGTGTGACCATGACGGCGACCTGATTCTGGCCTTCCTGCTGCTTGATGATGTCGGAGATCGATTGCTTCAACTCCTCGAAGCCGGCGGTCTTGTTGTAAACCGGGAACAGGCGCTCGAAAATCAAAAGGCAAAGCGCCAGCGTTTCCTGTTCGAAAATCTTTTCGCGCTGGGCTTCGGCGGCGGTGAGGGTGGTGAGCTGCTTGTTGATCTGATCGAGGATTTGCGCGGTGAGTTTGAGCTGCGAAGTTTCCGCTTCTTTCAGGCCCTGCTGGCGTCCTTCAGAGGTGGATTTTTGTTTGGCTTCGGCAAGTTGCTGTTCGCTGAATGACGGCGGCGGGGGTTCATCGGTATGCCCGTCATCGAAAATATTTTCGTTGAAGAAATATTTCTTACCGTCGTGAATGGCTTTGCCTGTCATCTACTCTTTACCAATAAACTGATTAATAGATCATCTGGTCTTCTTCGGTGCCGGTGGCGATGACGATTTCGCCGCGGGCCTCGAGGTCTTTCGCGACGTTGACGATGTATTGCTGCGCTTCTTCTACGTCCTTCAGGCGGACAGGGCCCATCGCGCCCATGTCTTCCTTGAGGATCTTCGCGGCACGTTCTGACATATTGGTAAAGAACAGCTCGCGGAGCGTTTCGGCGGCGCCCTTGAGCGCAACCGGCAGCTTGTCCTTGTCGACAGCGCGGATAAGCGTCTGGATCGCGGTCTGGTCGAGCTTGCCGAGATCTTCGAAGGTGAACATGAGCGAGCGGATTTTCTCGGCGGCGTCCGGCGAGTTCTTTTCTAACTGCTCCATGAAACGGCCTTCGACGTTGCGGTCCATGTTGTTGAAGATCTCCGCAATCATCTCGTAGCTGTCGCGGCGCTGGGTCTTCGCCAGGTTGGTCATGAACTCGGTGCGGAGCGTCCTTTCGACTTCTTCCAGGATTTCTTTCTGCACGGCTTCCATGCGGAGCATACGGTGAATGACTTCCAGCGCAAAGTTTTCCGGCAACATCGCGAGGACGCGGGCGGCGTGATCGCTCGAAACTTTAGAGAGAACGACGGCCACGGTCTGCGGATATTCTTTTTGCAGGAATGTGGAGAGAATTTCCTCGTTCACGTTGCCGAGTTTTTCCCACATGTTACGGCCTGCCGGGCCGCGAATTTCTTCCATGATGTTATCGATGCGGTCCTTGGAAATACCGGCTTTGTTCAACATGCGCTCGGTTGAATCCTGTGTGCCGACTAAGGCGTTGGTCGATGACATCTGCTCGGCGAAATCTACGAATAGGAGCTCAACCACTGTCGGGCTGACCTTGCCCAGTGTCGCCATGGTCTGCGAAATTTCCATGATCTCGTCATCATCCATATGCTCGAAAATCTTGGCAGTCTGATCTTCGCCAAGCGAAAGCATCAGGATGGCCGCTTTTTCAGGGCCGGTAAGGGTGCGGTAATCTTCGCGGACGCGTAATGCCATGGCTCGTTAAGCTCCCGGTTCCTGGGTCATCCAGCTACGCAAAACGGCAACTGTTTCATTCGGATAATTTTGCACGATTTCCTCGACCTTCTTGACCGAAGAGGCTTTCACCTTGCCCTCGACACCCTGCATGTTGATCAAACTCTCCTCGGCGTCCTTGCCGCCCTGCGCCGCCATGAATTCATGGTTGGAAGGGCCGGTAAGAGCGGGGCTCGGCGGGCGCACGCCCAGCAGGTCGGCCTCAAGGCTGTTGTCGATCTCAGGTGCTTCAGAGATCAGGAGGCGATTGACCATCGGCTGCAGCACCAGCATGACCACGAGAATGATCATGATGGCCACGGTGACGATCTCGGCCACATCCAGCAGTTTATTTTTTTCGAATCCGAACAACATGCGGTCGTCGGTGAACTCGCCTTGATCAGTGTCGACGCTGGCGAATTGCATGTTGACGACTTCAATCGTATCGCCGCGCTCTTCATTAAAGCCGACTGCGCTTTTGACCAGCGCCGTGATCTGCGTGATTTCCTGTTCGCTACGTGGCTCGTAAACCATTTCAGGTTTTGCGCCTTTGTCTTCTTCCTTGGCTTCCTCGCCTTCGGCAGGGGCGGCTTTTTCAGCGGGCTTGTAACGGCCATCGACCAGGACGGCGACGGAGAGTTTTTTGATTTCGCCGACCTCGCGTATGGTGCTGCGGATGGTCTTGCCGATTTCGTAATTGGTGACTTCCTCGGTGCGGTTGCTTTCGTTCGTCGGGCCGCCGCCGAGCAGATCGCCGCTGGCGCCGGGAAGGTTGTTCTCGACGCTCACATCCTCGCCGCCTTCTCCCTGTTCAGTGCTGCTTTCAGTCGTTGTCTGCGCCGAGCGCACGACCTGTTGCTCAGGATCGAACAATTCTTCGTTGGTGCTGATGCGGTCGAAATTGATTTCAGCCGTGACAGTGGCGCGGACATTGCCGTAGCCGACGATGCGGCTGACCTGGTCTTCGACTTTCGAAGTCATGTTGGTTTCGTAATTGCGGCGCATTTCTTCGGTCTTCATCGTCATCAAATTGACTTCCTCTTCGCCGCCGCGCGCGAGAAGGGTGCCCTTGTTATCGATGATGGAAACGTTGGACGCTTTCAGGCCCGGAACAGCCGAGGCAATGAGCGACTGGATTGCGGATATCTGCGAGCTCTCAATGCCGCCGGTGCCGCGCAGGCCCAGGAATACGCTGGCGCTGGAGGGGCGGGCTTCGCGGCTAAATAATTCTCTTTGGGGCAGGACGATATGTACACGTGCATTGTGAACGCCCTGAAGTGAACTGATGGTGCGTGCAAGCTCGCCCTCGAGCGCGCGGACCTGGTTGATGTTCTGGACGAAGTTCGTGGTTCCGAAACCGGAATCCTTGTCGAAAATTTCATAGCCCATCGAGCCGCCATTCGGCAGTCCGGCTTCGGCCAGCAGTAAGCGTGCGCGGCCAACTTCTTTTTCCGCCACCATGATGCGCGTGCCGTCGGCGGAAACATCGAAAGGAATTGAACCCGACTGGAGCTTGCTGGCCATGGCGCTGGAATCGGCGGTCGAGAGATCGGAGTAGAGCACTTTCATGTCCGGCGTGGACACCCGCAGCGATACGAACACGAAAAACAACAGGAGGCCGACCAGAATCGCCCCCATGACGCCAAGACGCGAGGGTCCCAGCTGCTTCATTGTGTCTACAAAATTGCTCAACCGATCCTGCCTTTTGCTTCAGCTTTTCCTGATATTAGCAGCCTCCCGCATGGGGGAGGTCGTGAAAATACCAGTTTTATTGGTTATTTATGCGAATTTTATGCCAGTTACGCGTGCGAGAATGATGGACGGGACGGTTGGAAATTCTCCATCCCGAAACCATTATAATATGTTTTTTAACCATTTTCCATGTCTGCTGTGGATAAGGCCGGAATTGCGCATCTATTTGTATAATCGGGGTTTTTTCAAGAATACGAAGTTGTTTTCAGTTCTTTGGTTAATTTGTACTATAAATACTAGAGTTAAAGCATAGAATATGACGTTTTTACACACTTAATACATTAATAAAAAGTGAATATACTTCAAGTAAATACGCATCCCCAGGAAACCCGCAGAACTCCCGCGAGTCGGGGTTGTAAAGGATGTTTTAAGCCTTTGTTTATTCAATTTCTTGACATTTGTGCTGTTCCGCAGTAACATGATAATAGGGTAGTATGTCTGGATTTTGTGTAGCGTTTTTTCAAGTATTCAAACCGCCACCGGAATTCCAGATAAGGTTAGGGATTTATGATTGAAGCTGTGAACGCAGTCGTTGCCAATGCTTCGCTCCTCCGCGGTTCCGCGGAGCAGGCGAGCGCTACGCGTTCTTTCGCCGCCAATCCCGCGCGTGTTCAGGAAGTTATTCAGGCGCCGTATGTCAGCCCGTTCATTTACGTCGATGTGAACTACGACAAAGCGGTTTTGCAAATTCGCGACAGCGATACCGGCGACGTTCTCAAACAATTTCCGTCCGAACAGACGATGGCTATCCGTAGCAGGATCGCGCAGAGCCAGGCAGCGCAGACGCAACCCGATGTTCCGGATGCTCCCGCGCCTCAGCGCCAGCAGGCCGAAGCGCCGAAAATTGATACGCCTGCGCCGCAACAGAATGCGCAGGCGCAAGTGGCTGCCAGTGCTTTGGAGAGCACCGCTCAGGCCGCAGCCGCCGTCAGCGCGCCGCCGACCAGCGGTAATGTCGTCGTAACGGCGTAAATTTATGAAATAAACGGCACAAAGGACGCTTTCGGCGTCCTTTTTTATTGTGGCCGTGCCGTCATTGCGAGAAGGCCCCATTCTTTTTAGGGCCGACGAAGCAATCCAGAAAAAATGGATCGCCACGCCAACTGCGTTGGTTCGCGATGACGGGGAATAAAGGTTTATTTCTTCGGCGCTTCGCCCTGGGTTTCAGCGGCAGGCTTCGTCATCAAGCCCGCAGCGATTTCGCGGTTGATATTGATCAAGACGTCGAGCTTTTCCTTCTTCGGGTCCGACATAATGTCGATCTCGCGCTTGAAGATGAAGTTCGCCAGGTTGACGATGTTGCTGCGCAAATCTTTCGGCCTGTTTCCTTCGGTATTTTCCACCGCCGTATCATAGAACATCAGCCAGATATTGCGGTTGAATTTGAGCGTCGCCTCGATCACTTCGAGATTGGCATCGCCCCAGTTCTCCTGAAGGTCCTTGAACATCTGCGCGGCCTTGAGCAAGACGCGTGCTTCCGTCTCGCGCTGGTCGGGCGTGTGCTGCTGCGCGTGGTTGCCATAGGCGCTGGCGGCGGCGGCGTAAGGATTGTTAGGCTTTTTTGAGGACATTTTCCACCAGTTCACGTTCATGTTCGATCAGTTCTTTCGATACTTTCAGCGCCTTGTAATACGTGCCGTTCATGATGTGATCGTTGATCTGCATGAAAAAGAATGCAGCACTCGGCGAGGCGTGCTGAACTTCCTCGACCATGCCGAAATATTTCTGATGATAATCGCCAGGCGTGCGCGAAAGATACATGCACTGGACCAGGAAGTAGATGCGCTTGCATGGCGTGTTGGCCATGTCTTCCTGCATGACGTCTTTCTCGCGGATGATCGGTGCGTCGCCGGCGATGTGCAGGCGGGCACGCTGGCTGTCATTCGTGATGACGGCCTCGCCGATCAGTATTTTCTCTCCGGGCTTTAAATCGATGATCAGTCCCATGGGAATTCTTCCTCTCTCACTGTAAGGCAGCTTCTGCCGCTTCTTATAGTATACCCATGAAATGCCTAAAAAAAGGTGAAATTAATGCTGATTTTATTGTCATCCCGGCAGAAATTTTTTTTCGTCATTGCGAGCGTAGCGAAGCAATCCATCTTTTAAATGGATTGCCGCGTCGGCCCAAAAAAAAGAAGGGGCCTCCTCGCAATGACAATGCAATGAAAAAGGCCGGGAATTTCTTTCCCGGCCTTTTGGTACCTAAATTTTCTTTTAAAACTAGAAGAGCCTGAGGACCGACTGTTGCGACTGCGCGGCCAGCGACAGGGCGGTGACGCCTAACTGCTGTCTGGTCTGCAGAGCCAGAAGGTTTGCGCCTTCTTCATTCTGGTCGGCGGTGACGAGATCGGCCGCACCGGCTTTCAGTATCGAGATCGTGCTCTCCGTGAAGTCACGGCGGGTCTGGATGATCGACAGGCTGTTGGCAATTGTCGTGCCGAAGTTACGGACCGTATCGAGAGCCGTAATGGTTGCATCGATAGACAACTGAACATTTGCAGTATTGCTGAAGTTAGCAACTTTGATTCCCAGGCCGGCAGCAGAAAGGTCTGAGCCGACAGTGGCCAGGGTATTGGTGCGATCTTCATTGAAGAAGGTCGTCAGCGTATCGCCCTGCAGCAGGTTGACGCCGCGTATGTTTGCGTCCTCAACCAGGCTATCGATCTGTCCGCGGATGGTGTTGAAGTCATCCTGGAACTGCGTGACGTCGGCGTTCGACCCGGAGAAGTTGAACCGTTCGCTGATGTCGTTGCCTGCAGCGCCGAGGACAACGTCCGTCGGGATCACGGCTGCCGCGACAACGCTCTGCGATCCGCTGAAGCCGAAGTCAATCGTGGATGCGGCGTTGGCTTGGAATTGCAGATCGACGTAACCAACCGAGTCGGCAAATTCCAATTCAATGCGGCCCGTGGTTCTATTGAATGACGCCACGACTTTGGTATTCACCGTAGCGTTGTTGTTAATGTCGTCGATCAGGTCCTGGATAGTGTTGGTATCCAGAAGGGCTGCAGTTGTGGTTGTTATTACGCCATCAATGTCCAGAATAACCTGGATGCTGTCGGCGCCGGCGTTGTCCAGAAAGCCGGCCTGTGCGCCAAGCGTGTCGCTGGAGTTGTACAGGCCGTTAGTCGCCACTCCGTTGGTTAGCTGGGAATAAAGAGTGCGTCCAGCAATGGCTGTTCCACCTTGACGAGTGCCTGCAACGGTTTCTTCTGTACCAACAAAGGTTTCAAGACCGAGGAACGCATAACCATCCGCGCCCAGAGAGGTTGTTCCGTCTTGAATACGGATTGAAGCTCCGACTTCTTTAGAGGTAAGCGTCAGCCTGCCGTTGGCATCAACGGTTGCCTGGACGTAAGGGTTGATTGCGGCGTCCGCATTGATATAGCCGGCAACGTTATAAATGGTATCTGCTGCCGCAAAGTTTACAACGTTCGCCGCGGATGTTACAACCGTACCGTTGGCGCGCACAACACTGATGGTGATGTCGTCACCCACAGCGATCGTACCGCCGGATGCGGCAACCAAAGCACCGGTAGTGTTAAGATTTTTGCTGCTCTTGATCTGGGCAAAGCCGGAAGCCGCAAGAGTCGCGGATTTGGCGTCTTCAGCAATGGCCTGAGCCTGTTCGACAAGAGCTGAAACAGCCGTCACGCCCGTGTTGGCCTCCTCGATCGTGCGGATCGAGAGATTGATGCCATCCAGAAGGCGGCCAAGGTCGCTTGCGCGGTTAGACAAGGATTGCGAGGTGAAGAACTTCTGCGCGCCGTCAAGGGCCGAGTTGATCTTAAGACCGGTTGCCAGACGAAGCTGGACCGAGTCGATCAATCTCTGTGTGCTTTGAAGGGAGAGAAGGTTATTCCGCAACGCTGCGGATAGTACGACGTCTGTGGAAGCCATTTTAGTTTCCTTTCCTAGGTTTACTTATGCGTCCTGCATAGGCCGAATACTTCGACCGTATTTTATTAGAATATACCATAAAAATGAAGGGAGCGTTAACGCCCTTTTTATAAACTAACGATTGATTTTCAGGGGTTTTTGAACGCCAGGCAAGAATATTGGCGTTTTTTGCCATAAGGACTGTGGATGATTTAAGCCCATTCTACAGTGCTTCCCCCGCAAAAGCGGGGGTCTTAACAAAAGCAGGAAAGGTCCCCGTTTGCACGGGGAAAGCAAAAAAGCAGGCGGCTTATATATAGGAGAAAAGAAGGGGGGCGCACCAGACGGTTGGGTTCATCCACCGGGGTAAGGGTGGCTGGGCTTGGTCCGGTGCGCCCGGCTGAGGCCGTCGAACCCCTCCTGGATTCGCCTTCCGCAGCAGGTACCCGGGGCCCAAAACTCCCAGGGGGTTAGGGAATGCCGGGTAGCATACCCTGAGGTCCTGGGCCCCGAATTCTTATTCCTTCTGTAGTCATCCCGGCGAAAGCCGGGATCTTATTCCGTTATTTCACGAGACCCCGGCTTTCGCCGGGGTGACTACGGATTTGTTACCTGAGACGTAACAAATCCTCCGTCATCTGGTCGACCGTGGTGATCACTTTCGTCGCGGCACCGAAGGCGCGCTGCGAGATGATCAGCCTTGCGAATTCGTCCGCGAGGTCGACGTTGGAAGCTTCCAGTGTCGAGGGCTCGACGAAACCGGCGCCGCCGCTTCCGGCTTCGCGTAGGTTTTCTTCGCCTGATTCTTCGGACTCTGAATACGCCGTTCCCGAAACTTCGGTCAGGCCGCTTTCGTTTGCGAAGGTAATCAGCGGGATCTGGTAAAGGTCCGCTGATGCGCCGTTCGAGAACCGCGCGACAATGCGTCCTTCGCGGGTCAGTTCCACGCCGGTCCGGAGGCCGAGCTCAGCGCCGTTCTGGTCAGAGAAGATGACGTCGAAGTTACCGGTGAACTGGCTGAAGCGCGAAACGTCGATGCCGATCGTTTGCAGGCCCGAGCCGTTGCCCCAGTTGACGTCCGGGATTTGGATGTCGACATCGCCGTTGGCGTCCGCCGTGGCGTTCAGAGAACCGTCGCTGTCGAAGTTCAGGAGGCCGCGGGTGATCTGGCTGCCGTTCGGGTGGCGAACCACGACCTGCCACCAGCCCTGCGTGTTGGCCGTGGTGAGGTCCTGGAAATCAGGGAAGATTTCTTCGCTGTTCGACAGGACGTTATCGGTGTTGCCGGGCGGCATGTTCGGAGCGGTAAGGGCCGCGCCGACATCGCTCATTGCCAGATCCGTCAGTGGTGTACCGACCGTGTTAGTCAGCGAGATCGTATCCGCGCGATTGACGCTTTCGATGATCAACTCACCGTCTTCATTGATGCGTGCCTCGATTTCGCCAGGGAAGTTGGTGTTGATAGCATCAATCAGTTCGCCAACCGTCTGGTAGCCGACGGCGCCGCCGCCGACTGCCGCATTATTGTCGTATTCAAAGATGAACGGACCGGTGCCGCTTGTGACGTTGTCGAGGGTGAAACGGTCGCCGTCCGCAATGCCGGGGATAAGCGCAAGGTCCGTATCGCGGTCAAGAATGACCGAGGTGTTGGAAATCGATACAACCGTCGGCGGGTAGACATGGTGGAATTCCAGCGTCAGCGTTTGCGAGCCGCCGAGAGAGTCGAACACCGTCAGGCCGCGTGTGAAGTGCGCGGCGCCGTCGGCGCTGACACCCTGTGGTGCGGGCGAGGGGCCTGCGCCGAGGTCGGTATAGGTCGTTCTTTCCTGACTGGCGTTAAGGTTAATCGCCAGTTCCGCCGAGGTCGTCGGACGGGTCAGTCCGCCGAGAAACGCAACGTCCGCCTGTACGAGCGAAGTCAGGTCTCCCTGGTTGGCGGGCAGGTTACCGTCGGTATCGATCGGCCATGCATAAAGCACGAAGCCCGAAGCATTGCGGAGCAGGCCTTGCGCGTCTTCACTGAATTGGCCGGCGCGTGTGTAGAGGAATGGCTGGCTGGAGTCTGTCGAACGCTTGACCGGGAAGAAACCGTTACCGGCGATCGAGCCGTCGGTTCCGGACGAGGTCTGCTGAATGGAGCCCTGGGCGTCGACGCGCTGGATGCGGTTAACGGAAACCGTACCCGGCGAGTAACGTGCGAGACGGCTTTCCGTCGTCACGAGGCTGTTGAAAGCGGCTTCGGAACGTTTGAAGCCTGTCGTGTTCACGTTTGCGATGTTGTTCGAGATGATCGCCGTGCTTTGCGACTGTGCAAAGAGCGCCGACACGCCTGTAAATAATGATCCAAAAAGTCCCATGGTTAGTCTCCTTTATGTTTAAAATTAAAAAACTGGTTGATGAAAAAAATCATGCTGGCTCCGGCGGTACGTTGGCGCTGAGGATATCCATCAGAAGAATGCTCTCGCCGTTGACGACGAGATAAATATCGCCGTTGTCCGTTTCGACGCCGGTCACGCGGCCCGCGCCGACGACCTGCGTATCGATGCGGTTGTCGCTGGCATCAATAGCGTCGATGGTGATTGTGTATTCGCCTGCAGGCGCCTGCGTGCCGTCATTGAAGCGGCCGTTCCATGCCAGCGTGTGCGATCCCTTGGCTTTGGATGCATTGGCGCTATAAACGATGTTGCCCTGGCTGTCCTTGACGATGACCTGCGATTGCGCGGCGGTATTTTTAAGCGTGTAGTTGACGTTTACGTTGCCCGAGCCGCTATAGACGACTTCGTTGTCATTATATGTGACGTCGAGGCCGACATAATTAAGCGCCATCGTCAGGCCGTCGCTGTTGTTGTTGCCCATGCCGGTTTCGCCGGTATTGAGAACGTTGCTGAGCGCAACGGCGCGGTCGCCGACCAGCAGGTAAATCTGGCCGTTCTGCGCTTCGGTTCCGCGAACGAGGCCGGAGACAACCGATGTTGCCTGGACAGGTTCGCCGTTGATATCGAGCGCGTCGACTTTGACTTCGTAGGTTCCAGGCTCGGCCTTGCCGCCTGAATTGAGGGAGCCGTCCCAGATGAAATCATGAACGCCCGCCGATTTTCCGGCTTCGACCGAGTAAACGACTTTGCCGCCCTCATCATAGATGCTGAGTTTCGACGTGACCGCTTCGGCACCGAGCGAGTATTTGATCTTGGACGGCACGCCGGTGTGGTTGAATTCAGAGCTGATATAGCTGATCTGCTTGCCGACATAGCTTTGTGCCGAGCCCAGCGACTGGCCGAGGCTGAGAGACACGAGGCTATCGAGTTTCTGGTTGGTGTTGATCTGCTGTTCGACGCCCGCGAACGCTACGAGCTGGTTCGTGAATTCAGTCGTATCCATCGGCGAGAGCGGATCCTGGTTCTGAAGCTGCGTCGTCAGCAGGATCAGGAAGTCGTTGAAGTCGCGCGAAAGCTGCGTGCTCGCGGCGTCGGTTTTCGATTGCTGGTCGAGGGCCGTGTTGATCGATACCGGGTTAATAGCCATTGCCGTTCTCCTTAAGCCAGGATGCTGTAGCGCATGTGCCCGGTTTCCGGGTCCACGCGCCATGTCATGGTTGATTCAATAATTTCTTCGGGTGCGCCTTCGTTGCGCGCATAGCCGCCATGGCCGTCGCCGCCGCGCCCGTTAAAGTCATAGCCTTCATGTGCAAGCTCGAAGCTCAGCGACGAGCCGCCTGCATCAAGGCCGGAATCGAACAGCGCGCGCTCTAACAGGTGACCGTCGCGCTGGAGCAGCAAATGCGTTTCCGGTTTTTCGGCAACGACGATTGCCTTCACCGTTTTATCTTTGCTGAAAGCCATGCGTACTTCGACGCGGCCAAGTTCCGGCGGCTCGAGCTGCAGGGTGATATTTTTCGTCTCGCCGTTGGCGGCAGCCTTGGAAATCGTCGCGGCGACAACCTGGACAGCCGGGTGCGGCTGTGAGGCCGTATGTGCCTGCGTAACCAGATTTGTCAGCGTGCCGAGGCTGGTAACGGCGGGAAGCGGAACCGGCGCGCCATATTCATCGTAAGGCAGCATCGTCGGCGAGAAGATTGAACCGCTCAATGTAAATGGCCAGCCCTGCAGCGCGCTGAGATCCGGTTTCACGCCGGGTGTTGCGGGCATTTCAGTGCCGCCTTTTTTATTCGAGAAATCTTTCAGCGTATTGGCGAACTGGTTCTGCGGCGCAGCGCGTGTATAGCCTTCTTCCGGCGCGGCGTCGGACCACGGCGATTGGCCCACGGCAGGCGCTTCGCCTTTTTTCGGGGCAGGGCGCGCGAGGTTATTCAGTTGCGTATTCTGCTCTTCCTGCTTTTTTGCAACAGCAGCCTGCAATGTCGCGGCGCGCGATTGCTCGTCCGGCGCCAGCAATTTGATCAGGCCTAGATAAATACCGTCCAGCGCCTTGCGCTTTTGTTCTTCGGTGAGCGCGGCATCGACATCCTGGTTGAGCAAAGCCTCGATTTTCGCCTTGAGGTCGGTGATCTGCTCCGGCGTCAGGTTTGTAAGAACAAGGCCGCCCGTTTCAGGCTCGGCTGTGAGCTTATCGAGTTTAGCGAGAATGGCCTTCAGTTTCGCCATCACGGTATTGTTGGTTTTTGCTTCCGCCTGCGCATCGATCAAGAGCGCCTGCATCAGGCGCGGCGAACCGGCCTCGACATTGGCGGTGGTGATAATGCCATCCGTGACAGGAGCGAGCGCATCATCGAGCGCCTTTTGATTGAGGGCGAGCGCTTCCGAGAGTTTCATGTTCGGATCTAACGACCAGGCTTCGATCTGCTCGCGGATTTCCGGGTTGTCAGCGATCAGTTCGGCGATATTGATGTCGGAATCAAGAACGGGATTGTCGGAGGAGAGAAGTTTATGTTCTTCCGGCTTCGGCGTTTCAGGATTTTCTTCAGCCAGCCGGGCCAGGATAAAATCAAGGAAGCTCACATCCGCAGGCATGACTGAGCTGCCGGAGGTGTTGCCTCCGGAAATTTTTTGCTCCTCGCGCGGAGCCTGAACAGTGAAAAAGTTACTAATATCCATTCATGCTTCTTTCGCAGTTACGCGGTTTCGCTAACTCCCATTGAAACGGACTTTCTCTCGCTTCCTTTAATACTGCCGGTCTCGCCGTAGCTGTAGGTGCGGCTACGCACGGCGGCGTCTTTAGCGGCGACGCGGATGGTGTTGCCGAGGCGCTCGGCCACGCGGCCCATGCGCTTCAGTGCGTCCATATTCTTGGCCGTAAGATCGGCAAAATCCTTCTGCATGTCCTCGAGGCGGCGACGGAGCAGGGGATTTGATTTTTTCATCTCGTCCTTGCGGTCGAGAATCTGGCCGATACCATCCTGATAGGCGCGCGCAATCAGGAGTTTCTCTGACTGCATTTCAAGAAAAGCCTTTGTATCGGCGGCCTCTAACGCCTCCGTCTCGCGGCGGTAGACATTGCGCAGCGCGTCGATGGTGCTCATCATTTCCTGCATCGCGGCGTTGGGGTCTTTCGGCAGGACGAGCAGCGCGTCTTTATAGGTTTGTGGGGTGGTCATTCGGCACCTCTCTCTTTTCTTGCGTTGTTGTCGTTCATGCGGACGCGCTTCTGCTGGCCGTATTCCTGCGCCATCAGCAGTGTTTTCTGCGTTCCTGTCTCGGCGCGCTGCTTGATCTGCGCGACCATGACGTTGTTGCCTTGCGTTTTCTCGGCGAGGTTTTTCTGAAGGAGTTCAAGGCGGTTCAGCAAAGGCTTCTCCACGTTCCTGAAATCCTCGAGGCGCGCGCGGAATTCCTCCGACGCCTGTGTGTACTGGTTCGCGATTGATTCTTTTTCATCCTGAAGGATGGCGAAAGTCAGCATGTCGCGTTGCAGGAGGGCCTGCGTCTCGCGCTCGCTGAGATCAACGAGTTTTTGCGAGACCTGAATCAGCCTCTGGATGGCGGCGGTTGCGTTAGCGGGAAGGTTAGCGCGCCTGTCAGTTTGCATTCTGCGTTCCATTATCTGCCTGTGCCTGCATTAAAATAATTTGCTGTTTGACCTGGTCGGCGAGACCAATGCTGCTGGTCTGTGCCATCAGCTTGCCGTATTCCTGCAGCAGCATGCCGCGAAAGACTTCCTCGCCCTTGCCGCCGCCGAACATGCCGTCGGTGGAAATGCCTTCGAACATCGGCTTCATCATTTCGGCGACGAACACCGCTTCGAATTCCTTCGCGGTTTCTTCGGCCTTGGCAATCTGCGCGGCGCTCTTTGCGCTCTTCGCCTTTTCCGTTGCGATGGAAAGATCGGCCTGCGTGTAATTCATCAAGGCGGTGGTCGCTGAAGGGGAGGTATTGTTCATTACATCACCTCGATTTCAGCTTGTAGTGCGCCGGCTGCTTTTACGGCCTGGAGAATTGTGATGATGTCGCGCGGCTGCATGCCAAGGCGGTTAAGGCCCGTTACAAGATCCTGCAGCGTCACGCCGGTTTCAAGCAGCGCGAGTTTTGCATCGGGAGACTGGTTGATTTCTAGATCGGTGCGCGGAACGACGACCGTCTCGCCGAGTTCGGAGAACGGGTTGGGCTGCGAAACCTGCGGCGTCTCGGTGACTTTGATTGTGAGATTGCCTTGAGCGATAGCAACGTTGCTGATGCGCACGTCGGCACCCATCACGATCACGCCGGAGCGTTCACTGATAACGACACGCGCAGGCTGGTCGGGCTGCACGGGCAGTTGTTCGATGTCTGTAATGAGGTCGACAATCGTGCCGTCATAACCGGACGGACGCATCAAGGTAACGCTCGACGAATTCTCGGCCTTCGCAACCGTATAAGATGTGAAACCGTTGATCGCCTGCGCGATGCGGCGCGCGGTGGTGAAATCAGGGTTTTTCAAAGCGAGGCGAACTTGTTGCAATTCTTCAAGCTTGAATCCGATCTCGCGCTCGACGATACCGCCGCTGGCGATACGGCCCGCGGTCGGGATGTTCTGCGTAACTTCGGCGGCTTCACCGCCGGCGCTGAAACCGGAAACGCTGACTTCGCCCTGCGCAACGGCATAAGCCTGTCCGTCAGCGGCGAGAAGGGGGGTTACTAATAGAGTTCCTCCCTGCAGGCTGCTGGCGTTGCCCAGCGAGGAAATATTGACGTCGATATGCGAGCCCTGATTGGTGAAGGGCGGAAGCGTGGCCGTAACCATAACGGCGGCGACGTTGCCGGTGTTCAAATTCTGGTCGCGGACGCTGACGCCGAGACGCTCTAACATCGCGATAAGGGATTGTTTCGTGAACGGCGAGCTGTTCAGGGAATCACCCGAGCCGTTCAGGCCGACGACGAGACCGTAACCGACGAGCTGGTTGTCGCGTACGCCTTCGATATTCACAATATCTTTAATACGGGAGGTCTTGGCCTGGGCCGGAACGGCAAAAAGCAGCCCGCCTACCACAGCGAGACCTGCCATTATCCTCAACCCTTTATGTATTCCGCGGACCATTCTGGTGCCTTTATCCATTGCCGGGACGGAAAAATGCCGCGGCTTCCGGTTTATCCATGCGAAACCCGTGCCAATTTTGACTGGAAGGAAAATTTATTATTTTCAGGGGTTTAAGCTCAGGCTGGGGATAAGAAAGCGGCAGGAATGTTCATAAAAAATCGTGTAACACCTTCAATCGGCAATTCTTTCCGGCGCGGATTGCCAGTATAGTCTCGGCCCATGGAATGGATGACCCTCGAATTGCTCCTGAAAGGTTTTCTGGTCGGCCTCTGCATCGCGGCACCGGTCGGGCCGGTCGGCCTGCTCTGCATCAAAACCACCTTGCAATACGGGCGTATGGCGGGGCTGGCGACCGGGGCAGGCGCGGCGGTGGCTGATACGCTCTGGGCGGCGGTCGGCGCATTCAGTCTCGTTTTCATCATGTCGTTTTTGGAAGCGCACTCGCTGGAAATCCGTTTGTTCGGCGGCATCATCCTTCTCGCGCTCGGCGCATTCATCATTTTTAAACACCCCTCCGCCAATGATCCCGAAGCGATGAAGAAGATGAACGCGAATATGCTGAAGGATTTCGTGACGACGTTTTTTATCACGCTGTCCAACCCCGCGACGATCTTCGCATTTCTCGCAGTATTCGCGGGTTTCGGTCTTCACACCGGCGGCGACATGCAAAAAGCCGTGCCATTGCTGAGCGGCGTTATGATCGGCTCGCTCTTCTGGTGGTATGCGCTTTCCTTCTGGGTATCGCTGTTCCGCATAAAAATCAGCGAGCAGTCGATCCATAAAATTAACCTGCTTTCGGGCTTTTTTATTGCGATTTTCGGCCTCGGGGCGCTTCTTTCAGCCGTAAAATTTTTTTAGATTTCCGGTAAGGATTTTGGGCTATAATCCAAAGAAAGGATATTGCTCATGAAGGTCGAAGGACCCGGACAGGCGCGAGGCGCCTCAAACGCGAAAAAATCAGGAAAAACCGAAAAAAGCGAAAGCCAGTTCGGTGATTTCATGGCGTCCGGCGCCGCTTCGGGCGAGTCGGTTAAAACCACGCAATCCATTGGTACGGTGGATTCCCTGCTGGCGCTCCAGGGCGCCGACGACCCGGCGGCCCGGTCCGCGCGCAAGCGCATGAAGCAGCGGGCAGGGGTTATCCTCGGCGAGCTGGAAAAGCTCCGCGTGGCCATGCTGACCGGCGGCGTCACTGTCGGCCATATGATTGATATTGCTGACGTAATTGCCTCTCACCGCGAGAAAATCACCGATCCGGGCCTGACCGATATCATGGACGAGATCGACCTCCGGGCCCAGGTGGAAATGGCCAAAATGCGCATGGCGCTTGATAACAACGGAACTGTTTAGTGGTTTTTGTTGTTTTCAACCTTGTCCGCGATTATATTTCCTAGTTCCGCGAACTTAGAAGACATAAGGGGAGACTTCTTGTGAGTGCAAGTACGAATGCTGCTTCCAGTAACGTTGTAGTGCCAGCCAACTACGATCCTGAAAAGGACAAAAAGGGCTTCATGAATCCGATCATGCTCGAATATTTCCGTCGCCAGATGATTGCATGGCGCAGCGAGCTGCTGAAAGAATCTCGTGAAACGATCGAGATCACATTGCAGGGAACAGAACTGCAAAAGCCTGACATCGCGGACCGCGCATCGGCTGAAACCGATCACGCGCTGGAGCTGCGCACGCGCGACCGTGAACGCAAGCTGATTTCAAAAATCAATCAGGCGCTCGAGCGCATTGATCAGGGTGAATACGGTTTCTGTGAAGAAACCGGCGAGCCGATTTCTGTCGGCCGTCTGAAAGCGCGCCCGATTGCGACGCTGAGCCTTGAAGCGCAGGAACGCCACGAGCGTCTCGAGCGCACGCAACGCGACGACTAATCTTCTAAACAAATACGAATAAAAAACCGGCCCGGGATTTTCTATCCACGGGCCGGAGCAGTTTTGGGTAAATATTACGACGCTTTTCCGCTTCTATCCGCGTCACCGCGGCGATTGGGAACAGGAGATGGGGTAACCTCCTAGAAGGGGAAGATCACGTCGTAAAGCTGTTGTCCGTAGCGCGGCTGCTGCACGTCGGAGATATGTCCCTGTCCGCCGTAAGTGATGCGCGCTTCAGCGATCTGTTCATAGGAAACCGTGTTGTTGATCGTGATATCCTGCGGGCGGATCACACCGTCGATGGAGAGAATGCGTTTTTCAAAATTGACGCGTACTTCCTGTTTGCCCGCGATCACCATATTGCCGTTCGGCAAAATCTGCGTCACAAGCGCGGCGAGTTGCAGTTCGACTTCTTCCTTACGGTCGATTGATCCGGAGCCGGTGGAAGATGAATCCGCGCCGCCTTCGACGAGGTTGGTGTTGTCGATGGCTTGCGGGAAGGGCTGGTCTAAACTTTGTTCAAGACCGATCAAAGCATCAAGGCTCGCGCTTTCCGAACTGTTTCTCGTGCGTTCGGTTTCGTTATCGAGCTTCGCTTCGTCGTCGATATTGATGACGACCGTGATGATGTCGCCGACATCAGCCGCGCGCTGGTCCTTGAAGAACGTGACGCGGTCGGACGCCCAGAGCGAATTGCGCTCCTGGTGAACGTTGCGCGGTGCCGGCATCGGCAGGCTGACAGGCGTGTAGCCTTCCTGCGTCGTCGGGTTGACGATTGAAGCCATCTCCGGCGCCTTGCCGATATTGGCGATCCGGTCGGCCGCGCCGCAGCCGCTCAATACTGAGCAGGTGAGAAGCGCCAGTCCTGTTTTAATTCCGTGTTTCATAAGTTACCCACTTTCTCCTAAAAGCTCGTTATTGTGACTTCTTTGTCGCCTGTCACGAGGCCTTCAATCGTTTTTTTGCTGCTGTTGTTGACGACGCGGATGATGTCGCCTTTCGCGCCGTGCTCCATCGCTTTGCCGCTGGCGGTCAAGGTCATAGCGCCACTCTGGAACAGCATGGTGACGACATCGCCGCGTGTAATAACCTGCGGCGCTTCAAGATCAATCGTCTTCAGTGGTTTGCCGGGGGCCGTCATGCGGCGCGGCGTCATGCCGACGAGTTCTTCCTCTTTCAAAATCATGTCCTGGCGGATTTCTTTTTCACTCATCTCGATTGTGTCGAGGTCGCGTGCGCCGATGACATCGCCTGCTTTCAATGTTTCGCGAAGGACAGGAACATCGACAAGCTTCTGAATCGTGCCGTTGATTTTAACGCGGCTCACCGGGTTTGCGGCAGAAGGCGCGGCGGCCATGGCTTCGAACCAGCCGGTTTCAGGTTTCATCGTGAACTCGGTGATTTCAACGCCGGGCGCGATATCGGGTGAAAGAATGATCTGGGCAGAAGAATCCGGGATGATGATTTTATATTTTCCGGCCATACCTTCATTCGCGAGGTTTACGCGGATCGCTTCCTCGATCATGTCGCGGTCGACAAGTGAAGCCGCACGCGTCAGGACGATGTGATCGCCGGAATTCGCCGGGCGCCATGGCAGATCAAGCGCAACTGCGATGCGGAGCAGGGTGCGGGCATTCAGGACCATTTCCTGTCCCGGCTGCGGCGCAAGGCCAAGCACTTTTTCATGGTTTTCAGGTAGGCCCTGGAATACGTCGCCGAGCGTGATGGTGTCGCCGCTGACGACGCTGTTTTGTTTCAGGCTGATGGCGCGGGCGGTCTGCGGCAGGATGATTATTCCTGCCAACGCCACGATCACCATCAGAATTGCAAAACCCGTTTTCCTAACCATTTACTTCTCCCTGTTAGCGTAACTGCGATACCGTCTGCAGCATCTCGTCGCTGGTTGAAATGACGTTCGAATTCATCTCGTACGCGCGCTGCGCGGTGATAAGGCTCGTGATTTCCTCAACGACGTTCACGTTCGAGGTTTCAATCGCGCCCTGGCGGATGCTTCCGAATTCTTCCTGGCCGGGGTTGCCGGTCGTCGGCGATCCCGAAGCATCGGTCTCTAAATAAAGATTGTCGCCGATGGCATCTAAACCGGCCGGGTTCACGAAATTGGCTAACTGAATCTGGCCGACATTCTGCGGCGTGGTTTGGCCAGCGATCTGGACGATGACTTCGCCTTCTTCGTTGATGTCGACATTCAGCGCGTCAGAAGGAACGGAAATGCCCGGATCGATCAGGAAACCCTGGATGGTAACCAGTTCGCCGTTTTCATTCATCTGCAGCGTACCGTCGCGCGTATAGGCAATTTCGCCGCTGGGCAGCGCAACCTGGAAGAAACCTTCGCCGGTGATCGCGAGATCTAAAGGGTTCTCAGTAATACGGATCGCGCCCTGGCCGTGTTCGCGGTAAACCGCGCCGGTGCGAACGCCGAGACCGAGCTGGATACCGGTCGGGACCGTCGTACCGGCATCGGAAGAGGTCGAACCGGGACGGTCGATGTTTTGATAAATCAAATCCTGGAACGCGGCGCGGCGGCGCTTGTAACCCGCCGTCGTCATGTTGGCGATGTTGTTCGAGATGACGTCCACATTTGTCTGCTGTGCGAGCATTCCGGTGGCGCCGATATCAAGTGATCTCATCATGGTCTTTCTCCTTCAATCTTCAATTAGCTTTGGCGTGTCAGGCGTTGGATCGCCGTGCGCAGCCGTTCGTTTTCGGTTGTTAAAATCTGTTGCATGGACTGGAAATTCCGCAGCGTCTCGATCATGCGCGTCATCTCGATCACGGCGAGAACGTTCGAGCCCTCTAACTGGCCCTGTTTCACGACGGTTTCTTCAGAGGGTTTGCCCGCTTCATCGGTGGCGTACATGTTGTCGCCGTAAGGCTTGAGATTCTGCGGGTTATCGAACTCCACGACCATGAGCTGGCCGATCTGGCCTTCCTGGTTCGAGATGATGCCCTTGTCGTCGATCTGGATTTCGGTGGAATTGGTGGGGATCGTCAGCGGTGATCCGCCTGCATCGGCAACCGGGTGACCGGCCTGGGTCATCAGGCCGCCGTCGGCATTCATGATAAAATTGCCGGCGCGGCTGTAATAAACTTTGCCATCCGGTCCGACGACGCCGAGAAAGCCGGGGCCTTCAAGCGAAACATCGAGCGGGTTGCCTGTCACGTGAACAGGGCCGGGCAGGGTGTTTTTATATTCGCCCTTGTCATACACGAACGACAATTCGTCATCGCCGCCCTTGGGGTCGGAAATATGTTCGGCGAACAGGAGATTCTGCGCGCGGTAGCCGGGCGTATTCACGTTCGCCACGTTGTTGGCGATGATGTCCATATTGTTCCGGAGGACAACCTGGCGTGAAAGGCCGATATAGATACTGTTTTCCATTCTTTTGGTCCTTGTTACCCAACTTGTGGCCGTGTTCTTGACGCACGGGTTACGAGACAATCTGCACAGGCTGTGCCAGAAGGGAAAAACAATCAAAAACAGCCGCTTAGGATGTAGCGTGCACGCGCTAAAATTCTGTAAATGGAAAATTTGACCGTTGATTTCCAAGGAGATACGGCAATTTTTTCCGTTATCTGTTGTGGATAACGCAGCAGCGGTTAGACGGAAGGCGTGATTTATTCTATACTCTTGAACATTGCAGACCCTTGAATAATCACTCGAAAGTCACCCATCCATGGCCAAGGCAAAGAAAGAAGAAGCGGAAAAAAAAGACGCCGAGGAAGGCGAAGACAAAGCCAAAACGGAAGGCGCCGCTGAAGGGGCCGAGGGCGCACCTGCTGAAGGCGCGGAGGGCGCGCCTGCCGAAGGCGGCGGTGGCGGTAAAAAGAAACTTTTCATTATCATTGGCGGGGTTGTCGTTTTGTTGATCGGCGCAGGCGCCGGATTGTATTTCACAGGCATGCTCGACAGCCTGCTCGGCAAGGAAGCGCCCGTCGAATGCGCCGAAGGCGATCATGAATGCGAAGAAGCAGCCAAGGCTGCTGCAAAGCACGGCGAAAAAGCCGACGCAAAAGGCGGTCATGGCGAGAAGAAAGAAGCCAAGGGAGGTGGCGGAGGCCATGGCGAAGCAGCGGGCGGCGCGTCCGACTCTTTCGTCGCTATTCCGACCATGATCGTAAACTTGAACAGCGATGACGGCACGCCGCGTTACCTGAGGCTGACCGTCCAGCTCGAGCTTGAAGACAGCGCTGACAAGGGCGCCGTCGAGGCAATTATTCCCAAGGTTATCGACCAGTTTCAGACTTACCTGCGTGAGCTGCGCGTCCGCGATCTGCGCGGCTCCGGCGGAATTTACAGGCTCCAGATGGAACTGCTCTGGCGCGTCAACCAGGCCGCCGCGCCGGTCGAGGTCAAGGACGTCCTGTTTCAGGAAATTCTTATTCAATAGTGCTATAATGAAAAAAAGCGGCACGGAACTTGCGTCAGATGCCGGTAAGACCATCTAAATAAAGACAGATCCTAAGAAGACGATGAGCAGCGAAACACCAACGCAAGACAAAGAAGCCCAGCCAGCCGCCGAGGGTGTAACCACGCCCCCGCCTGATGCCGTGCCCGCATTCGATGGCGGGGCGGAAGAGGAGGGCGGCACCCGCATCCTCAACCAGGAGGAAATCGACAGCCTTTTGGGTTTTGACGAAGATGCCGCGACAGGCCAGTCCTCCGGCGTCATGGCGCTGATCAATTCGGCGATGGTCAATTACGAGCGCCTGCCGATGCTCGATATCGTTTTCGACCGGCTTGTACGTTTGATGTCGACCAGCCTTCGTAACCTCACGACCGACAACGTCGAAGTTTCGCTCGACCAGGTTTCCACGGTTCGCTTCGGCGATTACATGAATTCAATCCCGCTGCCCGCGATGCTCTCGGTATTCAAGGCCGAGGAATGGGACAACAACGGCCTGCTGGTGACGGACAGCGCGCTGATTTATTCCATCGTTGACGTTTTGCTCGGCGGTCGTAAGGGCACGCCCGCGATCCGGGTGGAAGGCCGCCCGTATACAACGATTGAAACCAAACTCGTCGAGAAGATGGTGCAGGTGACGCTCTCGGATTTATCATCCGCGTTCGATCCGCTCTCGCCTGTCAGCTTCACGCTCGACCGCATGGAAACCAACCCGCGCTTCGCGACGATCACGCAATCGGGCAATGCCTGCGTTCTCGCGCGCCTGCGGGTTGACATGGGTGATCGCGGTGGACGTGTGGAAGTTCTTGTCCCTTACGCGACGTTAGAACCCATCCGCGAACTGCTCCTGCAAATGTTCATGGGCGAAAAATTCGGCCGCGACTCCATCTGGGAAAGCCACCTGACTCAGGAGCTTTACAAAACCGACATCCAGCTGCAGGCGATTTTGGGAGAGGTTTTCATCCCCCTTGGCGATATGCTCCGCTGGAAGGTCGGCAGCCAGGTCATGCTGAACACCACGACGGAAGATGAGCTTGAGCTTCGCTGTGGCACGTTCCCGATGTTTGTCGGCCCTGTCGGCCAGAAACAGGGTAATATCGCCGTGAGAATCGAAACCTACATACCGCCCGAGAAAAAGGACGAGTAAGAAGGAATGCGTAAATGACAGGCCAGGTTCTGAGTATCATGCTGGATATCGCCGTTCTGGTGGCGCTTGGCTTTACGATTTTCTTCTGTTTCAAGCTATCCCGCAGCATGGCCAGTTTCCGCCAGCACAGGCAAGACATGGGCAAGCTCATCGACCGGCTTTCAAAGAATATCGATGAGGCGCTGCGGGCGATTGATGGGTTGAAAATGGCCGGCGACCGTTCGGGCCGCGAGCTTCAGAAAATCATAAACGATTCCAAAATGATGGCCGAAGAACTTCAGATCATAAATGAATCCGCCAACAACATCGCCACACGCCTTGAAAAGCTCGCCGAAAATGGCAGCGTTGCGCCGCAAGGAGCTGCGATACCAAGAAATATTCAGGCCACACCTGCGCGCAAACCCGCTATCACTGACCGGCCCGCTTTTTTCATTCATGACCGCGATTACAGCGATCAATCGCCGACAGCAGGGGAGGAAGAAGATGTCCCCGAACATCTGCAGAGCCAGGCGGAAAAGGAACTGTTCGCCGCCCTGCGTAAGAAACCCTCAAGCCGGGGTGCGATGTAGGATATGAACCTGAGCTATATCAAAATCCTGCCCTTGCTGGTTTTCGTGGCGATGCTTGCCTTCACGGTGCGTTTCGCCGAGGTGGCCATGGATATTTCCCGGCTGACCGGCTCGGCCATCGCCGCAGATGCGTCCCACGCGGAGCCTGCGAAAAAAGATGAGCCTGCCGTTACTGAGCATGAAGAAGCCAAACCGGAAGAGGCCAAGCCCGCTGCAGAAGGCGAACATAAAGATGAAACCGCTGCCAAAGAGGGCGAGGCCAAGCCTCTGACCGCCGAAGACAAGCCGCCCGCTGAAGATACGCCGGACTGGGTCGATGCCGACGACTCTGATACTGAATTTTCCACCGTCCGGACCGAACTCTATGACAATCTCGGCAAGCGCCGCGAGGAGCTCGACAAGCGCGAGGCCGACATGGTGACGCGCGAGGCGCTGCTCCGCGCCGCCGAACAGGAAATAGACCGAAAATATAATGAACTGTCCCAGTTACGCGGTGAAATTGAGAAACTCCTTCAAAAACAGTCGGATGAGGAACAGGCCCGCATCGTCAGTCTCGTTAAAATCTACGAGGGTATGAAACCTTCCGACGCCGCGCGCATCTTTGACACGCTGGATATCGACGTGCTGATGCAGGTTATGTCGAAGATGTCCGAGCGTAAACTTTCCCCGATCATGGCCGCCATGAACCCTGAGCGGGCCAAGACCATGACCATCATGCTGGCCGAGCAGAAACAGCTCCCCTCGCTGCCATCGAATTAGGCTTTAATCATTGAAGATTCGGCTTCTGGATAAGACAGGCAGCTCTGTCCTGTTCCCTTGTCCTTTGGCCGCGCCTGTGGCACGCTTTTTAAGGTATGTTCCGCGTTGTTTTATTTAGTTTTTTCCTGATTTTTGCATCTGTGCCCGGCGCGTTCGCGCAGGACACGGTGCGTTTGCGCGCGGGCGAACATGATGGCTATGCGCGCCTCGTCTTCGACATGGGCAAAAGCCCGGTCTATTCCGCCAGCGATAATACACCCGGCCAACTCGTGATTTCTTTCTCGTCTCCCGCCGCGCTGGATGACAGCGCCTACAAGACCGACCCGCCGAAAAATGTGTCGGCGGTAAAAGTGACTTCAGCGTCGCCGCTGCAGGTGACGATCTCGCTGGCGCCGGGATCGACGACGCGGAATTTTTCCGCAGGCAACCGCGTGGTGGTGGATATCTACGATCCGCCCGGCGCACCGAAGCCTGAGCCGGAAAAACAGGCTGAAAAAAAACCGGAAGCCAAAAAGGCTGAAAAGAAAAAACCCGAAGAAAAAAAATCGGAGCCTGCGAAAGTCGCCGCCGCGCCTGTCGCCGGTGTGGCGAAGCAGACGATCCCTGAGAAATCGCCGGAAGCGCCGGTGGCCATTCCATCCATACCCGCATTGCCGAAATCGCAGCCGACCGCACCGCCCAACGCAGAAGATCTTAAAAAATTACAGCAGGAGCAGGTAACCGACGCCAAAACCGGCATGCCCGCTAAACCCAACATCATCACGCTGACGGCGACGAAATCGACCGGCATGGCCGTGTTCGAGCGCGACGATAAAATCTGGCTGATCTCTGATCAGGAAGATCTGATGCTGAGCCCGAACGTCGTCGGGCCCGATGCCGCCGCCATGATGCCGCCGGGCACGGTTTTGATCACAGGCGGCAAGGCCTACACATTCCCGAGGATCAGGGCGAAAGCAATTCAGGGACAGGCAGGTGGCTTGCTCTGGCGCGTCATCGCCGCGCCGCATGACATCCACATCGAGGGCATCAGGCCCGTGCGCGAAGACGACAACGCCGATGAACCCGGCGGCGGCAAATTGATCTGGGACTTGCAGGAGCCGGGCCGCATTCTCGACGTGCCCGACCCGGTAACAGGGCGCACATTGAAAGTCGTTACCGTCAATTCATCGAAATTCATGTCCGGCCCGCCGCTGGATTTTGTCGAATTCGAAACGCTGCAGACGCCTGTCGGGCTCGTCATCCTGCCAAAAGTGGATGACTTAAGCGTTGAAATCGTCCGTCAGAAAATTGTCGTCACACGCCCCGGCGGTTTGCAGTTAATGGCCAATAAAAATATCGCGACGGCTTTGTCATTCCGTCAGGCGCAGCAGAAAAAAACAGCTGAAACAGGCCCGCGTAAATCGCCGGAGAAAAGAATTTTCGATTTCAACAGCTGGCAGATGGGCGGCCTGCAGGTTCTGGAACATAACCGCAATCTTCTTTTGTCGACGCTCGCGGGTAAACCCAAGAGCGGACAGATCGAAGGGATTTTATCGCTCGCGCGCATGCACCTTGCGAACGGATTGTGGGCCGAGGCCAATGGCCTTCTGAATTTCGCGATTGAAGAATTGCCCGAGCTTGAGAGCAACCCGGAATTCGTCGCGCTCGACGGTGCCTCGAACGCGCTGGGCCGTGTCAGCGATCTTGCGTTGGATAGTCTGAACGACAAGGGCCTGAACAGCTATCCCGAAATCGGTTACTGGAAAGCCTACGTGCTTGCCGATCTGCAGGACTGGCAGCAGGCCGGCGAGATTTTGCCCAAGGACATAGAAATCCTGGCCTATTACCCGGAGATTTTAATTGCGCGGCTTGGCCTTGTGCTGTCCGAGGTCGCGCTGCGCTCCGGCAAACTGGCGGAAGGCGAGAAAATCCTGAAACTCGTCGAGGATCACGGCGGCAAGCTGGTGTTCCAGCAGGAAGCCGCGCTGACTTACCTCAAGGGCGAGGCGGCGCGTCAGAACAAGAAACCCGCCGAGGCGATCACGATCTGGACGCCGCTGATGACCGGAAAAGACGCGATGTACCGCGCCAAGAGCGGCCTCGCCATCGCGCGCCTGAAATACGAGAACAAGCAGATCACGGCGCCGCAGGCCATCGATGCGCTCGAGCGCCTGCGTTACGCATGGCGCGGCGACGAACTTGAGGCGCTCATTAATTACTGGCTCGGCAAGGTTTATTTCGATACCGGCGATTATATCAAGGGCCTGAAAATCATGCGCGACGCCGCGACCTTTTCGGAAGGCACAGATTTAGGCGACCGCATTCTCGCCGAAATGGTTGAGACGTTCGAAAAACTTTTCACAGGCGATGCACTGCTCAAAATTTCGGGCCCCGATGCCGCCGCGCTGTACGATGAATTCATCGCGCTCAGCCCTGGCGGCGAGAAGGGCGACGTGATCGCTGAAAAACTCGCAGATCACCTCGTGACCAAGGAACTGCTGGACCGCGCGGTAACGCTTCTGCAGGGTGTGATGAACAACAAGATGACCAATAAGCAGGGCGCGGAAGCTTATCGCATCGCCACCAAACTCGCGGCGATTGAATTGCTGGATGGTAAATCCGTCAACGCGCTCAGCACGCTTGGCAAGGCAAAGGCCATTCTGGATGTTCTGCCGGAAGACCAGCGCCTGCCGGAACGCTACCAGGAAATATCGTTGCTCCGCGCGCGTGCGCTGTCGCAGGAGCGCCGTCCCGACCAGGCGCTCGCGCTGTTACACGATTTGCCGCGCTCGAAGCTCGTCAATAAACTCCGCGCCGATATCGCCTGGCGCGCGGGCTATTGGGATGATGCCGCCGAGGCACTGGGCGATGTCGTGAACGACGAGGAAATTTCCCTGACGCGGCCATTAACGCCCGAACATACCGGGCTGCTCATGCAGCGCGCTGTGGCGATGAATCTCGCGAGTGACCGCATCGGCCTCGCGAATATGCGCGAAAAATATTCCGACTCCATGGCCCAGACCGACAAGGCGCGCGTATTCGAGGTCATCACCCGCGCGCGGCAGAGCGGGGCGCTGGCTGACCGCGAAACGCTGATGGGCGTCGTTTCGGAAGTCGATCTGTTCAAGCAATTCCTGGATAATTACCGGGCGTCTTCGGCGCCTGCTGTGCCCGCTCCGGCAGCGCCAGCACCTCCGGCTGATGCGCCGCCGCCCGCAGCAGCAGCGCCGCCGGCTACGAACTAGCCGGGAACCGGCGGGATCGTATCGAAGCTCTGGATCAAGGATCCGGTAATCAGGTACCAGCCATCCACCAGCACGAAGAAAATAATTTTAAACGGCAGCGAGATCGTCACGGGCGGGAGCATCATCATACCCATCGACATCAGGATCGAGGCTGTCACCAGATCGATAATCAGAAATGGCAGGAAGAGCATAAATCCAATTTCAAACGCCCGCCGCAATTCCGAAATCATGAAGGCGGGAATGACAATCTGGATCGGCAGCGCCATCGGGTCGGCGGGCTCCGGCGTTTCGGTCAGGCTGATGAAGAGGTTTAAATCTTTTTCGCGCACATGCTTGAGCATGAACATCTTGAAAGGCTCAACGCCGCGCTGGAACGCTTGGACTTCGTCGATTTCCTCGTTCATCAGCGGCACGAGCGCGGTTTTATACGCGGCCTCTAACGTCGGTGCCATGATGAAGAAGGTCAGAAACAGCGCGAGCGAAATCATGACCGTGTTAGGCGGCGTCTGCTGGATACCGATTGCTGTCCGCAGGAACGACAGCACAACGATGATGCGCGTGAACGACGTCATCATGATCAGGATCGACGGCGCCAGCGAAAGAACGGTCAACAGAATGACAAGCTGAACGACGCGGCCCGTCACCGTGCCGTCGCCATCCGCGCCGAGGTCTAAATTGACGGTTTGTGCCCAGGCCGCGCCGGGCAAAAGCGCGATCAACGGCAGCAGCGCGAGGAAAAATCTAAAGAGCGGCTTTTTCATCAATCATCACCGGTTCGATATCTGTCTTGACCACAGTTTCGCCGCTCGCGCCTAAAATAACAAGATGCTGTTTGTCGTCACACTGGATAAGAACCGCGCGGCGACGCCCGTCCAGCGGCAGCGATTCGACGATTCTCATGCGCCGCTTGTGGCCCGGTGTGTTTGGTGTCCCCGGCAGGCCGATTTTTTTCAGCAATATAGAAAGCCCGCCCATCAAGGCGATGACAAATGCCAGCGCCGCCAGCAGCCGCACGATTTGCGGCAGATCATGCCAGCCTGTCATTCTTTTTTCTCCTGCAGGGTATTTTTGTATGCGTTGATGCTGACCGCCAGTTCGTCGAGCTTCACAATCACCTTGCCCATATAATTCTGCATCGATTGCGCCGTTTCCTTGCTGGAGCCCTGCGTTGCCGCAAAGACCTCCATGATTTCCTTATTGAGCGCATCGAAATCGGCGAGGATGCCGGAATCCACCTGCCGCGTCGCCTCGTCGATGCGGGCGATGAGATCGTCGAATCTCTGCTCAAGTGGTGGCTGCGCGTTCATGTGTCCTGTCGTTTATCCTTAGCACGTCCCATCACGGCATCGAAAGGGTTTGGCTGGCCATTCGCGCGGTAGACATAAGACAGAATTTCAGCCACGGCCATGAAGGCCTCGGAAGGGAGTGGGCTATCCAACTCAACCTTGGCCAGCATTTCGGCGAGGGCGCTGTCCTCCCGGACGTCGATTCCATTGTCATAGGCCAGCTGCAGGATCGTCTCGGCAAATTTTCCCCGCCCGGCCGCCGTAATGACCGGCACCCCCCCGTCATCAGACCCGTCCTCGATGGCCACGGCCACCTTCCGGCGCGGAATTTTCCTTATATTTAAACGGTTTAGGATGTCCCTGGGAGTAATTTTCCGGCCATCGTCGTACTGATCCACCATTGGCACGCTTTCTGCAAATATTCCCTGTGGGAACGTAAAAAATAAGGGTTCTAGCTATGACTACACAAAACATAGGTCTTTTAAAAGCTCTCGGCGCGAAAATGGATTATTTGAGCCAGCGCCAGCGCATCATCGCGCAGAATGTCGCCAACGCCGATACACCGAACTACCGCCCGCAGGATTTAAAACCTGTGGATTTCGGAACGGTCCTGAAGGGCGTTACGGCATCGAAGGGCATCCAGATGGTTTCCACCAACGCGATGCATGTAGGCGCCGGGAACGAAGTCGCCGCCGCGAAAGAGGGCAAGCAGAAGAAAGTTTACGAAGTCGCGCCCGACGGTAACGCGGTCATCATGGAAGAGCAGATGCTCAAATCCGGCGAGACGGTCATGGATTACAATTTAATGACCAGCCTTTATCAAAAAAACGTGAGCCTGATCAAAACAGCGCTCGGCACACGATAGGAGATAGATCATGAGCAATGACATCATGAATGCAATGAAGATCTCGGCGATGGGCATGAAAGTGCAGGGCACGCGCCTGCGTGTCATCACCGAGAACATCGCCAACGCGGACACCGCGGGGCTTACGCCCGGTTCCGAGCCGTATCACCGCCAGACGATCACGTTTAAAAACGAACTCGATAAAAAGCTTGGTGTCGACCTGGTGAGCGTCGATAAAATCGGCACGGACAAGAAAACACCGTTCCCGATGAAATATATTCCCGATCACCCGGCAGCCGATGAAAAAGGCATGGTGAAAATGCCCAACGTTAATTCACTTATTGAAATCATGGACGTAAAGGAAGCGCAGCGTTCTTATGAGGCGAATCTCGGTCTTATCGAACAGGCCCGGAATATGGTCATGCGCACGATAGATTTATTGAGATCCTAAGCGTATAATAGATAACAGGAGCCAGACATGCCCATCAGCAAGATGATAGACCCGAGCATAGCGGCAAGCGCCTACGGTAATACGCAGGGGCTGGTCAATAAAACCGGCGCCGGTAACAATGACGGCGTTTCCTTCTCCGATTTCCTTAAGGACAAGGCCTCCGACGTGCTGGAGACCATGAAGACCAGCGAAACAACCTCGGCCCAGGCCGTGACCGGCGAGGCCGACCTGACTGATGTCGTGCAGGCCGTGACATCCGCCGAAGTGACGCTGCAAACCGTGGTTGCACTGCGCGACCGCCTGATTGGCGCATACCAGGAAATTATGAGAATGCCCATCTAGGCATGGCCTAGCCTCGGCGGACTTTTTCCTCTATCCTTTTTATATGAATGAAACCGAGATTCTCGATGTCACGCGCGAGGCTTTGCTGATCTCCATCCAGATCGGCGCGCCCATTTTGCTCATCGGCCTTGTCGTCGGCGTTTCGATTGCGCTCGTGCAGGCGCTGACGCAGATTCAGGAAATCACGCTGGTCTTCGTTCCCAAGATTCTCGCAATCTTCCTCGCCATGTTTGTTTTCCTGCCCTGGATGATGACGACTTTGACCGACTTCATGCATTCGCTGGCGGATCGCATGATCGGCCTGGGATAATCCCGTGCTGCCGGTGTTCAACGGCCTTCTCGAAACCTTCCTCGCGAGCGGCATCCTTGCCTTTATCCTGACATTCGTGCGCATGGGCACGGCGGTAATGATCATGCCGGGCCTTGGCGATTCATTCGTGCCCGAGCGTCTTCGTCTCATGATCGCACTGGGACTTAGTTTTGTTCTGTGCCCGCTCACATTTAAATATATGCCCGCGCAGGTGCCGGGAACATTTACACTGCTTATGCTGATCATGATGGAATTCATCATCGGTCTTTTCTTCGGTACGGTTGCCCGCATTTTCATGACCGCGCTCGATACCGCAGGCATGGTGATCTCTATATCGTCCGGTCTCGGCAACGCGCAGGTCTTTAATCCGTCACTGGCGACGCAAGGCTCGCTCGTCGGCGCATTTTTGTCGATAACCGGCGTCCTGTTCCTGTTCGCGACCGATCTGCATCATCTTTTAATCGCAGGACTCGTGGAAAGCTACGAGCTGTTCCCGGTCGGCGCAGTGCCCGACAGCGGCAGCATGGCGGAGTTTCTCGCGCGCACGGTTTCCGCAAGTTTCGCTATCGGCGTCAAGATCGGCGCGCCGTTTATCGTTCTGACGATGCTTATATATGTGGGAATGGGCGTGCTCTCGCGCCTGATGCCGCAAATTCAGGTATTCCTGTTAGCGCTGCCGTTGCAGATTTTGCTTTCGATTTTGACTCTGATGCTTGTCATGTCCGCCATCTTCATCTACTGGACCACCGAGTTCGAAGAAGGCATGGTGTTCTTCCTGAAAGCGGTCGGCTGATTAAAACCGCGTAAAACCGATCCAGTTTGTGCCATTACACCATTTGAGGAAATTGCCGGTGGAATCGTATTCCACCGCGCCCTCGGCGGCGCAGGATCCCAGTGAAGCGCAAATAGACGAACCATAAAGACCCGTCACTTCGCCGGCGTCAAGCTCTTCGGCGTAAATGCGGAAGTCGTCGATGTAGCCTTTCCACGGGTCGCCGTCACCAAGGTTCCCGATGCTATCTGGCTCGCCATTATCGCCGATATTTGCATGCGCGCTGGTATCGCCGCCGGCAAAGCTAAGAGCAGCCTTTGTATCGGTCAAAACTCCATTGACGTAAAGTTTGGAATCGCTACCCGTGAAAACAAGAGCGATATGCTTCCATTCTCCAGGAGGGGGGTAATAATTAAAGTCTAACTGGCCGACGGAATCTTGGACAGTAAGCTGTCCCGATGGTTGCGTAAAAATGAAAATCCGGGTGCTAGGATAGTTGGTTCTTTTTCCGAAAAGACCGCGGTAATTGTTGTTATCCGTTACATTAATCCATGCCGCGATTGAAAAAGGTGGGGCTGGAACATCAAAGCTTGTTCCAAGATCGATGTGAGGCTGGGTGTCATCGTTGGCACCGTCAACAGCGCCGAGATATCCGGCCCCGTTAATCTGGCCGCCCGAGGGGTACCAGGTAAATCGACCGCTGTTGATAATTGTTCCGGGGTGGCCGCCACTGGATGAATCGGCGGCTGTTGTGCCGCTGCTTTCATCGAGCTTCCAGTGGCCGATAAGGTTTGTGGTAGCGGGCGGCGATGCGGATGTTACTGCCGGGCAGCCGAGATTGATCAAATTCGTGCCGTCGCAATACTCAAAAGCATGGCTGGTGGTGTTGTAACTTACCGTCGATGCGGAGGTGGCGCAGCTGTTCAGGCGCGTGCAGCCCCGCGATTTCAAGGTTGCGATTTCCGTCGCGCTGACAATACCGTCGAAAACGTAAACCTCGTCGATCTGCCCCGCGAAAGTGCGGCCAAGAGTTGCGACGCGGTTGTTGCCGATAATCAGGTCGCGCGCGGCGTCTGAGTTACGCGCGCCCGCGCCGTTGGTTTGTGTACCGTAGGCAACTTCGGTGCCGTTAACGTAAATTTTGGCAGTCGTGGCTGTCGTCGATCCTGTCCATGTCAGCACGACATGATTCCATGCATTTAAAGTGATGGCATTATTTGCGGATCTGATCACCAGGTCGGTCGTCACATGGTCGGAAAGGAATTCAATTCTGTTGCTGCTTACCAGACGTAAATACCAGCCGTTGGTGGGCGCTGCTGCCGTTCCGTTATCCTTGCCCAAGATCGTGCCGTTGGTATTTTCGCCAAGGCCCGTCGGGTAAATCCAGGCCGAAACCGAAAGACCGGAAGCTCCCATAAGATCGTCGATATCCGTCGTGGTGTTGCCGCCGGCATTGATGTAGGAGTTTGTGCCGTTAAAGCTTGCGTTCCCGTCTCGGTAACCGGTTGTGGGCGCCCATGTCACGTTGCTCTGCGTGGTGGTGGCATTACTCGCGGACTCGATAGGATCGCCGCCGGTGTTATCCAGTTTCCAGTATCTTCTTAAGGTAGCGGTCCAGGTAGAATCAGGGCAGTAGAAATCCAGCCAAGTTGTACCATCACAGATTTTATACCCTCCATTAGTGTACTCTCTGCTGCCGGCGACGGCTGCAGGCGAAGAGCAGTCAGCCCATGCCATTTGTGGCACGCTGAATACAATCGTACACAAAAGAGCGAGAAATCTTATCGGCATACGTCGGCTTTAGTTTTTTACCACCAATCGCCATGGTAGCAGATAATGGTTTAAATTCTATTTCATTTTCTAGCCATGGCTGTGGATTATTCTGAAAAATATAGGCCGTGGAAAGGGATAGGTCTTATCTGCTAAGGTTGATTCCCGCATTCCTGACGGAGTTTTAATAATCCATGGCTGAGGACGGCGAACAGCCCGACGATACCCAGAAAACCGAGGAACCCACCCCCAAAAAACTGGAGGAGGCGCGGAAAAAAGGCCAGGTTGCGCTCTCCCGAGAAGTCAACAACTGGGTCATGTTGCTGGCCGCCACGATCCTTATCATGTCCTTCTCGGGACCGGTTTTCAAAGATCTCACATTATTAATGCAGGCCTATATCGAGGGTTCGCACGATATGCCTGGTGTTCCTGGCGGTTTGCACATTGTGCTGGGCGAGGGGCTTAAAAAAATCCTGCTCATTCTCGCGTTGCCATTCTCTTTATTGTTACTGGCGGCGTTTCTTTCGCCGTTCGTCCAGGTCGGGCCGCTCTTCGCGCCTGAGATCATCAAGCCGGACATCAGCAAGATTTCACCTATGAAGGGATTCCAGCGCCTCTTCTCCATGCGCTCGCTCATGGAGTTCGTGAAAGGCATTTTGAAAATCGTCGTCATCAGCATCGTCGGCGCTGTCATTCTCTATCCGTATTTCGGCCAGCTCGACCACATGGTCGGCCTGCCGATCCCGCTTTTGATGGGAGAAATGAAAACACTCGTCGTGCGCCTAATGGTTGGAATTCTCGTGGTCCTGCTCGTGATCGCGGTGATCGATCTGCTCTACCAGCGTTACGAGCATTACAAACGCATGCGCATGACCAAGCAGGAACTGAAAGACGAATACAAGCAGTCGGAAGGCGATCCCCACGTCAAGGCACGCCTCCGTCAATTGCGGACGGAGAAGGCGCGCCAGCGCATGATCCAGGCTGTGCCGCGCGCCGATGTGGTCATCACAAACCCGACGCACTATTCAATCGCGCTGGAATACAAACCTGAAACGATGGACGCGCCGGTCTGCATCGCCAAGGGACTCGATAATGTCGCCCTGCGTATCCGCGAAGTCGCCAAAGAACATAATATCGTTCTCTTTGAAAACCCGCCTCTGGCCCGGGTGCTTTATGACACCGTGGATATCGACGAAACCATCCCGGCGGAGCATTTCAAGGCCGTCGCCGAGGTCATTTCCTACGTCTTCAAGCTACGCGGCAAGCTCCGTTAACCAATTCCCCGATATCCCTGTTAACTTTCTGCCATTTACGGTATTTTTAAGACATGAAGATGGACAATGCCGAATTCATCGCCAGGCATTACAAAACCGCCCAGCCCGGCCCCGTAAAAAAGACCGCCCGCGATTACCAGAGCGTCGGCGCGTTGATTTTTCTCGGCCTGTTCGCCGCCATGTTCCTGTTCATCGCCACATTCTCGCACGCCGATGAAACCACGCGCTTTATCGCGGGCCTCGCTTTTATCTTTTCGTTGTTTGTCGGTTTTGTTTTGTTACGCTCCCACAAAGCCATCCGCTCCAGCCGCGACAATTTGACCCTAATGCGCGAAGTGCTGGAGGGAAGCCGCGGTGCGCGCCTGATCACCGACAGCGCCGAGAACACAGTTTATTACAATAATAAATTCGAAAGATTGTGCCGCGGCGTCGGCGTGCCCAGCCTGCCGACTTTGACGAAACTATTTCAGAACAATGACGAAGGCGCCGCACATTTTCGCCTGCTGGCCGACCAGGCGCATCGTGGTTTGACAGACTCGCTCGAGCTTTTTTCCAAATATGAAGACCGCGAGCGCTGGCTCACCGTAACGGCGCAACCCGTCGCGGGCTATGCAGGTTACGTGCACTGGCGCGTCGACGATGTGACGCAAAAACACAGCTCCGACCGCGCCATCCGCGAGGAACGCGAAAAGCTGATCGATTTCACGGATAACGCACCGGTCGGATTCTTCTCGGTCGACGAGCAGGGGCGTTTCGTTTTCGCCAACGCGACGTTTGCGCGCTGGATCGGTGAAGATTTACGCAACCTGCTCGAGCACGGCACGCTTCACACCTATCTCTCAGCGCCGCCGAAAAAAGGCAATCCGTTCGACCTCGTCGATGAAGGCCGCACGCGCCAGGTCGTCGAAGTGCGCATGAAAGGCCCCGGCGGCAAGACATTCCTCGCCTCAATCAATCAAGTTGTGGTTCGCGAATCTGACGGAAGAGTAAGAACCCGCGCCGTCGTCCACGACCTGACCGCTGAGCGCGAAATGCACAAGGCCCTGAAAGCCTCCGAAGACCGTTTCCAGAGATTCTTCGAAGAAGCACCGCTCGGCATCGTGCAGGTTGACGGCAAGGGCACTATCGCCGACTGCAACAACGCCTTCGCCGATATGCTGGACGTTTCCATTTCTGAAATTGAAGGCTCGGCCTTCAAAAAACTCATCAGCGCCGAAGATCACGAGACATTCAAATCCACGCTCGAACAGATCGAGCAGGGGCACCCGATGCGCGCGCCGCTGGAAATTTCGCTCTCCGGCGGCAAGAAGAAAGTCATGACGCAAATGCACGCGCGGAAATTCCGCGAAGGCAGCTTCGTCCTGCATTTCATCGACGTCACGGAAAGAAAATCGCTGGAGGTCCAGTTCGTCCAGTCGCAGAAGATGCAGGCCATCGGCCAGCTCGCGGGCGGCATCGCGCACGACTTCAACAATCTTCTCACCGCCATCATCGGCTTCTGCGACCTCCTATTGCTCCGTCACAAGCCGGGCGATCCGTCCTTCGCCGACATCATGCAGATCAAGCAGAACTCCAACCGCGCCGCCAATCTCGTGCGCCAGTTGCTCGCTTTCTCGCGCCAGCAGACCCTGCGTCCCCGCGTGCAGGACATCACCGACATTCTCACCGAAGTCTCGCATCTTCTGCGCCGCCTGATTGGCGCAGGCATCGAGCTCGATCTCACGCACGGCCACGAGCTTGGTCTCGTGAAAGTCGACGAAGGCCAGATGGAGCAGGTGCTCATTAACCTCGCCGTCAACGCGCGCGATGCCATGGGCAGCGGCGGCAAGCTTTCTATCGAAACCGAAAACTTTACCACGCGCGTGCCGGTGGAGCTGGTTTCCGAGGAACTGCCGACCGGCCACTGGACACTTATTAAGGTGACGGATACTGGCTGCGGCATCCCGGAAGAAAACTTTGCCCGGATTTTCGAGCCGTTCTTCACGACCAAAGAAGTCGGCCACGGAACCGGCCTCGGCCTCGCCACTGTTTACGGCATCATCAAGCAGACCGGCGGCTTCCTCGACGTGAACAGCCGCCTCAACGAAGGCACGACATTCCTTATCTATCTCCCGCGTGCGACCGACACCGAGGAAGCGGAGGCGCAGCCCGCGCCAAGTTCAGAAGAGGATTCAACCAAGGATCTCACCGGCACCGAGCGCATATTACTGGTGGAAGACGAAGACGCCGTCCGCACCTTCAGCCAGCGCGCGCTGACCAACAAGGGCTACCAGGTTCTCACCGCCGAAAGCGGCGAGAGCGCACTCTCGCTGATGGCGAAGCAGGAGAACAAGCATCTTGATCTTCTCGTCACCGACGTCGTCATGCCCGTAATGGACGGCCCGACACTTGCCCAGCGCATGCGCCAGAATAATCCCGACCTTAAAATCATTTTCATTTCCGGCTACACCGAGGACAAGCTCAAGGATTACATGGGCTCGAACACCTTTTTCCTGCCCAAGCCCTTCACGCTCAAGCAGCTCGCGGCGAAGGTGAAGGACGTCCTTGGCGGCTGAAAAACCCTTTAAATATTGAATTTTATGCAATGTTCTCTTTTTGTTTGACAATGAGAACAAATAGCGTACATTTGAGTCATCGAATAACTTCTGAGTCGCCCCAATCATTTACAGCCCGCACAGAATCGTGCGAAAGAAAAGGAGAACACAAATGTCTGTTACCGCCCTCAAAACCGTAGACAAGACCTTCGAAAAAGGCGATTCCATGAAACAAACCGGTTCCGACAAGCAAAAGGCCCTCGACGCCGCCCTGGTGCAGATCGAGCGCGCCTTCGGCAAGGGATCGATCATGAAACTCGCCGGCGAGCAGAACCAGGCGCAGGTGGATGTGGTTTCGACCGGCTCACTCGGTCTGGATGTCGCGCTCGGCATCGGAGGTCTGCCGCGTGGACGTATCATTGAAATTTACGGGCCGGAAAGCTCGGGCAAAACCACTCTTGCGCTGCAGGTTATCGCCGAGGCGCAAAAAACCGGCGGCACATGCGCCATCGTTGACGCCGAACATGCGCTTGATCCCGGCTACGCCAAGAAACTCGGCGTCAATATCGACAATCTTCTGATCTCCCAGCCCGACGCCGGTGAGCAGGCGCTTGAAATCGCCGACACGCTGGTGCGCTCCGGCGCACTCGACGTGCTGGTGATTGACTCCGTCGCCGCGCTCGTGCCCCGCGCCGAATTAGAGGGCGAAATGGGCGACACGCATGTTGGCTTGCAGGCCAGATTGATGTCGCAGGCGTTACGTAAGCTCACGGGCTCGATTTCCCGCTCGCGCACCATCGTCATCTTCATCAACCAGATCCGCATGAAAATCGGCGTCATGTTCGGCTCGCCCGAAACCACCACGGGCGGCAACGCGCTGAAATTCTACGCCTCCGTCCGCCTCGATATCCGCCGCATCGGCTCCATCAAGGACCGCGAAACCGTCGTCGGTAACCAGACGCGGGTCAAGGTCGTCAAGAACAAGATGGCGCCGCCGTTCAGGCAGGTCGAATTCGACATCATGTATGGCGAGGGTATTTCAAAAGTGGGCGAACTCGTCGATCTCGGCGTCGCGGCAAACCTCGTTGAAAAATCCGGCGCATGGTTCTCTTATGATGGCCAGCGCATCGGCCAGGGCCGCGAGAACGCCAAGCAATATATGAAAGAAAATCCCGAGGTCGCAGCGAAACTTGAATCGCAGCTTCGCCAGAATGCCGGTCTCGTCGCCGAGAGCCTGCTGGTCGGCCCCGAAAAGGACGAAGCGGAAGAGGCTGAAAGCGGCGGCGAAGCCACGGAAGAACCTGTCGCCAACGACCGTCCGCCCGCGAAGTCAAAAAAGGCAAGTTAATGAATGTTCTAAAAATAGAAATAGATTACTTTTCTATTCCTCTTTATTACCGCCTGATTGTTATAAAAAACAATCAGGCGGTTACTGTTAGAGTGCCTGCCGTTGGATTATCCAGATATTTAGGCCATGAATTAGGTATTGATTTAGAAAAAGTAAAATCAGCTATTTTTCAAAATAAAGAAAAAATTTTAAGACTTATAGACAGATATATAATTCGATGAAAACAATTATTATTCAAATAGCACTTCTATTATTTGGAATACTTTTTGGGTTATGGTTCAACGGAATGTTTATGTCAGAATGGGGTATATATATTGGAGATACTCCAGTTGATATGACGAATTCTGAAGCTATGAGGGAAGCTCTAGAAAATGATTCTGCAAAGTGGGTAACTCAATATGGCAGCCTTGCACTCCCCGGTTATCATTGGAGTTTCACGGTCCCAATCTTTTTTGCATTTATTTTTGGGAGTTTAGGATTTTATATTACAAAGTTTAAGTCTATTAAAAAGGATAGGATTTGAAGGCACGGCTGCTCTATAAGGCACATCCCAAGGCGGGGCTTGCACCGGGAACGTTGCAGGCCCCGAAGGGTGCCGTGCAGCCGGTCATCACCGTCTTCGCCTTCGATGTTGATGGGCTTGAAGAGCCGAAAATAACCTCCGTCGCCGATATTGAAATCTACCGCCAGAAATGGCCGATGATCTGGGTCAATGTCGACGGCCTTGCCGATGCAAAAGTCATCGCCGATCTCGGTGAAATGTTCAGCCTCCACGCACTGGCCCTTGAAGATGTTCTGCACGTTCCCCAGCGCGCCAAGGTCGAGGAATATGAAAGCCACATGTTCGCAACCTTACGCATGGTCACAAGAGGGGAGAATGCAGCACCTTCGCTCGAGCAGATATCCATGTTCTGGGGAAAAAATTATCTCCTGACCTTCCAGGAGGATGTCGGCGACGTGTTCGACGGCGTGCGCGAGCGCCTGCGAAAAGGCGGCAAGCGCCTGCGCATGGCCCACGCCGATTACATGGCTTATGCGCTGATCGACGCGATTGTCGACGGTTATTTCCCCGTGCTCGAGCAATACGGTGATCGCCTTGATGAGCTTGAAGAAGCCATTCTCGAAAACCCCGCCGAATCCGCCATGGCGCATGTCCATAAAATCCGCCGCGAACTGCACGCCCTCCGTCTTTGTGTCTGGCCGATCCGCGAAGCCCTCAGCCGCATTAACGCGGATACAAAACTTGTCCGCAAGGAGACGCTGCTGTTCCTGCGGGACTGCCACGATCACGTCATTCAAATTCTGGACATCATCGAAAACTACCGAGACCGGCTCTCCTCGCTGTCCGACCTTTATTTCTCATCCATCAGCACACGCATGAACGAAGTCATGAAGGTCCTGACCGTTATCACCACAATCTTCATGCCGCTGACCTTCATCGTCGGCGTATACGGTATGAATTTCAATACGGATTTTCCCGCCAACATGCCTGAATTAAACCATCCCCACGGCTATCCCGTCGTCATGGGCGTCATGCTGGTGATTTTCCTGGGTATGCTGCTGTTTTTCTGGAATCTCGGCTGGCTGGATACGAAAAAACCCGGCGGCGCGCCCGGGGAAGAGGAAAGTTAATCCTTCGTCCTTAATAATCTCGATTTCTGGCGGCTCCAGTCGCGCTTTTTTGTCGTCTCGCGCTTGTCGTGCAGTTTTTTACCCTTCGCCAGCGCAATTTCAAGTTTCGCCAGCCCGCGCCCGTTGAAAAACAACCGCAGGGGAATAACCGTGTAGCCCTCGCGCTGTGTCGCGCCGAGGATTTTGTTCATCTCGCGCTTGGCCAGCAATAATTTCCGCGCGCGCTTGGGCTCGTGCTGGCGGTCGGCATGGGCCTTCTTGTATTCGGCGATGTTCGCGTTGAACAGCCAGATTTCCCCGCGCTGCGGCCCGACATAGGCTTCGTTGATCGAACATTGCCCGGTGCGCAGCGATTTCACCTCGCTTCCCGTCAACATCAACCCGGCCTCGAATTTATCCTCGAGCGTGTATTCGTAACGCGCGCGGCGGTTTTCGGCCACCGTCACGTTCGTCGAAAGCAATCCTGATTTTTTATCTTTTTTCTTGTTGGCCATGAAAATCAGGCATGGGCCTTGCGCGGCGCGGCGGCTTCGGCCTTGATGCCGGCATGCGCCATGGCCTCATCCACCAGCTTGCGCGCGTTTTCTGTGGCCCGGACGAGCGGGAGGCGCACTTCATCCGTGCAGAAACCCAAGCGGCTGAGCGCATATTTTGTCGGCGCAGGGTTGGTTTCGCAGAAAATCGCGCTCCATAACGGCACGAGCTGGTCGCGGATCGTGGCGAGCGTTTTCAGGTCAGACTTTACCCACGCATCCTGCATCTTGGCATGCAGGGCAGGCGCGATATTGGCCGCTACCGATATGCAACCGACGCCCCCCTGCGCGAGGAATGCGGGCGAGGATTCATCATTGCCGCTGAGCTGGCAGAATTTATCGCCCACTTTTTGCCGGAGCAGGGACGGACGGTCCAGGTGACCGGTTGCATCCTTGATACCCACAATATTCGGCAACTTGGCAAGACGCGCAATCGTGTCGTTGCTCATATCGATGACCGAACGCCCGGGGATGTTATAAATTATGATCGGCAGCGCCACCGCGTCATGAATCGCCTTGAAGTGCTGGTACATGCCTTCCTGCGTCGGCTTGTTATAATAGGGCGTGACGATCAGCGCAGCATCCGCGCCTGCATCCTTGGCGTGCTGGGTCAGGTCTATCGCTTCTTTTGTGGAATTCGAGCCCGTTCCGGCAATAACCGGAACTCTCTTCTTGACCACGGCCACGCACCTCTCGACAATGGCATTATGTTCATCGTGAGAAAGCGTAGGGGACTCGCCGGTAGTCCCGCAGGGCACAACGCCGTGAGATCCCTGTTCGACCTGCCATTCAACAAAATTGTTGAACGCGGGCCAGTCGATCTCGCCGTTCCTGAAGGGCGTAATCAGCGCCGGGATAGAGCCTTTAAACATGTAAAACTTTCCTTTAAATCCTTTGGCCGCAACACTTTGCGACCGGTTGCCAGTCTAGCCGCGCGCCTGCGTCCTTGCAAGAAAAGCCTTGTTTTGGGGCTTATGGCTGTTTTCCTGCTGGGGCCCTCGGTCTCGAAGGCCGATAACGCCACCATCATCCGCGCCTTGCAGGCCATGCAGCAGAAGCAATGGTCGATGGCGCAAAAACTCGTCCAGCAGACGAAAGACCCGCTCGCGCACAAGCTTTATATATGGATGTATTTCCGCGAGGAGGATGCGCAATCGAACTACACACAACTGGCGCAGTTCATCCGGGGCAACCCCGACTGGCCACGCATGGATGCCCTGCGCGAGAAGGCCGAGAAGGACATGCCCGCACGCCTCAGCAATGCCGAGGTCAATGCATGGTTTGCCGATTATCCGCCGCTGACAGCCGCAGGCCTTGACCGTTATCTCGGTGCGCTGACCGGCACGGGTCAGCAGGTCAAGGCGAAGAAATTTATCACCGAATGGTGGGCCTCGAAACTCACGACGCGCGACGACCAGAAACGCATCTATTTTAAATATGGCGGCCTGCTCGACATGAACGCGCACAGGAAGCGCCTGGATACGCTTTTATTCTCCAGCCAGTTCACGAATGCGCGCGGCATCGCCGAGGTTCTCGGGCATGGCTATCCGCAATTGACCGAAGCGCGCATCGCGATAGCCGAGGACAAGCCCGGCATCAATGCACTGCTCGCAAAAGTGCCGCGCAATCTGCAGAACGATCCCGGCCTGTTGTATGAAAGAGTGCGCTGGCGCCGGAAAAACAATCTCGATGTCGAGGCGATGGAAATTCTGAACAACGCGCCGCCCGCAAGCCAGATTCAAAATCCCGGCGACTGGTGGAAGGAACGCCACATCATCATTCGCCGCCTGCTCGAGCGCAAAATGTATGAAAGCGCCTATCTGCTGGCGTCCAAACATAGCCAGACGGAAGGCTTTGCATTTGCCGAGGCCGAATGGATGGCCGGGTGGCTGGCGCTGCGCTATCTGGATGAGCCCGCCAAGGCCGCGAAACATTTCGAGGCGCTCTACAAAAATGTCAGCACGCCCGTGAGCAAGGCGCGCGGCGCCTACTGGATGGGCCGCACGGCGCAGGCAATGAAGCAGAAAAAAGTCGCCGACGCGTGGTTCAAAGAAGCGGGTAAATACCAGACCGTGTTCTACGGCCAGCTCGCGGGCGCGGAAGTCGGCCTGCAGAACACGCTGCCGAATGCGTCGGCCCCGCAGATTTCCGCCGCCGACCGCACGCAGATGAACCGGAATGATATGATCCGGGCCGCGGAGTTTTTCCACGCTGCCGGGATGAAAAAGGAATCCAGCCGTTTCCTCGAGCAGTTCGCGGAAACGCAAGGCACGCCCAAAGCCTACCGCTTCGCCGCCGAATTGGCCTCTGACATGAAGCAATATTACAACGCCGTGAAAATCGCCAAGGAAGCGACGAACAAGGGCCTGTTCCTGACGGCGCAATCCTATCCCGTCATCACCGACCGTCTGCAGGGCGTGCCGACCGAATGGGCGCTCGTTCACTCCATCATCCGCCAGGAAAGCATGTTCGATCCTGCGGCACAGAGTCCTGTCGGCGCAACCGGCATGATGCAGCTCATGCCCGCAACGGCCAAAAGCATGGCCAAGAAAGCCGGCCTCGCTTACAGCCCCAGCAAACTCAGCAACCCCGATTACAACATCCGCCTCGGTACGACATATATGCAGGAATTGCTCGCGCGTTATAAAGGCTTTTACCCGATGGCGATTGCCGCCTATAACGCCGGGCCGGGCCGCGTCGATGGCTGGATCGAAAACTTTGGCGATCCGCGCAAGGGCGAGGTCGATCTCGTCGACTGGATCGAGATGATACCGATTTACGAGACGCGCAACTACACGCAGCGCGTGATGGAATCGATTTACGTTTATAGATTACGTCTTAAGGGCGTGCAGAAAGATCCGGTGGCAGAAATTCACGTCGCCATGAATGGCATCTATTAACCCGCACGGCCCTCACGCCACCACACGAACGTCACCAGCATCAGGAATGCCAGCGCAAGGAACGGGGCGGGTAGCACCGGCTTTTCCTCGACCCCTTTGACATCATAGGCATTGTTGCGGCGGAAGATGACATTATTGCCACCGCCGAACATGCGCCCGTCCGTGTAGAATCTGACATTCGGATGCGGTGTGTTCGCCATCCAAAGCATGCCGCCGCCGCTTGCATCGCTTAAGGGTTTCATCAATTCTTCTGTCGTCCGCACGCCGCTGAGTTCCGGCGGGTTCAGATCGCCCGACACCGCATAGGCTTTCTGGCCTTCGGCATCTTCAAAACTATAGATGCCGAGCAGGTCGGCCTTGATATCCGCCCGCAGGATTCCTTCTGGCGTCGCTTCCAGTTTTATTTCTTCCGTCTTGCCGTCCGGTTTTGTCATCTGTACGCGCATGTCGGGTTGGCGGAAATTACGGCTGCGCACGGTAATCAAATCGCCATGCACTTCGGCCGTCAGCGCCTTTTCATCGAGCTCCGGTTCTTTCATCGACCAGTGCACGATGCGGCGGAGCAATTCAGCGTGCGGCCCGCCAGGTCCATAGCCACGCGACCACAGCCAGATATGATCGCTGGCTAACTGCGCGACGCGGCCCTTGCCGACGCGGTCGAGAATGAGCAGCGGCATGTCATTCGCGCCTTTCATCAGCACATCGCCGCTGCGCTGCGTGATGCCGACCTGCCGCAGCCAGTTCGACCAGCCCGGATGCGCGGGGTCCGAGCGAGGCCCCTCGAGATAACTTGTGACCGGGTGTTTGAATCCGTCCTCGGTCAGTTCCGGCTTAAAGGATTTACGGATGATCTCGCCGGTGGGTGCGGCGGGCAGGATATTGGCAAGATCTGTGTAATAAACGGAATCTTCCGTCGCGAAAGACGGCCCGCTCGCCTCCAGCAACGCGCCGCCTTGCTCCACATATTTGACGATATTTTCGAAATAATAATCCGGCAGAATGCGGTTAAGTTTATATTGATCGAAAATAATCAGGTCGAAATCGTAAAGCTTTGTCTCAAACAATTCCTGGAACGGGAAGGCGATCAGCGACAATTCATTCTGTGGCGTGAGATCTAACTTCTCCGGGTCGCGCAGAATTGTGAAATGCACGAGATCAACGCCAGGGTCGGAGGTCAGCAGGTCGCGCCATGTGCGCCCGCCCGCATGTGGCTGGCCGGAGACGAGTAGAACGCGCAGACGATCCCGCACGCCATTCACAATCAAAGCTGCACGGTTATTGAGTGGGGTCAACTCACCGTCCATACCCTGAACGCTCAGTTCAAAAACATTCTGCCCGGCATGTTCGACTTTCAGGTCTACAGTCTGTTCCTCGCCGGGCTCGACCATCACCACTTCCGGCGGCTGGCCGAGGCGGTTGATCGTGACGGCGGCGACATCTTCGCGGATATTGGATGTATCCTCGACCTTGTATTTCATCTGAACGTTCTGGCCGACGATGCCGTAGGCCGGAGCCTGAACGATCACGAGGCGGCGGTCTTTTTCATTCTTGTCACCGCTCAGCCATGTCGTGACCGGGCCGTATTGCGTGGCTTCCTCCGCATTTTTGGGAATGTCATGAATCTGTCCGTCGGTCAGGAACACCGCGCCCGCGCGGCGGCCCGCCGGGACATCGGCGATGGCTTTATCAAGCGCTTCGAACAGCCGCGTCTCTCGCGCCAGCTTTTCATCGGTTGCGGATTCAACAACGCGTAGTTCAATGCCCGGCTTGTCTTTCAGTTCAGTCTGTAAATAAGCCAGCGCTTCTTCGGTGCGTTTTTTTCGCTCGCCCAAATCCTGGCTCGGGCTTTTATCGACGACCACGAAGGCGACATCGGTCACTGGATCACGCTGTTCCTCGATCAAAGAAGGATTAAGCAGCGCCGCAATGAACGCCGCTGTCAGAAAGCAACGCAGCACCATGCCATTGCGGTTCTTCCAGAACGCGAACGCCAGCGCCATAACCGCGATGCCGATCGCAAGACCGAGCCAGAACATCGGCAGCAGGGGAGAGAAATGAATTGTGACCGCCATCTTGTCCATCATTCCCCCAGCCGCTCTAAAATATGGGGGATGTGCACTTGGTCGGCTTTGTAATTGCCGGTGAGCGCGTACATCACGAGATTGACACCGAAACGATATTCCATGTCCTGCATGCGGCCCGCGCTTTCGCCTGACCATGCCGAGGCCCAGTCATGCGAGCCGATGAGAACCGATGAAACGCCGTCGCGACCGCTGACATTCGTCTCGGCCCAGATTGTGCCGGGATCGTAACCGCTGCGCACCGGGTTCAAAAGATAGAACGAGCGGTTGAGAACATGATCCTTTGCCATCGGCTCAAGCGGCGGGATATTCAGTGACGCCGTCAGCGTGCGTAATGCATTGGCATTCGCCGAACTAGACAGCGTGCCGGAGCCGTAACTGCGGTCACGCGTGTCGAATAAAATCGTGCCGCCGTGGTCTAAATAATTTTGAATCGACTTGATCGCTTTATCCGAAAGCGGCGTCTGCGCCGTGCTAACCGGCCAGTATATGAGCGGGAAGAAAACCAGTTCGTCATATTCGGGATCCAACGCCGCCACGCCGGAGGGCTCAATCGATGTGCGCGACGTCAGGATTTTTCCGAGATTTTCTAGGCCTCTCTGGCTCGCTGCATCCAGCGCCATGTCGCCGGACTTGATAAAAGCGAGATAAAAGCCGTTGGCATATTCAATGTCGCGCTCACTTTGCGCCTGAGCGGGGATAGCGAAGAATAGAATCAAAGCAACCGACGCCAGTTTCGTAATCGCGCGGAAGCCCGACATCAAAACCGTCATCAAAATCCAGTCGGCGAGAATTAGTATAAGCGCCATATAAAGGAGTGATGGCATTAAATCGCGTTCGTAATCCACGCCGTAATTGCGCACGGATACATTCGCGGGCAGGGACGCGGCGTCAAGATTTTTAATATGATCGCCCAAGTTTAAGGCACGTTGATATCCTTCATTGGCGTAAATACCGGGCGGATGCTCCGGGCCCGGTTTTATTTTTGAAAATTCAGCAGCCGAAATCGACGCCATGGTCGGCGCGGGTTTTTTGAGCGTGCCGAAACCATCCAGCACCCAGAGCGGATGTAAAAACCCGTCTGTTTTTTTTAACGACCCTTGCGGATTGCCGGTCATGTTGACAATGCGTTGTAGAATTTCAACAAATGCGCCCGACAACGGCAGATCGGACCAGTCCGGTGCCGCCGTCGTGTGAATCATAACAAGCAAACCCTTGCCGAGCGGTGCGGCGGTGATCAGCGGCGTGCCGTCCTCGAGCCGTGCCCATGTACGCTCGTCGATATCTTCGGTCGGTTGCGCGAGGATCTGCTGGCGTACGGGGATCTCTTCGTGGATTTCGATGCCGTAAAACGGACTCGTTTCGCTGAAAGGCTGGAGCTTCGCGGGTTTCTCCCATGTCAGCGATCCATCCATCGAGCGCCCCCCTAACCGCAGTGGCACGGGCACAAGGAAAGGCTCACCCTGACTTTTCGCCATCACCGGCCCGGCAAAACGCAGTAACAATCCACCATCCTTTACCCAGCCTTCAAGCGCGTTCAAATCATCCGTCGCCATCGCCGCAATATCGGGCAGGATAATAACCGAAGGCTCGTGCTTTAAAATTTCAGGAATGTTGCCCTGGAACAATTCCGCAAAAGGTTCGATGGCGCGTTTCAAATAATAACGTGCTTCGATGAAGGGTTTGGTGTCTTCGTCATCAGCAGGCCCGACAAGGCCTACGGAACGCTTGCGCGAGCTTTCATCAAGCAACGTAATGCCGCCCGCGCCGGGCGCGCCGCCGATGCGGAACCTTCCGACATCGCCGCGCACCGCCTCAGGAAGATCGAATTTAATTTTCGCGGGCAGGGCGGCCGGATCAATTGCAATATTTACTTGATCTAACACAGAGCCATCTAAAGAAAGCGCCTGCACGGTAACCGGGCGGTTGGCGGTGATTGTTTCCGGCGCGGTGATGGTAATCTGGAATCCTTCAGCCTGTTCATCGCGCCCGAGTAGGAGAGGAAGATGCTCCGGCGTTGGCGAAACGTAAGTGACATTGCCATGCTCACGGAGCGCGGCAGCGAAATCTGCAATTCCGCCTTCATCAATACCGTGTGCGAACCAGACAGTTTCTTTTGCGGCATCGTTTATCAGCTCAGCAGCGGCATTATAATCCGCAGGCCATGGCTGCGGCTCCAGTCCTTTGATAATCGCTTCGGCCTGTCCGGCAGCAAGCGGCCCTTGCGCAAGCGGCTTCCCATCCGGGCCGGGCGCGGTGGTCAAAATATAAATGTCGCGGTTTTCGCGGCCCGCTTGCGCGGTTAAATCGAGCGCCGCGCGGATTTCGCTATCCCATACAGGCGCGGACGCCCAGCCATTATCGATGACAATCTGTACCGGTCCGTTCCCTGCCAGCCCTTCCGCCGGATTATAAACAGGCCGCGCCAGCGCGATGATCACGAGCGCCGCGATGATCATCCGCAATAATAAAATCCACCACGGCGTATGACTCGACGTTTGTTTTTCAGGAATAAGCCCGGCGAGAAAACGCGTTGTCGGCAGGATAATCAATTTTGGCGCAGGCGGGGTAATGCGCAGCAGGAACCAGAGCGCAGGCAAAACCGCCAGTCCCCAAAGAATAAGAGGATTTAAAAAAACCAGATTGCCGAGCAGCACACTCATCTCCGTAACGTCCCCGCGCGTTGAATATGCAAGCTGAGTGTGGTCCAGACATCGAGCAGCGTGTCTTTAATATCGCGCTCGGTGCTGTGCAGGATATGATGCCAATGACATGCCCCGCATATTTTTTTCACAGCCCCGATATGCGCGGTGATGCGGCGGTTATATTCGGCGCGGATGGATGAAACATTGTTCACCAGTTCTCTTTGCTTATCCGCAGGCGTTTCAAAAATAATCCGGCCATCATAGGGAAGCTCGATTTCCGCCGGGTCGAGAATTTGGATCACGAATCCGCTGCCGCTTTGCGCCGCCAGGTTTTTAAACCGTGTTTCGATGACGTCAATCGTGTCCAGAAAATCCCCAACGAGAAAGAGCGAGGCATTACGTGACGTTTCATCACCCGGTAGCGTTTCCTCATGATTTTTTTCCATTAATGTGTCCGCTAGTGTTTGCAGCGCGGCCTGTGAGCGGCCCTTGCGCTGGCTGCCCAATAAACCGACTTCCTCGCCCCCGTGAGTCAGAAGGAGAGCAATCGCCAGTGTAATAATTTTCGCGGTGTCGGATTTACTCAAAAGATCATCACGCGAACGAAAATCCATACCGTTTGAGCGGCTGCACCACAGGAAGGCGCTCTGGTTGGTTTGCCATTCTTTCTGGCGGATAAAAATTTTGTCGGTCTTGCCGCTCTGGCGCCAGTCGATATCCTGCGGGCGGTCGCCGGGGTGGTATTCACGGAACTGCCAGAAACGCTCGCCGCTGCCGGATTTTCTCTGCCGGTGTTCGCCGTGCAAAACGCTGGCCACCGCCTTGTCCGCTTCCGCCATCAGGAATGACAGGTGCGCGGCAGCGTCCTCGGCCCGCTGGCGCAGGGGCAGCGCGTCCCGGGCTTTTGTCGTGCGGAACAAATCCATCTACAGACTTTCTGAAAGACCCCGGATGACGTTCTGCAGGGTGATACCGCTGCCGCGCGCCTTGTAGTTCAGCGCCATGCGGTGTTTCAGCACCGGCTCGGCGAGGTCAATCACATCGTCAACGGAGGGCGCTTCGCGTCCGTCAATCAGCGCACTGGCACGCACCGCCAGCATCAACGCCTGCGCCGCGCGCGGACCCGGCGCCCAGGCAACGTAATCTTTCACGATGTCGGATGCGCCTGAATCGGGACGGCCACGGCGCACCAAAGTCAAAATCGCATCGACCACAGAATCTCCAATCGGCATATCGCGCACGAGGGATTGAATTTCCAGCAGTTCTTCCGGCTTCAGCACAGCCGAAGCTGTGCGCACATTATTCGTTGTCGTCGCGATCAGCATGTCGCGCTCGGCATCACGCGCCGGGTAATCGACATCGGCCTGCATCAGGAAACGATCTAACTGTGCCTCGGGCAGGGGATAGGTTCCTTCCTGCTCGATCGGATTTTGCGTGGCAAGAACGTGAAACGGTTTCGGCACATCGTAAGCCTTGCCGCTGACCGTCACTTCTTTTTCCTGCATCGCCTGCAACAACGCCGATTGCGTGCGCGGCGAAGCACGGTTGATTTCATCCGCCATCAAAAGCTGCGTGAAAATCGGACCCTTGATAAAACGGAACGAACGTTTTCCATCCGCGCCTTCTTCCAGAACTTCGGAGCCGAGAATATCGGCGGGCATCAAATCGGGCGTGCATTGCACGCGCGCAGTGTCGAGACCCAGAACTTTCGCCGTCGTATCGACCAGCAACGTCTTCGCCAGCCCCGGAACGCCGATCAGGAGCAGGTGCCCGCCGGACACCAGCGTCACCAAAGTCTGGTCAATCACGGAATTTTGCCCGAAAATCACCTTGCCGATTTCGGCGCGGGCCTTGGCCAGTTTCTGGTGGGCTTCCTGGAACGCTCTGTCGGTCACGCGATTTTGACTCCTTACTTCGGGGATGCGATTGGCTATACTAGCCTTATCTATAGCTTTTTAAAGGATATAACGCTGGAAAATTATAAGGCAAAACAGGTTAAGCCGCAGGACTGGATGGTTTCACGTGAAACGTCCCGTGTCATGAACGCGCTTGAAGCGGGCAAGGCATTATTCGTCGGCGGCTGCGTGCGCAACATGCTGCTGGGCGAGGAGGTCGTTGATGTCGACATCGCGAGCCAATGGACGCCGCAAGATGTTACTGAAAAGCTGACCGCTGCTGGCATCAGGGTGGTGCCCACCGGCATCGATCACGGCACGGTTACGGCGATTGTCGATAAAAAACCTTATGAAATTACGACCCTGCGCCGGGATATCGAAACCGATGGCCGCCGCGCCGTCGTGAGTTTTACGGAAGACTGGCGCGAGGACGCGCAGCGCCGCGATTTCACAATGAATACGCTGCTGGCGGACCCGAAAGGAAATATTTACGACCCCACGGGCGAGGGGATAAAAGACCTTGAAGCGCGGCGCGTGCGTTTCGTCGGCGACCCGGCCACGCGGATCAGGGAGGATTACCTCCGTATTCTCCGTTTCTTTCGTTTTCATGCTCAATACGGCAAAGGCGCGCCCGATACCGAAGGTCTAAAGGCCTGCAAAGCCGCTGCGGCTGAAATTCCTACGCTTTCGAAAGAACGCATCACGCAGGAATTCCTGAAAATTTTATCTGTGGATAACCCTGTGGATATCTTGTCAGTAATTTTTAATAACTCCGTCCTGACCCAGTTTCTTTTTCCGGAATATCAACCAGATTTGCTGAAACATCTCTGTGAATTCCAGAACCGGTTCGGCATCGCGTTTGTTTCGCCGCGCCTTTACGTTCTGTCCGGCCTGAGCCATGACAACATAAAACGCATGGAAAGATTATTGTTGATTCCCAAAGTCTTCAAACGCGACATTGAAGCCATTTCTGAAATCCTCAAGCTGCCTGATCTGGGCAAGGACCACGCCGTAAAGGTCGCAGTTTATAAACATGGCCGCACCTCAACGGCGCAGGCGCTGATCATCGAGGTCGCGCAGGACCGCGTCATGAACGGATATATCAACAAGGCGCTCGAAATCATCCAGAAATGGGATATCCCGACTTTCCCGGTCGACGGTAACGACCTGATGAAGGCGGGCATCGAAAAAGGGCCTGCGCTGGGCGCGGCCCTTTTGAAACTTGAATACTGGTGGATCGACCAGGAATTCAAGCCCGACAGGAAAGCCTGCCTCGCGCAGCTTTGATTAGCCCACTCTAAAATCTACTTCTCTTATAATCTCATCGTGTAAGGTTGTGTACGGCGCATAACTTGGCTTAGGAGATATATAGCTTTTATTTTCGAGATTTGCGCCTGAAAAAGTTAACAATAATAGCTGAGCCTGTGCTTGTTTTTCTTCCATTTATAAATCTCCAACCTTATTTATAGCGAAATATGCTTTTTTTAGTTGGGAAAGGCAAGAAAATTTTTGAACCCAAAACGCCTTATAAACAGTAATTTTATTACCATTTAACGTTGGGAGGCAGGGACATTAATATCGCTTCGGTATTGCCGCCGGTTTTTAGGCCAAACATCGTGCCCCGGTCATAAAGAAGGTTGAATTCAACATAGCGCCCGCGTTTGACCAACTGCGTCTCACGCTGCTCCTCCGTCCAGGGCAGTTTCATGCTCCGGCGCACGATTTGTGGGTAAATATCGAGAAAAGCTTTCCCCACATCCTGCGTGAAAGCGAAATCGGCGTCCTGATTGCCGCTGTCCAGATTATCGTAAAAAATCCCGCCCACACCGCGCGGCTCATTTCTATGAGGCAGGAAGAAATAACGGTCGGCCCATTCCTTATATTGTTTGTAATAACCCGGATTATGGCGGTCGCAGCAGGCTTCCAGTGCGGCATGGAAATCCTCGGCGTCGTTCACATTCGGAATCATCGGCGTTAAATCGGCCCCGCCGCCAAACCATGATTTGGATGTCACGATCATCCGCGTATTCATATGCACCGCCGGGACGAGGGGGGATTGCATATGCGCCACGAGGGAAATTCCCGCAGCCCAGAATTGCCCGCCATTTTCAGCCGCGCCGGGAATCTGCGACCGGAAATCCTCGGGGAACGCACCCCAGACCTCGGAAATATTCACCCCGACTTTTTCAAAAACTTGACCGCGCATCAGCGACATTTCCCCGCCGCCCCCGCCGGGTCTCTCCCAGTTCTTGCGCTCGAAGCTGCCCGGTTTGCCGCCGAAATCCTTTTCGATCAGTTCAAATTCCGCGCAGATTTTGTCGCGCAGGCTCCGGAACCACGTTGCCGCCTGTTTCTGCCTGTCGTTTATCGCTCTTTCAGCCGCCATTTGCCTGCCTCAATGCTTCTCCGAGCACCATAGAAGTTGCATTGACGACGTTCAAGGATCGCGCCGACCCGGCCATGGGAATGAGCAGACGGGCATGGGCGGCGTTATGAACCTCGTCCGGCACCCCGGCGCTTTCGCGCCCCGCAAGTATTATATCGCCATCCTGAAATTCAAAGTTGTAATAGGGCTCGGCCCCCTTTGTGGTCAGCAGGACAAGCCTGCGTCCCGCCGTGTTTTCCCGGAATTTCGCCCAGGATTCATGGCGCGTATAGTCCATATTATCGACGTAATCCATGCCGGATTGCCTGATTTTCCGTTCGTCCCATGGAAAGCCGCAGGGTTCTATAATGTGCAATTCCACGCCGGTGCAGGCCGCCAGCCGCATCATGGCCCCGACATTCTGCGGGATGTCGGGCTGGTACATGGCTATGGCCGGTTTTTTCATACTGTGTGGAAAACAACAAAATTTCGCATGGATAGTAGATACTTGACCCTTGATTGATTATAAAGAGAGAAGTATTAAACGTCTCACGATTAAACAAACCCGGTTTAGTATAATTATGGCATCCAACACGAAAGCCGATCACGGCCATCCGCAGGACGGCGAAACACGGCGCGATTTTCTTCAGTTAACAGCAGCGGCATTCGGCGCAGTAGGGGCAGGCGTTTTCGCCTGGCCGCTGGTCAATTCCCTCAATCCCGCGAAAGACACATTGGCGCTTTCAACGATCGAAGTTGATTTGTCGACAGTCCAGGTCGGGCAATCGATCACCTATACCTGGCAGGGCAAGCCGGTGTTCATTCGCCGCCGCACCGCGCAGGAAATTGCCGACGCGGAAGCCGTTGATGTTTCAACACTGCGCGACAAGCAGGCGGACAAGGACCGCGTTCAAAAAGCGGAATGGCTGGTTGTCGTCGGTATCTGCACGCACTTGGGCTGCATTCCGCAGGGACAGAAAACCGGCGAGATAAAGGGCGAATATAATGGCTGGTTCTGCCCGTGCCACGGCTCGGCCTATGATACGTCGGGCCGCATCCGCAAGGGTCCTGCGCCGCTTAATCTTCCAGTGCCGCCTTATACGTTCCTTTCTGACACGCTGATTAAGATTGGATAGAGACAATGGGAAGCGGACCAAGAACACCTTTTGAAAATCCGGTTGTCGAGTGGGTCGACTCGCGCCTTCCGATTTTCACGATGATGCAGAAGGAATACGGCGTATTCCCGACGCCGCGCAACTTCAACTATTTCTGGAATTTCGGCGCCATCGCCATGATCATGCTGGTGCTGATGATTGTCACCGGCATCGTGCTCGCGATGCATTACACGCCGCACACCGCCATGGCTTTCAACAGCGTCGAGCGCATCATGCGCGACGTCAACGGCGGCTGGCTCATCCGTTATCTGCACATGAACGGCGCGTCGTTCTTCTTCATCGCCGTCTACATCCATATTTTCCGCGGCATGTATTACGGATCGTACAAAAAGCCCCGCGAACTTCTCTGGATTCTCGGCGTTTTGATTTTCCTGCTGATGATGGCGACCGCTTTCATGGGATACGTCCTGCCGTGGGGCCAGATGTCCTACTGGGGCGCGACCGTGATCACGAATCTTTTCTCCGCCATTCCGGTGGTGGGCGAGAGCATCGTTACGCTGCTTTGGGGTGGTTTCTCAATCGATAACCCGACGTTGAACCGTTTCTTTGCGCTGCACTACCTGCTGCCGTTCGTGATCTTCGCTGTCGTGTTCCTGCATATCTGGGCGCTGCATGTCGTCGGATCGAATAACCCACTCGGCATCGACACCAAAGGTCCGCAGGACACCGTTCCGTTCCATCCTTATTATACGATCAAGGACACGTTCGGCACGCTGGTCTACCTCGTCATCTTCTGCTTCTTCGTGTTCTTCATGCCCGACGCGCTTGGACACCCGGACAATTACACGCCGGCCAACCCGATGGTAACGCCGCCGCACATCGTCCCTGAATGGTATTTCCTGCCGTTCTACGCGATGCTCCGCGCCATTACTTTTAATATCGGCATTCCCTTCACCGAGATTGTCATCATCTCCGCAAAACTCGGCGGTGTGTTAGTGATGTTCGGATCAATCGCGCTGCTTTTTGTTCTGCCGTGGCTTGACCGCCATCCTATCCGTTCTGCGCGTTTCCGTCCGCAATACCGGATTGCGCTGCTGGTCTGGCTTGCCGTATTCGCTTTCCTCGGTTATGTCGGCTCTCAACCTGCTGACGCGGTGAAATTCGGGATCCCGCTCAGTTACCTGGGCCTGCTTGGCACGATTTATTATTACGGCTTCTTCCTGGCTATTCTTCCTTACCTGAATAAACATGAAAAAGGCCGCGACCTGCCGCCCAGCATCCATGAATCTGTTCTGAAAGGTTCGGCATGATGAAAAAGATTATCCTTCCCTTTATCGTTCTTGCCCTGGCGACGGCTTCGCCGCTCGTATTTGCCGCCGAAGCAGAACAGCACGCCATGCCCACACCCGCCGACCTCGAGGCCGCCGCCGAATTGCCGCCGGAAGGGGCTGAAGCAGATAAGGCGCATGCGCCCGATCATCATGCCGCCGCGCCGCACGGCCACAATGAATGGCATTTCTCCGGCATGTTCGGCAGCTATGACCGCGCCGCACTTCAGCGCGGCCTGAAAGTTTACCGCGAGGTTTGCGCCGCCTGTCACTCGCTCAAGCGCGTTTACTACCGCAATCTTGAGGATCTAGGCTATGACGAAGGCCAGGTGAAAAACATCGCCTCGCAATACAATGTCACCGACGGCCCGAACGACGAGGGCGAGATGTTCGACCGCGCCGCGCTGCCGAGCGATCACTTCGTTTCGCCGTACCCGAACGACAACGCCGCCAAATCCGTAAATAACGGCGCATTGCCGCCCGATCTTTCGTTGATTATCAAGGCGCGCCATCACGGCCCCGACCATGTTTTCGGCGTGCTGACCGGTTTTGCGCCGCCTCCCGAGGGCGTCACGCCGGGGCCCGGCCAGCACTGGAACAACCAGATGCAGAGCCTGATCTCCATGGCGCCGCCGCTGTCGGACGGTCAGGTTGCGTATGAAGACGATGTCCCTCAAACAGTTGATCAATATTCACGCGACGTGGTTGAATTCCTCGCCTGGGCATCCGATCCGTACATGGAGGAGCGCAAGCGCACCGGGATTAAGGTCATTATATTCCTCGCGGTCTTCGCGGGTCTTATGTACGCCGTCAAGCGCCGGATATGGGCTAAACTGCACTGAGCAAATCGCACGGGAGGTGCGGCATGAACAAGGAACGCGCCAAGGAATACCTGATTAAATCCAAACTCTACCGGTTTCTCGCGCTTGTTTTTGCCTGCATGGGCGTGCTGCTGTTCTGCTACACATTTTTCCAGCAATCCGAGGGCGGCAATATCTTTACGCTGCTGCGTAATCCCGTCAGCATCGTCTTCCTGATTTTCCCCTTCGTGCCCGCTATCGCGCTCTCGGTTATGGCGCGCCGCGCCGAGCGCAAGCTCAGCGAATTCCTGAAGGAAACCTGACGCCTTGCGCGACACGCGGCAGGAAATCACTCATTTCTGGTTCGAGGAAACCGAACCGCGCCTGTGGTTCCAGCGCAGCGACGAATTCGATTCCATTATTAAAGACCGTTTCGCCATGACCTATAACATGGCCAAGGACGGGCTTTGTAACGGCTGGAACGTCGATGCGGATGGATGCCTCGCGCTCTGCCTGCTGCTCGACCAGTTTCCGCGCCGTATGTTTCGCGGCACGGCGGCTGAATTCGAAACCGACGAGCGCGCGTTGCTGATCGCCAAGCAGGCGATTTCAAAGGGCTTCGACCAGGTGCTCAGCCCCGAGAAGCGCTTTTTCCTGTATATCCCGTTCGAACACAGCGAGCGCCTGTCCGATCAGAAAAAGAATCTCGAACTCTTCAAATCGATGCAGGATGAAAACCCGGTCGCCCATTTCGTCGCCCAGCAGCGCTATGCCGTGATCGAGAAATACGGGCGCTATCCTGAGCGCAACGCTGCAATGGGCCGGGAAAACACGCCCGAGGAAAAAGCCTATCTGGTGGCGAAGAACTCTTTCTGACATTATATGGTTGTGAGGAGGCGGAATCATGCCAACGCATCAGCAAATCCTAAAAAAGTTTGGACTAGACACCGGGAAGGGTGACCTTGATGTTTTCTCGCCGATTGACGGCGCGAAAATAGGCTCGCTCAAACAACATTCCGCCGCCGATGTAAAAAAAGCGGCTGAGAAAGCCCACAAGGCCTTCCGTGAATGGCGAAAAATCCCGGCACCCGTGCGCGGCGAATTCGTCCGTTTGCTCGGCGAAGAACTCAGGGATTCAAAAGAAGACCTCGCGCAACTCGTGACACTTGAATGCGGCAAAATCATTTCCGAAGGCCGCGGCGAAGTGCAGGAGATGATCGATATCTGCGATTACGCGGTCGGCCTTTCAAGGCAGCTCTACGGTTTAACCATCGTCTCCGAACGACCCGGCCACCATATGCGCGAACTCTGGCACCCGCTCGGCCCTGTCGGTATCATCACCGCCTTCAATTTTCCCGTCGCGGTTTGGGCATGGAACGCAGCGCTGGCGTTGGTCTGCGGCGATTCATTAATCTGGAAGCCCTCTGAAAAAACACCGCTTACCGCGCTTGCCTGCCAGACTCTTTTCGACAAGGCTGCCGCGAAATTCAGAAAAGAAGGCCATGACATTCCAAAAGATTTATCGCAGATCGTCATCGGTGGCCGCGAAGTCGGTGATGCGTTATCGCGCAATCCTGCAATTCCGCTTATCAGCGCCACCGGCAGCGTCCGCATGGGCAAGGCCGTCGGTGAAGTCGTTGCTTCCCGTCTGGGCCGCACACTCTTGGAGCTCGGCGGCAATAACGGCATGATCGTGGCTCCATCCGCCGATCTCGACATGGCCGTGCGCTCCATTTTGTTCGGAGCCGCCGGAACCTGCGGCCAGCGTTGCACGTCACTGCGCCGTCTGTTCGTACATGACGACGTTTACAAAAAACTCGTTCCTGTTCTCGTGAAAGCCTACAAACAAATCCGCGTCGGCGATCCGCTCGATAAAAAAACGCTTGTAGGGCCGCTCATCGACAAGGCTGCGTTCGACCAGATGCAGACCGCGCTCAAAAAAGCGGTAGAGCAGGGCGGTAAAATCCTCGTCGGCGGAAAACGTATTGGCACGAAAGGCTATTACGTCGAACCTGCCATCGTCGAAATGCCGAAGCAGGGCGAAATCGTGCGTCACGAAACCTTCGCGCCGATTTTATACGTCTTCAAATATTCCGATCTTGAAAAAGTCATCGACACGCACAACGACGTGCCGCAGGGACTTTCTTCATCTATCTTCAGCAACAATGTGCGGGAAAGCGAACGTTTCCTCTCGGCCACAGGCAGCGATTGCGGCATCGCCAACGTCAATATTGGTACCAGCGGCGCTGAAATCGGCGGCGCGTTCGGCGGTGAGAAGGAAACCGGCGGCGGACGCGAAAGCGGCAGCGATTCCTGGCGCGCCTATATGCGCCGGCAGACCCAGACGGTGAATTACTCGTCCGATCTGCCCCTGGCCCAGGGGGTCAAATTTGACCTCTAGCCATGGTCCCTTGGGGCCTTCCTGACTCGCCTGAATCTTAAGATTCCGTTAACCATTTTTTAAGAAGCCTCTGAATATAATGAAAGAATGTGCACGAATCGGTTCAGAAAAATCACCCTTCAAATTCCGTTTCGTAAAATTGCAATCCGCAACATCAGAGTCACGACGTAACTGCCTTGGATTCAAGGCTGAATCCGTATATGCGGAAGGCATAATTTGACAGGAATTTGTAGGGGCTCTGAACGAGTCGTACACTCTGACTCGGAAATTTGGACCAAGCCAAGGAACAGGAGAAAACGCCTATGACCGAACGTGGAACGTCTATAACATCCCCAGCGTCCCGGATTGAAGCCCTCAGACACAAGCACGCACTTCTGAAGCACCGGATCGAAACAATGCAAACTTTGCCCTCAACGACGGATTTCTATCTCAGGCAATTGAAAAAGCAGAAATTGATACTGAAAGAAGAAATCGAGGGCATTCGCACAGCGTAGCCTCGCAATAATTATTGCGTAAAAAAACGGCCGGTTTGACCCGGCCGTTTTGTATTTCTGTGAAATCGGATTAGTTCGTGCCGTCGTCGTCGAGCGGAACCTTGGTCTGGTCCTTTTTCGGCAGGAAGTTCGAGAAATCGAACCCGGCTGTGCCGGTGACGTCTTCCTGCGTCTGTTGCGTCTGTGACGGGGTGTCCAGCGCGGCGGCGCGTTCGGCCTTCACTTTTTCCGGGTCCTTGCCTGCGGCCTTCAGGCCCTTGTTTACGGCCTTCTCGTATTCCTGGTAGGTGCACAGGCCCGCATCCGCAGGGTGGCGCGGGCGGATGTTGGAAGCGTTCGGGTGCGTGCGGTCGCGAAGCATCTGGATGGTCGGCTTCGTTGTGCCCACCAGTTTGCAGATCTGTGCATCGCTGATTTCCGGGTTGTTCTTGAGAATGTAGGCAATCGCATCCGGCTTGTCGGCGCGCTTGGACACCGGCGTGTAGCGGGGGCCCTTGGCGCGCATTTTAACCTGCGGCAGGTCGGTCTTCGCGACTTTCAGCGTGACCTTGGGGTCGGCTTCCGCGCGGGCAAGCTCGTCTTTCGTCAGCTCGTTGTTCTCGACCGGGTTACGGCCCACCAGGCCGCGACCGATATCTTCGTTCGCCAGCGCCTCGATCTCGATCTCGGTCAGGTTGGTGAATTCCGCGATCTGCTTGAAGGTCAGGGCGGTGTTCTCGATCAGCCATACAGCCGTAGCTTTCGGCATCAGAAGCGTGTGTTTTGATTTTTTAGCGGCAGCAGCCATTTTCTTCTCCTTGAATTCCTTAACGCAAATAGCTTTTGCGCCCGATCCATCTCCCTATATGGATCAACGGTATTTAAACCTTAACTATTGGGAATACCCCTTATATAGGGAAAAAGACCCCTAAAAGCTAGTAGAATCTCAAAAAAAGCCTATTTGCTTTATCGGAAGCCCGGATTTACTCTTTTTTGAGTGTTTTCAGGGAGAATACATTAGTTATGCTTGAAGAAGATATGCTGCCGCAGAAACAACCGGCAAAGCTAAAAAACCTCACCGACATGTCCGTTGCTGAACTGGAGCAATATATCGAGGACATGAAAGCCGAAATCAAACGTGTCGAAGAGAATATCGCCAGGAAAAAGGCGGTCATGAATGCTGCGTCTTCATTGTTTAAATCATAGAGGGCCAAAGGATAAAAAACTATGCGCATCGAAGAAGAAGTAAAACTCGATTTTAAAGACGTGCTTATACGGCCGAAGCGCTCGACGCTCGCCAGCCGCAAGGATGTCGACATTACGCGCGACTATAAATTCAAATGGAGCGGTCGTCCGTTCAAGGGCGTGCCGATCATATCCGCTAACATGGACGGCGTCGGCACCTTCGCAATGGCCAAGGCGTTCATCGAGGACGGCAACGGCCTTACCGCCGCGCTGCATAAACATTACGCGCTTGCCGATCTTGAGAAATTTTTCAGCAAGCATGGTGGAAAATCCGTCTGGTACAGCATCGGCATCACGCAGGATGACCAGGACAAGCTCAAGGCCTTTCTCAAATCCAAAACCCAGAAAGAGGGCAGGGGCATCGAAAAAATATGCATCGATGTCGCGAACGGCTATAGCCAGCAATTCATCGATTTCGTCAAACGCATCCGCGATACGCTTCCTGATGACATCACGATCATGGCCGGCAACGTCGTCACCGGCGAAATGGTCGAGGAACTGGTTCTCTCCGGCGTTGATGTCGTGAAAGTCGGCATCGGCCCGGGCAGTGTCTGCACCACGCGCAAAATGACGGGCGTTGGCTACCCTCAATTATCGGCGATTATCGAATGCGCCGACGCCGCGCACGGCCTTGGCGGCCTGATCTGCGGCGATGGCGGCTGCACCGTGCCGGGCGACGTGGCAAAAGCTTTCGCGGGCGGCGCCGATTTCGTCATGCTGGGTGGCATGTTCGCAGGTCACGATGAATCCGAACAAAAAGTCGTTACCGAAGGCGGCAAAAAATTCGTGCAGTTCTACGGCATGAGCAGTTCAACCGCCATGAAGAAACACAAAGGCGGCGTCGCTGAATACCGCGCGAGCGAAGGCAAGACAGTCAAGATTCCTTATCGCGGCGGCGTTGAATCCTCGCTGCAGGATATTCTGGGCGGCCTGCGTTCGACCTGCACCTATGTCGGGGCGCGCCGATTGAAGGAATTATCGAAGCGCACGACATTTATACGTGTCAGCCAGCAGCTGAATACCATATTTGGCAGCGGTGAATAGCAACTTGCGCTTTGCATGCCGGGTCATTAAACTCGGGGCTTCAATCCAAAAGGGAGTAAACAGGGATGGATGAGATCGAAAAACGCTTGCGCGAAACCTCTGAAAATTGTTTCAAGTCTTACGAGGCGTGGCGCAAGGAACAGAAAAACGGTCCGGTCCGTGAATCTCTCCAGGATGCCATCCATGAATTGCGCAAGGTTGCTTCCCGTCTTGAAATCGAACTCGCCGTCAGTGAGCGCAATGAAATGGCGCAGAAACCTATTCCCATTCCGCCGCACCGTGACGCCAAGCACCGCAGCGGCAATGACGCCGAATTTGAAGGCCAGCGTTTCGAGTCCGATAATGACGGCGGCCCTAATTACAACACCCCGCAAGGCCACAGCCAGCAACGCTCCGGCGGCACCATGAAGCGCCGCGTCCAGCGCCGCGGTGAAAGCGGCGGACCGGGCAACAGCTAAGCCCAACCCTACATCTTTGTTTTTATTTCCACTGTATTCAGCGCATCGGCCAGCCGCGTTTTCGCGCTGCCGGGGCTTAGGGGCTTTTGCTGGCTGGCATGCGGCGCCCAGCCGATCAGGAAGATGACTTCGAACGACGCGCGGATACGCCCGTCTTCATCGGAGAAATTATTTTTATAAAATTCAGCGGCTTTCGCAAAAAATTCCCGGCCCGGATATGTCTTGTCGCGTTTCAGAATCGCATTGCCTTCGCCCATGAAACGAAGATCTTTCAAGAGCGCAAACATATCGGGATAGGTCACCGTCACGATTTCTGAATCGATAACGGGCAGGGCAAAGCCTGCGCGCTGCATGAGTGATCCCATCTGCGGCTTATCGGCGAACGGGAAAACGCGGGGGGAGGCACCGCCCTTCATCTCGATTTCCGTTTGCATCAAAGACTGACGGAGTTCCATCAAGCTTTCACCCCCGAACAGCGCGGCGAGGAACAATCCATCCGGTTTTAGCGCGCGGCGTATTTGAATGAGCGCCCCCGGCAGATCATTCGTGCTGTGCAGGCCCAGGACGTTCATAATCAGATCCAGAGATTGATCCCGAAACGGCAGGAATTCCTCATCCGCGCATATATTACCGGGTTTTAAAAGATTTTCCGCCGCATCCATGCCGATCAGCGCTTCTATTTTTTCCGTGGCGGCGAGATTTTGTGCAAATTCAGGGGGTGTCCGCAAACCCATCTGCAACGCGAGAGGGAAGTTCTTCGTCACGTCGCGCAGGCGGTCAACAATCTGCTTTCCCGCCCAATCTATAAGAAAATTATGCTCAGGCCGCGCCCGGTTACGGTTCTGCCGCACGCGCTCGCGGTCGAAAATGACGATAGAATTATCAGTCATTGCCTTAGCGTGGGTCATGCCGCAGCCCCTCGTGCTGGACTTGCTCTTCCAGGAATTCATCCAGCTCCTGTTCGAATTCCTCGATAGGTTCCACAGTTTGGGCGACAGGCGCAGGCTCCGAGGCGATTTCCTTCGGCGGCACGACAGGCGCGCGCAGCGGCGTCACGGTAACCGGCGTCTCGGGCTGTTGCTGCGGCGGTGCAGTCATTATCGCGGCATGGAAAGGCTGTGGTTTCTGCGCCTGAACCGGGGCTGCAGGAGCAGATTTTTGCGTCTCGATCACTGGCGATTGGTGATACGAAACCGGCATCGACCATTCCGTATTCACCTGTCCGAGGCGCTGGGCAAGGATCGGCTTCGCGCGCAGCCTTGCGTCCAGCGCCGCATCTTGACCGAGCATTTTGTACGCCCGCGCCGCGACGAGGCGGTAATCGAGATTGACGTTCATATCGGCGATTTTTTGCCTGATCAGCATGACCTGGTACAACGGCATGGTTTCCATCTTCCTGTCGCTGAAAAAATCAGGCGGCACGGCAACGCCGAACGGATGAATGCGCTGCGGGGTTACGCCGACATGGCTGTGATAGCTTTCGCCGATCTTGAAAACCATCTGCGGAAATACACCGAAATGCTCGGCGATGAATTTTTTGGCCTGCTGCAGGTTCGTGACGGTCCGGGGCAGGTTGAAACTCGGTGCCGACATCGTCAGGCTGCCCGGCTGGTGCAACTGCGGCACCGGCGTTGTCTCGAGGAAAAACCCGGCATGGACATCGTTTTTAATATCCTTCGCCATGGGCAGGACGACAGCGGTATTAATCGTCTGGTCGTCGAACACGACGAAATCTGCATCCTGTGATGCAAGCCCCGTCACCGCGCCGCGCATCTGGCCTTCTTCCACGAACGTGGAATGAACGGCGCGTAACTGGCCCGCCGTGCCCTTGACCTCGCGGAAGCGCTTCTGCTGGCCCTGATATTGCTTCATCAGCTTATGCAGGCTTTTTTGCTTCGTGATGTTGCCGACCTGGAACGGCACGTTCTTGCTCGTCCAGTTCTCGGCCTTAAGTTTCAGATGCTCGAACAGAGAGAGAATTTGCAGCTCCAGCCGCCCGTTCGGGATCATGCCGATGGCGATGGCGTTCAACACCTGCTGCGCGTCCAGCTCACGGACAACGCCGCGCGCATGAAAACGGTCAGCATGACCGATAAAATTCTTCGGGATCGGCGCCGATTTCGGCGGCTCGACATTGAGATAATAGGTGACGATACGCTCGTCGATATAATCGGGCGAGGGGTAATAATCCGGCCCCTTGATCAGAACCGCGCCCTCGCGCGGGATCAGGCCGAGATGGTCGCGTGAAAACCGGGCCGAATTTTTAACGTCCTGCGTTTCCATGTCGGAAAGAATTTTACCGTCGACGGCAACCGGCTCGATCATGTGCCCTGACCATCCGCGCCCATCTAAATTGATGCCGTTGCGCGGCACCGCGTTGGCGATGCTGCGCGCGACGCCGTCATGCAGGAAGATTTTCAGGCGGCCTTCTTCGTCGAGACGGTAGGGAATAATTTCACTGGCATTCATACCCCGGCTGACGACATCCAGGATCCGTCCGGTTTTATCATCGCGCATCGCCGTGATTTTCAGCCTGCTGTTCTCGGTGATGGAGGGGCGGCGCTCCTCGATATACAGGCTTTTGCGCTCCTGCATTTTATAGGCGACAGCAACGAAGCAGGTCGGCGGGTGGCCGAGCATCGTCCCGTCATCGGCGTGAAGCTTGAACTTGCCTTCGAATTTTTTATCGATGATCTCATCTTCCCAGTGCGGGCCGGAATATTGCACGCGCGCACCGAGCGTGCTGAGTTCGCGTATAAAGTCGCGCGATGTAAAAAACGTGAATTCCAGCGGTAATCCCAATTCCCAATGCGCGCGGTCATCCTTGCGCATGATGAATTCATACGCCCATTTATGCGGCAGCCTGAATAAACGCGTGCGCGGAAAACGCGGCGGCAGCTCCTCGAGAAAAAATCCGCCTGTGCCAGGGTCCGAACGCGGCCTTGCATGCTCCGAATACCACATGAGCAAATCCGGCTCGGATAAATCAGCCAGTGAATCCCCCGTGCTCGGCGTATCCGGCATTTCCATCAGCACAAATTCGCCTTGCGGTGGCCGGGCGAAGTCGCGGATAAACATCACGCCGCCTTTTTTAAGCACGCGGAAATGCTTACGCAATGTATCGCTGACAATCCGCTCGTTATAACGCGATCCGGAATAAACCTCGTGCAGAACATAGGAATTAATAATCGCATCCACGGACTCCGGCTCGAAAATCTCGCTGGTCGCGTCGGCGATCACGTATTCCAGGTTATGCAGCGAATATTTCTCGCGCGCCTTGTTGATCTGGCGCTTGCTTTTGTCGAGGCCGGTAAATTTTATTTTAGGCGCCATCGCCGCCATCGCGTATGTCACCGCGCCGTCGTCGCAGCCCATATCGATCACGCGCGATCCTTCATCCAGCAACAGGTGCGAAAGCGCGAACCACGCCTTGCGGATATCCGCAGGCGCAACCAGTTTCAGCAGCATATCCCTTCGTTCGAGATACGATTCCTGCAGGCCTGCAATTTCGTCGTTTTGAGTGGCCATAAACCGTCTAATAAAATTAGTGTTTACAATGCGTTATAAGCTTATATCCTAAGCGCGCAGGGCATCATACAGAAAAGGCTTTCCTTAATGCAAACGTTGCGGGCAAGGGTTTTCGGTGTTCTCGGGCTGGCGGTCGATACGGTTTTGCCGCCGCGCTGCATCGTCAGCGGCCAGATGGTCGAGCGCCAGGGCATGATCGCGCCGGAAATCTGGTCGACACTCGATTTCATCGCCGCGCCGTTCTGCGCCATCTGTGGTTTTCCTTTTGAGTTCGAGGCGGGAGACGATTCCCAATGTGCATCCTGCCTCGCCAACGCGCCGCCTTATGAAACCGCGCGCGCGGCATTGAAATACGGCGAGTCCAGCCGCGACCTTATCCTCGGTTTCAAGCACGGTGATAAAACCCACGCCGTGAAGGCGTTCATGCCGTGGCTGAAACGTGCAGGCGCAGACATGCTGAAAGAAGCCGATTTTCTTGTACCTGTGCCGCTGCATTTCTGGCGGCTGGTTTCGCGGCGCTATAATCAGGCCGCGCTAATCGCGCAGGCGCTCGCCAAGGAAACCGACAAGCCGGTGATTTCAAATCTTCTCCGCCGTACACGTGCTACGCCCAGCCAGGGTCATCTCAACGCCAAACAAAGATTCCGCAATGTACGCCGCGCTTTTGTTCTGGATCCGAAATATGCGGACGATGTGAAAGGCAAGACAATCGTTCTGGTCGATGACGTTTACACCACCGGCGCAACCGTGCGCGAATGCGCCAAGGTTTTAATGAAAGCGGGGGCGAAGAAAGTTCATGTCCTGACTCTCGCCCGCGTTGTGCGTGAAGGATATTTCTAGAGCTTCTGACCCTTCGCCAGTCTTCCCGCATCAATCTCCGGCGCAAGGCCAGCCCGCATCGCCATCTTTTTCAGCGGCCCCGCGTGATCCAGCGTTTTCAAAACGGCCCGGCGTAAGCCTTTAACCGCATTCGCATCGTTGCTGACGATCTTGTTCATGCCATCAACGCCGAACACGCGGGTGTTAATATCAACGCGGCGGCGGCGTTCGTATCTATGAAGTACCGATGCACTGCCGATATCAAGGCCAGCACGCGCCGCATCCACCAGCGTCTCCGCCAGTGCCGCAACATCCCTCAACGACAAATTCAAACCCTGCGCCGTAATGGGTGAAATCACATGCGCGGCCTCGGCCATCAGCACGGCACGCGGCGCGGTCAGGCTTTTCGCCTTCAGCGTCTTCAGCGGCCAGCATTCCGGGTTGCTCTCAAGCTGGATGGCACCGAGGATATCTTTTGTCTGTTCCTGCAGCGCCTGCGTGAATTCGTTTTTCTTGAGGCGCATGAATTCATCGGCGCGCGCGCCGGGTTCAATCCAAACCACGCTCGAAATATTTCCTGGCATCGGCACAAGGGCGAGGGGGCCGCCGGGCCGATGAAATTCGGTCGCCGTATTGTTGTGCGCGCGCGAATGGGCAACCAGGCACGTAATCGCGCTTTGTTTGTCGTCGTGCTCCGTGCATTCGATCCCGCTGATCTGCCGGACCATGGAATTGCGCCCGTCCGCGCCGACAATCAAGGACGCCGAAATATTTTTACCGCTTTTCAGCGCCGCCGTCACACCCGCGCCATGCACTTCATAGGCCGCAAGCGCATCCGGCATATGCAGGCTCAAACGTTTCGTCTTTTTCGCGGCGTCATACAACGCATCGCGCAGAATATTGTTCGGAATATTGTATCCGAATTGTTTGAGGCCGATATCATCGGCATGAAAGTCCACTTCCGTCCGCCCGGCTACCGAATTGTCATCGATGATCCGCATAATCTCGAGTGGCGCGGCATGATCCTTAACCGCATCCCAGATATTCGCCGCTTTCAGGATATTCAGCGAATTCTCCATCAGCGCCACGGTGCGGCCAGACGGCGGGGATTTTGTCGATGGCGGCGCGGCATCGATCAGGTGAACGTCCAAACCAGCCCCGGCCAGCAAAATACCAAGGCCCAACCCGGCAATTCCACCGCCTGAAACGACAATATCGGTCTTCATTTGCGTCATGATGTTGATTATAGTTTCAGGAGAAGCGAGAGAGAAGGGAATTATGACCGATAAATTGCGCGCCGCTTGTATCCAGATGACCAGCGGCCCCGACATAGCCCAAAACCTCAAAACCGTGGAAATGTATATCCGCCAGGCCGCGCAGCAGGGCGCGGGCCTTATTGCCACGCCTGAAAACACTGACCAGATCCGCCACCCTGCCGCCGAAAAACTCAAAACCGCGCCGCCGCAGGAAAGTCATCCCGGTATTCCGTTATTTTCCGGTTTGGCAAAAGAACTGAATGTCTGGCTGCTCGCAGGCTCGTTCGCCATCAAGACAGGAAGCAAGCTCTCCAACCGTAGCATCCTGTTTTCGCCGGATGGAAAAATCGCCGCGCAGTACGACAAAATCCACCTGTTCGACATCGACCTGCCGGGCGGCGAAAAATACCGCGAGAGCGACGTTATTCAATCCGGCGATAAAACCGCCATCGCCAAAACACCGTTCGGCGGCGTGGGGTTGACCGTTTGTTACGACGTGCGCTTCGCCTATCTCTTCCGTAAGCTGGCGCAGCAGGGCGCGAATATCATCACGGTGCCTTCAGCTTTTACCGTGCCGACAGGCCGCGCGCATTGGGAAATCCTGCTCCGCGCACGCGCTATCGAAACCGGAAGCTTCATCATCGCGCCCGGTCAGACAGGCGAACATGAAAACGGCCGCAAGACATGGGGCCATTCGATGATTGTTGGTCCGTGGGGCGAAATCCTCGCCGAAGCGGGAAAGGATCCCGGCATCATCATGGCCGATATCAATTTAAAAGATGTTCAGAAAGTGCGCGGGTTAATCCCGGCGCTGAAACACGACCGTAATATTTAACCGGTCAGCATCCCGACATCGACGTCGAGAATTTCCGCCAGCGCCTTGATCGCGCGGACTGAGCCGTCTTTGCGCTTGGTTTCGATCTCAGTCAGATAGGGGCGGGAGATACCGGCCTTTGATGCCAGCTCTTCCTGGGTCATGCCCCGGAACTTCCGCACGATTTTCACCGCGCTGGCTTTTTTCATCGCCAGCTGGTCGAGAACGTCCTCGGGAAGCTTGCTGTCGTTGCCTGATCCGGTCATCGCCCGGTAGTCATGGAGCGGGATCAGAACGAAAGGTTTTCCCTGTATATGAAGCAGATCATATTTCATGCAAATGTCTCTATTTGAGACATTCTAGGCAGATTAGCGACAAAATGAAAGCCTTCTTTGATTCGTTAAGAAAGCGTGCTAGGTCACTGGTTATGATTGAGAATTTTTACGAGCATAAACCCAAATCCGGCGGCGCGCCGAAGCAGATTGTCATCCTTCTGCACGGCGTCGGCTCAAACGGACGCGACCTGATTTCGCTGGCTCCTTATTTCGCCGGGGCGGTGCCGGACGCGGTATTTATCTCCCCCGACGCCCCGTATCCTTACGATCAGGCTCCGCCAGGCATGGACGCGTATCAGTGGTTCCCGCTTTATACCCGCACCTTCGAAGGCCGCCTCGAGGGGCTGAAGGCCGCCGTGCCGCTGGTTCATGATTTCATGGATGCTCAGCTGAAGCGCTTTAATCTGCCTGCGAATAAGCTCGCACTCGTCGGATTTTCACAAGGCACAATGACCAGCCTTTATGCCGGCCCACGCTATAAGCAGAAAATCGCCGGCATACTCGGCTATTCCGGTGCCCTGATCTGGGAAGAGGAAATGCCCGCCGATATCAACACGCCGCCGGTCCACCTCATCCACGGCGATGCTGACGAAGTTCTCGAGGTTTCCTCCTATCACCATGCCCGCGAAAAACTCGAAAAATCCGGCTTCACCGTTTCAGGTGAAATCGAGCAGGGGCTCGCCCATAGTATCAACGAAAACGGCATCGAAAACGGCGCGAAATTCCTGCAGTTGGTTTTGACCTGAAAACCGCAGAATTCCGCCATTTTTGACGCGCCGCACAACAATAATATTACCAGTAATTTTATTGCGCCGCACCCCATTGTAACCTGAACATCTGATTGGGATTTTCGTCCTGATATGCATTGCTGCGATGCCGGAATATACTGGGATGCAACATAGATTTGCCTGTGAAACCATGAGTTTGAGGCCATTCTGTGCTATACTGAAAGTATGGAATCGCGAGGCTTTTTAGTGTCCCTTTCCTTCAAACAGGCCTCCTCCTGCACCGTCCCGTCCCGGGATTTTTTGGCAGGTTTATCCAGATTGAGGAGCAAGGCCCTATGGGTTTGTTAACTGTCGATACGATTACGCCGCTGGACAGATGTCCGGCTCTTATATTGAACGCGGACTACCGGCCTTTGAGTTACTACCCGCTTTCAGTGTGGCCCTGGCAGGAAGCCGTAAAGGCGATCTTCAGGGAGAGCGTAACGGTGATCTCGGAGTATGAGCGTATCGTGCGGTCGCCCGGCCTGGAAATGAAGCTCCCGAGCGTGCTTGCGTTGAAAGAATATATACCGATGGCCCGCAAGCCCGCTTTTACAAGGTTTAACGTGTTTCTGCGCGACCACTGGATGTGCCAGTACTGCGGGCAGACACACAAGACGAACGACCTGACATTCGACCACGTTGTCCCGCGTTCCCGGGGCGGTCGTTCGACATGGAATAACATCGTGACGGCATGTCAGTGCTGCAACACGAGGAAGGGCAACTTACTGCCCGGTGAAGTTGATATGTATCCGTTCCAGGAGCCTCGTCAGCCGACGATCTACGAGCTCCAGGAGCAGGGAAGGAGGTTCCCCCCGAACTTCTTGCACACAAGTTGGGGAGACTACCTCTACTGGGATACGGAACTGGATCAATAAAGTTTCGCGAACGTCATGGTGACGCGCGCGGGAAACGTGCAACATAAGGAGGGTAAATATGTTTACGCATATTACAAATCTTGCACACACACGGTCGATCACGCAGGCTTTCGGCTTCTATCTTTTCTACACGATCCTGCTGGTTGGTTTGTCTACCTTTTTGGGCCACTATCTTGTTTCTTTGAACATTATAGACGGCACAGTAGGTGACTTCTTCGATGGCGGTGAAATTCACACGCTGATCGGCACAGGATGGGTGATGATTTTGTCATCCATGGTTCTGTCAGGTAAAAAACTGACGAGCGACCTGATGTCAGTCATCATCGCCCTGGTAGGCATCTATCTTGCCTACACCGTAAACGTGATGCTTGGTATGGTAGTAGTATCGTACCTGACCACGCTCGGTAAGTAAGCGAACAAAGCGTCCGTCCCCGGACTGCCGAAGAGGCGTTTTTCCGAGGGGCAGCGTTAAAGAATTGAAAAGCCCGGCAGTGATGCCGGGCTTTTTACTTTGGGAGAAATGCCAGTCTTTAAATCATTGCAAGCGTCAGAGGCGACAGGTCGCGATCAAGGCTCTGGGCCATTTTCGGGCTAACCTCAGGCATCTGGATTATGCCGGTGCGCAGGATATCGTTATTGAACACGGCAACGCCGCGCGTGTCTTTATTCAGATCGATGACCAGCACGCCAGTCGCATCGTCAATCCGGATGAAGGATTTGTAGGGCGCTGTATAGAGAACGAATTCACGGTCGTTGCTGTAAGTTTTTCCGAATGTATAAGCGCCGTTGGTTTGCTCTTTGAAGAGCTTCATATCTTTGCCGTCACTGGTCGAGCGCAAGGGGAATGTTTCCTCCCCGGCGCCGACAACACCAGACGTGGTATCGATTTTAATTGTTTCGTCGCCGCGCTGGATTGTCAGGCCTTTTTCAAAGCGGCTGACATTAATCCCCGGCGCCTCAATGGACGAAATAAAGCGACCGAGCGCAATTTCTTGCGCGGCTTCGGCGAATTTATTTGTGTTGGTAAGAGACATTGCACACCTTGTATTACCGCAGTCTTTTTATCTTTTGAGATCAGTCTGCACCCCATTCTTTAAGAAAAGCTTAAAATGTTACGAAAAACAGTTGACTTGGGCATGATTCGAGGGCTAGAAAGCTAGTGTTTCCAACGTTTTTGAGCCCGAATACCGGATAGGAGTACCCTATGTTTGACGATCTTTTTGATTTCGCGAAGAAGCGCACCCTGAAGCAATCGGTCGGCTTTTTCATCTTCCACAGCGGGTTGATTCTGGGCTTTATGGCTGTTCTGACGGTTCTGGGCGTCGCCTGACCGCGAGAGCAATCACGCATCCCATAAATAACCCTAAACAATAAAATATATTCCAGTTCGCCATGGACAGGCCCAGCACCGGGTCTCTCCAGGCGATGTCTGAACAACTCGCCGCGGGCTCGGTCAGGATTTTCTGCCACAGGCTCGGGTCCTGGCTGAAATTCGGCACCGCGCAGCCCTCAACCGCCGACGCCCACCATTGCTGCTCTACGCCCGTGTGATAGCTCGCGATCCCGGCATTCGCCAGGAAGAGCAGGGCACACAGGCCGAGAATAACCCGCACCGCTTTTTCATTTGTGTGCATCAACAGTCCGATAAGGGATAGGCCAGCCGCCGCGAAAAAAGGAACGCGCTGGTACAGGCAGAGCACGCACGGCTCCAGACCCAAGGCGAGTTGCGAATAAATCGCCGCGAACAACGCGCCACCGCTTGCGCCGAAAATGCTGCTGAAAACGGTAATGGTGCAGGATGCTGTGTGTCGGATGCAGGAGATCATTTCAGTCAAAATTAGGTCGAAAACGACCGCGTAGCAAGGTACTCAGCTTTTAAAAGGAACTTTTTCCTGAATTTGGCATTTTCAGTACAACAGAAGGAGAGCTGTCTATGAACCAGATTATTTACCTCGTCGGTCTTGTCGTTGTCGTTATGGCAATTTTGTCGCTTGTTGGCCTGCGGCCATAGGAGATCGAAATGGAAAAACAAACCTCTTACGTCGATCTTCCCGCGATCATTGTCGGAACCGCTGTTGCTTTGGCGATTTCAATCATCTTCCTTCATTTCGGCAGCATGTTGGGGCTTTCTTTTGACTCCGACGCGCAATGGAATCCGGACACGGCTTTCGGCCAGGTCATTACCATCTGTCTTTGGGGTCTCTGGATCCAGGTACTCGCTTCGCTGATTGGCGGCTACATCGCAGGCAGAATGCGGGTACCCGTTGCGGGCTCGAATGCTCATGAGCGTGAAATGCGCGATGGTATCCATGGCCTTTCAGTCTGGGCCTTTGGCACTGTGCTCACCGCTATCGGTGGGGCGTTGCTGATTGCGATTACAACTTTAACCCCTTCAGGCGAGGCAGAAGTGCAACGCGCTGCAGAAATTCTGGAATTGAATGACAGCGCCGCTGTCGTAACCGGATTTTCCACCGCTGCCGTTTCGCTCGTCTCTGCTGTCGCTGCATGGTTTGCAGCCACCAAGGGTGGCGATCACCGCGACGAAGGCACGGACCTGAGCAGGATTGTCAGCTTCAGAAAATCCTAGGACGGAACTGCGCCCGATCTCAGCCGTATGTAATGCCATACGAACAATTTATCCTGAAAGGAACTACTCATGGGATTTCGCACAACTCTTTTACTCGGCGGCCTCGCGGCAGGTCTCGGCTATGCTTTTAGCCAAAGCAAAAAAGAGCACTTAGCCGTAAAACCGGAATCGGAAATGTAATTTATTAAATCGCTTATTTATCAGGCCGCCTCCGGGCGGCCTTTTGTTTGCCGGATTATATGGTGCCCCGGGTCGGACTTGAACCGACACACCTTGCGGTACTGGATTTTGAATCCAGCGCGTCTACCATTTCACCACCGGGGCACGCCCGCTTTATAGCGCACTAACGCCGTTCATATCAAGTTACACGGACACAATAAAAAGGCCGCCAGTTGCCGGGCGGCCTTTCGTGAATATGGAGCGGAATATTATTCCGGCTGCTGGGTTTCTTCAGCGGCAGGAACCTCTGCTTCAGCAGCGGGCGTTTCGCCTTCTGCTGCGGGCGCGGCTTGCGTTTCGCCGGAGGCAGGAGCAATCGCTTCAGGAGCGGCTTCTTCATCAGCGGCTGCTTCTGCGTTTTCCGATGCCGGGGCCAGCGTATCAGCAGCAGGCTGCTCGTCAGCGGAGAGGATCAGGAAACGTTGTGCCGGGGCAGGAATGCCATCGCAGCATCCGCCCGCAGAAGCGGACGAGGAAAAACCGGCGGCGATCAGGAGCGCGGCGACGAAAATCATGGTCTTGGTCATTGAAATCTCCAATAAGGTTTAAAGTGTAATGGAATTATTTAGCGGCTTGCCTGACTAAAATAAAGAGACAAAATGCGCATCCTTCATTTTTTATACAGCAGGCGCGAGAGTACAGGCGCCCATCGCCGCCGCCATGCCGTGATGCGCCGCATGTCCGAAATCCTGCGCCAGCTCCACGCCGGGAACGCATGCGGCCGATGCAAACTTGTCCGCCACCTCTAACGTATCGAGAGCGCTCGTCTGGAGGGGCGCGTGCGACATAAGGTCTGTACCGCCGGAACTCAGCGTCGCCGGATCGATAAGCGCCATACCGCTAGGATCGAACCCGAACATTTTGAGCAGGTTGCCCGTCGCGACGCCGAATGCCTTCAGCCCCGCGCCAAGCGCCTGGAACCCGTCATAGAACATATGCTTGAAATAACCGGCCCCGATATTCAGGAAGCTCGTCTTCGCGCCGTATGTCGCGAGCGCCCACGCGCCGCCCATCAGCAGCATGCTCGCGGTCATGATCCAGTGATTATTTATAAATTTCCAGAGTGCTTTCATAAAAGCCCCCAATGCAAATTGAATGACAGGAAAAATCCCGCGCGGAAATTTCATCCGCAGCGGAATTTCAAAATCGAAAATTTATGATTTACAAGGTCGGGGGTGCGCGGGGCGCGAGCGAGGCAAGCTCGAAACGATGAACCTGCGCGGATGAATCTATGCCGCGCTGTTCATCGAAAATTTTAGGAACGTAGGCAATCAGGACGGCATCGGCCTTCGCCGTCTTCAGGTGCGTCTGGGCGAAGCAGAACGCGCAGTCATTTTTCTTTTCATGCTCCTGCTGTTCGGGCGCATCACCGGGCAGGGTGATCGTCTTCATCCCGTCATTCGTGCAGATCTCGATTTCAAGAGACTGCGATTTGCCCGAAATAAACGCGCAGGCCGGCGATATGCCGGAAAGGATAAAAGTGAGGGCCAGAAACACATGGAGCGCGTTACGCATCATAGGCCCGTTTTCGCGGATTTATGGCCTCAAGTCAACGGCCCAAAATAAAAGGGCGGCAAAAGCCGCCCTAATTTAGAAATTTTTTGAATTTAAACCGGAGCGGCTGCTGGCTTTAAAGCTGTAGCCATGTAAGCGCCGCCTTTGGCCAGGCCTGTGCCTATAACCTCAGCGGTTTCACCAACGAGAACGCCTGCTTTTTGGAAAGCGATGGTGGGGCCCAATAGATAGGCTGATGCTGCAAAAGCCGCAACAAGACCCCATTTGGCTATCGTGCCTGCTTTATCGGTGAGAGCGCTCGCTGCGCGTTTTGTCTCTTCTACTGCCATAATTCTTTACTCCCTCTTTATAAGTGTTTCTAAAAAAAGCGGGGCCTTTTGGCTCCGCTGTTCAATCCCTGTTGAATATGGGAAAGAACCTATCACAAAAATCCACCCTTGCGCAAATTTATCTTAAAAAATACCCACAAAAATATGGATTTTTCCCTGCCTATTCAGCGGCTTGCGGGCGGGAATGGCGGCGCGCATCTAACAAGGGCCTCAGGTGCTGTCCCGTATAGCTTTCCTTCGTTTTGGCAAGGATTTCAGGGGTTCCCGAGGCGATGATTCTGCCGCCCTTGTGCCCGCCCTCCGGCCCGATATCTATTATATGGTCGGCGGTCTTGATGACGTCGAGATTATGCTCGATCACCACCACCGTATTGCCCTGCTCGACCAGCGCGTGGAGCACTTCGAGAAGTTTGCGAACGTCCTCGAAATGCAAGCCGGTCGTCGGCTCGTCGAGGATGTA
>DLHX01000016.1 GCA_002483465.1 Micavibrio sp. UBA7657 | reverse complement strand
CCCCTATCCCTACCAGGCAGCGGTTTTCACTTTCAGCGGTATTTTTTCCGGGATTTCGACTGGGATTTGGGCGCGGATGTCTGCCACTGGGGCAATTTTGCGCGCGACTCCCCGCACAATGCACTGATGCGGGTGTATTCCTCGAGGCTGTCGATCCCCTGCTGGATCTCCATGCGCTCAAGCTGCATCTTGTTGTGCTCAAGCTCGACGACCTGCGCGATGACCTTGGTCATGCGGTCGTTCATGCCCGGCACATGCTCGTCCGGCACAGGCGGCGTACGGAACCCCCGCGCTTCAATAGCCGAATAAATCTTCTGCCCAACGATTTTCGCGTATTTATTCACGATCTGGCGGTCGGCATTCACATGCTTCATTTCATGATCGAGCGTGACTTTGCGCAGGCATTGATCCTGATAAATTTCCCTGGCGATGACAATCGTGGGCGCAATTTCAATCCGCACATCGATGCTGTCATACCACAGGCAGGATGTGCCCCGCACGTTGGTCTGACGGGAGATGCGAATCTGCGGCCTGATACTGACCGTACCCTTCATATAGCCGTTAACGGATGTCACGCCTGAAAAACCATAGGGATTGATGGTGTCCACTTCGGTGCTTTGAAGCTGGGCCATGGTTTTTGAATAATCGTAGCGAACCTTTTCGGTGGCCGGGACGACGTTGATCTGGGCAGGCTTGACCAGCGGGCATGGATTTACAGGCTGACCGGGCTGGGCCCATGCCGATCCGGCAGGCATTGCCGCCAGCGCTATGAATATTCCTGCAATCTGAAGAGAAAAATGCCGCATTGCCGCCTTTTGAAACCCGCCCTTTCAATCATTTTACACCAAAAAACCCTTAGAAAACATTAGGAAAGATGGCGGCGGCGGCTTTGCGGCGGGGGTTCAGATGTGCTAAATACAGGGAGGGACAACGCAAAGGAACATGCAATGGGAATAATTTATACCCTTATCATCCTGGCTTACCAGATTTACGTCGGCATCATCCTGCTCCAGGTGGCTGTCAGCTGGCTCATCAATTTCGAAGTCATTAACGTCAATAACGAACGCGCGCAGAATCTTGTCCAGCTTTTGAAAAAAGCAACCGACCCGGTTTACAAGCCGATTCAGAAATATGTTCCGCCAATCGGCGGCATCGATATTACGCCGTTAATCGTCATTATCCTGCTGACGATCCTGAAGAGCGTTCTTATCAGCATCATTTACTAGGTTGCCTCATGGCTAATGCGCGCATCATTGACGGCAAAGCTCTCGCCGCTGATTTGCGCGCCGATGTCGCGCGTAAAGTTTCCGGTATAAAAACCAAGCCGGGTCTTGCCGTGATTTTGGTGGGCGACGACCCCGCCTCGCATGTTTATGTCGGCAACAAGATCAAGGCGTGCAAGGAAGTCGGCATCGAGAGTTTTGAGCACAAGATGGATGCGAATGTGTCGGCCTCCAAAATCCGCGACACGATCAGGCAACTCAATGCCGATCCGAAAGTGCATGGCATATTGATGCAATTGCCATTGCCGGAGCATTTGTCGAAGGACGAAGACGATCTTGTGCAGGCAATCGCGCCGGAAAAGGATGTCGACGGACTTACGATTTCCAACGTGGGGAAACTGGTTGCCGGGTTGCCGGGCATGATCCCCTGCACGCCGCAGGGCGCGCTGCTTCTGATCAAAAGCGTGACCAAGGATTTAACCGGGCTGCATGCCGTCGTGATCGGTCGTTCGCTGCTGTTCGGGAAGCCGATGGCGCAATTATTGTTGAGCGAAAATTGCACGGTGACGCAGGCGCATTCGAAGACGAAAAAGCTGGATGAAGTCTGCCGCGGCGCGGATATTCTCGTGGCCGCTGTCGGGCGGCCTGAGATGGTCAAGCGCGAATGGATCAAGCCGGGCGCGATTGTCATTGATGTCGGGATCAACAGGTTAGACACCGGGAAGCTGACGGGCGATGTGGATTATAACGGCGCCGTTCAGGTCGCGGGCGCGATCACGCCGGTACCGGGTGGCGTGGGACCAATGACGATTGCCTGCCTGATGGCGAATACGCTGAAAGCGGCGGGAAAATCCTAGTAGACCATCCCTGCGAAGGGGACATATTCATTGACGTAGCTGCGGGATTGAACCGCGGCGTTGAATATTCCTGCGAAAGTGTTGCGATCGGCGGAGGTCTGGAATTCGAACCTGTCCGTTGCAAATACGTAGCTGCCCTGCGCTTCGAGAAGGAATTCCAGAAGTTCCTTGTTCTTTTGAATCCATATCTGGCATTCAGACAGGAAGGCCAGCGCCAGACCTGAATTATATTTGAAGCCGGTGCGTATATTGGTGGGCGCGTTATTCTCCTGGATCAGTTTTGTAATTTCGGCATTCTCATGCAGAATTTCCCTGCGCCAGTAATCAAGAATGATATTGGCTTTTTTAATATTGGAGAGCTGTTCCCTGATCTCGGCCTCGTTGTTGAAAACCGAAGGGCCGGAGACATGCGCCATGTAGCGGCGCAGTTCATATCCGTAATGATCGTATTCAGGCGGGATATGGACCTTGATGCCATGCAGAAGCCGGTCGACGCGCTCCTGAAGGCTGACGGGCGGATCCTGTTTTAAAAATTTTACGGGCTGGATATTCGGCTCGGGCGGTGGCTGGTATTTTAAAATAAGAGGATTATTCGGATCCAGCGATGGCCCGCCGCGCAAATCTTTCTGGGCCAAGGCGGGATAAGGCGCAAAGGCAGCGAGCAGCACAATGATCAGAAGAATTTGTCTCATTAAATTCATTATACAGCACGCCCCCGTACGCAATCCAGTTTTCGATTATTAAGTATTTGGCTGTATTTATTCGCCCGCTATTCCCCCTGGGCGACCGTAAAGCCGGGAACGCCATTGAATTTGTTCAGCATAATGGCGTTCGTGAAGTTCATGTCGGCTTTATTAAGGCGGTCGATCAGCGCGATAACCTGCGAGGTTCTGACGGTCGAGCCGTCTTTACCCTTAAATCGCAACCGCCAGTTGTCGGAGCAGAACGTCTCCGGATTTCCATCCGGCCAGACTTTCGTGCCGCGGTTCGAGATCATGGAAAGCTCGAGATTGTCGGTGACGCAGGGCATAATTTTCTCGACGAGTTTTTCCACCGTGTTGCCCCAGTTCATGCCGATATCGACGCCGACGCGGTCGATCTTGTCGTCCTTGTAAGCCTTGAGCGGTGGCATATCCATGCCGCCGGATTTAGCCGCGCTGTAATCGACGGCTTTCATACGCTCGGGCTTCTGGCCGAGACGCTCGATGACGGCTTTGCAGAAACCGTCGGTGCCGACTTTTTCTTTCGAGGTTTTGGTGCGGAAAACATCGCCGGTGTGGATTCCGTCCTCGATCGTTTTCAGCCACGCGTTGTGAATGTTGGTGGCGGCGTCGCCCTGCCCGATATGGACCAGCATCATGATCGCACCGAGCAGCAGACCCGAGGGATTGGCGATGCCCTTGCCGGCGATGTCGGGCGCGGAGCCGTGGACGGCTTCGAACATCGCGAAATCGACGCCGATATTGCTAGAGCCGCCGAGACCGACGGAGCCGGTGACTTCCGCCGCGACGTCGGAGAGAATGTCGCCGTAAAGATTGGGGAGCACGATCATGTCGAACATATGCGGCGAGCTGGCAACCTTGGCCGTGCCGATATCGATGATCATATGGTCTTGCTTGATGTCCGGATATTCCTTGCCGATTTCATCGAATATTTTGTGAAAGAGGCCATCGGACAACTTCATGATGTTGTCCTTGCTCATACATGTGAGTTTTTTGCGTCCGTTGGCGCGCGCGTATTCAAAGGCATATCTGACGATGCGCTCGGTGCCGGGGCGAGAAATTAATTTAATGGAGGCCATGACCTCTTGCGACTCGCGGTATTCGATACCGCCGTAAAGGTCTTCCTCGTTCTCGCGGATGATGACCATGTCCATGTTGGGATGGTTCGTCTCAACGTATGGCGCGTAGGAAACGCAGGGGCGGACGTTGGCATATAGTGAGAGCGATTTGCGGATGGTGACGTTGAGGGATTTGAACCCGCCGCCCTGCGGCGTGGTGATCGGCGCTTTCAAAAATACGCGCGTGCGGCGCAGGGATTCCCACGAGGAGTCCTCGATGCCGTTTTTAACACCCTTATCATAGACGCTCATACCGATGGCGATTTCCTCGATTTCGAGTTTTGCGCCTCCGGCTTCGAGAATTTTCAGGGTCGCGGCCATGATTTCCGGCCCGATGCCGTCGCCGTGCGCAACTGTGATTGGAACTGATTTGGATGATTTACCGAACATAAGAACCCCCGTAATTGANNNAGCGGATGATTCCATAACCAATCACGGCGGAGAGGATGGACCCGGCCAGAACGCCGAGCCTGATTTCTGCCTGCTGCTCGATCCCGCTGAACGCCAGCCCGCCGATAAAAAGCGACATCGTGAAACCAATGCCGCAGAGGATGGACATGCCGTAAAGCTGTTTCCAGGACGTGTCTTTTGGCATGGGGCAAAGGCCGGATTTGATCGCGCCATATAATGTGCCGAAGATGCCGAGCTGCTTGCCGATGAAAAGCCCCGCGATGATGCCGAATGTCAGCGGGTCGAAAAGCGAATGCAGACCCATGCCTGTGAAGGGCACGCCCGCATTGGCGAAGGCAAAAACCGGCAGGATCAGAAACGCTACCCACGGGTGGATTTTGTGAATGAGGTTTTCAACCGGGGAATGTTCCGGGTCTTTCGCGCTGCGCACGGGGATAAACATTGCAACCGCAACACCCGCCAGCGTCGCGTGGACGCCGGATTTCAAAACAGCCACCCATAAAATCATGCCGAGAATAATGTAGGGCGCCGCACGCATCACCCGCCAGCGATTCAGCATAAACAAGGCAACCAGCAGCACGATCACGAGATAAAAAGAGCCGAAGAATATGTTGCCGGAATAGAAAAGCGCGATGACAATAATGGCGCCGAGATCATCCAGAACGGCAATTGCGGTCAGGAGAATTTTCAACTGGATAGGCGCCCTGCTCCCGAGGAGCGCGAGCACACCGAGCGCAAATGCAATGTCCGTAGCCGTGGGAATGGCCCAGCCGGACAGGTTGCCGGGAATATCGCGGTTGATGAACCAGAAAATCGCGGCGGGGACCGCCATGCCGCCAACCGCCACCAGCGCGGGCAGCAGCGCCTGCGACGGGGTGGACAATTCGCCCTCGACGAATTCCCTCTTGATCTCCAGCCCGACAAGAAAAAAGAAAATCGCCATGAAGCCGTCGTTGATCCAGTGCAGGATCGACTTGGTGACCTCGATATCCATGCCCGCATCTTCATTAATGAAGCCGATGCGGAAATAGACCTCGTGCAGGATATAATCGTAAATACCGTAAAACGGCGTGTTGGCAATAATGATGGCCGCCATGGCGGAGAAAACAAGTAAAATCCCCGAAAACGATTCAAGCCTGATAAAATCTACGATCTTTTTCATGGGGGGATTATATCATGATTATATTTTGTTCCAGCCGATAATTTCCGGCCCGGAAGATGATTTTTTTTCCTCGCTTCTTTTATAAACATATATACCAAGCACCGAGAGGCCCATGCCCCAGATAACACTGAGATTACCCATTGCGTTTATAACAAACGCGGATTTTTCCGTCTGGAAGACGATGACGTAGGCGATGGCGAGCATCTGCGTGGCCCATGTGACAGCCATGAAATAGCCAAAAGTCGGGCGCATGCGCCGGACGAATTTATCGTCGGAGGCGATTTCGGTGCGCAGGCTCTGGCCGGTCTCGGATAAAACAGTTTTCTGTTGTTCCATTTCGAGTTCGGCCATTTTTTCCGCGTGGCGGTTGGCCTCGGCAATTTGCTCTGTGGAAATTTCTCCGGCCTGAATTGAGCCGCCCCCTATAAAGG
>DLHX01000015.1 GCA_002483465.1 Micavibrio sp. UBA7657 | reverse complement strand
ACTCCTGAATGGGGGTTGACCAGATCTACGCTACCGCTATGAAACGGTTGATCAGGATGGCCCTGCGCCTATTACCGAAGACGCTACCGCATCAACTATACGGGCCCGGCTGGGCTTTAAAACCGGCATATACATGGATTTCCAGGCACTGTTTGAAACGGATTTGGTCGGGAGATTGGGCGATGAAGATTATAATGACGGCAAGAACGGTAAAACACAATTCCCAGTCATTGCCGATCCTGCAACTGCAGAATTGAATCAGTTCTGGCTTTCCTGGACAGGATTGCCGCAAACAACCATCAAAGCAGGTCGGCAAGTGATCAATCTGGATAACCAGCGTTTTATCGGAAGCGTCGGTTGGCGCCAGAACGATCAAACCTTCAATGCTGCCGCCATTGAAAACAAGAGTATCGAAAATCTTGCCCTTTCTTATACCTATGTCCGGACTGTCAACCGCGTTTTCGGACATGAACATCCTCAGGGCGACTGGGATGGCAACACGCATCTTGCCCATGCCGCTTATGCCTTTGCGCCGTGGCTAAATGTTGCGGGATACGGCTACTGGCTGGATTTCGACATCGCCCCGGCTTCATCGAACATGACTTATGGTTTGCGCCTGACAGGCGACGTTCCGCTGAATGATGCATGGACTTTCTTCTATGAAGCGGAAGGTGCCAAACAATATGACCACGGCAACAACCCGACCAATTATGATGAGAACTACTATCTGCTGGCACCCGGAATCAAGGGGCACGGTCTGACATTGCAAGCGGGCTTTGAATCACTAGGCGGCGATGGAACCAACGCTTTTCAGACGCCGCTGGCTACGCTTCATGCCTTCAACGGCTGGGCTGACAAATTCCTGACAACCCCGGCAACAGGACTGGAAGATGCCTATGGTAAAGTATCCTATAAGATATCCGGTCTGAACGAATGGCTTGACGACACCACTTTGACCGCTGTTTATCATGATTTCAGTGGAGATAGAAGTGCGGATTATGGTTCTGAACTGGATTTGTCTGTAGGAAAATCATTTGAACTTCCGGATGCGGGCCAGCCTTTCAAAGCCGTGGATGTTCTTTTTAAATATGCGGATTACGAGGCGGATGATGCGCCCTTCACAGATACACAAAAAGCATGGGTTCAAATAGGCGTAAAATTTTAAATGACGGCATATCTTAAAAAACTACGCTTCAGAGATATACGAAATGCAGGAGGTAATGTCTTCTGGATATGGATTGCCTATCAAACCATCAAGGGTACCCTGACAACATCCCTGATATGGATTCCCTTGATTTTCATGTGGCTGGGCTAATGCATCAGTCCTGAAGTTTGAGTTTCCATTGCATCAATACAACATATAAAACCGGGATCAGGATCAACGTCAGAATGGTCGTCGAAACCATCCCGCCAACCATCGGCAGGGCAATCCGGCGCATGACGTCCGATCCCGGTCCTTCGGTCAGGAATATCGGGATCAGGCCCATCACGATCACGGAAACGGTCATCAGCTTGGGGCGGACGCGCTGGATCGCGCCGTGCCGGATGTTTTCAAGAAAGTCCGTATCATTCGCAGGCGGGTGTTCGCGCATCTGGTGGTCGATATAGATTAGCATGATGATGGCGGTTTCCACGGCGATGCCCGCCAGCGCGATAAAGCCCACCGCGACCGCCACGGACATATTGTACCCGGCAAACCACACGCTCCAGAATCCACCGACGATTCCAAAAGGAACGGCCAGCATGATCAGCAATGTCCGGTCCCATCGCCCGAAATGCAGGTAAAGAAGCGTCAGAATAATCAACAGCGTGGCGGGAATGGCGATGCTCAGGCGTTCACGCGCTTCCTGCATCTGCTCAAACTGCCCGGAAATTCTGAAAGAATATCCGGGCGGCAAGGACAAGGTTTTTAGTTTATTTTGCAGGTCTTCAACGTAGGATCCAATATCGCGTCCCGTTATGTCCACGAAAATCCAGCCGTTCAACCTTGCGTCTTCCGAGGTGATCATATACGGCCCTTCGGCGATGCGGATCGTTGCCAAATCGCCTAAAGGAATATCCGCGCCCGATGGCGCAGGAATCAGGATGTTGTCCAGATCATCCTTATGCGCCCGGTACGGCCTGTCATAGCGCACCATAATCGGATAACGTTCGCGCCCTTCGATGGCTTCATCCAGCATCATGCCGCCAAGCGCAGTCTGAATAATCTCCTGTACCGTTTTCAAAGCGATGCCGTAGCGGGCGATTTCCTGGCGGTCTGGAACGATCTCTATATATTTTCCACCCTGCACACGGTCGGCGATGGCGCTGCGCGTTCCTTTGACTGAACGGGCAATATTTTCCGCCTGCCGGGCGATTTGCTCTATGCCTTTCAGATCAGGGCCGGAGATTTTGATTCCCACAGGCGTACGAATTCCAGTGGTAAGCATATCGATCCGGATTTTGACCGGGTAGCCCCAGATGTTGCGCAGGCCGGGCAGATTGACCCGCTTGTCCATTTCAGCGATCAACTTGTCCGGCGTCATGCCGCGTCGCCATTGGTCGCGCGGTTTCAACTGCACCCAGGTTTCGGTCATATTGAGTGGAGCCGGGTCTGTCGCGGAATTCGAGCGTCCCGCCTTGGCGAAGGCCCATTCGACCTCCGGTATGGTTTTAAGCTGGCGGTTTGTGACCTGCAGGATTTCCCGCATGGTGGTGATGGACGCGCCGGGAACGGTTATCGGCATGTAAAGCAGGCTGCCTTCATAAAGCGGCGGCATGAACTCCGATCCCACGCGGCTTATCGGAATGGCCGTGCTCAGTAAAAGCGCGAATGCCAGCAACACGGTTGCCTTGCGGAATTTCAGCGCGGCATTGAGGACAGGCCTGTAAAGCCCGATGAAAAAGCGATTGATAATGTTCTCATCCTCGCGCTTTATTTTTCCCCGCACCAGCCAGAGCATCAAAACCGGAACGATAGTGACGGACAATACCGAGGCCGCAGCCATCGCGTAGGTTTTCGTATAGGCCAATGGCGCAAACAGGCGGTACGATTGTCCGGTCAGGGCGAATACAGGCAGGAACGACACCGTGATGATCAGCAGCGAAAAGAACAGTCCTGGCCCGACATCCTTACAGGCATCAAGAACGGCTTTTTTCCGGTCTGCGTCTGGTCCAAGGTCGGCAAGCCTGCGATGAGCATTCTCCACCATGACAATGGAGGCATCCACCATCGCACCGATGGCAATCGCAATGCCGCCCAGCGACATGATGTTGGCCGTGATCCCCTGTGCCTGCATAATGATAAAAGCGCCTAAAATGCCCAGTGGCAGGGTGATGATGGCGACGAAGGCACTGCGAACATGCAGCAGGAAGATGAATGTCACCAGCGCGACCACAAGGCTTTCTTCCAGAAGCTTGTGCTTAAGATATTTGACCGAGCCTTCAATCAGGGTGCTACGATCATAGACTATTTTCAGTTCCACGCCTTCCGGCAAGCCCTGCCGGATCGTTTCTAAACGCTCTTTAACCTGGTCAATTACTGTCAGGGCATTCGCGCCGGGGCGCATGACGACGATCCCGCCCACAGCCTCGCCTTCACCATTGAGTTCCGTCAGCCCCGTGCGCAGCGCCGGACCTTCGATAACACTGGCAACATCTTCAATCGTGACAGGAACGCCCTTGCTTTCAGTCAGAACCACCTGTTTCAGGTCATCAACGCTTTTGATATAGCCGAAAGACCGGATCAGGTATTCCGTTCCCGCCATTTCAAGCGTCCGGCCCCCGGTTTCCTTGTTGGCTCCACGTACGGCTTCAATGACGCGAGTTAAAGGTATGCCGTAGGCATGCAACACATGCGGCTTGACCAGAACCTGGTATTCCTTGACGAACCCGCCGACCGAGGCCACTTCCGCCACGCCGTCAACGATGGCCAGTTCATAGCGCACAAACCAGTCCTGCAAGGACCGCAGTTGCTGCAAATCATGTTTCCTCGACTTATCGTAAAGCGCATATTGAAATACCCAACCCACGCCCGTGGCATCCGGCCCCAGCCTCGGCTGTATGCCCTGCGGCAGTTGCGAAGCGACTTGCGACAAAGCTTCAAGAACGCGGCTTCGCGCCCAGTACATGTCCACGCCATCCTGAAAGACGACATAGATAAAGCTGTCCCCGAACATGGAGAACGCCCGCACCGCCTTGGTTTTCGGCAGGCTCAGCATGCGGGTGGATAGCGGATAGGTGACCTGGTCCTCGATGATCTGCGGCGATTGCCCCGGCCATTCCGTACGGATAATCACCTGCGTATCAGTCAGGTCGGGAATGGCATCCAGCGGCGTTTTGTGAACGGCGATAATCCCGGCGACAAGAAGAACCGCCGCGCCCAGCAGCACGAAGAATTTATTTCCCGCCGACCAATCGATGATCTTCGAGACAAAGGAACGATGCGGATCGTGCAGGTTGTCATTGATCATGGCCGGGCTCCATATTCATACCTGTCATATTTTCTATGCCGCCACGCAGATTGCTTTCGGCATCGATCATGAACTGCCCTGATGTAACGACGGTTTGCTCTTCCGATAGACCCGAAGTGATTTCCGTCAGGCCTTCCGATGTGATTCCCGTTTCCACCATGACTGGCTGAAAGTGACCTTCCCCAACTACCGTGATGATATGCGCGCCCATCTGATCATAAAGCACGGCTTCTTCCGACACGGCCAGACGCGGCTCAACATTCCCCGCGAACATGACATCGACAGGCATGTTGGGTTTCAACCTGCCTTCCGGGTTATCCAGAACCAGCCGCGCCATGCCCTTGCGATCCTGAAGATCGGTCTCGGGATAGATGAAATCGACGCTGGCTTTATAGGTTTCACCTGTGCCTGTTACCGTGATCGTTGCCGGCGTGCCTGCGCTTAGAAACTGCAAATCTCTTATCGGCACATGAGCGTTAACCCAGACCTGCGACAAATCCTGCAAGGTCATGATCGTTTCACCATTATCCTCCATATCGACAAAAGAGCCTTTGCGAACATTCAGCGCCGTCACCGTGCCATCGGCAGGCGCGTAAAAAGGCGTCTGCTCCAGAAATCGGCCTTTCTGTTTCAGTTCTGCAATGGCTTTCTCATCCATACCGTACAAGCGCAGGCGCTGGCTTGCATCGCCGATGATTTTTCCTTTAAGACTGGCCAGATAATCCACCTGCACTACGATCAGATCAGGGCTGTAAAGCGTGAATAATAAATCACCTTTTTTGACGGTATCGCCTACGGCACTGGCCTTGAGATCGGTAATCCAGCCGTTCTTTCGCACAGCAACCACGTATTCGCTACGGGTGCTTGGCTCTACATAACCGAAAGCATGAATGGTTTTGCCGAATTCCCGCCTTTGCGCGGGCTCGGTCTTGACGCCGAGCGCCTGCTGATAGGAAGCATCAATCGAAATAATATTATTTCCGCCGCCAGCTTCCTCTTTATAGAAAGGAACCAGATCCATATCCATGTATGGCGATTTTCCCGGCTTGTCGAATTTCTGGCCTGGCACCATCGGATCGTACCAGTACAGGACGTTGCGTTCACTTTTCTCCGCAGCCATAGTAGGCGCGGCAAAAGTCAGCAACAGCAAAACAATAATAAAAGCACGCATGATAAATCTCCTTTTTTCAGTTTGGTTAAATCCAAAAACAGAAAAAGGCAGATTTATTCGCGGATGCGCTGCGTGGTCAGAAGAATGGAAGGTTGTGTTTGAGAAATATCAGGCCAACTCGGCGGCGGGCCGCGAATGGAATGAACATCAGCAGGATTAAAAACGTAAGTCGGAGTCGCATCGGCCCAAGCTACAAAAAATACTTTAGCGTCAATGCCTGGCTTTTGCAGGCTGGATTGATCAGCACTGTAAAGATCCGTTTTGGAACAGTCCTTGAAAAAAACGTGATCACCCTCGGAAGCTTTCTTTTGGCTGTCCATGCCTTCGCAATTTTCCATGCCTTGCATGGATTGCGCCGCCTCGGCTTTTCCCATACCCATGAACGGCCCGCACACCAATCCAGGTGTGAGCATCACGAGCATTAAAAAGCCGAGAAAGAATTTCTTCATGCCCTCATTATATACCATTCCTGGTCAAGAAAGTCTAAACAACTGATTTTTCTAATATTTACAGTAAAAAGAAAGGAAGAATCATCTGGTTAATGGCAGTATTTGTAAGAATCCGCTTTTTTAGCGCGAAAATAGCCAATTTTTTGATTAAAAAACTGGACTTCTTATCGAAAGGAAGCGTGCATGCATAGAAAGGAGAAACTGCATGCAGCAACAAAATTATCAGGATTTAACACACCAAAATCTTGAAAAAATGCCTATCGAGCAACTTAGAAAGCACTGGTTGAGCGCATGGAAATTAAAGCCTCATAAATACATCAGCAAAAAAATGCTTATTGCCGCGCTCCTCTATAAAATCCGCGAAGCGAATGGTGACGGCATGAATTATGAACAGAAAGAAAAACTAGATCATCTTGTAAAAGCCTATAAACGAAACAAATCTGTAGGTGCAGCGCGACAACTTCAAATTAAATCCGGAACCCAGCTTGTCAAGGAATGGAAAGGCAAACGTCATGCCGTGATCGTTAAGAGTGGCTTTTTTGAATACGAAGGAAAAAAATATTCAAGCCTTTCCGCAATTGCGTCGCATATCACTGGAACTCGGTGGAATGGCTGGACATTCTTCGGCGTTAAAAATCCGCGGGCGATTAAGGAGACGGCATGAAACTTCTCGTCAAAAGCTGTGCAGTCTATACCAGAAAATCTACCGAAGAAGGCCTAGAGCAAGATTTCAATACTCTGGATGCCCAGCGAGAAGCATGTCTGTCTTACATCGCAAGCCAAAAAGCTGAGGGCTGGACCGCATTGCCTGATCTTTATGATGATGGAGGCTACTCTGGCGGCAACATCGAACGTCCTGCCCTGCAAAAGCTTCTCGCAGATATAAAGGCAGGAAAAATAAATACAGTCGTTGTTTATAAGATCGACCGCTTGACGCGCTCGCTAATGGACTTTTCAAAGCTGGTTGAGATTTTTGATCAATATGGCGTTACCTTTGTGAGCATCACTCAATCTTTTAACACGACGACATCCATGGGACGCCTCACTCTAAACGTTCTTCTTTCTTTTGCACAATTCGAGCGAGAGGTTATCGGTGAGCGGGTGCGCGATAAAATCACTGCCAGTAAAAAGAAGGGCATTTGGCTCGGCGGGCATAATCCCGTGGGCTACGAAAGAGTTAATAAATGTCTCATTCCGAAAAAAGACGAAATCCCTTTCGTGATCATGCTCTATGAACGATATATAGCGTTAGGTAACGTAAAAAACCTGGTTTTGGAACTCAGAAAAAGCAATGTTGTTTCTCCAACTTGGGTTTCTTCCAAAAGAAAACAACATGGGGGGTCTTCTTATAGTCGTGGCGCTTTATACGCTATTTTGAGCAACCCGGTTTATATCGGGAAAATCCGGCACAAGGGACAAGTCTATGATGGCCTACACGAAGGCATTATCCCCCAGGATTTATGGGATCGAGCGCAGGCGAAGTTAAAGGAAAATAGAGCCTGCTATTCAACCCAAAGAAAGCAGAACGGTTTACTGACAGGAAAACTCTTCGATCATGAGGGTACGCTTTATTCTCCTATGCATACGAATAAAGCTGGAAAATGCTATCGATATTATGTGAGTCAGAATCTACTGCAGTACCGCAGTCACCCCAAAGGCCTACTGGCTCGATTACCAGCCAGTGAGATTGAAGATCTTGTAAGGAAAACAATCGCCGATCAGTTTATAAAACCAGAAAGGATAGCGGAAATTCTGGGTATTGAATTTGTAAAAAATTACGACGAGATTGCTCATATATTAGCTCATCGAGAAGACATCAATATAGATGACGTTATTCGGACAACTATCCAGAAGATCGTTATTTCTTACGACGTCCTAACAATCACCATAAACAGCGCCATGCTCACTTCCGCGCTGAGACAAGAATTACATTTAAGCTTGCCGGATGTTTCCACCGACTTCACTTTTACAACTTCTTATGTCGCTTCACGTAGCAAAAATGGGGCTATTATGATTGATGGGATTCACGAGAATCTTTCGAAGAGCGATCCCTTCAACCGACCGGAACATGAAGTCCAGAACTGGATCAAAGGCGTTGCGTGGCGCGGTATGTATTTCGGCGGCAAGACCCTGGGTGAAATCGCATCAGCAGAAAGGACCGATTCGCGCTATATTGCCCGGCTTATTAATGAAAGCCTGACTATCATCTAACCTCCCGAATTTTGTAAAATCCTATTCTCGCATCAAGATGCTTAAGCCGCAAATCGAGCGGACTTGCGCATGCCTATTCTGAGAAAAATGACGGTATCGCCACGTATTTTTCCCTTTCTCCAAGTCCGCTTAAAAACAAGCCATGAAAAAGCCCGCATTTAGCGGGCTTCTTTACGACTTTCTCTCATATGGCTGGAGAAGCCGGACTGAATGGCAGTGAGGGCAGTCATCCCCCAACTATTCTCAGTATAATTCCCTGTTTTACAGCGAATTAACAGGGAAAACTTATCGAAAACCACCCTTTTAGGGCCTCTCTACTATGACCAAACCGAGAGTGCCGTCAAAAATCCAAGGATCATCAAGGGCTTCACGTATTACCGTTTTGAAACGGCAATAAATGGTAACAGGGAATTTTCAAGGATCGGACTTTATAATTGGAGAACCGAAACTGTCCTTCCTTCGATGGTCACTTCAAAAACATCGGCGGTAACCAGTGTGTTTCCACTACGGTGCAGATAAACCATTTCCACCTTGACAGAATTTACACTTGACATCGCGAACCTAAAAATTTCTTGAAATTTTTTTAAAATAATCTATTATTAACCTTACATGTGCCGCCAGTATTGTTGAGACATAAGTTTTTTCAAGAATGCTGGCGCCGAAATAGACATGTCGTTTGATACGGCACTGTAGATTCTTCGGCGGTACGTGAATACCGAAAGATTAAGACCAAAGACCGCGGCTTCATTGTGAAGTGCGCGCGCTTTCTATCGGTATTCATCGGTCCGTTTAGAAGGAAAACTACGATGTCTACACAAACCAAAGCGCCTAAGGCGAAGACTAAAGCTCCTGTAAAATCCGCGGAGACCCCGAAGATAGAAAACCTGCAGAACGCGCAGATTATTCAGCGCAAGCCGGTTGATCTGATCCCGTGGGAGGGCAACCCCAGAACCCACAGCGACAAGCAAATCGTGGCCTTGATGGCTTCGATCAAGGAACTGGGTTTCCGCGTGCCTATTATCACGAACGAAGAAGGCGTGGTTTTGGCAGGTCATGGCCGTCTGGAAGCGGCTAAACGGCTAGAACTGACAGAAGTGCCGACTATTACGGCGACAGGCTTGACCAAGACCCAGCAGCGGGCTTACGTGCTGGCTGATAACAAAATCTCGCAGATGTCGGCCTGGGATAAAGATCTCCTGCTGAACGAGATCGAAATCCTGCTCGATGAAGAATTCCATGTCGAGACGACGGGCTTCAGCACGGCGGAAATCGATATCATGATCGATAGCGCCGCCGCCCCGGAGGACACCGATCAGGAAAATCTTCAGCCTGAGGATATCGCCGAGGAGATGATTGTTGCAAAGCTGGATGATGTCTGGCGTCTGGATGATCACCGGATCTTCTGCGGCAATTCCACGCATGTGGCATCATACGGAGCGCTCATGAAGGATGGCGAGCTTGCGCAGATGTGCATCACCGATCCGCCGTATAACGTGCCGGTCAACGGCCATGTCTGCGGCAGTGGAAGACGAAGCACAAGGAATTCGCGATGGCAAGCGGCGAGATGACTTCGGGTGAGTTTACCGACTTTCTGGCCCGGTCTTGCGGAAATATCGCATCGTACTGTCAGGAAGGAGCGATCGTATATTGCTTCATGGACTGGCGGCACATGCGCGAGATGCTGGATGCCGGTGAACAGGTGTTCGGTAAGCTGCGTCAGTTGTGCATTTGGGGCAAAGATAATGCCGGCATGGGCACATTCTACCGCTCCCAGCACGAGCTGATCTTTGCGTTCAAGCATGGCAAGGCCCCGCATATCAATAACTTTCAATTGGGCCAGCATGGACGCTATCGCAGCAACGTCTGGAGCTATCCAGGCGTTAATACCTTCACCGGCAAAGGCTTTAAACAGCTCGCGCTGCATCCGACGGTCAAGCCTGTAAGCTTGATTGCGGATGCCATCCGCGATTGCAGCCACCGGGGCGGGATTATTCTTGATCCCTTCGCCGGCAGCGGTACGATCCTGATCGCTGCTGAACGCACGGGGCGCGCCGCGCGGGCGATTGAGTACGAGCCCCGCTATGTGGATGTCGCGATCCGGCGCTGGCAGCGTGTAACCGGCAAGAATGCCGTGCATCTCAAAACGGGCGCGACTTTCAAAGAACGTAGTGAATTCCTTGCAGCAGGAGGCGTCGATGAACCCTGTGTCAAACTCTGAGGAACCAACGCAAGGCCCTGCGAAAGACCTGGAATCTCCTCCTGTGGGCTATGCCAGCCCGCCGAAGAGTACCCAGTTCAAGAAGGGTAAGTCCGGTAACCCCAAAGGCAGACCGCCTAACAAGGTTCTGCATCAGGTCATCGAAGACGTTCTCAACGAGAAGGTAACGCTTGTTACCAAGGGGGAAAAGGTCGAGATGACCAAGAAGGAGGCGGTTATTCAGCAATTGCTCAATGAATCGATGAAGGGTAAGAGCGCAGCGACGAAGAACCTGATCTATCTTCTGAAGAACCTGTATTGGATCAACCCGATATAGGGGCTCAGGCGGCTTGCTGCACACCGTTCGCGGCGTAATAGCTTTCAGTATCGCGGATGGCCTGGCGGATCGCATCTGCCAGGTCATTCGTCTTACCGCGGATAAGGCTGATCGGCAATGGCTTGTCGTTATGCTTGATGTCGGCGCCGCTGCTGAAGGTCTTAATACTTGCGCCGGGCGCCAGCCTGGTAATACGCTCCAGCCAGGCATTGGCAAGGCGCTGCCAGGCCGGGTCCTTCCAGTTTTTATTCGGGATCCCCCAGAATTGCACAGTGGTAGGTGTAAAAAGCATGAATTGAATCTGACCGCCATCGGGTACAGGGGCTTTCAGCATCAAGGACTCGCCCTTGCTGCCGGTCTGCACGTCGATCGGTAGGTCAGAGAGCGCGGCGATGAGATTCTTCACCCAGACGACGTTCTGCGGATCGTGCCGGGCCATGAGGTCGTAGAATTCATCAGTAGAGAGCGAGGTTTTTTCAACGCGCTCGCTGATGACCGGGGTGTTGGCTGTGATCTTGATGCCATCGCCTTGCGTCGTCACCACCGTGACGTGACGTTCAATGGTCTGGGTTTTTGCAAGGACGCGTGGCAGGGCTAGGTGCGAGCCGTCCGGCAGCCTATAGAGCCGGATTTCAACCATACCGAAGGCGTAGCGTAAAGAATGCTGCATTAGATAGCCAGCAAGCGCAGCCATCTCTTCACGAATGCCATCACCCAGCACGAGAAGCAGGAAGCGTCCCTCGCGCAGGTTGCGGGAGACGCGGTTGACGAAAATGGTTTCATCAGGCGGCGCGGAAACATGAGCAGATACGATTTCATGCAGCGGATTTTCGCCCCATTTTTGTTTTTTAAGCTGCTTGCGGATTTCGCGGTTAATGTCTTCATATGAAAGCGCAGCGAAGTCCTTGGCGTATTCAAGAATCTGGGCGACGACCTTGCGCCGCGCCTCCTGGTTCTTCCAGAGCTTAACTTCGACCAGGACCGGATATCCTTCCGGCGTGACATAGAAATTATCGAGATAACCTGACGGCAAGGTAAATTCGCGCAGGACCGGCACGAGATTATCGAAGCAGGCTTCAATTTCGCTGGCCGGGATTAGGCCGGGGTTGTCATGGATCAGGTTCTGCAGCCAGTCTTCGTTATAGGGCGGCTTGTCAAGCGGCACGGATTCCAGCGCTGAGAAGTTCTGATCGCTCTGCGCAAGATTGCCGATAATGGCTGGATTAAAATTCATTCTAGCGGTCTTTTAGCGGGGTTTTTCCAGTATAATGGCAAATCTCAATCATAACGTAACTATAGTTACGTATTAAACTGATATCAAGTCCGCAATTATTGTTGCTATGCGGAATAAATATTCAGAATTACTTGTAGAGAAAGTGATCGACGAGCTGAGAAAGGCGCGCAAAGAGCAAGGCATTTCTCATGATAAACTGGCTGAAAAGACCGGCCTTAGCCGAGCTGCCATAAGCTTTATGGAGGCTCATAAAAGAATGCCTACCCTTCTAACTTGCGTTAAAATTGCGAGAGCTCTCAATCTCAAATTGGGCGATATTTTAAATCATCTCGAGAAGAAAATATAAAACTCTTGACCCAAATCAAGTTTCTCTTGGTCAAGCTATGTTTTACTGCTAGCGCCCTTGCACCTTCAAAAGGAGAAAACAATGTGCGCACAAGCCTTAAAAAAGGATTACGCTGTCCCTAACGAAGGTCCTAAACCGACAAATATTTGCCATGAGACGGCTTATACCCAAAGAATATTTAATTGCAAAGGCTTGCCCAAACTTTTGATGAAAGAAGAAATGTCCTGCAACGCGGCAACGGACTGATAAAAAACTGTGAAAACTGTTTCTGTGCTCTTATATATAAGGCATGAGCGAAAACAGCCGTTACAGCCGCCAGACCGTTTTGCCGGAAATTGGCGCTGAAGGACAAAAGAAACTATCCTCCGCTTCCGTTCTTTGCATCGGCGCGGGCGGGTTGGGCTGTCCGGCCTTACTGTATCTTGCCGCCGCAGGGGTGGGCCGCATCGGTATCGTTGATTACGATACCGTCGATGATACCAACCTTCAGCGCCAGATTCTTTTTACCATGGAGCAAGTTGGCCGGAACAAGGCCGAAGCGGCAAAAGAACGACTGCAAGCGCTTAATCCGGATATAGAAATTGAAGCCTATCCGTTCGAGCTTACGGATAAAAACGCAGAAGAATTATTTCAAAGCTATGACATCATTATCGACGGCACGGACAATTTCGTTGCCAAGTTCCTGATCAACGACGCTGCTGTCAAATGCGGCAAGCCTTTTATATATGGCTCGATACTGGGTTTTGACGGACAGCTTTCTGTATTCGGCGCACCGAGCGGGCCCTGCTATCGCTGCCTGTTTCCGGAGACGCCGAAAGGCTATGTGCCCAATTGCGCGGAGGCGGGCGTGATCGGAGCTGTTGCCGGAATGATTGGAACCGCCCAGGCGATGGAAGCAATCAAGATTATTGTAGAACATGAAAGTTTCCGTCCGCTGATCGGCAAGGTATGGACAATAGATCTGCACAGCATGGAGAACCGGCTTCTGACGCTACAAAAAAATCCCGATTGCCCGGTGTGTTCAAAAAGTAAAAAAGATATCTCTCTGCAATACTCATCGCCCGTCTGTGGCTTTATATCTGAAGTCACGCCGCAGCAGGTGCGTGAAAACGAAGCCGCATTGATTATCGATGTCCGGGAACAGGAAGAATGGGACACAGGGCATATAAAAAACGCCCGGCACATTCCTCTTTCCGCTTTGGCCCAGGGCGATATTCCGGATCTGCCGCCAGACTGCGATATCATTCTGCACTGCCAGAAAGGAAAGCGCGGCCAGCAGGCTGCGGAAATTTTGAGGGCGCAAGGCTATCTCAATGTCAGCAACATGGCCGGCGGATACGAAGCCTGGCTGAAATGCTCTTAAGAAACCATTCCATACCAGCGCAGGAGAAGCCGTCCCGATACATACAAAATCAGGAGCGCTGTCAAGATACGCAGCATATCAGGATTTAAACGAACAACTCCCATATAGGAGCCTATTTGCCCGCCTATCAGAACGGCGGGGAATAATATCCAGTAAGGCGTTATATCCGCTAAAAGCTGCGTATCGCTTAGCTTCATCGCTTGCCCGGCCAATCCCGCAATTGAATTGACAAGAATAAAAACGCTGCACATCGCAGCGATTTTCTTTGCGTTGTCCCAGCGCAAGAGATGGAGAACCGGCGCAAGAAAAATCCCGCCGCCGATACCGACAAGACCGGCCAGCAGGCCCAGGGTCATACCAATAAGAGGAGCCAAAGGTTTCCATTTGTAAGCTGAAGATTTTTCAAGAACAATTTCATCAGATTTTTTAAAGAACATTTTCAGGCCGGCAGCCAAAAGAGACAAGCCCAGAAGGCCGACAAACACCGTTTCAGAAACGTGAAGATACCCGCCCAACCATGCTGCCGGTACGGATGTTACAATCCAAGGGACAATACGCACAATTTCGACATGACCAGCGCGCGCAAATCTGTATGTTCCTCCGCACGCAACAATCAGGTTACAGAAAAGCGCAATCGTCGGCAGTATACGGTAGTCCGTTCCCGCCAGAACCAGTAAAGCGTTGTAAGTTGATCCGCCCGCGAAACCGACGGATGCATAGAGAGCGGCAGTAATAAAAAAGGAAAGTGGTAGCCATATCATCGCGCGACAGCTTTCCGGCTGTCAGCGCGCACGTCGACCTGAAGAGTAATAGAAAGATTTTCCATCTGCTGTTGCAAACCGGCACGGCTACGGCCCATATCCGACAGCTCCTGAACTTTGGATGCTGGCAAAAGAAGATTCAAATAAGCTTCGTTCTTATCCTGAACCAGCCGCGCTTCTATACCGGTTCCCCGCCCTTGAGGATTAATGACCACAATCAGGGTTTTGTCCATGATCACGATTTCCTCATGAACGCAATGACCCTCCATAAGAACAATCAATTCTTCTTCCGTGATTTTAAACCGCAGACTTTTATTTTCTATTTTGACCTTCATGCGCGTACAGCCTCCTGCCATTCCTCTGGTGTGTTAAAATTCCCCATGCACGACTTAAATTCCGCAGGCAGAGGTAACGCTGTAATATCCAGTTCCTGCAAAAGCTGGTGGACAGATGAAACGGATGGAGCGCAGGATGGCTGTTTTATAAAAGCCGGGAGTGCGCAGTTTTGAAAATAAGCACCGCGCGGCTGGCATAGCAATGCGCGTAAAATATCGGATGTTAAAAAAGGCATATCCACGGGCACGAATAACGCGCCGTCATACGTCTGAAGAAATTTTATCACGTCGCATATGGCATGGGCAGGGCCATTATAAGGCGTCGAATCCGGGATACAGCGATAGCCTTCCAAATCGCCGCTGACGTAAACATCCTTTAGCCCCGCCTCTTCCAAAATCCGGGTCATGTGACTTACAAGAGGCGCACCCTTATACTCAAGAAAAGCCTTATTGCGACCCATGCGAGAAGAACGCCCGCCCGCCAGAACAACGCCTGCTATATTATTTCCGTCCGCCACAGCCACACGCTCCGTTTCCACACCCGCCGGAAGATTTTTGTGTCTTCTTATCCTCCTGCAAGAGTCGCGCTTCCAGTTGCGCCGCATTCGCCATCAGACTGTGGCCGGGCAGCCATTCGCTGTTTCCAAGCTCATAATGCTCCTGCTTCCAGACCGGCGCACGTTTTTTGAGTTCCTCGATGATATAGCGGCACGCTTCAAAGGCCTCGGTCCGATGCGCGGCGCTGACAGCGATGATCACGCTAATGCCGCCAACATCCAGCTTGCCTTTATAGTGAGAAAGATAAATTTTTATTCCTTCCCAGATATTTTGCGCTTCCATGCAAATTTCCTGAAATTCCTTTACCGCCAATTCATCATGAATATCGTATGTAATGCCTGTTACGGGCTTGCCCTCATGATGATTACGAACTGCGCCGATGAACAGATCAACCGCGCCATGCGCCGGGTCCGATACAAAGTCATAAGCATTCTGAATATTCAGAAAATTTGAAGACACGCTGGTATGAATCGATTGAATCATGATCATCCTCCGCATACTGGAGGCAGAATGCAGAGCTTGGCATTCGCCTCAAAAATATAATTATCTGGCAATACAGCATTGTCATTCGCAAGGACCGAATCAAAAACCAGCGTTGACTCCTTGCCTTTTATAAACTCGCTCATAACTTTTTTGATTGCCGCAACCGTACTGCCTGCGGGAACAGAAAAATCAAGCGCATCTCCAAATTTCCGGAAGGCTCCGAACAGTTTTATATGAATGGCAATTTCAGTCATCGTGCAAATCCTTGTTTCGAAATTTTATCGAGAGCATCGGCCAGAAACGGCTCGATAATGTCCCAGCACTCTTTCACCGCTTTCGGGCTTCCGGGAAACGCGATAACAAGCGTGGAGCCCACCATGACGGCCGTCATCCGTGATAGCCAAGCCGTGTCGGTAAAATGGAGGCTTTCGCTACGCAGCAGGTCGCCAAGTCCCTCAAGAACCCGGTCGCTGATTCCTTTCAGCACATCCGGCGTTACATCCCGCGGCCCAGGCCCGGTGCCTCCAGATGCAATCAAAATATCGGGTTTATGCGTACGGCAAATAGCGCGGATGCTTTCCGCGATTTCACGCGTATCATCAAGGATTATTTTGTACTCCACCATCTCCGCCCCTGCTTTTTTTAGAAGCTCCACTAAAACAGGACCAGATTTGTCCTGATACTCTCCCTGGAATGCGCGGTCACTCATCACAAGCACGGCTGCTTTCTTACCCTTAAGACTTTCAGTATCGGGAAGCTGCTTGGCTAACCAGTCGGGAATGCCCTCTGGATGGACCCAGATGCCGCTTTTGCCCCCGGTTTTGACCAACAGTTTGACGTCCCCGATCCGCAAAGCCGGGTCCACGCCTTTTGTCAGGTCCCATATGGTCAGCAGCGCGGCGCTTGCACCTGCCAAGGCCTCCATCTCCACACCTGTTTTTGCAAATGCGGCGGCTTGGCAATAGACGGTAATGCTGTTTTCCCGATCATTTAAGGCACAATGAACCGTGACTTGGTCCAGCGGCAGGGTATGGCACATCGGGATCAGGTCCGGTGTTTTCTTTGCGCCCGTAATTCCGGCGGCTTCAGCCAAGGCCAGGACATTTCCTTTTGGTAGTGTTCCGCTTTTTACTTTTTCAAAAGCCTCGGCGTTCATAGTGATCGTCCCGGCGGCGATGGCGCGCCTGCGTGTGGGTCGCTTACGACCGACATCAATCATTTTGAAATGCGGGCTTGCTGCCGGCGGAAATTCAATGATTTGTTTCGTTTTGCTCATGTTTTATCCTCCTATCGATGCCAGATGCGGCGTAGCGCCGCTGTCTCCCTGATGTAAAAAGTGCGTTTCACGCTTGAAATTCATAAGCTGCAGAATTTTTTCCTGAAGTTCTTCTATCTGGTCATCCTGCTGCAGGTAATTCCGGAGCGAATACCCGCCCTCGCCGAACAGACACAGGTGCAGTGCGCCCTTTGCGGAAACGCGCAGGCGGTTGCAGGTTTTACAAAAATCCTTTGAATAGGGCGCAATCAGCCCGATACGGCCTAAGCTTTCAGGATGTTCAAACTCAACGGCGGGACCAGCTCCTTCCTTGCGCGGCAGGATGCTCCAGCCGCGCGCCAGCAATCTTTCGGTTACAGCCTCGCCGGAAAGATGGTGCGCTTTGAAATAATCCTGATTGCCGCCCGTGCGCATAAGTTCAATAAAGCGTAGTGACAGCGGCTTGTTCGCCACATAATCAATAAAGTAATCAAGTTCGCCGTCATTAAGCCCTTTAAGCAAAACTGTGTTGATCTTGACTGCATCAAATCCTGCATCAAAGGACGCCTGTACCCCATCCAGAATTTCATCCAGACGGTCGTGTCCGGTAATTTTTTTAAACTGATCGGGGCGAAGGGAATCGATGCTGATATTAATCGCGCGCAGGCCTGCATTATAATAATCCTGTGCCCGCTCCGGCAGGCGGTAGCCATTGGTGGTAAATACCAATCTGCTTACGCCGGGAATTTCTGCAATGGATTTTGCTATATCAATAAAATCCTCCCGGACCGTCGGCTCACCGCCTGTCAGGCGGATTTTCCAGACGCCCAGTCCCGCAAAAGCCCGAACCATGCGCAGAATTTCTTCACGTGACAGAAAAGATTCGCAACCGGATTTCTTATATCCGTCCGGCAGGCAATAAGAACAGCGAAAATTACAGATGTCCGTAACAGACAGCCGCAAATAAGGAAAACGGCGGCCAAAAGAGTCCGCCAGTTCGGTTTGTACGCTCACTTTGACTCCTTTCCAAAGACGGGAGGCCGTAGCGTTTCCACATACGACCCCGGCCAGATGCGCCATATCCGTTAGGGACTTAGGCTGCAAAGGCTCGGAGCTGCCTGACGATAAAGCCATGGCAATCACTTATATCTTCAGTATGATAGAAGGCGGCAATGCCGGACTTGATCTAAATCAAGACCAGCTAAAATCACAAAAAAAGGTAGAAAATTGGGTATTGTTAGAACTATACGGCAGTCGCCCCTGTTCCAGAGCATTGAGAACGAAACTGCGGAATCGCTCGCGGCGCATTGCCGCCAGAGAAAGCTGGATAAAGCGCGAGAATTATTCGCCATGGGCGACGAAGCCAATGCCTTTTTTATCATTCAAAAAGGCTGGATTAAGCTCTATAGGATATCCAAGGATGGCGAAGAAACGATCATCCATGTTTTTGGTCCCGGCGAATCCTTCGCCGAAGCAGCTGTATTCAGCGACCGGAAGATGTATCCTGTTAACGCCCAGGCCGTTGAAGATGTGGAACTGGTAGAAATACCGCGAAACTATTTTATCAAAAAAATCGAAGAAGATAGTCGTTTTGCGTTACGGATGCTGGGCGCTATTGCTGCGCGACAGCATTATCTGGTGCAACAGCTTGAACAAGTGACCAACCGCACCGCACCGCAACGGATAGGCGCTTTTCTGCTGCGTTTTTGCCAAAAGGAGCCTGGCACCAAAGAAGGCTCTCTGACCGTCCATTTGCCCTATGATAAATTGATTATTTCGAGGCGCCTGAATATCAAGGCGGAAACATTCTCGCGGGCTTTAACCAAACTAACGCCTTACGGCGTTGAGGCTGACGGGCGCTCTGTCACCATAAGCAACCCCAAAGCCCTGGCCGAGTTCTGCGAAGTCGACTTCAAAGACATTCCCTGTTGATTACGCTTTTTGCGCTCCCTCACATTTTGTGATAGAGTCCAATCATTCGTAGAACATAAAAAAACTGTGCAGGCTCTCTCAGGGAGGCGCGCCATGCATGATAGAAAAAGCGATTCTATTACTCTTCATGATTTTGGGGACGGCAACGGACGCGTTCCGGCCCATCACCATCCTTTCGGCAACGGCTGGGTTGCAAATTCAGCGTATGTCGAGGATACGGCTTATATTGGAAAAAACGCGCAGATATTTGGAAACGCCACGGTTAAAGATGATGTTCTTGTAACAGACTACGCTCAAATATCCGGCTTTTCCATTGTCAGAGATCATGCTTGCGTACGGGGGAATGCTGTTTTATCGGGAGCCTGCATCGTACAGGACTCTTCTGAAATTTCAGGCGATAGTTTTATAAACCGTCATATTGTTGTCAAAGGACATCTCCTATTAAAACAGGCGCATCTTTGCGCAGATCGGGAAGACTGCCTGAATTGTCCTGCCCTGCTTGATGACAATTACGGTGCCACCAGAGCCAATCCTTGCCTGTACTGCATCAAAAAGATGAAGATCCGGCGCCACCTGACTTTTCTGTTCAGGCCGGCGTGCCGTCCGGCCTCGGCTGCCAAAGCATAGGCAGGTAAGTAAGAATATAAAAACCAAAATTGGCAGACCACATGCAAGCGGAAGCGATGATCCAAAAAAGCGTATATTGAGGAAAAAGCAGAGAGCCAAACACTCGCATTACACCCGCAAAAATCATCAAAGCAAAAGAAAGTGCCGTCAGGGGAGAAGCTGTTATATTTCTCCCTGTATGCCCCAGTGTCACGCGGCACATCATGCCGAGCGTCATGGAACCTATAGCGCCTGCTGTCAGCGCATGCAGAGCGGCGGAAAACGGCACAAAGCCAAAGCCGGATAAACCCAGCAACAATAATCCAACAACAAGCCATAGATAACCGGCCTGCAATATCCACAACATCGGGTCATGGAAAATATGGCGTGTATGATAATGGCGCATCCGCAACGCATGTATGGCTGCGGAAACAATCGCTATAACGCCAAAAACAGCATTGGCCGAACCGAAAGAAACTAGAATAAGCGCTAAGGCAGCCAGAGAAAGAACAGCCGCAACATCCATTTTTCTCTGGTCTGTCTGGTACAGCTTTTTTCCCTTTTGCCTAAGCGCGCCCACGGTAAAAGCAGGAATAACCCTTCCCCCGATCAGAGAGATCATAATCACGATCATGAACAGCGCAACATAAAGAGGGGTACGATTTTCACTGAGAAGAAAAATGACGTCACACGCGAAAAGTACCGACAACAAGCCGATAAATACAAAATTCCTCTTGCTCCAGCTTTTGAGCAACGGGATAGAGAGGCTGATAGCAAGCGCCGGGATGAATGCCGCCTCAATGGCATAAATAAGCCATAAGGGAAAACCTAGATCAAAATTCATGACAACGCGGCCTGCCAGCCAGAGGAAGCATAATCCTGTCAAATGGATTTGCCTTGCCGGCGCGCCACCGGTCCAGTTCGCAACAGCCGTCAATAAAAATCCGGCGACTATGGCGATGGTAAAACCATAAATCAATTCATGAGCATGCCAAGAAATGAAATCCAATAGAATCGGGGAGGGCGTAATGTAACCGGCATAAAACCCGGCCCAGCTCAACAGGCTTATGACGCTGTAAAGAGCGCCCATCAGGAAGAACGGACGAAAACCACGACCAAGGAAGGGATGTTCAAACAGCGCGAGCATGACGTCCTTCTTCCAATTTGTAGTAGGGATCAAAGCAGGAGGCGACGACCCTGGCAAAAGATTTTCCCTCTTCTGTGACAACCAGCTGGTCACCGTCAAACCGGATGATTTTATCTCTTTTTAATTCGTCCAGTTGCGTCAGATTATAGTCAGGATTTTCAACATCCTCCAATTTTGTTTCGAAATAGCACATAATCTGCTCAATAATTCTGCTTCTTTGAAGATCATCATCGGTGAGAACCCGGCCCCGCCTAATGGGAAAAAGATTCTCTTTCAATGAGTCCCTGTATTCTTTGGGATCCGTAGTATTTTGTACGAAAGCGCCTTTAAAACTGCTGATTGACGATATGCCCAATCCAATAATCGTCTCAGCCTGGTCGCAAGTATACCCCTGAAAATTCCTGTGCAGCGCTCCCGTTTTCTTCGCCTTGAACAGAGGATCGTTTTCATGGGCAAAATGATCTATGCCGATGGCCTCATAACCTGCATTCAAAAGGCTGTCCGCCATAATGCCGTTCATATCATGGCGTTCGCGCGTTCCCGGTATCGGATATTTTTCAAGTAATTTCTGGTGCTTTTTCATCCAGGGCACATGGGCGTATGCAAACACAGCCAGTCTGTCCGGCGAAAGCGATATCGCCCGCTCCGCATTCAGTTGAATATTTTCTCGTGTCTGCAAAGGCAGGCCTATCATCATATCGAAGTTGATATTGCGGATACCCGCTTCGCGCAAAGCCAGAACATCCTCCTGCGCTTTCTCAAAAGGCTGGATACGATTGACCGCATTTTGAACATCCGGATTAAAATCCTGCATTCCCAGGCTAACGCGATTTATACCTATAATGGACAAATCATTAATTGTCTCAGGATTAAGCAAACGCGGATCTATTTCAATATCAATTTGTGTATTTTTATCAATCTCAAAATATACGCCTAGTTTTTCAATCAGGATTTTTATATTCCCTGCTCCGATTATATTCGGCGTTCCTCCGCCAAAATGAATGTGGGAAACGTGTGGCCTGCATGACAGTGTTTCTCCCACTTTCGTGATTTCCCGGTGAAGATATAAAAGATACGTCTGCACGGGCTGATCACTGCTGACTGCCTTGGTGTGACATCCACAGTAATGACAAAGATAACGGCAGAATGGTATGTGTATATATAAAGAAATGCTTTTCGCAGGATTCAGACTGGATAAAAGATGCGCGTGATAGCTTTGGGGTATATCATGATTAAAATGCGCCGCTGTAGGAAAGCTGGTATATCGCGGCACCGGCCGGTCATATTTTTCAAGCAGATGGTATGAAGCCCGGACTGCAGACATGCATTATTGTACCAATGGTGTATCGGCTTGCTTGAGTCGAAAACCGCTGATTTTCGCTTCCCCGGCAAGAATCTGGACATACTGACTAAAGGCGCGTTGCCAGCTCTGGCTTTTCAAAAAATCGGCAACCCAGTCCCTGACGGACTCAAACGGCAATTGCTTCCCTTCCGCGCGCTCGCGAACTTTTATAATGTGATACCCGACTTCCGTCGCTACAGGTTCCGCCGATATTTCCCCTTCTCTCATGCCCATCAGCGCAGACTCGAATGCGGGAAGAGTCTGGCTTTTGCTGATTTGGCCAAGGCTCCCGCCATCTTTGGCTGAAGAACATCCAGATTCTTCTTTTGCAATGGACTCAAATAATTTTGGTTGGGTTTTTATTCGCACAAGAGCGCCCTCTGCCTTTGTTTTGGCTTTCGCTCGCGCATCATCGTCTTCCGGTGGTGCGAGATAAAGAATGTGCGATACTTCGAAAAGCGGAGAAGTGTAGAAACGATTTTTATTGTTCTCGTAATAGCTTCTGCAGGTTTGCTCATCAGGATCTGGAACGGAAATTTCACTGGCCAATAAATCGTCGATAATCTGGTCAGGATTTTTTGCGACTTCCTCCCGGGCGAAAAACCCCAGAGATGCCGCCTTCTGAATGAGCAGTTCACGTATGACAAGCGCCTGCATGGCTTGGTATTTGGCGTCAGGCAGGGTCTTCGCCGGATGATACTGCACCTCGGCACCGATCTGCTCGGGTGTAATTTTAATACCGTTAACATTTACGCCGGGAACAATATTACTCATCATCTTTCCCGCTTCCGCACGACCTGATAGGGGCGCCATACGAATCCGAACGGCGCACTGAACGCATGCACAAGCCTTGTGAACGGCCAGACAAATAAAATCAGCAGTCCCAGCGTGATATGCAGCTTAAAGACGAGCGCCACGTCGGCAATAAATTCATGCGCGCCATTGCGGAAGGTGGCTATATGCTGCGCCCATTCCATGAATTGAACCATCACATGCCCATCCAGATGTTTCATCGATTCCGTGATGCTGTAAAGTCCAAGCAAAAGCTGCGCCAGCAACAAAACAAGCACGGCGATATCCGAGAAGGAACTAGTCGCCCGGATGCGTGGATCGAATAAACGACGGTGAAGAAGCATCAGGAGGCCAATCAGGCAGAAGAATCCGGCTATACCGCCCGCAGTCATGGCCAAAATTTGCTTCGCGCCGTGCGAAATGCCGATGGCATCAAAAATAAAAATCGGGGTCAGTAAGCCGACCGCATGCCCAGCCAAAACGATCAGGATGCCTAGATGAAACAGCACGCTGCCGAGAATCAATTGCTTACGGCGCAACAACTGGCTCGATTTGCTGCGCCATGAATAAGGATCACGATCAAAACGCAGGATGCTGCCGCCAATGAACGATGCAATCGCGATATAGGGAAAAATCTGAAACAGGAAGAAATTCATGACCGAGTCTCCTTAGGAAGATTCATGCGCGCCAGCATTTCTTCGGCTTTCGGGCAGCCGTCCTGCCCGGTTGTTTGCGCGGTGTTGTCGAAAGCGAATTGCTCTTTCCATTCTTCATCGAGCTCCTCGAAAGAACGGGCTTTGCCGGAGTTTTTCTCCAGAGCTTTTGCGACGAACCTGGCGTCCGGCTGGCGCTGCGCGGCCTCGGACAGCGCTTCAAAAACACCGGCATAAAATGATTCTCGGTTTTTCAGGCGCTCGCCGATCGCCGCTACCACGTTGATGGCGCCGTCCATATTTTCCCAGGCCTGTTCCGGCGACAAGGAAGACAGGTACTCCAGAAACAACGGTAGATAATCTGGCATTTCTTCCGTGGCGATCATCAAGCCAGCCTCCTTGTAAACATTGGCAAGATCAACCAGGGCCTGGCCGCGATCCCGAGAATCGCCATGCACATGCTCGAACATGTGCAAGCTTAAAGACGGCGTGCGGTCGAACAGCGCAACATATTCTTCCTGCAAATCAAGAAAATCCTGCCCCTCCATCCATTCCATGAGGCGGTTCAATTTGCGCAAAGACTCATCAGAAAGCCATTTTTCCTGCCGCAAAATATCCCGGCATTCGGGAAAAACTTCAAGTGTTTGTACTGACGGATACGACAGAAGAAAACCCAAGACCTTGAGCGTTTTCATTGTTTGTTCCTGTCTCATCCGCATCCTCCCTTGCTCGCGCCGCCACCGCACCCGCCGCCGCCACAACCGCCCGTGCCGCAGCCGCTTTTGTGCATCGAGGTGGCCGCGCCGTGGTCGCGCTGGAAAATCGTATTGACGCGGTTGTCCTTGCCCGAGGCACTACGCCCACGCCAGCTTTTCGCGCTTTCAAACAGATCGGTCTCGCTGTTGGAATGGGTGAAACACCCGTTGCCGAAACTAAACCCGCACGCGCCGCTTTCGCCGTAAGCATCCAGCGTTTCCTCGCGGTGGCCGGTCGGGATGACATAGCGGTCTTCGTAATTGGCGATCGCCATGATCTTGTACATGTCCTCGACCATTTCGGGCGAGAGATCGACATCGTTAAGGATCGCGGAATTATCCTGCCCCTCGATCAACTTGCCGCGCATGTAATGGCGCATCGCCATCATGCGTTTCAGGCCGAGCCGCACCGGCGCTTCCTTGCCGCCAGTCAAGAGATTGGCGAGGTATTTCACCGGAATGCGCATATCGTCGAGATCGGGCATGATGCCGTCCTTGGTGGCGATTTTTCCAGCTTGTGCTGCGGCCTGCACCGGCGAGAGTGGCGGGATATACCACACCATCGGCAAGGTTCTGTATTCTGGGTGCAGCGGGAAGGCCACTTTCCACTCCATCGCCATTTTATAGACGGGCGAGGCTTGCGCGCCTTCGATCCAGTTTTCAGGGATGCCGTCCTTCCGCGCCTGTTTAATCACTTCCGGGTCATGCGGGTTGAGGAAAATGCCAAGCTGCGCCTCATATAAATCTTCTGAATTTTCGACGCTGGCCGCTTCCTCAATGCGATCGGCGTCATAGAGCACAACGCCAAGATAGCGAATGCGCCCAACGCAGGTCTCCGAGCATACCGTCGGCTCGCCATTTTCGATGCGAGGATAGCAAAACGTGCATTTCTCCGCCTTGCCGGATTTCCAGTTATAGTAAATTTTCTTATACGGGCAGCCCGAGATGCACATCCGCCAGCCGCGGCATTTATCCTGATCGACCAGAACGATGCCGTCCTCCTCGCGCTTGTAAATCGATCCTGACGGGCAGGACGCCACGCAGGTGGGGTTGAGGCAGTGTTCGCACAGGCGCGGCAGATACATCATGAAGGTGTTTTCGAACTGGCCGTACATCTCTTCTTCGATGTCCTTGAAATTGTAGTCCTTGCGGCGATGCTCGAATTCGGTGCCGAGAATTTCCTCCCAGTTCGGGCCCCAGTGGATTTTCTCCATCCGCTCACCCGTAATCAGAGAGCGCGGCCGCGCGGTCGGCATGGTTTTCGACTCCGGCGCCTTTTGCAGATGGTCGTAGTCAAACGTGAAGGGCTCGTAATAATCGTCGATCTCCGGCAGATCGGGATTGCCAAAAATTTTTGACAAAATACGCCAGCGCCCTCCTTGTTTCGGATGAATTTTGCCGTTCTTGCCGCGGGCCCAACCGCCGTTCCATTTATCCTGGTTTTCCCAATCCTTCGGATAACCCACGCCCGGCTTGGTTTCGACGTTGTTAAACCAGGCGTATTCCACGCCTTCCCGCGACGTCCAGACATTTTTACACGTCACGGAACAAGTGTGACAACCGATGCATTTATCGAGATTCAGCACCATGCCGATTTGCGCCCGTATTTTCATTCTGCGGCCTCCGTTTGCGCTGTCTCTTCCATCCAGTTGATATTCTGGTCTTCGATTTTTCGAACAATCACGAATTCATCGCGATTGGATCCGACTGTGCCGTAATAATTGAACCCGTAGGAAAGCTGCGCATAGCCGCCGATCATGTGCGTCGGCTTCACGGTCGCCCGCGTAACCGAGTTGTGAATGCCGCCCCGCGCATTGGTAATTTTACTGCCTGGCGTGTTGACGATTTTTTCCTGCGCGTGGTACATCAGGAGCATACCTTCGTTCACCCGTTGCGATACCACGGCCCGCGCCATGATGGCGCCGTTTGTGTTGAACACTTCCACCCAGTCGTTATCCTTGACGCCGACTTTTCCGGCATCAGTTTCACTCATCCAGACGATCGGCCCGCCACGTGACAGAGTTAGCATGTGTAAGTTGTCGGAATAGGTCGAGTGAATACCCCATTTCTGGTGCGGGGTAATGAAATTGAGCAGCACCGTAGGCGTTCCATCGTCGTGCTTGTCCATCATATTTTGAATCGTCTTCGTGTTGATCGGCGGGCGGTAGGACACAAGACCTTCGCCGAAATCGATCATCCACGGGTGATCCTGATAAAGCTGCTGACGGCCAGTCAACGTGCGCCACGGAATAAATTCATGCACATTTGTATAACCGGCGTTGTAGCAAACATGCTCAGATTCCAGCCCGCTCCAGGTCGGAGAAGATATGATCTTGCGTGGTTGAGCCTGAATGTCACGGAAACGAATTTTTTCTTCCTCCTTGGGCTTAGCCAGATGTGTGTGGTCGCGGCCCGTGATTTTACTGAGTGCCGCCCAGGCCTTGACAGCCACCTCGCCATTTGTTTCGGGGGCTAACGACAAAACCACCTCGCAGGCATCGATATCGGTTTCGATTTTGGCACGTCCGTTTTTCTCGCCGTTGAGCGCTTTCAGGAATTTTACCTCATGATCGGTGTTCCAGCCGATGCCCTTGCCGCCGTTACCGAGTTTTTCCAGAAGCGGGCCAAGACTTGTAAAACGCTCATAGGTCGCGGGGTAATTGCGCTCCACCACTTTCATAGCTGGCGCTGTCTTGCCCGGAATCAAATCGCATTCACCTTTACGCCATTCCTTAACATCGGGTTGCGCCAATTCGCCCGGGGTATCGTGCTGGATAGGAGTGAGAACAATTTCTTTTTCCACACCGAGATTGCCAGGCGCAAGTTCGGAGAATTTTTTGGCAATGCCCTTATAAATTTCCCAATCGCTGCGGCTTTGCCAAACCGGATCGATGGCCTTCGACAGAGGGTGAATGAACGGATGCATGTCCGAGGTGTTGAGGTCGTTTTTCTCATACCAGCTGGCTGTAGGTAGCACGATATCGGAATACATGCAGGTCGTGGACATGCGGAAATCCAGCGTGACCACCAGATCGAGCTTTCCTTCCGGCGCCTTGTCGTGCCAGACGACTTCGCTGGCGTCGCGCTTGCCTTCCGCACCCAGATCTTTACCCTGCACGCCGTGTTGGGTGCCGAGGAAATGCTTAAGAAAATATTCATGGCCCTTGCCGCTTGACCCCAGAATATTCGAGCGCCAGACAAATAAATTTCTTGGCCAGTTGTCCTGATGATCCGGATCTTCGCACGACATACGGAGATCACCGGATTTCAGGCGCTCCACAACGTAATCAACAGGATCCTTGCCTTTATCCTCGGCCTGCTTCACCAGTTCAATCGGATTTTCCTGCAATTGCGGCGCGGACGGCAGCCAGCCCATGCGTTCAGCGCGGATATTGCAATCGATGAGAGAACCTTTCCATTTTTTCTTATCGGCCAATGGAGAGAGAATGGAGCTGACGGCCAGAGTTTCGTAGCGCCACTGATCCGTGTGCGCATAGAAGAACGACGTGGAGTTTTGCTGGCGCGGCGGACGGCTCCAGTCCAGCGCGAAGGCCAGCGGCGTCCAGCCGGTTTGCGGGCGCAATTTTTCCTGACCCACATAATGCGACCATCCCCCACCTGACTGGCCGATACAGCCGCAGAACACCAGCATATTGATAGCGGCGCGGTAATTCATATCCATGTGGTACCAGTGATTCATCGCAGCACCGATGATGATCATCGATTTACCTTTGGTAACATCGGCATTTTGTGCAAACGCACGCGCGACCTGTATGATCTGCGCTGCCGGAGTTCCGGTGATGCTTTCCTGCCATTTTGGCGTATAGGGGATGTTCTGATCGTAGCTGGAGGCTACGTGATCGCCGCCAAGGCCCTCACGCGCAATGCCGTAATTGGCGCACAGAAGATCAAAAACGCAGGCGACGGGAACCTTTTCCCCGTTCAGATCGAGATATTTCACCGGGATATTGCGATCCAGAATTTCTTCCTGTGCGTTGGGCTTGAAATAGCCGTGCTCGTGATCTTGCCCTCCGAAATACGGGAAGCTAACGTTCAAAATGGCATCGTGCTTTCCGAGCAAGGTTTTCTGCGGTCGGATTTTTTTGCCGGTTTTGGAATCTGTCGGAACGATATTCCATTTTCCATCATCGCCCCAACGGAAGCCGATCGAGCCGGTTGGAACGGTAACATCCCCTGTATTCTCATCGATACAAACGGTTTTCCACTCGGGGTTTGTTTTCTCGTCCAGTGAGTCTTTGAAATCCGAAGCCCGCACCATGCGACCCGGAACATAACGACCATCACGTTCTTCCAGCTTTACAAGGAAAGGAAAATCGGAATAATTTCGCGTGTACTCGTCGAAATATTCCGATGTATTTTCAAGATGAAATTCTTTTAAAATCACATGCCCCATCGCCATACCAACGGCGGCGTCCGTTCCCTGGCGTGGGTGGAGCCATACATCGCCAAATTTAGAAGCCTCGGAATAATCGGGCGTGATAGTGACGATTTGTGTGCCACGATAACGCGCCTCGGTCATGAAATGCGCGTCGGGCGTGCGAGTTTGCGGCACATTTGAACCCCACATGATAATAAAACCAGAATTATACCAGTCGGCGCTTTCCGGCACGTCGGTCTGCTCGCCCCATGTTTGGGGACTGGCTGGCGGCAGGTCACAATACCAGTCGTAAAAACTCATACATACGCCGCCGATCAACGACAGATAACGCGAGCCTGCGGCATAGGAAATCATGGACATCGCCGGGATCGGCGAAAAACCGATAACACGGTCGGGCCCATGCTTTTTAATAGTATAAATATTCGCCGCCGCGATGATCTCATTTACTTCATCCCATTCGGCACGCACAAACCCGCCGCGGCCGCGCACTTTTTGATATTCGGAGCGTAAGACCGGATCGGCCTGAATCGCGGCCCAGCTTTTAACAGGATCGCTGTTGTGCTGTGCCTTCATATTCCGCCACATCTTCAAGAGACGCTTGCGGATCATTGGATATTTAAGGCGGTTGGCTGAATAGATATACCAGCTATAGCTCGCGCCCCGTGAACAACCGCGCGGCTCGTGGTTAGGAAGATCGGGCCGCGTACGTGGATAATCCGTTTGCTGGGTCTCCCACGTAATCAGGCCATTCTTGACGTAAATTTTCCACGAGCAGGACCCAGTGCAATTCACCCCGTGCGTCGAGCGCACGATTTTATCGTGCGCCCAGCGTCCGCGATAAGCTTCCTCCCATGCCCGGTTTTCTTCGGTCGTCACGCCGTGGCCGTTAGAAAAACTCTCGCGGTTCTGGGCGAAGTAGGAAATGCGGTCGATGAAATAGCTCATGGTTTTTTCCTTAAGGATTTTTATACTTCGCGCCGGGACGCAAATACGCCCACCAGTTCAGGACAAGGCAGACCGCATAAAAGGCCGCAAAGCCGTAAAGCGCCGTCTGCGGAAAGCCTTTTTCAATTTGTTCACCAAAGACGATGGGAATGATGAACGCGCCGTAAGCCGCCACCGCCGAGGTCCAGCCCAGAACCGGCCCGGCCTGCTGGCGGTCGAAGACAACCGCGATAGTGCGGAAAGTCGAGCCGTTGCCGATCCCCGCCGCCAAGAATAGCAGCATGAAGGTGAGGAAGAACGGTGTAAAAAACACCTCAGGCGTCGGTGATGCATAGGCCGCCTGCATGTAGTGCGCCGCGCCCAAGGCGCCTGCCACCATTACGATGGAGCATATTTGCGTCACGAATGCGCCACCGAGCTTGTCCGCGAGCCAGCCACCGATGGGGCGAATAACCGCGCCGATGAACGGTCCGATCCAGGCGTAAGTTAAAGCACCAGGACCGTTCGGATTGGCCAGCGTATGGGTCAGAACGCCGTCCGGTCCCGTCACGTGCTGAAAGCCAAAAATGACCTTAATGGACAACGGCAAGGCCGCCGAATAACCGATGAACGATCCGAAGGTCATTGTGTAAATGACCGTCATGATCCAGGTATGCGGGTGACTGAAAATTTTGTACTGCGCCCGCACACGCTGGCTGAGGCCCGGCAGGATGGCCAGAACGCCCACCGTCGCCGCGATCACGGCGGGCAGGACAAGCCACTTGCTGATGTTCATGCCTGAACCGTTGGCGCTTTCCGGTAGAATCAGCCACAAACCACCCACAGAAGTCAGAAGCCCGACCAAAAGCATCACGGAGATTTTAAAGAACGAAGATACGGGTCCGCCGATATCGGGCGATACATGCGCTGCCCTGATATTACTGATCATGACCCACGACAAAAGAGCCAAGGGAATTAGGATAGAAAACCAGACGAACCCGGAGTTTTGAATCCACGTCTCCGATCCTGCCGGAATTTTTCCAATCAGCGTTCCGGAATCGATTTTAAGTATCATGGAATCGCCGCCAAACAGGCCGAGCGTCATGACAAACGGGATCAGTATCTGCGTCGCCGTTACGCCGAAATTCCCGAGACCTGCGTTCAGACCCAGCGAGAGTCCCTGCATCTTCTTGGGAAAGAAAAAGCTGATATTTGACATGGAGGCCGCGAAATTTCCACCGCCGAAACCGCATAGAAGCGCAAGAAGCTGAAACATCCACAGCGGTGTATTTACATCCTGCAATGCAAGACCGGTCAAAAACGCCGGTATCATCAGCAAGACTGTCGTGAAAAATATGGTGTTACGGCCGCCGGATATGCGGATAAAGAAAGAGGATGGAATGCGCAACGTCGCACCGGATAGTCCGGCGATAGCATTAAGGGTGAACAGATTTCCTTTGGAAAAAGGAAAGCCGAGATTTAGCATCTGAACGGTAATGACGCTCCAGTAAATCCATACGGCGAAACCACACAAAAGGCAGGGGATGGAAATCCACAACGTCTTCCACGCTACGGATTTTCCCTCGCTTTCCCAGAACGCTTCGTTCTCGGGATCCCATTTTAAAATGTCTTTGGCCATGTCTTTCTCCTATGCCTTTTGCAGTTCGGGCAGATATTTTGATTTTTCCATCTTGCGCTCCATCCACACGACGGTCAGGTGCATCCAGACCAGCGCGATGGCAACCAGGGTAAAAAGAAGCATGAAACAGCTCGTCCATACGCCGATCAGGTCGTTCATGATACCGAACGCAAGAGGCAGAAAAAACCCACCCAGCCCACCGATTAGGCCGACGATACCCGCCACCGAGCCAACATTGTCAGGATAATAAACAGGAATGTGTTTGTAGATCGCTGCCTTGCCCATCGCCATGAAAAAGCCGAGGACAAACAACACGACCGTGAAGGGAATAAACCCGATGGAAAAGCTAAAAGAGATGTTTTCGCGAATACCGTGAACTGTGTAATCGGTCGAGGGATAACTGAGGATGAAACAGCAAGCCACGCAGACCGAGAATGTCCAGTACATCACCGTTCGTGCGCCATATTTATCCGACAAATAACCGCCAATCGCACGGAACAGAGAACCTGCTACAGAGAAAGAAGCGGCGAGCATACCTGCCTGCTTGATATCCATATCGTAGACGCCGACATAATAACGCGGCAGCCATAGCGCTAAAGCAACGAAGCCTCCAAAAACAAAAAAGTAATAAAGAGAGAACCGCCAGACCTGTAGTTTTTTCAAAGGACTAAGCGCATTCCGCATGGTTTTGGGTGCTGCCCTGGTTTCTTTCTGAGCCTTGATCTGCGGCTCATCCTTTGTCAAAAACCAAAACAGAACTGCCATAACGACCAGAGCCGCCGCCCAGATTTGTGCCACCGCGTGCCAGCCATAGGCGACCATGACAAAAGGTGCAACAAACTTTGTCACCGCCGCACCGATGTTGCCCATGCCGTAAACGCCGAGCGCCGTACCCTGGCGTTCTTTGCTGTACCATTTGGATAGATAGGCAATACCAACGACGAAGCTGCCCCCTGAAATCCCGACGCCTAACGCCGTTAAAAGCATCATTTCGTATGTATCGGCATACGTCAGGCACCATGTGAAAAAAGCCGACGACAGCATCACAACGGCGAAAATCGGACGGCCACCATATTGATCGGCCCAAATCCCGAAAAAAAGCCGAACCAGCGACCCCGTCAGGATCGGCGTGCCGATCAGAAGACTGAACTGCGTATCGTTCAACCCCATGTCCTGCTTGATCTGGACACCAATAATGGCGAAAATCGTCCAGACAGCAAAACAGACAGTAAAGGCAATTGTGCTGAGGGATAAGGCGAAGTTTTGATCAGTTTTTATGCCCATATGCGCATTCCTGGTATTTCATAATCCTGCGAAAAGAGCTTGCTCATGCCGTTAACTCCTTGACCATTTGGGGTTTTTTGTCATGCTTAGGCGGCATTGAAATTGATCCAAATCAAGACAGTGCGTTTTTACCTCTTTTTTGAACAGGCAAAGCGGCGTGATAACGAAAAGCGACCTTATATGGTCAAAAAAATTCTCTGAATTGAAGGGGAAACCCGCTCTTTTCCAAGGGTTGAGTGAAGACGCCCTGCAGCACATTCTTGAAAACTCTGTTCTACAGAATTTTGAAAGCGGACGGATTCTTGTCCAGCAGGGGGATGAGCCTTCTTATCTTTATTACGTTGTAGAGGGAAAAATCCGCACACTCCGCTCGAATCCCGATGGCGATGAAGCCACGATCCGCATGTTGGAGCCTGGCGATACCTGCATGGAAGCCGTGCTGTTCATGGGCGGCCCTTCGCCCATTGTTGTGCAAGCCGCCGAGAATTCACGCCTGGTGCTGATCCCGGCTAATTTCGTGAAAAAATTCGTTCTACAGAATCACCAGTTTTCCAACAACCTGCTCAGGATCGTCACGCGCCATTACAAAAACGCCATTCACCAGATCGACTCCATGTCGATCAAGACACCGGTGCAGCGCGTGGGCTATTACTTCCTGCAAAAACATCTTGAGCACGGCCCCGATACCATGGAATTCGAGTTGCCCTTTAAAAAATCGACCATTGCCAACCATCTCGGCATCACACCAGAGACATTTTCACGCGCCCTGGCGCAAATCAGGAAAATGGGCGTCGATATCGAAGGGGAAAAAATTACCCTGAAGGATGCCTATTCCTTGTGCCATTTCTGCGACCTTGATACGGCACATACCTGCACCATCTCAGACAAGGAAGAATGCCCACACTGCCCCTTGTACAAGGAAGCCTGCCATTAGAGAGCCCAGCCATGAGGGCACAGCGGATACAAATCCATAATATCGCCCGCTTTGATTTCCTCGCTGTCTTCCGATGCCACGGCCCAGAAATTCATGTGCAGAAATGGGCTGACCATAAAGGACTCCTGCCCTTCGAGCAGATGAGCAGCGAGCGTTCCGTCTTCCTGGCTTTCCGCACGTGCCTTTAAAAACATTTTCAGGCCTGGACGTTTTTTAAAATTTCCGGCGGCAATCCCGCGCACAGGCTTTTCTTCCTTCATCCCCATCATAGCGCGCAAACAGGGCTGCACAAAAAAGCGTAGACCTGCTGCCGTCGCCACCGGATTTCCCGGCAGCCCGAAATAAAGTGCCCCGTTCGGTAGCCGGGCAAAGAGGTTTGGCTTGCCGGGTTTTATTTTCACCTTGTGAAACAAAATCTCCGCCCCGATTTTCTCAAGCGCTGCGCGCACGAAGTCAAACGCGCCCGCGGACACCGCGCCGCTGGAAATAATAATATCAACATCCTGAGTCTTGAGATTTTTCAATGCCAATTCAAATTGCGCCGGGTCATCGGCAACAGTTTGCACGGACACGCAATCAACGCCTATAGACTCCAGCGCTGCCAGAGCATAAGGCCCGTTGGAATTGTAAATCTGACCGGGTTTTAAATCCTGGGAAAGATCGTCAACCAATTCGCGTCCGGTGGAAACAAAGGCTGCGCGCGGCTTTTTAAAAACTTCGATCGCGCCAATACCGAGCGCCGCCAGCGGCATGACGTGTTGCGGATGGATTATTTGTCCGGCTTTAAGAACGTCCGCGCCTTTTTTGAAATCCTCGCCAGCCTTGCGGATGTTCGCACCCGGATCGGGCCGCGCCGCGAACAGAATATTATCGCCGTCGATTTTTACGTTTTCTACGGGCACAACAGCCTGCGCGCCGGGCGGCAAGGGCGCGCCGGTCATGATCTGAACACACGTCCCCGTTTCAATATTTTTTTCAGGCACAGAATCGCCCGCCGCGACGATGCCGCATTTTCGCAAAACCCCGCCGCCATCTTTCAAATCTCCAAGACGCACGGCAAACCCATCCATCGCTGAATTATCGAAAGGCTGGATATCCAGGGGCGCACGCAGATTTTTTGCGCACACTCGCCCGGCTGCCTTGCGCAAATTAATCGTTTCCGTTTTACAGCTATATCGCTGCCCGGCATTTTGCACGATCTGTTTTGCTTTTTTATACGAAATCATCTCGATAACATTCATCGTCTTTTTTCCTGCGACATTGATCCGGGTCAAGTTCTGGCCTGCCCGGCGCTTTTATTGTAGGACTTTGTTTACAGCATACGGTACGAAAACATGAAATACGACATTCTTGTAATCGGCGCAGGGCCGGCGGGACTTTGCTTCGCTAGAGACATGGCCAAAACGGGTCTTTGCATCGGGGTCATTGAAAAGCAGCCTGAGTCGGTATTGGCCGATCCGCCTTACGATGGCCGCGAGATCGCTCTTACGCATCTTTCGCGCAAAATCATGCAGGAGCTAGGCATATGGGATTTGATCCCCGACGAACATATATCGGGTATCAAGGCTGCAAAAGTTCTGAACGGACGATCCCCGTATGCGCTTAGTTTTGATCACCATGAAGCCAATGAGGACGCGCTGGGTTTCATGATTTCAAATCACAGGATCAGAAAAGCAGCCTATGAATCACTGAAAAATTTTAAAAATGTTCATCTTTTAACAAAGAGCGAAGTTTTGAAAGTGGAGACCGATAACGAAAAGGGCCAAATCATTCTTGAAGACGGAAAGTGTCTGGAATCTCGGCTTGTTATCGCCGCCGACAGCCGCTTTTCAGCGTCACGGCGCATGATGGGAGTTCCTGTTTCCATGCTGGATTTTGGACGCACCTGTATTGTCTGTACCATGCATGTGGAATCGCCGCATCACTATACCGCCTATGAATGTTTCCATTTCGACCGGACGCTGGCCGTTTTGCCGCTGAATAACAGCCAGGCTTCCATCGTCATTACTCTGGGGTCGGAGGAAAGCGCCAAAGTTATTGGCATGAGCAAGCACGCTTTTTCTGCAGATATTGAACGTCGAACTGATAACCGTTTTGGCAAGATGAATCTTACCAGCAAGCTTTTCCCTTACCCTCTAGTTGCAACCTTCGCCAAAAGATTTTGCGCGGAAAGGTTTGCCCTTGTGGGCGATGCCGCCGTCGGGATGCACCCGGTTACCGCGCACGGATTCAACCTTGGTCTGCGCGGCGCTCATACGCTTGCCAGCGAAATTAGATCAGCCCTTTCCGCCGGATGTGATTTTTCCTCGCAAAAAACACTGGAAAGCTACAACCGCAAGCACCGCCGGGTCAGCACTCCTCTTTATCATGGAACAAATGGTATCGTACGCCTTTATACGAGAAATTCACCCGTGGCAAAACTTGCCCGCCGCGCTCTGTTGCGGCTTGGCAATAACATCAAACCTGCGAAGCGGCTTATACTAAATCAGCTCACAGAAACAAAGGCAGCCTAGACGTTTTACGGCAGCGACGGCGCGCTGACGAAAATGCCAGAAAGAAAAAATTTTCACATTTTTTCATGGCGCCTCCAACATCTAACCGCTTGAAATTCTAGGCCCTCTCGGTTGCGGTGCTTTGATACAGATCAATTTGTTTTCTCCTCATCTCGAAAAAGATTGACCTGGATCAAATCCAGCCACATTCAGTGGTGTATTATTTCTCTTACAGACACAATATCTTGTGTTCTAACATTCTTCACTTTTCGCCCAAAAGCTTCAAAACCGAAAGGATCCCGCCATGAAAGCCAGAGTCGCCACTGCACCTTCCATCGAATCCCTGAAAGAAATCATTTCCCGGAAGCCGGAGCAGGAACCGGTTGTTACCCTATACGGCGGCACAAAAGTCGATTGCAGTGAAGCAGTCACGGAGTACATCTCTAAATCTGACTGGCGAATCAATGCGAACGCCAATACGGGATACTCCAACGCAGGTCTTATCAACAACGTCGCCGGAAAAGTGATCGCAAATTTCTGGCTCGATGAAGTTTACGCGCCCGAGGAAGGCACGGCGCACCGCCGGGGCGATATTCACATTCACGATCTTGACTGCCTGACCGGGTATTGCGCGGGCTGGAGCCTGCGCGCACTTTTAAACGAAGGATTTGACGGTGTGCGGGGCCGCGTGTCCTCGCGCCCGCCTCGGCATTTCCGCGAGGCTTTGGGGCAAATGGCGAATTTTCTCGGCATCCTCCAATCTGAATGGGCAGGCGCGCAGGCTTTTTCCAGCTTCGATACCTATCTTTCCCCTTACGTATTCCGCGATAACCTTTCTTTCAAGGAGGTAAAAAAAGCGATTCGCCAGTTCGTTTATAATCTGAACGTCCCGGCGCGCTGGGGCCAGTCGCCGTTTACGAACATCACGCTGGATATCACCGTGCCTGAAGACCTGAAAGATCAGTTCCCCACGCATAAGGATCTTCATTTCTTTAAGGGTATCGATGACCCCGGACTTCTCGCGCGCGCACAGCAGCGCGATATGGGGCTGCGCAGCCTCGAAGATTTAACCTTTAAGCATTTCCTTCCAGAAATGGAAATGATCGTTATCGCTTATTACGAAATCATGAGCGAGGGCGATTCCACCGGCCAGCCTTTCACCTTCCCGATTCCGACCGTGAATATCACTGAAGACTTTAACTGGGATTCGCCGGTGGCTAAGGCCATTTTTGAGAACACGGCCAAGGTAGGATCATCCTACTTTCAGAATTTCGTCGGCAGCCAATGGATGAAGAACGACAAGGGTGAGAAGGTTCGTAATCCCGAGGCTTATTCCCCCGGTGCCGTGCGCTCAATGTGCTGTCGCCTCCAACTCGACCTACGCGAACTACTCAAGCGCGGCAACGGCCTGTTCGGCTCAGCGGAAATGACCGGATCCATAGGCGTCGTCACGCTCAATATGGCGCGGCTGGGATACCGGTTTAAAAGCGATCACGATGGCCTGATCAAGGAAATCGATCGTCTGATGGATATCAGCAAATCTACCTTGGAGAAAAAGCGCGCTTTTGCCCAGAAAATGTACGACCGCGGACTTTACCCCTATACCGCGCGTTATCTTCCATTCTTCCGCAATCACTTTTCGACGATAGGTGTAAATGGTATGAACGAGATGGTACGCAATTTCACGGGCGATGAATATGACATCACCGATGAGAGCGGCATCGCCATATGCCTTGAAATCCTCGATCATATGCGCGGGCGGATGGTCGCCTACCAAGAAGAAACCGGCAATCTCTACAATCTTGAAGCAACGCCTGCCGAGGGCACAACCTACCGCTTCGCCAAGGAAGACAAAAAATACTATCCGGAAATCATCCAGGCTGGATTTGGAGAAAACATTTACTACACCAACTCCTCGCAAATTCCGGTTGGCCATACGGAAGACCCGTTCGAAGCACTGGAGCTACAAAACCGCTTGCAGTGCAAATATACAGGCGGGACGGTCCTGCACCTGTATATGAACGAAAAACTATCCAGCGCCGAGGCCTGCAAGCAGTTCGTAAAAAAGGTCATCGAGAACTACCAGATTCCCTACATCACAGTCACACCGGTTTTCTCGACCTGTAATACGCACGGCTATTTGAACGGCGACCAACCGGAATGCCCAAATTGCAGAGAGAAAACCAATGTCTGGACGCGGGTGATGGGTTATTTCCGCCCCGTAGATAGCTTCAATACCGGCAAGAAAGGAGAGCACCGTGAACGCAAACATTTCCGCGAGGGTCATGTCGACACCGGAGATTTGTTCCGCAGCGCCTGATACGCCAGCGGCCACTCTTCCCATCTACAGCGTCACGCCGTTCACCATGCTCGATTTTCCCGGGCGGACGGCGTGCATCGTCTGGTTTTCCGGATGTAATATGCGTTGCGGCTACTGCCACAATCCACAAATTGTTAAAGGCAAAGGTCGGGGCGATATCAAACAGGTTATGGATTTTTTGCGCAAGCGCGCAGGATTGCTGGACGGAGTTGTTCTCTCAGGCGGCGAAGCCTCTGTTTATCCCGGTCTCCCGGATTTTATCCGGGAGGTCCGAGATCTTGGCTACGCTGTCAAACTGGATACCAATGGCCTGCGCCCCGATATCATCCGGGATTTTTTGGAACAGGATGCCTTGATTACGTTGCCCTTGATTACAAAGCTCCACCTGAGAAATTCAAAAGAGTAACGGGTGTATACAAGTTTCTAGATTTTTCTGCAACGCTCTCGATTTTATGTAGCCAGAATGTTGTGTCATTTGAAGTGCGTACAACTGTTCATACAGGTCTTATGGATGAAAAGGACATAGGCGATATCATTTTTGATCTGGATACCCGGAAATATAAAGGCTTATATTACATTCAGAACTTCCGTTCCGATAATGACCGCCCAACCCTCGGCATGTTGCCGCCGCAAAAGCGCGCGCTCGAAATTAGTAAGCTGCCAGAACCGGAGAATTTTGATCTCGCCTATCGCAATTTCTAGTTTGCATCGAGTAACGGATTCCCTTGCCTTTCTTTTGCGCGCCTTGGATTACTGGGAATGAATGATCAGTCTATCTTCTGGTCTGGCTGCGTGTCTCGGTCAATGTTATCTTCAGCGCAGGCGCTCTTTGGCTTTCACTGTTATAACGCGGTCATAGAAACAAAAGGTAAGACAGATGATTGAATATTACGCACAGATCAGGCTGGTGCATATCAGCGCAGTTCTTGCCAGTGGCACAGTATTTTTCCTGCGCGGTCTAGGAGTACATTCCGGCGCCCAATGGCCGACGGCAGCGCCGTTACGCTATCTCAGCTATGCTATTGATACTACGCTTCTCGCCGCAGCGCTCATGTTAATGACGATTGTGCAACAATATCCGTTTGTTCATGGGTGGCTAACCGTAAAGATATTGCTGTTGGTGGTCTACATAGCCCTCGGCACCTACGCTCTCAGGCGGGGACGAACAAGGAAGCTTCGAATTATCTACTGGGTTTCAGCGTTGCTGATTTTTGGTTTTATTGTCACCATCGCCCGTGCCCATCATTCTCTTGGAATTTTTGCACAACTGGCTGATCTACATTAAAACTTTGACCTGCATAAAACAAGAGTATGCAAATGAGCTCTTTTGGAAACTTCATTTCGATTTGAACGTATTAAACCAAAAAAATTCCGTATCTTTTATTTGCGCCGCATGTATTAATTCAAAGTGGCTAGAATTTTGTGATACCTCGACAAGGAAATGTTTTAATCTATGTCAAAAATGGGAGATCTAACTATGCTGAGCGAAAAGACCATTATGATCGTAAAATCCACGGCTCCTGTTCTTGAGCAGCATGGCGAAGCGCTGACGCGGCATTTTTACAAACGTATGTTCTCCCATAATCCGGATGTTGCGCCTTTATTCAATCCTGCAAACCAGTTTTCAGGTTCCCAGCAGCGTGCCCTTGCCGCCGCGATCTGTGCTTATGCTGCTAATATCGATAATCTGGAAGTTCTGGGCGGGGCTGTTGAACTAATTGCCCAGAAACATGCCTCTCTACGTATTAAAGCCGAACACTACCCGATTGTGGGTGAAAATCTTCTGGCGTCCATTGGCGAAGTTCTTGGCGAAGGCGCAACGGAAGAAGTTATAAACGCGTGGGGTGAGGTATATGGATTTCTGGCTGATATCCTGATCGGCCGCGAAGCACAAATTTACAAGGAGCAGACCGCAGCGCACGGCGGTTGGGAGGGATTCAAATTTTTCCGCGTGAGCCGCAAAGAAAAAGAAAGCGACATTATCATGTCTTTCTATCTCGTACCGGCGGAAGGCGGGCCGCTGCCCTCTTACAAGCCCGGGCAATACATCACCGTGCGTGCCCTGGGCCCGCATGGCCATACGACGATGCGCAATTACAGCCTTTCCGACAAGCCAGAACAGGATTATTTCCGCATTAGCGTCAAGCGCGAAACGGGGCCGAAAGCTGACACGCCCAAGGGCCATGTTTCCAATTTTTTGCATGACTCGGTGGAGGTGGGTGCGACGATAGAGATTGCTCCGCCATGCGGCGAATTCTTCCTCGACGTGACAGAAAAACATGAGCGCCCGCTTGTGCTGCTGGCAGGTGGAATCGGCATTACACCGATATTCAGTATTTTAAAGGCTGCGCTTGAAACTATGCCTAAGCGCAAAATCGTTTTCGTACACGGCAGCCTTCATGAAGGTGTGCAGCCGTTTCGGAAAGAGATGGAACATCTTGCTACAAAGTATTCTAATCTAAAGACCCATTTCCGTTATAGCGAACCGCCGCAGAAGGGCATCCAACGCAATTTAGCCGATGATACGGGCATGGTTGACGTTGCTCTAATCGAAAGCCTCGTCCCCGAAAAAGATGCGGACTATTATTTCTGTGGCCCTAAGCCATTTATGGTGAACATTTACCACCAACTGTTGGAATGGGGTATACCTGCCTCTCAGGTTCACTTTGAATTCTTTGGACCGAAGCAGGAACTGGAACGTAAAGCTGCGTGACTAGCCAGCTAAACCTTCTCCCAAGCCATAAATTATCTTATTTTTTTGCTCCTTCCCGGAATTTTTTGACTTGAGTCAAGTACGAAAGGACATAATAAGCCTATGGTCGCAATGAAACCAAGTCCCTCTAAATTTTTACGCCGGTAAGCCCCGCGCCTACCGGCGTTTTTTCTTGATCTGGATCAAGGTACGCCCGCTTGAAAACCCCAAGAATGGCGCGGCTGTTGTTTCACATTCGGAGCTTGTTTATGTTCAAATCTCTTTGCTTCACATCAAGTCTTTTTGCCCTGCTTATAGCCTGCGCCGCGCCAACGATGGCCAACGAGGCCGAGGATTCCCTGATAAAAAAGGGAGTTTTTTACGGCGACGTCCGCTACCGCTATGAGACGGTCGATCAAGATGGCCCGGTGCCGATCACCGACGATGCAACCGCCTCGACCATTCGCGCCCGCCTCGGTTTTAAAACAGGAGTATATAAAGATTTTCAGGCGCTGTTCGAAACCGACATTGTCGGCAAGTTGGGCGATGAAGACTATAACGACGGCAAGAACGGCTTTACGTAATTTCCTGTTATCGCGGATCCGCATACGGTTGAATTGAACCAGCTCTGGCTGTCATGGGGCGGGATTCCCGATTCCGTAGTGAAAGTCGGACGCCAGGTCATCAATCTCGACAATCAGCGCTTTATCGGCAGCGTCGGCTGGCGCCAGAATGACCAGACTTTCGATGCCGCCTCGATCGAAAACAAGAGCATCGAAAATCTGGCCCTTTCCTATACCTATGTCCACACTGTCAACCGCATTTTCGGGCACGAACACCCTCAGGGCGACTGGGGAGGCGATACGCATCTGGCCCATGCTTCTTATGCTTTTGCTCCATGGCTGAATGCAGCGGCCTATGGCTATTGGCTGGATTTCGACATCGCCCCGGCTTCTTCGGATAAAACATATGGCCTGCGTCTGACGGGCGACGTTCCGCTCGATAAAGCGTGGACGTTCTTTTACGAGGCCGAAGGCGCAAAACAATACGATCACGGCGACAATACGGCAGACTATGAGGAGTCCTACTATCATTTGGTGCCGGGCATCAAGGGACATGGACTGACGCTTCAGGCCGGCTTTGAATCTTTAGGCGGCGATGGAACCAGCGCCTTCCAGACTCCTTTGGCAACGCTGCACGCTTTCAACGGCTGGGCGGATAAATTCCTGACAACGCCCGCAAACGGGCTGGAGGATGCCTACGCCAAAGTTTCTTATAAGGTTTCGGGCGTGAACAAGATGGTTGATGACACTGTCTTCGATGTCGTCTACCACGACTTCAATGCTGAAGAAACCAGCGCCGATTACGGGACGGAATGGAATTTTCAGATGAGCCGCACTTTCAAAACGGAAAAAACGACTTATCCTTTTAAGGAATGGTCGGCTTCTATCAAATACGCAGATTACGATGCGGAAGACCTGTTTACGGACACCCAGAAAGTTTGGCTGACGATCGGGACGAAACTCTGATTAATTCAACGTCGGCCAGAGGCAATGCCCGCATTCGATTATAATCTTTTCTAAATCGAATATACTTGGTAATTAATGGCAATATTTGCTGAAAACTGAATTTTCAATACGAAAACCGCCAGTTTTTCGTCTAAAAAACTGGACTTTCTGAGAAATGGAAGCGTGTATGCGTGTGAGGAAGGACTTGCATGCAGCAACAAAATTATCAGGATTTAACGCGCCCGGATCTTGAAGAAATGCCCATCAATCAGCTTAGAAAACACTGGTCGAGCGTATGGCATTTGAAGCCCCATAAATACATCAGCAGGGAAATGCTTATTGCCGCGCTTCTCCATAAAATCCAGGAAGCGAACGGTCATGGTATGAATTATGAGCAGAAAGAAAAACTGGACATTCTCGTAAAAGCTTATAAACGAAGCAAGTCGGCAGGATCAGCGCGGCACCTCCAAATCAAATCCGGAACGCAGCTTATTAAGGAATGGAAAGGCAAACGCTATACAGTCATCGTCAAACACAGTTTCTTTGAATATGAAGGGAAAAAATATTCAAGCCTCTCCGCTATAGCATCGCATATCACCGGAACGAGATGGAATGGCTGGACATTTTTTGGTGTCAAAAATCCACGCATGAAGGAGGCAACATGAAACCTCTCGTCAAACGCTGCGCGGTCTATACCAGAAAGTCGACCGAAGAAGGTTTGGAGCAAGATTTCAACACGCTGGATGCTCAGCGAGAAGCATGCCTTGCCTATATCGCCAGTCAGATAGCCGAAGGTTGGACTGCCCTGCCTGATCTCTATGATGACGGTGGATACTCCGGAGGCAACATCGAACGCCCCGCTCTTCAAAAACTCCTTGCGGATATCAAGGCAGGAAAAATCAATACGGTCGTCGTATATAAAATTGATCGCCTGACGCGCTCGCTTATGGACTTTTCAAAGTTGGTTGAAATTTTTGACCAGTACGGCGTTACTTTTGTCAGCATTACGCAATCATTTAATACAACGACGTCCATGGGGCGACTCACTTTAAATGTTCTACTTTCTTTTGCACAATTTGAGCGCGAAGTGATCGGCGAACGAGTGCGCGATAAAGTCGCCGCCAGCAAGAAGAAGGGCATCTGGCTCGGCGGACACAATCCCGTTGGCTATGAGAGAATTAATAAAACTCTTATCCCTAAAAAAGTCGAAATCCCGTTCGTCACGATGATTTATGAGCGATATCTCGCGCTGGGTAGCGTTAAAAGCCTCATGCTGGAACTTAGAAAGAAAAATATTGTTTCTCCGACCTGGGTTTCTTCCAAAGGAAAAAAGCATGGTGGCAATCTTTATAGTCGCGGTGCGCTATACGCGATTTTGAGCAACCCCGTTTATATTGGAAAGATTCAACATAAAGGACAAGTCTATGACGGCTTGCACGAAGCTATAATTTCGCAGGATTTATGGGATCGAACGCAGGCGAAGTTAAAGGAGAACAGAGTCAGCCATTCTATCCAAAGAAAACAACACGGACTCCTGACAGGAAAACTCTTCGATCACGAAGGTACACTTTATTCGCCTATGCATACGAATAAAGCGGGAAAGCGCTATCGATATTACGTCAGCCAAAATCTAGCGCAGTATCGCAACCATCCCAAGGGGTTGTTGGCCCGGTTGCCAGCTAGCGAAATTGAAGATCTTGTTAGGAAAACAATCTGCGATCAGTTTTTAAAACCAGAAACAATAGCGACGATGTTGGATATCGATGCTACAAAAAATTATGACACGATTGTTCATATATCGACTCATTGGAAAAACATCGACATAGATAGCATTATCCGTGCGGCTATCCAGAAGATCGTTCTTTCTCAGGATGCCCTAAAAGTTGTCCTCAACAGACCCACTCTCGCCTCGGTCCTAAGACAAGAATTCGATATAAACTTGCCCGATGTTTTCGTCGACTTTACTTTTACAACTCCATATATCACATCACGCACTAAAAATGGTGCGATCATGATCGATGGCATTCATGAGAAACTCTCGAAGAACGATCCGTTCAACCGACCGGAGCACGAAATTCAGAACTGGGTCAGAGGCGTTGCATGGCGCGACATGTATTTCGGCGGCAAGACGCTCGATGAAATCGCAACATTAGAAAAAACCGATTCGCGTTATGTCGCCCGGCTGATCAATGAAAGCCTGACTATCGCTTAATCCTCACAATTCTGTAAAATAGAATTCTCACCTTAGAGTGCTTAAACCACAAATCGAGCGGACTTGGGCATGCCTGATCTGAGAAAAACAGTCCTTATGCTGCCTGTTTTCTTCTTTCTCAAAGTCCGCTGAAAAAATAGCCATGAAAAAGCCCGCATTTAGCGGGCATTTCTGCGCATTTCTCTCACATAGGGCAACATTCCGGACTGAATGGCAGGGGCGACAGGGATCGAACCTGCGACCTCGGGTTTTGGAGACCCACGCTCTACCGGCTGAGCTACACCCCTGCATGGCTAACGGCTTGTTACTTACAGGAAAATTTTAGCCCTTGCCAGCAAAACCCTCAAGGAATATGAGGCTTGTTTTCCTGAGAAGGTGAGCTGTTATCCTGCCCGGGCACCGCATCTCTTACTTCTCTCGGGTTCATGATGTCCCAAAGGATATCATCGCCTTCCGCATGTACAACAAACAAAGAAGCCAAATCTGTCACCTCTTGTGCCGTCGAAGGACGTTCCAATACTGCCTGCGTCATATTTTTACTCCCTGCAAAGTTGCTTGATGTCTGCTTATATATCTATGTTATGGAATATACAAGCTTTCGCTTTTATTGCCTCGGAATGACGAAAGTCGTGTCCTTGTTCTGGCGCTGGTACTCCAGGAAATCCATCGGCTTGCTGACATTCACGAAAATCGTGTGCGTCTTGAGCGTGGTGGGGTCCTGCACCTCGTGCATGTTGTAATAAGTGCCACCGGCTTCACGTGGCTCGGTCTTGACCAGCTTCACCTGCAGCGCGCGGAGGAGCGCCGTTTCTTCACCCATCGTCATGACGTCATAGGCGTGAACGAGATTACGCCCGTCGCCCGAGCGCATGATGCTGCGAAGAAGCCCGCGCCGTATATAGTCAAAAAATTTCGGGTCGCCGAAAATTTTGTCCTCGCGAGCAAGCACCAGCGCCTGTGATATGACATCGATATTTCCCAGATGCGCGGAAACCATCTCGCCGTATTTGTCGAAGGCCTCTTTCCTCTTGGCCTGGTCAGGATCGTTCTGGATCGCATAGGCAAGATTCAGAATTTCGCGCCGTGCCGCGTCCCCCATAGGATCATATTGCGGAACATATGTGTAATAAGTGCGGAGCGTGGTGAATTCAAAATTTGCGGGGCGCCGCTCGATCGCCATGCGCACCAGCCTTTCATATTCCGGCACGCTCATGTAATCGCTTTCATGGCGGGGCCGCACGAAGCGCGGCTTCTCTTTCTTTTTCTCTTCCTGCGGTGCTATTTTAAGATTCAACAATTCCGGCGGCAGTTCCTTGACCTTGCCGGCATCGGTCGCCTCGGCTGCCCGGGCAATGCCGGGCTGGATGAGAAGAAAAGCCATGAAAAGCGGGAGAATGAAAAGCCTCATGCCTTATTCTACCACGGCGGCCCCAAAAGCAAAAAGGCCGGGCCCCCTTTAATTATTGGGGTCCCGGCCTTTTGAATTGTTTCAGTGTTAATTACTCAACAATCTTGGATACAACACCGGCGCCGACGGTGCGGCCGCCTTCGCGGATCGCGAAGCGCAGGCCTTCGTTCATGGCGATCGGCGTGATCAGCTCGACTTCCATGTTGTTGATGTTGTCGCCGGGCATGACCATTTCCGTACCGGCGGGGAGTTTCACCTGACCGGTGACGTCCGTCGTGCGGAAGTAGAATTGCGGGCGGTATTCCGTGAAGAACGGCGTGTGGCGGCCGCCTTCGTCCTTGCTGAGGATGTAGGCTTCAGCAATAAATTTCTTGTGCGGCTTGATGCTGCCGGGTTTGCAAAGAACCTGGCCGCGTTCAACTTCTTCTCTTTTAGTTCCGCGAAGCAGCGCGCCGATATTGTCGCCCGCCTCACCGCTGTCGAGGAGTTTGCGGAACATCTCGACGCCCGTAACGATGGTTTTCTGCGTCGGGCGGATGCCGACGATTTCGATTTCATCGTTGACGTTAACAACGCCCTGTTCGATACGGCCCGTGCAGACCGTGCCGCGACCGGAGATCGAGAACACGTCTTCAACCGGCATCAGGAACGGCTTGTCCTTCTCGCGCACTGGCTGCGGAATGAAGCTGTCAATCGCTTTCATCAGCTCGCGCAGAGCGTTCTCACCGATCTCAGGCGTCTTGCCCTCGAGAGCGGCAAGGGCCGAGCCCTTGATGATCGGGGTTTTATCGCCCGGGTATTCATACTTGGTGAGCAGCTCGCGGATTTCCATCTCGACGAG
>DLHX01000005.1 GCA_002483465.1 Micavibrio sp. UBA7657 | reverse complement strand
GCTACTGATCGTCGCCTTGGTGAGCCATTACCTCACCAACTAGCTAATCAGACGCGGGCTAATCCTTCACCGATAAATCTTTGGACCGAAGTCATTATACGGTATTAGCGTTCGTTTCCAAACGTTGTTCCGTAGTGAAGGGCATATTCCCACGCGTTACGCACCCGTGCGCTACTCTGTATTGCTACATCGTTCAACTTGCATGTGTTAGGCCTGCCGCCAGCGTTCGTTCTGAGCCAGGATCAAACTCTCACGTTTGAATCCATCAGAACTAATCATAGATCGAAATCTAGAATTGTTTCTGAAGTTAAAATAGAATCTTCAGAGACCTGCTTGCATATAGACCGTGACCGATCATCCGAAAACGAACGATCACTATCTTGCGTTTTATTATACGACCCGTGAGGGTCGTAATAATGCGTCGAGACGCGCGCTGCAAACAGATATCTTGTTTACCGCATTCAATGCGTTCACAAGCCACTGCTGCCTGCGCATCTCTTCTTTCCTATTCACGATGTATAAGAACCACTCAGTTTTTTCTTCCGGTCCGGAGACCGCAAAAAAGACCCGAGAAAAAAGAAGTCTTTTTCCGACTTCTTGTTACTCGTTTCTCATACCGAATTGGGCGATGGCCGCAATATAGACCCATAACCTTCGGGCCGTCAACCGCACCGCGCAAAATCCCTTGAAACGACTAGGAAATTCAGCACCCTCCGCCCGTCCCGGACTAAGGCCGGACACAAGCGTGAGCGGGGTTATACCCAGTTGATTCGACCCTGTCAAACAACTTTTAACGATTCCGCCCAAAAATTCTTCGTGCCAGTATTCCTACGGGAAAACCGGCCTTCCGGATCAGTTTTTTGAATGAATTTTTTAGACGGTGAACGCCGTGTTTTTCTGGGTAGGGGGCGGGGGCGTTTCAGGGTCCGGCGCAACCTTCGAATCCGCTGTCACCATCTCGCCGTTATGAATGGAAATCTTCGAGGGATCCATACCGATACCAAGGGCCATTTTCATTGTTTTCTCCGGATCGCCCTTGAGAGTGGAGACTTTAAAGGCATCCCCGGCACTACATATAATCTCGGGCTTGTATTTTATCGCAAAAGGCGATTCCGGCACATCAGGCGCACGCTGGATGCCGTCATCTGGCCGGGCGAAATGCTGTCCTGCCGCGTGAGATTTTACCTTCAATTGCTCCCACTGTTCTTTTTGTTCGGGCGTAAGTGATTTCTCAAAACGTTCGAGATTGCGGCTGTGCTGCTCAAGTTGTTCTTTCCAGTCCGGAACATCGAAAAGCTGTCTTCCCCAGCCATTTTCATTTTTTTGACCAAGCGACGATACCGGATCGGCAAACAGGCTTTTTTGATCAGGCGTAAGCCCTTTGTAAAATGTGCCCATTTCGCCCTGGTATTGCGGGCGTATTTCCTGCAACGCAGCGCGTCGCTCATCATTATTGTAAGATTCCAGTCCTTTGCGCACAGCGGGGGAAAGGATTTCTTCCGGATCCTGCTGCGGATCGGGCTCTAAAAGCTTTTTAAAAATCTCCGGATCTATTTTAAGCGGTTCATGGCGTACATATTTCGGCCCACCCGGCTCGTATCTGTAGATCATTGGCTCTTCGTTGGGATCAAGTCCCGGCTCTATCTTAAGCGGGTGCTCCCGTAGATATTTGGTAATCAGATCGTCTATATCGGGATTTGGATCGTCTAGTTCCCGTCTGGGCGGGTCCGTGTACTTAATAAGGGTTTTTAAGTCAGGTAAATCGTGAGGCGCATCCAGCGATGGGTCATTGCGCAGCTTGCGCCAGAAACCATCTTCGTCTTTCAAAAATTCATTCAGGGCCGTTTCAAATTTTTCGCCGCCATCGTACTTGCCGTTATTGAAATGCGCCCAGACTTCGCCGCGCCCCAATAGCGCCCTGTTGATCGAGAGCGTGACCAGAGCCAGCCTCGGGTCGCCGCCATCCAGACCGGCATTGTATTGCGCACCTTCCATGAAATTTTTCAGGGCCCTGAGATCATACGCGCTCGGCTTGTATCCCTGCTCAAGCATCGTGTCTATTTTTGACTTGAGATCCACGAGATCCTTCAGCCCCAGGTCACGGTTCATAACCATATCAACTATTCTGCTTGATCGGGCATCGTAGGGCTCAGAAGGCATTTGTCCTTCAGGAAACCAGAGAGCCTCTGACAGCCTGATACGGTTATTTGATTTGTGAAGTAATTCCGTTTGATCAGGATTGGCGCGAATGTCCACTTGAACGAACACATGCTTACTGTTTCCAGCCGCGTCGTTCCTCCTGTGATAAAATTCGTAATTACCGGTGTCGCCTTGAATTCTATAAAACTGATCGGGATTCTTTTTTTCCAATATCTTGCCGCCTTAATAACTCAGTAAAAAATTACACCCGCGTCAGGCCGGGGCCGGATTGAGTATTCTGAAGCGTCAAACCCGCTCCCTGCTCGAGCGGGCCCGGCGATTGCAGCGCCTGCGGCCCGGCCAGTTCGGCCTGCATCTTGGTACCGAGCAAATCCTTCGCCATATCTTGTGCGCCACCTGTCGGTCCATTCAGCGTAAGAAGCTGCCTCAACTGGAAATCCGCCAGCGTATCCTTGATATCCGGCGCGTTGTCTTTCGGCTTCTGCGCAAATAAATCCAGGGTTTTTTCAATCTGTTTGAATTTATCCTTCAGCGTCTCCGGCATCTGGTTTTGCGTGTCGAGCTCGCGCAGCTTGGTGATCAGCGCCTGCATATTGTCCGCCGAGATCGGCCCGCCGCTCATCAACATGGCCTGCAAACCGCCGGTGTTCGGCCCAGTCTGCAGCAGGTTCAGCATCTGCCGCCTGTCTTCATTTGTGAATTCTGTTTTGGCACTAAGGCTCGTATTAGAGGCGCCCAAGCTCATGATCTGTCGTCCTTGTAAGTCTGGTTTACGAAGGAAACAGTGTGGCTTTCGACCGGTTGGTGATTTTCCATCCGCACCATCATGATGCCGCTGAGACTCTGGAGCTGGCTGAAAAAAGAATCATACAAAAGGCCAGCGAGATATTCCTGGCCTTCCTCGCCGATAATGCGCACGCCGCGCCCGTCTTCGGAGGATTCGATCCACGCGGGCGCAAACCCGAGCGGTTCATCATATAAAAGAATAGCTCTATTATCCTGGCCGAGAGCCAAAGCTATATTCATCACACTACCCTTAGAATATTACCGTTTATTTTCTTTTTTATTATGTTAAGAAATTATACTCCGAGTCGGCTTTTTTGTCAAAAAACTGTGCCAGAACAAAAATTTACCTTTTGTTAAGAATTTCGCTCCAATTTTTGTTATAAATAGAGTTCTGGCTGTTCGCAGCCTGTCCCGGGAGTGTTCGCTATCGTTACGTCCATCATCATCCACCTTATCGGCGCCGTCTGCCTCCTGCTCTGGGGGGCGCGTATGGTCAAGACAGGTTTCAGCCGCGCCTACGGCACAAACCTGCGTCATACGATTTCGCAAGGCACCAAGAGCCGCATCAGCGCCTTCGCGGCGGGTGCGACCGTCACCGCTTTGCTGCAGAGCTCGACCGCATCAATTCTGATCACCCTCTCCTTCGTCAAAAAGGGATTCATGACCGTGACGGCGGCGCTGGCCGTCATTATCGGCGCCGATGTTGCAACGACATTGGTCGCGCAGGTTTTGACGTTTGACCTGCGCTGGCTCTCGCCTGTCATGCTCTCCTCCGGCGTGCTGATTTTCTCATTTTACGAACATGGCGGGCGCACGCGGCATATCGCGCGCGTCATGATCGGCATGGGCCTGATGCTGCTTTCCCTCACCTTGATCCGCGAGATTTCGCAGCCCCTGAAAACATCCGAAGTGCTGCCGTTGATCCTTCACCCTCTTGAGAAAGAACCCATATTGGCCGTGTGTTTTGCTGCACTTTTCACATGGGCGATCCATTCCAGCCTGGCCACCGTGCTGCTGTTCGCGACCATGGTCGGCAACCACGTTATCTCGATGGAGCTTGGCTTTGCGCTGGTGCTGGGTGCCAATGTCGGATCGGCCCTGATAACGCTTGTGGCAACGGTTGGCGACGGCCCGCGCGTCAAGCGCATCACCGTCGGCAATCTATTTATGAAACTCGTCATGATGGCCGGTGTGATATTTTTCATTCCGCAGATCGCCGAGCTTCTTAATACTTATATCCCCGGCACGACCGACCGCCAGGTGGTCAATTTCCACACCGCCTTCAATATCGCCCTAGCGATTGTGTTCCTGCCCCTGGCGAAAATGTATGCGCTGCTCCTGGTCAAAATATTCCCCGACAGGCAGGGCGCACGCGATGACAACGGCGCAGCCTATCTCGACGCCACCGCGCTCGACACGCCGGTTATTGCGCTGGCAGGCGCCGCGCGGGAAACGTTGCGCATGGCCGAGATCGTCGAGCGCATGCTGGAAAAAACCATCACCGCGCTCGAGAAAAACGATGAAACGCTGATCGCCTCGATCCGTCATATGGACGACCGCGTCGACCGCCTCAACCAGGAGATCAAGTTCTACCTGACCCGCCTCACGCAGGAGAGCCTCGACCCCAAGGAAGCCGACCGCTACATCCAGATCCTGACCTTCTGCACAAATCTCGAGAATTGCGGCGACATTATAGACAAGAACCTGATGGATATGGCGCTCAAGAAAATGCGCAAGCAGGAGAAATTCTCGGAAAAAGGCTTCGCCGAGATCAGGGAATTCCATGGCAACGTGCTGCAAAATCTACGCCTCGCGCAGAATATATTCCTCTCCGAAGACCCCGCGCTGGCTGCGCGCCTCGTTGAAAACAAGCGCAGCGTCCGCATCGCCGAGGTGGAAAGCTCGCGCAGCCACTTTAACCGCCTGCGCGACCGTGTTTCAGAATCCATAGGCACCAGCGACATTCACCTCGACATCATCCGTGACTTGCGCCGCATCAACAGCTACGTGACGTCGGTCGCCTACACCATCATTGACCACCACGAGCAGCACAAAACCCGCCGCGCCACGCACCCGGAAGATCCCGAAACACCAATGCCGGATGCTGCGGCGGAATCATTGTAAACTGAATTATGCTTGTAAAAACTCTTCTTTATTCACTAATTTTTGCTGCGCTTTTTGCTCCCGCCGCATTCGCCAACAAAATTGCGATGACAGCGCCGCAGGAACAACTCTCGGCGCTGGAAACCATGTATTCCACCCGCGCAGGCCAGAAACTGCAGCAATTCGGCTATGACCTGTTCGCCGTGCCGGGGCCTGAAATCCGCAAGCAACTGGATAAAGCCGCTGCCTCTAGCCCCCGCATGCCGGAGGGCGAGGCACGGGACGAATTTTTGCTGCACGCGGGCGACGAGCTTGAAATCGCTTTCACAGGCCAGCGCACTGACCACGGCCTCTACAAAATCACCCCTGAAGGCCTGCTGAGCATTCCCGGCCTGCCGCCTATCCCGGCAGAAGGCCGCGCCATCGGGCAGGTGCGGCTTTCCGTCAAGGCCGCTGCCCGCACCCTGCACAATACGGATGCCGAACTCTCGCTGTCCTCGGTGCGCCAGATCGGGGTGCTGGTAACGGGTCATGTGCAGCGACCTGGGCGCCAGAATCTGACCATCTTCCATACCGTAGTCGACGCCCTGATCGAGGCAGGCGGCATCGCAAAAGACGGCTCACTGCGCCAGATCAGGCTGGTGCGTAATGGCGCCAGCACCGCCATAGACCTCTATGCGCTTTTGCTGCACGGCTCCGGCCTCGACCTCCAGCTGCAGGATGGCGACCGCATCCTTGTGCCGCCCCTTGGCCCGACCATGGCTGTCGCCGGGAAAGCAAAACGCCCGGGCATTTATGAACTTCTCCCCGGCGAAGATAAACAGGCCCTTGCCGCAGCCCTCGGTCTGGACGAAGGCACCATCCTGTTTTCCGCGAAAGACGGGGATAGCTTGAGCGCGGCCCGCGATAACCTTGCGAACGCCGGGCTTATTACCGATGATAGGAAAAATAGGTAAGAAAGATAATGCGCGAAAATCCCGTTTTTTCAATCATCACCGTAACGCACAACAACCTGCCGGGCCTGCAGAAGACCGACCGTTCCCTGAAGCTCCAGTCCTTCCGGGATTTTGAATGGATCGTCATCGATGGCGGCTCGGCGGACGGCACGGGAGGCTTCCTGACCCACAGCAACGCAAGCGCAATCAACCGCGAAGGTTGCAGCAAATATGACGCCATGAATCTGGGCCTCGCCCGGGCATCGGGGGATTACGTCCTGTTCCTGGATGCAGGCAGCAAACTGGCCTTCGCCAATACGCTCGCCCGCCTGCACAATTTTATCCGCTCGGCCCGCAAAGCCCCGGACTTCATCTACGGGGATAGCCTTGAAGGCGAAACTTATAAATCGGCCCGTGCGCACACCCAATTGCGCCTCGGCATGTTCACGCCGCACCCGGCCATGGTTTACAGGCGCGGCGCCCTGAACGGCCTGTCTTTTGACGTGCAGTATAAAATCGCAGCAGACTACGATTTCACCGCCAGAATGCTGCAGCATGTCAAGCATGTCGATTACTATCCCCTGCCTGTATGCACGGTGGAAAGATCGCAGCAAAAATCGCGGGCAGCGCGTGGCGAACAGTTCCTGATCCGCCGCCGCCTGAAGATAGCCGGGCCCCTGGAAAACACCGCCCTGTATCTACTACAGACCGCAGCATAAACAATCAAATGCACGGACAAAGCGCAGCATTTTTTTTGCAAAAATACGGCTATTATCTAGGAAATAAGCCTATTTCAGGATTTTAGCGCAGCAATCCGGGCCTCTGTCAGGCGCTCTTGGCAATATCAGGCTCGACCACGCTCCACGCCCGCTCGATCCAGGCCTTCATGGCCTCTCCCGGCACGAAAACCTTGCCCGCCGCCTCGGCCCCGCTATGGGCTGCAAACCAGTCCTCGCCGTTGAGACGGTAATGCCGGATCTGGTCGGCCAGCGCCTGCGCGTTACCCTGCGCGATCACCGCGCCCGCATGAAAATCATGGATGACTTTGGCCGTCTCCGAGCTCTCCGGGCCGACAAAGATCGAAGGCCGTCCCACCGCCAGCGCGGCGTAAAGCTTGCACGGTACCAGCATCCCCGCCGCGTCCTCGCGCATGGAAATCAAATGCACGTCACCGCTCTCCATTACTTGTTTCAGGCGCGTTTGCGGCTGGAAGGGCATCAAGCGGATATTGTGCAGTCCCCTCCGCGCCCGCTCCTTCGCGATGTCATCGAAACGCGGCCCATCGCCGACAAAAACGAACTCGATTTCCGGGTTCTGCTGATCTAACAACTGCGCAGCGTCCAAAATAGTGTTCAGCGGGTGCGCCCGCCCGATATTCCCGGCATACAGCACGCGGAATTTGGGGTTGGGGTCCTTGACCTGGTCGGCATGGGCCTTGGCACCGTTGATCTGGAGATTGCCATTCACATAGCCCGTATTTTCAATGATTTCATTAGAGTCTTCCTGTTCCGACTCAGCAACAAGCTCATTATCCGGCCAGTTTGGTATAACCGTGATATGGCGCGGATCAACGCCTCCCATGGCTAATTGCTTGGCCATGCAGCGTCCAATGACAATGGTCTTATCGCAGGCGCGGATCGAGCGGCGCGACATGCGCTTCAGGGGCTTCATCAGGAATTCCGGCATCGGCACGCTGAGCGCCGGGAAAATATCCGGGTAGAGATCATGGCACCAGTGGATGTGGCGATTTTTCTTCACGCGCTGGACCATGCGCCCTGCCGTGACCAGCATGGGCGGGTCAGTGAGCGTCACGATGAGATCGGTTGCGGGCAACCTTAAAGCCGCCAGCAGCATCTTTATCCATGCGAGGCTGTACGAGAAAATTCCACCCGGGCGGGTTCGCCCTTTGACGCGTATGACCCGGACTCCGCCGTCGCGAACCGTGCCCGATTTGGGCCCGCAGGTAATAACCGTCACCTGCCAGCCTGCCTTGGCGAACGCACGCGCAAGATCGCGCAGCACACGGCCCGTAGCACCGGTGGCAGGAGGATAAACGCGGTTCATGAACAGAACAGACGGACTACGCATTGCAACTCTGGAATTATTTTTTAAAACCCACCGGGCATATTCAGCTTTTTGAATACAATACCCGGGCGCAGGAAGCAACTTTAAGCGAAATAAAATCAGGTCTCACGAAGCATCAAAACGGCTCCATGATCCCTGGCTGCTGCCGCAATAAAACTTTTCTTTTTCTTCGTAGGAATAAAAGCTACCCGCCGCACTTCCAAAAAACTCACGGACTCCGAAGAATTATTACGTTGCTGAGTCCTGTCACTCCGACTCTTTTATAAAGGCATCGCAATGGATGATTTCAGCCGAACCCGCCGCATCGTAAATGCGCGGCTCACGCACTAATAATCTTTAAAGACCTTGGAAGGCTTGGTGGAGCTGGGCTTGTTGAAAATCTGCTTTTCAGCAGGCAATGCTGCGTTGCTTGCTGCGGGTTTCTTCCCTGTTTTCGCCTCTGCCTGCGCTTTGGCGTTGGCCTGGGCGGCACCGGCCATCTCTTTGGCGGCCTCTTTCCTCATTTTTTCCATGGCGGCTTCGCTCTTCAGGCGGGCCTCTTCAATCCGCTTCTGGGCGTCAGCAGCCTTTGCCGCCATTATATCCCCTTCCCAGCTTTTATGAGCGAAAGCGACCAGCATGATTTCCTCAGGCGATTTCGGGATATAAGAGGTGCTCAGCATGCTTTTCTTGAGCCCCTTGAACTTGATGCCGTTGATGACGACATCCGGATCTTCTTTTTTCTGCTGCTCCCCGGGCCCGAACAATTTATTGATGAAGGATTGCTTGAGTTTGGCCTGCGCCTTCTTTTCCTTTGGCTTGTTGAAGATGCTGGTGCTCTCCGGGGCGGCATTTTCGGCCTTTTTCTTGCCGAAAATCCACAATCCCTCAGCACTGGCCGGGCCTGCGGCCAGGCACATTAATAAGGTAATAAGGAAAATCGCTCGAATCATTGGTTTTTCTGCGCTTATTAACGATTCTAGTATAGCACATTCCTGTACGTTAGAGAAAATTACGCTATTTCATAGACTTAGGGGCGTTAATACTTTCTTAACTCTTTTATAGCATTATAATCATAATTTCCGTAAGCGATAAACCGGATATTAACCGGCCAAGGACAAACGGACTGGTAAAAAACTATAAAAAAAGATGATTAGGAGTGGTGTGTAATGAAAGTGAACGTGAAGCAGTTTCTGGAAGAAGCCGGCATTACCGAGGCCTTCTATCCGGGCAAAAGACTGGTCCATGCCTGCAGACAGGAAGGGCAGTTTAAAAGCCATTCCATCGTGCTGGACTGGCGCAACCCCGAAAAGATCCGCATTGAATTGCGCGCCGGCCTGACCGGCAAGGAACTCAGCATCAAGGAGCTGAAATCCTATCCTGTAAGTTTCCAGATGCCGACTTTTGTCGACATTGAAATCATCAACGACAACAAGGAAGATGAAGAAGGCAAAGCAACCGGCTCAGGTGGCGGTGGGGGCAAATCACCGAAAAAATCACTTGAGAGCATGCGCTCGCTAGCATCCGAAGCCTTCGGCAGCGTCCGCGAGGGTAAAATCCCCGAGATGGGCAAGATCGTTGAAATGGTCATCATGGGCACGAAAGTGGCCGCCGAAGCCTATGGCAAGGTCATGGGCGTCCTGGCAAAGCAACTTCAGCACGCCAAGATCCAGGCGACCGACCTGCTGGCTCAGGCGGGCGATTTCGTCACCAAATATACGCCGCCCGCCTTCATGGCGCCGACCGGCGACGAGCAGAAAGTCTACAAATACGACCGCGAGAAGAACGCCGACATCGGCTTCCGCCCCGGTCCAGGCTAAAAGTTTAAAACACGACGTCTCCAATCAAAAACGTCACTTCAAACACCTCCCTTAAACAAGGCGGTGTTTTTTATTATACTGGTGCGCATGAACGATAAAAAAACCAACGGCTCAGGCAATGGTCACGACAAAGAGGACAGCGGCGTTGTCCGCTTTCCATCCAAGGACGAGCGCCGCAAGCGCGAATCGTTGCGAATCCGCGCGGTAGCTCCAAAGAAAGAGCCCTTTTTCAACTTCGGCCTGATTCCGCTATTCACGCGTGCAGTGCTCCTGATTTTCTTCATTGTGCAGATCGGCATGATGCTGGCGCCTGAAGAACTGCGGACACAGATTGTCTATACGTTCGGCTTCGTGCCCGCCTATTTCACCGGCGTACTCAAGCCCTTCCCTTACGGCGCGGCGCTCAGCCCCATCACGCATATCTTCATCCATGGCGGCTGGATGCACCTGGCTTTCAATTCCGTCATGGCCGTCTCGCTCGGCGTGTTTTTCGAACGCGAATTCGGCACACGCCGCACCATCATTTTCTTTTTCGTCTGCGGAATCGCCGGGGCGCTGGTTTATTTCGCGCTCAATCCTTTTTCTGAAATCCCGGTCATCGGCGCCTCAGGCAGCGTCAGCGGCCTGTTCGGTGCGCTCATCATGCAGATGGGCAAACGCGGCGGCCTCGGCCACAAAACACGCGGACCCTGGCCGCTGGTTGGATTCTGGATCATCTTCATGGTGCTGACCGGGTCGCTGAGCGGCGGCGGGGTGGCATGGCAGGCTCATATCGGCGGCTTCCTGGCCGGTATCGGCCTGTTTCACCTGATGCAAAAAGGTAAAATCAGACTTTAGGCCTGAAGATCAACGGCGCTTCGATCAACGCATCCGCCGCGCCGATATGCAGCGGCACCGCCGCCTCGCCCGGCATGCCCGGGAAATCCCATGTAATCGTATTGAACGAGCCGTGCGGCTCGGCAATCGCGTGCCACGTGTCGTAAATCCGGCCCGTCGCGCGGCAGACCCATGTGCGCGGCTCGGGCGCGGTTTGCGCCTTCTTCATCCACATCAGCGCTTCGCTGTTATCCTGGAAGGCACGCTTTTCAATATCGGCGCGAAGCTTGAACACGCGCGTGTCAGCCGCGACTTTTTCCGCCTTGTACAAATGATCGCGCGCCTCGCCCCATAGCGCGGCCTCGATAGCCGCTTCCGCAATAACCAGGTGCGCGTCCGGACTGTTTGGATGCGATTCCAGAAGCGACTCAGACCATTTCAGGCGTGACAGCGGGTCGTCGTTTTTCGCGGTGTCTTTCATCTCCATCCAGAGCTCGGCCAGCGCAGCATGCCCGGTACGCTGCCATGCACTGGCCACCAGTTTTGCTGCGCGTTTACGGTGCCCGTCATATTTCTGAAGCCTTGTCAGCGCCATTACGGCGGGCGCGAAATACGGGTCCATTTTATACGCAGCATGGAATTTTTTCTGGGCGAGTCCGCGCTGTCCGTAGCGCAGCAATTCTTCTCCTTCCGCCATCAGCATGGCCACCCGGTCGCTCCGCGCTTCGTCTTTTGTAAGGGCGCCCGCCTTCTCGGCGCGGCCAAGAATTTTGCGCGCCGCATCCCAGTGACGCAGGCGGATTTCAAGGTCGTACGCAATGCGTAAAACCCATTTCTGTTTCGGATAAAGGCCGAGTCCCTGCTGCGCGAGGCCGAGCGCCCGCGCGTAATCTTTTTCCTCGAGTGCGCCCTGCAGCAAACCGCGCACGCCAAGGAAGGCCGTGTCCTTGTTCTGCAGCATTTCGCCGAAAATCCGCCGCGCTTCCGTCTCGTTTCCTTTCAGTCTTTCCGCCTGTGCCATCAGCAAAAGCGGCATGCCGCTATCTTTCGGCAGGAACTTCACGGCGCGGTGTGCATGGCGCGATGCGGCGCGCGCATCCCCCGCCGAAACCGCCGTCAGCCCCAGCGCCAGCGCACGGTAGCCCTTGTCGCGGCGCGTGATCTCGCGGTAGCGCCGCCATGTTTTCGGCAGATCGACGATGGTGCGGATCACCCGGTAGACGAAAATCCCGAGCATGATGACAACGATGAGCGCAGCAAGAAATAATCCTGCCTGCGCGCGCACCGTATAGTCCTGCCATTCGATATTGACCGTGCCCGGCCGGTCGGCCAGCCACACCACCACCGCGATCAGCAGCCCGACTTTCACGATGTACCAGAGTGCCCGGATCATTGCGTATTCCTGTGCAGCGGTGAACGCATTTTACTCGCCGGCGGGAGGTGTAGCGGGTAAATCCTCTTCGATCAGACCCGGCGCAGGGGGAAGATTGAGGCCGCGCGCGCGCGGCAACGGACCGCCGCTGTTATAAATCGGTGCGCCGCCAGCCAGTCCCTTCACATTGATCGTGCTGACCAGCATGCGCTTGAATTTCTGCGCCATTAATGTTGCCTGCGCCTTCGAGAGCCAGGGTTGCGCCACCACGAGGGCGGGACCGTTCAGCGTCTGCATTTGCGAAACCGCGCCCTCCAGATCGCCTTCCTGCAGTAACTTGTCAGTCTTGGCGAGAGTCTTTTGCGTCGGCGTGCCGCTGACCTGTTCGCCGTTTTTCTCGACCTGGAACATATCGCCAAGCCTTGCTTGCGCTTTTTCCTGAAGTGATACGTCGTCGCCTTGTAGCGACGCCACGACAACGTCACCCGCGAGCCCGCGGAACTCCTGCGATAATCCCGAAGGCGTCAGCACCCCCTGCTGCGCATAGGGCGCAAGCCGGTCAATGGCAGCCGCAAGCTCGGGGTCATCCTGGCCCACGAGCTTTTTCATGAGCTCCAGATCCTTTTCAAACGGCTGGTTATCGCGGTTCAGTGATGAGCGGAACTGCGTCATGCCGAGCAGCAGTGCGGCGGCCTTCAGATCCTGCGGCGGCACGCCCGCGAATGTTTCTGCCAGCGCCGGGTCCTGCTCCTGCGCCGATTGCAGCGCCTGTTCGATTTGCGCGGGATCTTCCGTAGCGACGCCCGAGAGCTGCGCCATGAGCTGCTCCGTGCTCTGGCTCAATTTGTACTGCCCGGCGACATTCTCACTCAGCGCCTGCAGGCGCGCCGCCAGCGCTGCGAAATTCGCAGGGGGCGTTATGCCGGTAATATCCGTGACATGCCCCTCCAGCTTGTGCGCGCGCTGCTCAATGCTCCCCGCATGCGGCCCCAACACGTCGTTGGAAACTGTCTGCGCCTCCTTGAGCGCGGAACCGAGGCTGGGGCTATAGCCGCCCAGCTGCGCCTGCAGCGCCGCAAATTTCGCCTCGATGTCATCGGGAATTAAACTGCGGATGAAACTTTGCTTCTCCTTGATCGCGCTGACATCGCTTTCAAGCGCTTCCAGACGCCGGTCGCGCTCGGGCAGCAGCAGCAGAACAACTGAAACAATCGCGATAAGAACAAGAAACAGGTTGATCGCCGTGCTCTTGGTGATGGCGCGGCGCTCGCTGCGCATCAGTTCACTTTCTAGCGAGTCCGTTTTCGCTTTGGGGGCCACGTAAGGCTCGGGCCTGATGAAAGCTGGCGCTTCATCCTGAGTTTTATCTGTGTTCCGGGCGGTGAAATCGGTTGAATCGATTTTATTCGGGATATTCGCGCCGCTGCCCTGCACGGGACGCTGTTCCGCCTGCATGATTTTGGAGATGTCTAAGCCCAGTTGCTGGGCCACGCGTAAAATCTCTTCTCGCCGCGCCCCGGGAATCACGTTCCGCTTCTTCCAGCCCTGCACAGTCGTCACCGGTACGTTGATTTTGGTGGCCATCGGGCGGATTCCGCCAAACATTTCTATAATCGCTTCGGCGTTCTCGAGCGGCGCGGGTTCGTTCTGGGACATGGAAACTCCGGATCGGGTTAGTTTTTTCCGGGAACGCAGTGGGCTTTCAGGAGGTCTAACATGGCGGCCTTTTCAGGCTGCCTGGCACTGTACGCACCGGCCCAGCTTGTTCCCTGTACGCACTCTAGCACGGAAGGACTGAGGCACAAGGCTTTAATGCCTGATAAATTGGCACTTAAGCCTTCCTTTTCGATAAGCCGGACAAAATTTTCTGCCGTACGCCTTGAGAAGAACGTCACCGCACCGGCAGTACCCTTGGCAATGGCATCCCGGCATACAGGACTGAAATGATCTTCGCTGCGGGCGGTATAGACCACCACTGAATCAACACTAATACTATCGTGCCTGACGATATCGCCCAGATCCACAGCCGTATGTTCGCCGCGTATGTGCAGTATGCGCACAGAGCCGATAATTTTCTTGTTGATCAGGGCAGCCAGATCGTTGGCATCGCCCCCGGCTGTAAATATTTTCTGATAGCCATGTTTGCGGACTTCATCGGCTGTGTGGGCACCAACAGCAAAAACGGGCATATCGGCAGCGCCGGACGGGCATCCAAAAACCCGCACCCCATTCGCGCTTGTAAATATCAGGGCCGGATAGTTCTTTAAATCCGGCATCACAAAATCGACCGCAACGATGCCAAGCATAGGCTCGACGAGTGGCGTCAGGCCCAGCGCCCGGACATCCCTAGCAAAATCGTCAGCATCCTCTATCGGCCTTGTGATAAGGACGACTCCTCCGTTCGTTTTTGTCATATTAGTATAATAACTCCTTTGGCGCTTTTTCGCGAAGTCTGGTTCCTAACTCGTGGCCAAGCGCGTTGCCGTCATCAACAGGAGCGCGCCCCTCTTCAATGTAGTTTTTAACCCCGTCCGGGGAAATCAAACGCATACGAAGCCACAGATTATTGTTCTCCAGAACCGCATAGGAACCGACCGGCGTATGGCACCCGCCGCCCAAAGCGGCCAGGGCCGCACGCTCGCACTCGACCTCGAAAAACGTCTTCTGGCACTTTATTTGGCTAAATATGGCTATAATATCCAAGGATTTCTCTTTAGTTTCAATACCTATAGACCCCTGTCCGGCAGACGGCAGCATGACCTCGAAAGGCAGCAGAAAATCAGCTTTTTTAGCCATATTTAGCCGATTTAATCCGGCTTTGGCCAAGAGGATTCCGGCCAATTTCCAGGCCTCCATTTTCTCAATTCTGGTCCCGACATTCCCCCGGATCGAGACCACATCCAGATCCGGTCGGGCGGCCAGTAACATCCCCTGGCGGCGTAGACTGCAGGTCCCGATTTTGACACCTTCCGGCAGATCATCGAGCGACGAAACGGGGGGGCCATCGCTTCTCATAATAACGGCATCTCGGACATCCTCCCGGGGTAGCATGCAAGTAATCGCCAGGCCTGGCGGCGGGGACGAATCCATGTCCTTCATCGAGTGCACGGCGGCATCGATGCGGTCTTCCAGCAGGGCCTCCTGCAGCTCCTTGGCAAACAGCGCCTTGCCCCCGCCGCGCGCATCCAGGGGACGCTCGCCTTGCGTCGTAACCCAGTCGCCGGAGGTCTTTATAATCACGGTTTCGATCTCTAAATCCGGGCGTACGCGTGCCAGCTCCGCGCAGACGATTTCCGTCTGCCGCAGCGCCAGTGGCGAGCCGCGCGTGCCGATCCTCAGCTTTCCCGGTTTGACAGTCATGGTCCGTGGCCTTATCACCTTAGGTAAATTAGGGCGTCATTATGAATGTTTTAGGCATAGAAACAAGCTGCGACGAGACCGCCGCCGCGGTTGTAACGAGCGAGGGCAAAATCCTGGCCAACCTGGTGCTGAGCCAGATCAAGGAGCACAAATCCTTCGGCGGCGTGGTGCCGGAGATCGCCGCGCGCTCGCACCTCGATCATTTGCACACGCTCATAAAGGCCGCGCTTGATGACGCGAAGCTTTCCTTCGACGATATAAACGCCGTCGCTGCCACCTGCGGGCCCGGCTTAATAGGAGGCGTACTGGTCGGTATGATGGCAGGAAAGGCCATCGCCAGCGCCGGAAATATTCCTTTTATAGCTGTAAATCATCTGGAAGGCCACGCCCTCACACCGCGACTTACCGACCGGTTGGAATTTCCCTATTTGCTTCTTTTGATCTCAGGTGGCCATACGCAAATTCTGGTCGCCGAAGATGTCGGGCAATATAAACGCTGGGGCACCACCCTCGACGACGCCGCCGGCGAGTGCTTCGACAAATCAGCCAAACTCATGGGCCTCCCCTATCCCGGCGGACCGCAGGTCGAGAAAATCGCCGCGCTCTGTAAAAATCCGGCGGCCGCCATAAAACGCTTCGACCTCCCCCGCCCGATGCTGGGCCGTAAGGAACTGGACTTCTCCTTTTCAGGCCTCAAAACCGCCGTTCGTAACGCTGTCGAATCCCTGCCCGAAGGAACGCTTAAACAGGACGATGTCGCCGACCTTTGCCACGCCCTGCAATCCGCCATGGCCGAAACCCTCGCCGACCGCTGCAGCCGCGCCCTCGAAAAATTCATCAAGACGTACAGCCCGAAAAGCCCCGCGCTGGTCGTCTCCGGCGGCGTCGCGGCCAACATGGCAATCCGCGCCCAGCTCGAAAAAACCGCCGCCGCGCACAAGGCAAAGCTGTACGCACCCCCCCTCAACCTCTGCTCCGACAACGCAGCGATGATCGCCTGGGTGGGAATCGAGCGCCTGAACAAGGGCCTTAGCGATTCACTCGACGTCAAAGCGCGGCCCCGCTGGCCCCTTGACCCCTCCGCAGAGCCGCGCCATGGTGCGGGAGTAAAAGCTTAAGGTATTGAAGATGCAATCAATCGGCGTTATCGGCGGCGGCGCATGGGGAACGGCCCTCGCGCAGGTCTTCGCGAAAAACGGGCGCGACACGACGCTCTGGGCGCGCGAACCCGAAGTCGTCAATTCCATCCGCACGCATCACCAGAATTCAGTTTTTCTCCCCGGCGTTGAACTCTCGAAATCGCTGAACGCGACCGGCTCGCTGGATGACATCGCGAAAAAAGACATCCTCGTTCTGGTCTCACCCGCTCAATATGTGCGCACCACGCTCGGCAGCCTGAAAAAAGACTTGAACGACAAACCTGTCGTCATATGCGCGAAAGGCATCGAGATCGGCACCGGATTATTATTGTCGCAGGTCGCTGAAGAGGTCGCGCCAAAAGCAAAAATTTCCATCCTCACCGGCCCAACCTTCGCCGCTGAAATCGCGCGCGGCCTGCCCGGTGCGGTGACACTCGCCTGCAAGGACGAACTTCTGGCCAAGCAGCTGCAATCCTCGCTCGGCTCGAAATTTTTCCGCACCTATGTGACCGACGATGTCGCGGGCGCACAAGTTTCCGGCGCAATCAAGAACGTCATCGCCATCGCCTGCGGCATCATTCATGGCCGCAACATGGGCGACAGCGCACGCGCCGCCCTCGTTACACGCGGCCTCGCTGAAATCACGCGCCTCACCATTGCACTCGGCGGCAAAAAAGAAACCATGCTCGGCCTCTGCGGCATTGGCGACCTCATGCTCACCTGCTCCTCGATGCAATCGCGTAATTTCTCACTCGGCGCGGCGCTCGGCCAAGGCAAAACGCTTGATGAAGTTCTGGGAACGCGCAAGGAAGTTACCGAAGGCGTGCACACGGCGAAGGCCACCATCGAACTGGCCAAAAAATTGAAAGTCGAAATGCCGATCACAACGGCCGTCAACAAATGCCTGAATGAAGGCCTCAGCGTCGACAAGGCCATCGAGGAATTGCTCAGCCGCCCGGCAGGCGTGGAAAACTAATGCCCTACTGGCTCGTCAAATCCGAACCCTCGACCTATTCCTGGGACAAGATGGTGAAAGACGGAACCACCTTCTGGTCCGGCGTGCGTAACTATCAGGCCGCGGGCAACATGAAAGCCATGAAAAAGGGCGACAAGGTTTTCTTCTACCATTCGAACGAAGGCAAGGAGATTGTCGGCATTGTTGAGGTGTCTAAAGAATATTACCCCGACCACACGGACAAAGAGGGCAAGTTCGGCATGGTCGATCTCAAGACCGTGAAGAAACTTCCCGCCCCCGTCACCCTCGCCACCATGAAATCCACGCCCGCGCTCAAATCCATGGCGCTCATCAGGCAATCGCGCCTGTCTGTCACGCCCATTACCAAAGAAGAATGGGAAACCATCAATAAACTCGCTTCCTAAAAGGGTTTTCACGCCCGCCTTCCTGCGCTAATATTCCTCATGACCGAAATTTTTGCGCCATCGAAGGATACGCTCAAAACGGCGGCGATTTCCGAAGACGAATATCGCGATATGTACGCGCAATCGGTGAACGACCCCGATAAATTCTGGGGCCGGGTGGCGAAACGCCTGACCTGGATTAAAGAACCCACCAAAATCAAGAACACGTCCTTCACCGCGCCCGTTTCCATCAAATGGTACGAGGATGGCGTCCTGAACGCATGCTTCAATTGCGTCGACCGCCATCTGCCCGCGAAAAAAGACACCGCCGCCTTGATCTGGGAAGGCGACGAACGAGGCGACGACAGGAAAATCACTTACGGCGAGATGAAGGGCGAAGTTTGTCGTCTTGCCAACGCGCTGAAATCTCTGGGCGTCAAAAAGGGCGACCGCGTCATCATCTATATGCCGATGGTGCCGGAAGCCGCCTTTGCCATGCTCGCCTGCGCACGTATCGGCGCGGTGCATTCCGTCGTCTTCGGCGGCTTCTCACCCAAAAGCCTGATTGATCGCATCGGCGATTGCGGCGCGGAAATCGTCATCACCGCCGACGAAGGCCGTCGCGGCGGCAAGATCGTGCCGCTGAAAAACAATGTCGACGAAGCGCTGGAAAAATGCCCCGGCGTCAAACGCGTCCTCGTCCTCGAACATACCGGCAATGAAACCAGTTGGAAAAAAGAACGTGATATTTACTGGCACGAACTGGTGAACGACCAGCTAGATGATTGCCCGTGCGAGCCCATGAACGCCGAAGACCCGCTGTTTATCCTCTACACTTCCGGCTCCACCGGAAAACCCAAGGGCGTGCTGCACACCACGGGCGGTTATCTCGTTTTCTCAGCCCTCACGCATGAAGTCGTGTTCGATTACAAACCGGGCGAGATTTACTGGTGCACCGCCGATGTCGGCTGGGTAACGGGCCACACATATATAGTATACGGACCCCTCGCGAACGGCGCGACAAGCCTCATGTTCGAGGGCATTCCGAATTATCCCGACTGGTCGCGCTTCTGGCAGGTGATTGATAAGCACAAGGTGAATATTTTCTACACCGCGCCGACGGCAATCAGGTCTCTCATCCGCGCGGGCGATGATTTCGTCAAAAAAACTTCGCGCAAGTCACTCAGAATTCTCGGCAGCGTCGGCGAGCCGATCAATGCCGAAGCCTGGCTCTGGTATTACAATATCGTCGGCGAAAAACGCTGCCCCGTCCTCGACACCTGGTGGCAGACCGAAACCGGCGGCCACATGATCACGCCGCTCGCCTGCCACGCGCTCAAACCCGGCTCGGCAACGCATCCGTTCTTCGGTATCAAGCCCGAAATCGTCGATGGCAGCGGAAAAGTTTTAGACGGCGCGTGCGAAGGCAATCTCTGCATCGCCGATTCATGGCCGGGCCAGATGCGCACGGTCTACGGCGACCACGACCGCTTCGTGCAAACCTATTTCACGACCTATAAGGGAAAATATTTCACCGGCGACGGCGCGCGCCGCGACGAAGACGGTTATTACTGGATAACGGGGCGTGTCGATGACGTGATCAACGTCTCCGGCCACCGTCTCGGCACCGCTGAAATCGAAAGCGCCATCAACGAACACGCCGCCGTCGCGGAATCCGCAGTTGTCGGCTTCCCGCACGATATCAAAGGCCAGGGAATTTATGCGTACGTGACATTACGTACGGGCAATAATCCCGATGATGCCACGAAAAAAGAAATTGTTCAGACAGTGCGCAAAGTCATCGGCCCAATCGCCTCACCCGATGTCATCCAGTGGGCGCCCGGCTTGCCGAAAACCCGCTCAGGCAAGATCATGCGCCGTATCTTAAGAAAAATCGCCGCCAACGAAGTCGACGGCCTTGGCGATACATCCACCCTCGCCGATCCTGCGGTGGTGGATGATCTCGTGAAAAACCGCGCTGGCGCTTAACCCATCCCAATCGCGGATTTGTAGAGGTCAAGCAGCTCATCCTGCTCGCGGATTTTTTCCGGCTCCATCTTGCGGAGTTTTACAATCCTGCGAATGGTCGGGCCATCAAACCCCACGCCCTTGGCTTCTGCGTAAACATCTTTCACGTCGTCGGCCAGGCCTTTTTTCTCGTCCTCGAGACGCTCGATGCGCTCGATCAGCGATTTCAAACGCTGGCCGGCAACGCCTGCAACATCTTTCACTTCATCGTCTTGTTCTTTGCGCGCTGCGGCGTCCTTGGGCATAAAAGGCTCCTTCTGAATAAGTTTTTCGATTCGGAATGGCCTGATTGTAGCCACCGCGCACGCGCGCAAAAGCGAATTATTTATTCCGGGTGTTTTTAGCGGGGATTACGGGGATAATTCAGGGAGCGTCAGTCCTCAACGTGTGCTGGGCCTTGCCGCTCCAGCGCTCGATCAGGATCGCCGTGCCGTCCATCACGCCGCCGACGCGCCCGACTTGCACGGTCAGCACCAGCTGCTGGTTCACGGGCTCAAGATCCTTGTAGCTCTTGGCGCCGCGCTCCATATAGCTCACCATCATCGGTACTTCGTAAAGCCAGCGGTAGACGCCGTTCACCGCCCCTTCATTTAACAATAACGGCTGGCCCTGCACGAAACTGCGCACGTCAAATTTCCCGGACTCGATCACTTTCATGATGTTGTGATCGGCCAGGAATTTGAGATATTCCGTCTTGCCGGTTTCGTTAAAATACTTCTCGTCGGCTTTCAGCATTTCCTTGTGATTGCCCTTGTCGAAGGTCATCGCCTCGGACAGCGAATTCGTCAGCCACGCGCCAATTTCCCTGTTATCCCGGTGCGGCTGGTTAAGCGGCGTGTTGTTCTCCGGCATCACATGCTTGGGCGGGAGCGGCTTGGGGGCATTGGGATCGGCCTGTGCGTCGATTTGTTTTTTCCTCGCCTCCTCATCGACCGCGAAAGGCGCCTGCATGGTGTATGTGGGGTCGTATTCCTTCTTGCGGGTCGAGGGGAAGAAAAATTCCAGCAATCCTGCCCTGGCGGGCGGGGCACTGGTGGCGGCAAGGGTGAAAATAAGGGCGAAAGAGAGCAATCCGGCGTGTATCTTCATCCTTTCAGTATCACCTTTCCCCCCGCCCCAAGGCAACAGGCTTCTGTTTTAAAAGGCGTTTTTTCCTAGACTTTTCAATATAAATCCCCACATTGAGGGCATGGCGAACAAACCCGCTTCTACCCCCAAAAGCGAAGCCCGCGTCGGCGCGAAACTGGTGCGCTATGGCCGCGTTTCCGGTGCGATGGCGGGCCTGGCCGCAAAACTGGCGGGCGAGCGTTTCCTTGGCATCAAGATCGAGCGCGCCGAACATGCCGACCAATTGATGCAGGCGCTTGGAAATTTAAAAGGCCCACTGATGAAAGTCGGGCAGATTCTGGGCACCATCCCTGAAGCCCTGCCGCCTGAATACGCCGCCGCGTTCCAGCAGCTCCAATCCAACGCCCCATCCATGGGCTGGCCCTTCGTAAAGCGACGGATGAAGGCCGAACTGGGCCCGGACTGGGAGTCAAAATTCCAGTCTTTCGAGCATACCGCATCCGCTGCGGCCAGTCTTGGCCAAGTCCATAAGGCAAAAGCAAAAAATGGCGATCTTCTTGCTTGCAAACTACAGTATCCGGACATGCAGTCGGCCATCGATGCTGACCTTAATCAGCTGAAAATTATCTTTGGAATTTATGGCCGCTACGACAACTCGATCCGCACCGAACATATACATACCGAACTGTCGGAACGTCTGCGCGAAGAGCTCGATTACGAACTCGAAGCGCGCCACTGCAAGCTCTACGCGCACATGTTGCGCGATGAAAAAAATGTCGTGCATGTACCGAAGGTGATCGACGAGCTTTCAACGAAGCGCCTTCTCACCTCGACATGGCTGGACGGCGAAAAGATTTTGAATTTTGTCGACGCACACCCGGAAAAACGCAGCCGCCTCGCCATGAATATGTTCCGCACATGGTATGTGCCGCTTTATTGCTACGGCGTCATCCACGGCGACCCGCATCTCGGCAACTACACAGTGCGCGAGGATGATTCAATCAACCTTCTTGACTTCGGTTGCGTGCGCGTCTTCCGCCCGGAATTCGTCGGCGGCGTCATCGATTTATACAACGCGCTGATGACCGACAACCGCGACCTCGCTGTAAAAGCCTATGAAACGTGGGGTTTCACGGGTCTCAGCAACGAACAGATCGACACGCTGAATATCTGGGCGAAGTTTCTTTATGGCCCGGTGATGGAAGACAAGGTGCGCCTGATCGGCGAAACATCAGGCGGCATTTACGGACGCGAAACCGCTGAAAAGGTTCACAAAAAACTGCGCGAGCTCAGCCGCGGCAAAGGCGGCGTTTCCGTTCCGCGCGAATTTGTTTTCATGGACCGCGCCGCGCTCGGGCTCGGTTCCGTCTTCATTCACTTGAAAGCGGAAATCAACTGGTACCGCGTATTTAATGAGCTTATCGCAGGTTTCGATCTTGAAACTTTGCGTAAACGCCAGCGCGAAACGCTGAAAAAATTCGGCGTTCCCCCAGCGAAATAGAATCGCGCAACGCACCCGATTCGGAATCCTTAAGACTTTATTAAAAATTTTCGCGCGGACTCCGGAAAATGAATCGGAGACGACTCATGAGTTATGAAATAAAAACCCCTCTATCCCCAACAAAACACACAAAAAAAGAAACTCCGAGTCGCTAATCATTTGTAAACAAATTTAATTGATAATTAACAAGTGGGAAATTTTTAGAACTTTCGGGCTCTGGGGGCCGTATAACGCATGTTTGCGCACAGCATTCATTACGTTTTGAAACACGTTGTCTTTTCAGCGGCTTCTTTTTCGAAAGCGCTCAAAAAGATTCCCGCGATTATCTCCAATATTTTCACAGGTCTTTTCCCACTGCGTTCCTCAGAGCGTTCCTCCATGGGCCTCCAGCCCGTTCCTGTGAAAACAAAACCCCGCAAGTTTAACGGGGTTCGATGACAATCAGGTCCATCAGAAATCGCAGATCTGAACGAGGCAACGTGTTCTTCACGTTGTTCGGCGCGGTCGCGATCGTCGGCGTCCTCGGCGCCGGCATCATGGCCACGATGCGCGGACCGCTCTCGACGATGGTCAACGTCAACCGCCGCACGCAGGCCGAAGCGGATATGGCCATCGCCGCAAAACTGATCCTGCTGGAAGCCGCCGATGACCTTACCCACAACGGCGACTGCGACGGCGACACCTTTGTCGAACCGATGGAATTTCTGGATGCAAACCCGGCACCGACAGGCGGCGGCCAGATTCCCGCTGCCATCGGCTCCACCAAGGTCGACGCCTGGGGAACGCCTTACGGTTACTGCGCCTGGGACCCGGGCGACATTATCGATGACGTCGGCAATCTCACGGCTGATCCCGATGCCTGCGACAACGATGGCGATACAAATTACAACCGCCTTCCTGGCACAGATGACACCTCAGATAATTACATGGTCATTGCCATTGTCTCAGCCGGCGCGGACCAGGAATTCGAAACGACATGCGCGGGCGGCGCCAGTCCCGGCATTTCAAAAACCGCAGGCAGCGACGACTTCTGGGTAACACATACTTATGCAACAGCCATCGCGGCCACGGGCGGCCTGTGGAGCCTCAAGGCTAACGAACCCGGCGTTGCAACAATCAATAAAGACATCGAAGCGCAGGGCGCGACCTTCACTGGCCCCGTCGACATGAGCGCGGCAGCAAGCATGTTCCTGCCCAATGAAACCGTCGCCACAACATGTAACAGCGCCAATATCGGGATTGTCCGCGTCAACACGACAACCGATCCCGACACGCTCGAGGTCTGCGATGACGCGACCGATGGCGCGCCGGGCGGCCCGTACACGTGGCAAAACGTTGCTTTGGGCGCGGCGGGTGTAAGCCTCTGGCAGCAAAATGCCGGCGACCTCGATGAAATTTATTACGACACCGACAATGTCGGCATCGGCATCGCCGATCCTACGGAAGCGCTTGATGTCGACGGCAATGTCAAAGTGACCGAAGACCTCATGCTCGCCACCGGCTCGGCCATTCTTTGGGGCGCAACCGGCGCACACCTGACCGAAGGCACCAGCATCCTTGAACTTGGCTATGGCGCATCTGAAATCGACATCGCCACCGGCGGCATTGCCATCACCGGCAACACCACCATCACCGGCTCTGGTGCAACCGATGCGACGAATGCCTTCGTCGTCTCCAACAGCACACCGACATCCATATTCGTCGTCGAAAATGACGGCGAGGTCGGCATCGGTGTCGCCGACCCTAACGACAAACTGGATGTTGCAGGCAGCATCGATGCGACCGACCATTACAAACTCGACGGCGTCAATTTCCTGACCGACAACGCGATAAGCGGAGTTACCTTAATCGGCAAAGGCGCTGGCACAGGCGTCACTGGCGCAGGCACTAACAACACGATAATCGGCAGCGGAGCAGGTGCGACCCTCACGACCGGAAAGAACAATATCTTGATCGGTTCGCATGATGTCACCGCAATCGATGTCCCCCTCCTCGGCACAAACAACTACCTGAATATCGGTAACCTTATATTTGGCGACCTTGCCAATGGCCGCGTCGGCATCGGCACAGACACGCTTGACGATGCGCTCGAGGTTGCAGGTGCTATTGATGCCACAGGCAATATCAATTCAGACGCCAGCATCATCGCTGCAACCAACATAACCGCGACCACAGGAAACATAGTTGCCACCGCTGGTAATATCGAAGGCGGAGACATCCTTGCCAGGGGCACCGTTCATGCCGACATTTATGAACTTGACGGGTTGACGAATGATTTCAGCGACATCCCCGATTGCGATGATGCCAACGATAAAGTTATATGGACACCCGGCACCGGCTGGGATTGCGCCACAGACTTACAGGGCGGCTCCGGCGGCGCGGGACAAAATCTTGAAGAGGTTCTGACCGTCGGAGATGACGCGGGCGGGTTGGATGCGGTTGATTTCGGCGGCATAGCCATCGGCTCAGGAACTTTGAGCACCGGCGGCACGCAGGACCTTGTCCTTGATGTCACCGGCGCGGCGGGCGCGGATTTCTTCTGCGACGCTAGCGGCAACAACTGCTTCACCGCTTCGACAATCGCTTCCGGCGGAACATCCAAACTTTCAACCATTACGGCTGCTGACGCCAACAACTCCATCAATAACGGTGCCTGGAACCAGGTCTGGAACTGGCAGCTCACCGGCGCCGAAACCGGCTTTGCATTCGGCGAAACCGCCGCCTCCACCGGCGGCGCGGGCGATCAGTTTATTCTCGCCGCGAGAACGCTCGCGGCCTCCACCGCCACACCGTTCATGATTACCAATCTGGGCGCGGCGAACTCTTTCCTCGTCAACGATGAAACCGGCGATGCGGATGCGACGCCCTTCGTCATTAGTGCTACTGGCAACGTCGGTATCGGCGACCCCAGCCCGGCAGCGCCGCTTACCGTTGGCACTGGCGATCTTTTCCAGGTTTCCGCTACTGGCCACATCACCATGGCAAACAGCATTGGAACTGAAATCAGGTTTACTGGTGCGAACGCTGCAAATATTGGCGCGGAAACAAATTTATATCTCTTGTCTGGGTCGACAGGTGCCGGAGCCATCTATTTTGGAAGTAACAACGTCAATGCCCAGATGGCTTTGGTCGGCGGTGAAGTCGGCATCAATGACTCAACGCCCGACGACGGCTCCGGCGGCGGCGGTCAAAATCTTCTCCTCGATGTTAACGGCGCAACTGGCTCTACATATTTCTGCGATGAAAACGGCCTCAACTGCTTCACGGCGGCGTCCGTCGCCGGGACCGGCCTTTGGGAACGCAACGGCACCGTCATTCGCATCCGCGCGCCCGGCGTCTATGCAACCGACGACTTCGTCTTCGGTGCGGCGCAGCTTGATGACATCGTCGGCACCGACGATGACAACCGCATGTTCTTCGACAAATCCAAAGGCGCGTTCCGCGCAGGCGCCGCGCTTGGCACGCAATGGGACGCTGCCAACATCGGAAACTACAGTACGGCTCTTGGCATTAACACAATCGCCAGCGGCAACTACAGCACGGCTATGGGCGCTTCCACCACGGCCAGCGGTCATGTCAGCACAACGATGGGGACTGGAAATTACGCCAGCGGTGATTACAGCATGGCCTTCGGAGTTCATGCTTCAGTCGGAAGCAGTGTTGTTCCGGACGGCTCGGGTAATGGCTCTGCAGCTTTCGGCCTCATAGATAGCGGCGTCACGGTTACTGTCCCTCCCATAGTCTCGGGAATTCAATCCATGGGTATTTTCATGGGCGATCAGGATGCGGTGAACGTCTCGGCCAGCAATCTCATGGCCCTGCTCGGCGGACGCATGGTCATCGACCCGGATGATACTTCCGCTGCTAACACCAACGTCTCAACCGGCGTGCAGCAACTTGAACTCGATGTCCAGGGCGATATTGGCGCGGTCAATTTCTGCGACGAAGCCGGCAATAACTGCTTCACGCCCGCCTCTGTCGCCACGAACCGCGCGCTCTCGGCCATCACCGCCGCCGCCGCAGGCAACTCGATTAACAACGCCGACCATGCGCAGGTCTGGAACTGGTTGCTTACGACTGCGGATAAAGACGCATTTACATTTACTGAAAACACAGCCTCCACCGCGACCGGTCATTCCTCGATCCTGAAAGCCGCGACACTCGCAACATCCACCGCCACGCCGCTCCGCGTCACCAACCTCGGCGCGGGCGATTCTTTCGTGGTTAACGACGAAACCGGCGATGCCGACACTTCACCCTTTGTCATTAACGCTGCCGGCAATGTCGGTATCGGCACGGCAGCGCCCGAAACCAAACTCCATGTCGCCGGGGGCGATCTGTTTGTTATAGAAGATAATGGATCAGGACCAAGAGATCTTTACGTTGGAGAAGCCAGCAACAACTGGAAAATTGGATTGAGGGTTAATTCCGGCAACGGTGACAATTCCCTGTCTCTTTTTTCAAGCGATGGAAGCATCAACATAGTACCGTCTGCTGGAACACATGTCAGACACGATTTGTCCGGAACCGGCGACTTTATCGTTAACACCGATCAATTCTATGTAGATACCTCGACAGGCAATGTCGGTATCGGCATGACCGCGCCCGCCTCGCGCTTCGTCGTCGCCTCGCCCACGGCTGAGGTCATCGGCGCCGCTGCAACCATCACCGCCAATTCCTGCGGCACGGTAAAACAGGTCAGCGCCACCGCCAACCGCACGACCAACACCACAGACACCTTCACGACACCGACTGCGTCTTACAACGGATGCTGCATGGACGTCGTCAACATCGATACCGTCGACACCATCACCCTTGATGCCAACGCCCGCTTCCTCACCGGCCCGGGCACCGACCTCAATCTCGGCCCCAACCAAGCGGTCCGCGTCTGCTCGGATGGTACAAGCTGGTATCAGGCGGCATCCATAACCAGCGTCGCCAGCGGCGGTAACATCCCGCTCTCCGGCCTCACCGCCGCTATCGCCGACAATTCCATCAACAGCGGTGACTGGAACCAGACATGGAACTGGCAGCTCGCCGGAGCCGAAACCGGTCTCACCGTCGGTGAAAACGTTGCCTCCACCGGCGGCACAATCGGCGCCAGCGGCAACCAGTTCATCATGAAGGCTTCCACGCTGGCGACATCCACCGCCACGCCGCTCATCGTCACCAATCTCGGCACGGCCAATTCCTTCCGCGTCAATGATGCAACCGGCGATACCGATACAACGCCTTTCGTCGTCGACGAGGCAGGCGAAGTCGGTATCGGCACGGCGACACCGGGCGTTCAACTGCAAATTCACCAGCCGACCGGCGCCTTCCCGAAAATGCGCCTGACCGCCGCAGACGTCACAACAGCGGTCACGAGGGCTCGGCCTCAGTCGGCGATGTCTCTGCAACGAATACAATCGGCCAGATCCGCAACCGCATGGACGGCGGCGGAGTACACACCGGCGGCATGCTCATCCAGGGTTTCACCGGCAGCGGTGTTAACAACCACTACCCGCTGCACCTGATGGGTATGCATGGCGGCACGGCCCCCACAACCGCCGCCGTAACCATCGGCGCCCAGAAATGGAGCGGCACGAACAACCGCTCGGCCCTGGACGGCACGACGCCCATACTGGACATTGAAAACAATTATTCCACGGCCGGAAGCGGCGGTCTCGTCATGCGGGTTATGGGTGACGGCAAGGTCGGCATCGGCACGGCAGCGCCGGGCGAACTGCTCGATATACTCGGAACCGATGCTGAAGCGCGTATCCAAAGCAATGGCGAAGGCGTCATAAGAATAATCAATGCTTCCGGCAGCGCGAACCAGAACTCGGAATTGGTTGCGGGCCGCTCGCGCGGCACGATTGCAGTCCCCACCGTTGTGCAGGACAATGATCCTTTATTGGGGGTCTGGTCAGAAGGTTATGATGGCAACTCATGGACAATCTCGTCGTTGATCCAGACATTTATCGACGGCACACCGGGCGATGGCGACATGCCGGGCCGTATTGAATTCCAGACCCAGGCCGATGGTGGCGGCGCCAACATCGAAGGGACCACGCCGGAAATGGTGATCAAAAGCAACGGCGCCGTCGGTATCGGCCTCGCATCACCCGCCTCGCGCTTCGTCGTCGCGGCGCCCTCGACCGAAGTCATCGGTGCAGCCGCAACGATCACCGCCAACGCCTGCGGCACGGTCAAGCGTTTGAGCGCAACCGCCAACCGCACCACCGATACAACGGATACTTTCACCACGCCGACCGCGTCCTATGCCGGGTGCTGCATGGACGTCGTCAACGTGGATACGGTCGATACGATCACCCTCGATAATAACGCCAACTTCATCACCGGCCCGGGCGCCGATCTTGCCGTCGGCCCCGGCAAGGCGGTCCGCGTCTGCTCCGACGGCACGAGCTGGTACCAGGCGAGCACCGTCACCAGCGCCGCCGCGACCCTCCTCGCCATCGACGACCTCACCGACGCCTTCACCGATTACGCGGTTGAAAATAACCTGATTATGGGCCGCACCAGCGCTGCGGCACTGACGGCAGGCGCACAGCGCAACACATTCATCGGCCAGGGCGCAGGCGCAACAACCGCAAACAGCACGGCAACGACGGACAGCAACACGGCGGTCGGCTACGCTTCCCTGAGCAGCCTGACCAGCGGCGACCAGAACACCGCTCTTGGCCGCAACACCCTGACAAACAATCTCAGTGGCAGCTATAACGTTGCAGTCGGCAACCAGGCTCTTCAACAAAACACCACCGGCCACGGCAACACTGCCATTGGCAGCATCGCCCTTTACAGCAATGTTGCAAAACGCGAGAGCACTGCTATCGGTTACAGCGCCATGTTCTATGCCGACAGCTCGGCAGTGTCCGCGGTTACGTACAATACCGCTGTCGGCGCGTATGCGTTGCAAGGCAGCGCAACGGCGGCGGATAACACCGGCACAGCAAACACAGCTATCGGCCATTCGGCGCTGCTGGGCAACACATCCGGCACCAACAATACCGCGCTAGGCCGGGACGCCCTTTCGGTCAACACGCAGGGCTACAGCAACACCGCGATCGGCTCCATCACCCTTGCTAACAACGATCTGGGACAAAGTAACGTCGCTGTTGGTTATGGCGTCTTGGCGTCCAATACCGGATCTCATGCCAGCACCGGCGTTGGCGCCGGGGCCCTGGGTATTTCAACAGGTGGTCGGAACACAGCCCTTGGCGCTGCTGCTGGTGACGGAATCACCACAGGCACGGATAACATCGTGATTGGTTACGACGCCGACACGCCTGCCAACAACAGCACCTATCACCTGAATATCGGCGGCACCATCTTCGGCGATCTTGCCAACGACAACGTCCGCATCGGCGGCAGCGGTATCGTCGGCGCAGGCCCGTTCACTGTCGCTCCGCCCTCAACTGAAGTTGTCGCAGCCGCCGCCGTCATCACCGCCAACGCCTGCGGCTCGATCAAACAAATCAGCGCAACGGCCAACCGCACAACGGACACCACAGACACCTTCACTACACCAACCGCTGCTTATGCCGGATGCTGCATGGACGTCGTCAACGTCGATACGGTTGATACGATCACGCTCGACCAGAACGCCCGCTTCCTCACCGGCCCCGGCACCGACCTCGCGCTCGGCCCCAACCAGGCGGTTCGTGTCTGCTCGGATGGCACAAGCTGGTACCAGGCGGCCTCAGTATCGAGCATCGCCAGTGGCGGCAACATCCCGCTCTCCGGCCTCACCGCCGCCATCGCCGCAAACTCGATCAACAACGCCGACTATGCACAAACATGGAACTGGCAGGTTACAACCGCTGACAAAGACGCCTTCACCTTCACGGAAAACACAGCTTCCACCGCGACCGGCCACTCTTCGATCCTGAAAGCCGCAACGCTCGCAACCTCGACCGCAACGCCCCTTATTGTGACCAACCTCGGCGCGGCGAACTCCTTCGTCGTCAACGACGAAACCGGCGACGCCGACACCTCGCCCTTTATTGTCAAAGCTGACGGCAAAGTCGGCATCGGCACCGCAACACCCAGTGACCTTCTGAATATCGCAGGCGATCTGGACGACACGGGCCTGCTCATCGAATCTTTTACTGATGCCAGCACTTACGGCGGCAGTGGCAACGTCGGATTCCGTCGATCACGCGGTTCCGAAGGAAGCGAAACCATTATCCAGAACAACGATGAAATCGGACATATTTTCTTCCAGCCTTACGATGGTAGCGCTTATACAAATGGCGCTTCTATCGTTGCCGTTGTTGATGGTGCGACCGGCGCCGGCGACACGCCGACCAGACTGGATTTTTACACCACCCCGGATGGATCTTCAGGGCACGCGCACCGTATGACAATTAAAAACGACGGCGATGTCGGTATCGGGACAACAGCCCCGGCCCAGAAATTACACGTCGCTTCCAACGTCGAAGACGGCATAACGATGGAAGTCGCCAACAACGCCACCTCTTCAAACGTGGTATTTGATGCCCGCCGTTCGCGCGGCACGCTGGCCGCGCCCACCATCGTCGCAAACAACGATGAAATCGGGGAATACCTGTTCCTTGGCTATGACGGTAACTCCTACAGCCATGCCGGTTATTTCGGCTTTATGGTTGACGGCACGCCCGGCGACGGCGACATGCCGACCCGGATGGAAATCCAGGTGCAGGCCGACGGCGCGGGCGCATGGATGGGCGATGGCGCATCGGTACCAGAACTCGTCATCAAAAGCGATGGCGCGGTCGGCATTGGCCTCGCCTCCCCCGCCTCGCGCTTCGTTGTTGCATCACCTACGGCGGAAGTGATCGGCGCTGCCGCGACCATCACCGCCAACTCTTGCGGCACCGTCAAGCAGATCAGCGCGACGGCAAACAGAACAACCAACACCACCGATACTTTCACTACGCCCACGGCTTCCTATAACGGTTGCTGCATGGACGTCGTCAACGTCGATACTGTCGACACCATCACCCTCGACAGCAACGCCAACTTCATCACCGGCCCCGGCACCGACCTCACCCTCGGCCCCGGCAAAGCGGTCCGTGTCTGCTCCGACGGCACCAGCTGGTACCAGGCGGCATCCATAACCAGCGTCGCCAGCGGCGGCAACATCCCGCTCTCCGGCCTCACCGCCGCTCTCGCCGACAATTCCATTAATAACGGCAACTGGAACCAGGTCTGGAACTGGCAGCTCGCTGCAGGCGAAGTCGGCTTCACGTTTGGTGAAAATACTGCTTCCGCAGGCGGCACCGCCGATCAATATATTCTCGCCGCGAAAACACTCGCCACCTCCACCGCCACGCCGTTCATGATCACGAACCTCGGCGCGGCTGATTCCTTCCGCGTGAATGATGAAACCGGCGATGCCGATGCGACGCCCTTTATTGTCAAAGCCGACGGCAAAGTCGGCGTCGGCACATCCTCACCCAGCCAGTTGCTGGAAGTCTACGGCACGAACGCCTACATCAGCCTGCTCAGCAACGGCGAGGGCGCCGTCACCAGCACCGCCGCTTCCGCTAACTGGTGGGATAACGGTGGCTTCAACGCAGCGCGCTCGCGCGGCACCATAGCGGCACCCACCGCCGTGCAAAGCGGTGACTCGGTATTGACGATGTGGGGAACCGCTTATGACGGCGACACATGGGAAACACCCGCATTGATGCAGTATTTCGTCGACGGCACATCCGGCGACGGCGACATGCCGGGCCGCATCGAATTCCAGACCCAGGCCGATGGCGCCGCGGTCAATCCGGAAGCCACGACGCCTGAACTGGTGATCAAGAACAGCGGCAATATCGGTGTAAGCATCGCCGCACCAAGCGCTAAATTGCATGTCAGCAACGCCGACGCGGCAGATTCTTTCCGCGTCGACGACGTCGCTGGCGACACCTCGCCCTTTGTCATCGACGCCACCGGCGAGGTCGGCATAGGCATTACCACTCCCGACGATCTTCTCGATATTGGCGCCAACGCCGAAGAGGGCATATCGGTGCAAGTCAGCACATCAGGCCATGCCAACTGGAATCCCTTTATGTATTTCATGCGTTCGCGCGGCACGATGGCAGCGCCGACAACGGTGCAAAATAACGACATGCTTCTTGACCTTACAGTCTTGGGGCATGATGGCACGGACTGGGTTAACGGCGCCTTGATCACCGCAGCTGTTGACGGCACGCCGGGCACCAACGATATGCCCACCCGCCTTGAATTCCAGGTTCAGGCCGACGGAGCCGGCAACTTCTTGGGCGACGGTGTCTCAACGCCTGAACTCGTGATCAAGAGCAGCGGCGCAGTCGGCGTCGGCATGGCCTCACCCGCTTCGCGCTTCGTCGTCGCTTCGCCCACGGCGGAAGTGATCGGCGCCGCTGCGGTCATCACGGCCAACGCCTGCGGTACCGTCAAACAGATCAGCGCGACCGCCAACCGCACGACCAACACCACCGATACATTCACCACGCCCACGGCTTCCTATAACGGATGCTGCATGGACGTCGTCAACGTCGACACCGTCGACACGATTACTCTTGATCAAAATGGCAACTTCTTCACCGGCCCCGGCACCGACCTCGCGCTCGGCCCCGGCATGGGCGTCCGCGTGTGTTCTGACGGCACGTCCTGGTACCAGGCCGGCGGCGTATCGAGCGCCACAGCGGGCGGCGGCGGCACGATCGACGGCTTAACTGACGCCTACGCGGATTACACAACGCTGAACAACATCATCATGGGCCGCACCTCGGCGGCGGCACTGACGGCGGGCGCGCAATACAACCTCTTCATCGGTGAGAACGCAGGCGCGACATCAGCAAACAGCACCGCCGCCACGGACTGGAACGTTGCGCTTGGTCATTACGCGCTGCCTGCGCTGACCTCGGGCCACTACAACACGGCGCTCGGTGCATTGACGCTTCAGGCCAACACAAGCGGCAATGACAACGTGGCGATTGGCACCCTGGCACTCAATACCAATGTCACTAAAGTTCAAAGCACCGCCGTTGGTTACCGCGCGATGGAATTCGCCGACAGCGCGGCGGGCGGCGCGGTCACCTACAATACCGCCGTCGGCGCCTTCGCCCTTCAGGGCAGCGCGACCGCCGCAAGCAACACCGGCACCAGAAACACCGCCATCGGCCATTCGGCGCTGCTCAGCATTACATCCGGCGCTTACAATACCGCACTGGGTTCAGGGGCGCTCCGGTCTAATACAGACGATAGCTACAATACTGCTGTTGGTTTTGAAGCATTAGGCGACAATACGGGTGCGAGTAATACGGCCTTAGGCTCTTATGCGCTTGCCAACAACACTGAAGGCGCCAGCAACGTTGCGGTAGGTAACGAAACTCTTCTGGTTAATACAGAGGGAGTTAACAATGTGGCCCTTGGCGCGGGGGCTCTTTTTAACAACATCACCAAAAGCGAGAGCACGGCTGTGGGACACTACGCCATGTTCTATGCCGACAGCGCGGCGGGCGGCGCGATCACCTACAACACCGCTGTTGGTGCGTACGCCCTGCAGGGCAGCACAACGGCGGCAGACAATACGGGCACTGGCAACACCGCCGTCGGCCATTCGGCGCTGACTTCCAATACCATCGGCGTCAACAATTCAGCATTCGGCAGGGATGCGCTTACATCGAACGATGAAGGAAATGGCAATACAGCTATCGGCCGGAGCGCCCTTCACTACTCAACATGGGGCAGTGACAATACGGCGCTCGGCGATCAGGCGCTCGGCAGCATGCAAACCGCCAGCCGCAACACGGCGCTCGGTTCTGTCGCTCTTACAACCAACGAGACTGGATCCGACAACACGGCGATTGGCTATAATTCGGGCAATGGCTTGGTATCGGGCGGCAGCAACATCCTGATCGGCTCCGGCATTAATACGCCCGCCAACAACACCAGCAACCACCTGAATATCGGCGGCACGATCTTTGGCGATGTTTCAACCGACAACGTCCGCATCGGCGGCAGCGGTGTCGTCGGCGCAGGCCCCTTCATGGCTGTCTCGCCCACGGCGGAAGTGATCGGCGCTGCCGCGACCATCACCGCCAATTCCTGCGGCACCGTGAAACAGATCAGCGCGACCGCAAACAGAACGACGGACACCACTGACACCTTCACCGCGCCCACAGCCTCCTATAACGGCTGCTGCATGGACGTCGTCAACATCGACACGGTTGATACGATCACGTTAGACCAGAACGCAAAATTCTTCACCGGCGCAGGCACCGACCTCGCCCTCGCACCCGGCAAGGCGGTCCGCGTCTGCTCTGACGGCACAAGCTGGTACCAGGCCGGCGGCGTATCGAGCGCATCAGCAGGCACAACCGCGCTCTCAGGCCTCACCGCCGCCGCCGCCGACAATTCCATCAATAACGGCAACTGGAACCAGGTCTGGAACTGGCAGCTCGCCGGTGCTGAAACCGGCCACACCTTCGGTGAAAACGTAGCCTCCACTGGCGGCACCGCCGACCAGTACATCCTCGCCGCGAAAACACTCGCCACATCGACCGCAACGCCGTTCATGATCACCAACCTCGGCGCGGCCAATTCCTTCCGCGTCAACGACGAAACCGGCGACGCCGACGCCACGCCCTTTGTCATCGACGCCAGCGGCAATGTCGGTATCGGCACTGCAACGCCAGGAAACCTTCTCGATATACGTGGAGCAATCCCGGGCGTATCAATTTTCGACACCGATGCCGCAATCAGCGCAAACAATCCTGCTTTCCGCATTCGCTCGCAGGACAATCTCGGTTCGGGTCTCGCAGGGATGGCCTTCCAGACGACGGCGGATTACTCGGCCTACACGACCGGCATGGTCATGCGCGCCGACGGCAATGTCGGCATCGGCATCGCCAACCCCGATGAACTGCTTGATATCGGCGCCGACGCTGAAAAAGGTCTATCCGTGCAGGTCAGCACTTCGGGCGACCCCAACTGGAATCCATACATCCAGACAAAACGCTCCCGCGGAACGATGGCCTCGCCCACGGCAGTGCAAAACGGCGACATGCTGCTTGATTTCATTATCTCGGGTCATGACGGCTCCAACTTCCGCACCGCTGCCATGATCGAGGCTGTTGTCGATGGCGCGGTCACCGGTGGAGGCGCAGCCGACATGCCGACGCGCCTTGAATTCCAGGTCCAGGCCGATGGCGCAGGCGGCTGGCTGGGTGACGGCGCAAGCACGCCCGAAATGGTCATCAAGAGCAACGGCGCGGTCGGCATCGGCACGGCAACACCCAACGCCGGAGCAAAACTCGATGTCGCTGGCCCGATCTTCCTCGATGGCCTTAACGATGGCAGCACCGGAGATCTTTTCTTCGGCGGCGGCGGCTGGCCCTACAGCATCGGCGTCGGCTGGGCGGGGCAAGACAACACGCTGCGCTTCAACGCGGTCGGCACCTCGGGCGGCACCGCCGACTTCCGGAATGTCATGATTTTAGACGGCAAAACCAATCCCTTCGCATTTTTCCAGGGCAGCACAAAACGCCTTGCCACCGGCGGTGACGATTCAACACCCGACGCGATGCTCGAAGTCATCAAGGACAGCACCAGCCCTCTCTTCATGCTGAGCGCCTCTGCTGCCGGCAACGGCGATCTCATGATCGTCGATACCAACGGCAATGTCGGCGTCGGCCTGACATCGCCCGCCTCCAAATTCGTCGTCGCCTCGCCCACGGCGGAAGTCGTCGGCGCCGCCGCGACCATCACCGCCAACGCTTGCGGCACCGTCAAACAAATCAGCGCAACGGCGAACAGAACAACCAACACCACCGACACCTTCACCACGCCGACCTCGGCTTATTCCGGATGCTGCATGGACGTCGTCAACATCGACACCGTTGACACAATTACACTCGATCAGAACGGCAATTTCTTCACCGGCGCAGGCACAGATGTCGCGCTCGGCCCCGGCAAGGGCGTCCGCGTCTGCTCCGACGGCACCGACTGGTACCAGGCTGGCGGCGTATCGAGCGCATCCGCAGGCACAACCGCGCTCTCAGGCCTCACCGCCGCCGCCGCCGACAATTCCATCAACAACGGCAACTGGAACCAAGTCTGGAACTGGCAGCTCGCCGGCGCGGAAACCGGCCTCATCGTCGGTGAAAACACGGCTTCCGCAGGCGGCACCATCGGCGCCAGCGGCAACCAGTTCATCATGAAGGCTTCAACGCTGGCGACCTCCACCGCCACGCCGTTTATCGTCACCAACCTCGGCGCCGCCAATTCCTTCCGCGTCAACGATGAAACCGGCGACGCCGACGCCACGCCCTTTGTCATCGACGCTTCCGGCAATGTCGGCATCGGGACTGCGGCGCCAACCACTTTACTTGAGATCACCTCCAGCACCGTCGAAGATCTGCTGGTCCTCAATGTTGCAAATGACACCGCCGGCACTGATCCTTCGATTTTACTTCAGCGTTCGCGGGGAACCCTTTCCGCCCGGACGACCGTAAGCTCGGGCGACAATCTCGGGGCCATCTGGGCCATGGGCTATGATGGAAGTAATATGGAGTATGCTGCGTCAATTGAATTCGAAGTCGATGGCGGGGTCGCCACCGCAGGCGATACAACCGATATGCCGGGGGCTATCAGGTTTAAAACAACGCCGGATGGGTCCAACCTCCCGCTTGAACGCATGAGAATCGACGATGCGGGCAATGTCGGTATCGGCACGGTCAGCCCGGCAGAACTCCTGCACGTTGCGAAGGACCAGAATGGCAGCACGGCGATCAGGCTTTCCAACGCGACCGCGGGCGCCAGCGCTGAAGCGCAGTATGAAGTAGTGACGGATGTAGGAAATCTGTACATGGGTATGAATTCCAGCACGTACTCAACCAATCCCGGCGATACGTACCTTATCAACCAGGCCAACACCGATATGCGCTTCGCAACCAACAACACCTACAGGATGATAATCGAAGCCGGCGGCGATGTTGGTATTGGCAATACCTCGCCCGCCTCGCTCTTCGTCGTTGGCTCGCCCACGGCGGAAGTGATTGGCGCCGCTGCGACCATCACCGCCAACTCTTGCGGCACCGTCAAACAGATCAGCGCCACGGCGAACAGAACGACGAACACGACCGACACCTTCACGACCCCGACTGCGTCCCATAACGGATGCTGCATGGACGTCGTGAACATCGACACCGTCGACACAATTACTCTTGATCAAAACGGCAACTTCTTCACCGGCGCGGGCACGGATGTCGCACTCGGTCCCGGCAAGGGCGTCCGCGTTTGCTCTGATGGCACAAGCTGGTACCAGGCTGGCGGCGTTTCCAGCGGAGCCGCAACCACCTTGGCCCTCGATGACCTGACCGACGCCCTCACCGATTACGCGGTTGAAAATAACCTGATTATGGGCCGCGCGGGCGCAGCAGCATTGGCGGCAGGCGCGCAGCGCAACACCTTCATCGGTCAGGATGCGGGCGCCACAACCGCCAACAGCACGATAGATACGGACAGCAACACGGCGGTAGGCTACGCTGCACTAAGAGACCTGACCAGTGGCAGCCAGAATACCGCCGTTGGCCGCAATGCCCTGGCAGACACAACTGATGGCGTCTGGAACGTTGCAGTCGGCAACCAGGCTCTTGAAGATAACACAAGTGGTAATGGCAATGTTGCCGTGGGCACCACTGCCCTTTACAGCAATGTTGCAAAACGGGAGAGCACCGCTATCGGCCACAGCGCCATGTTCTACGCTGACGATACGGCAGTGGACGGGGTGTCGTACAACACCGCCGTCGGCGCCTATGCATTGCAGGGCAGCGCGACAGCGGGTAACAATACCGGCACGGAAAACACCGCGCTGGGGCATTCTACCCTTATGGCCAACACCAGCGGCAGTGATAACGTTGCCATCGGCAAGGAAGCTCTCAAAGCCAACACCACCGCCAGTGATAACACCGCCATCGGCGAATCCGCTATGCTTGCCAACACCACCGGCGCGATGAACACAGCGATGGGCAGCAATGCCCTCTACCAAAATATCGGCGGATCTGCGAACGTTGCGGTGGGTGACATCGCGCTTGGCAGCACCACGGCAAGCGGCAACACCGCCGTCGGTTTCGAGGCCGGCTATGCGGGCACCGCCAACACCAGCGGCACATATAATACTTTCATCGGCCACCAGGCACAGGCGAATGCAAACAACTACACGAACGCCACGGCGCTGGGTAACGGCGCAATCGTAACCGCCAGCAATATGATGATGTTCGGCAACTCATCCGTCACCACAAACGTCTTCAACGGCAATGTCGGCATCGGCACGGCCACCCCCGCCACTAATTTGCACGTCGCCAGCAACGCTGAAACCTTCCTGTTTGTCGATAGCGCGGCGACCAACCAGTGGCTGAACCCGACTATTCTGGGCCGCCGTTCACGCGGCACCCTCGCCTCGCCGACAATCGTGGCTGACGATGACGAGCTTTTCGCAATAGGCAGCTATGCCTATGACGGCAACAGTTACGAAGTGGGCGGTTATATCGGTTTCTATACGGATGGCACGCCGGGTAACGCTGACATGCCGACACGTATAACCCTTTTCACCGCGCCTGATGGATCGGCTACTTCCCTGCCCCGCATGACGGTTAACAATGCGGGTAATGTCGGCATCGGAACTTCAGATCCGACAGCGCCGTTGCATATCAAGAAAGCGACGGACGATTGGTCTACAGCCACGTTCCTTCTTGAAGGGGACGGTGAACCTACCCTTTCATTACAAACCTCCAGCGCATTTGACTACTTTAACCCTATTATAGGCACCTCCCGTTCACGCGGATCGCGCGCCGCCAAAACGGCTGTGGCCAGCGGCGATAGCCTGTTCGAGATTTCAACAAGTGGTTATGACGGGTCGAATGATCGCGTTGCGTTCTACATGGCCGCCGTCGTTGACGGAACGGTCACGGGCGGAGGCGCGGCCGACATGCCGACGCGCCTTGAATTCCATGTCCAGGCCGATGGCGCCGGCGGCGGTCTCGAGGGAACAACCCCTGATATGGTGATCAAGAACAACGGCAACGTCGGCATCGCGATGGCATCGCCGAGCGTCAAGCTCGACGTCACCGGCGACATCGAATATACCGGCACCATCGCCGACGTCTCCGACATCCGCCTGAAAAAAGACATTCACCCTTTGAGCGAGCGCGGCTCGATGCTGCATAAACTCGGCCTCATCGACACCTACTCCTTCAAGATGAAAGACTCTGAAGTAGACCAGGTTGAATTCGGCGTCATGGCGCAGGAAATTGAAAAAATATTCCCCGAACTGGTGCGCACCGCCGATGATGAAATGGGTACGAAATCGGTCAACTACACCGGCCTGATCGCGCCGATGATCGAAGCCGGCAAGGAACTCGAGGCGCAGAACAAGGCAATGAAAGCCGAGATCGAAGCCCTGAAGGCCCGGCAGGACGAAATGAAACAGGCCATGAACGAAATCACCGAAGACATGAAGGGCCTGAAAGTCCACACCGGTTACGGCATCGGCAAGGCTGAAATGAGCCTCCTCATGATCCTGGCTGCCCTCGGCACGCTTGGCGCTGCAGGCCTCGCCCGCCGCCGCTTTAGCAAGCCCCGCCAATAACCAAATCCCGTAGTTTTAGCTTGGCAAAGCCTCTATAATGGCTTTAATGCTGTTGCGAATGCGCCCGTAGCTCAGTGGATAGAGCGCTGCCCTCCGGAGGCAGAGGTCAGGGGTTCGAATCCCTTCGGGCGCGCCATTTCAGATTAAATCTCTATTTTGACTTGCAGGATTCGAGACCTGCTTTTAAATAGATAGCGCGGCGTGCCGCGCGGGGGTTCGAATCCCTTCGGGCGCACCATTTTTCCAGACTACGCCGCCGCCTTGCGGTCCTTCTCCGCGCATTCGCGGGTCAGGTCCTGCTGCGTCTGCGCGATATCTTTCTCGCGCGCGGCCTGCGCCACGTCGCCGAACGAAACGACGCCGACCAGTTTCTTGTCGCGCGTCATCACCGGCATCCGGCGCACGCGCACCTCGGCCATGTTCTTGCAGACCTTCTCGACATCATCATCCTGGAAACAATAAAGCACGCTCTCGGTCATGATGTGCTTGACCTCGTGTTTATTCGGGTCGAACCCCGCCGCCGTGCAGCGCACGACGATATCGCGGTCGGTCAGCGTGCCGATCAGTTTCTTCTCTTCCGCGTTGCTGACGGGAAGAAATCCAAAATCTCTATCACGCATGATTTTTGCGGCTTCGGTCACCGTGGTTTCCGGCGTGATCCATTCGCAATCACTGGTCATAACTTCGCTGATTTTCATGGGACTTCTCCTGTTGTTTCTGTCTGTGGAAATAGACCAACAGAAGAAAAAACGGAAAGTTCCTTACGGGGTTTTTAATTCGCCCGCGCCGCCCAGCCACGCTTTCGCCGCGCCGTCTTTTAACCACGCCAGCGCCGCCGCATCGTTTTTCAGATAACCCTCCCAGAAAGCAAGACTGAGCATCTTGATAAATTCCTCATGCGGCTCGCGCAGCGGATTCGCTTCAAGTTTCCCGCGCGTGCCATTGTAAACCATGTGGTCGCCGGACCGGAGCACCAGCAGGTATTTCTCCGCCGCGCCGGTGTAATCGTAAACCACCACGCGCCGTTCGTATGTGAAACCCTCCAGCGGTGAATCGTCGTTCGTGCCCGTCATATAAAAAATCGGCAGGGAAATCGGGCCGTAAAAATGTTTCTCCGGCGTCTCGCCGTGCAGCTTGCGAATGGGCACCGGGCTGTAGGCAATTCCCGCCTTGAACCGCTTTTCCTTGTAATTCACCAGCTCGCCCGCAGGCGCATCATCATCGCCAGGAAAATTTTCTCCTGCCATCGCCTGCGTCGTCATCGCGCCGAACGAATGGCCCGACATGCCGAGCGTTTCTAAATCCATCCGCGCGCCCGGCTCCGGGTTTTCCGCCGCCCAGTTCGGCAACTGATCGAGAACAGCAGGCACATCCTTGAACCGCTCCACCGTCATCGCGCGCGTGATCGGACTCTTTCGTAATACATCCCACGGATGCCCGGGCTTGCCTTCCCACAACGAACTGTCAGAACCCGCATGCGTCAGATGAATGATGATATAGCCGTGGCTCGCAATATAACGTGAAATGAACCCCGCGCCGTCGCGGTTGCCACCGTAACCGTGCGACCAGATGATCACCGGCATTTTATCCGGCAACCCCTCGCCCGCCGGGTAATATAATTTGAACGGAATAGCGCGCCCGCGCGCAGAATCGAAAAACTCCCCGCGCTTGAGGAGAACTTTCAAAGGCTCTGTTTTAGGATTTATACGCTCGTTCCAGAACAAACTGGCTACTTCTTCCTGAACTTATCGAGGGAAACGACTTCGCCGGTCTTCTTGCCCTTGCCGCTCTTGGGCTTCGAGCCGTCATCGTCGGGCCCATCAAGCTCGTCAAGCACGGCAAGCTCCGCGTCCTCGAGAGATTCGCCCATCGGCTGGAACTGCAGCGCAAAATTCACCGACGGGTCGGCGAAGATGCTGATCGCCGCCAGTGGAATTTTCAAGCGCTCGGGCTCGTTGTTGAAAGACAGCGTGACGTTCATCGCCTCGTCCTTCACCGACAGATCGGAAAACTGGTACTGCAGCACGATGGTCATCTCGCCCGGGTAACGGTCGCGCAGGTAATCGGGAATTTTCACGCCGGGATAATCAGTGAGGAACGTGATGTAAAAATGATGATCACCCGGCAGGCCGTGCTCGATCACTTCCTGAATGGAACTCCTGACCACGCCGCGCAGCGCGCCCTCGACCATCCGGTCATACCTGAGAATGTCGTCTTCGTCTTTCATCACCTTATATGTCGCAAGCATGGCGGTGAAAATCAAGCCCGGTTATAGACTGTTCACAGCCTGTTCACCGAAAACAACGCATTGAAATTGCACTATTTTCCATCACCGGGCAGGGAACTTTCCGCGGCGGCGGCCTGTTCCCGCTGCGAGCGCGCCAGCCGCCCCAGCGCAAAACCGCTTACTTCATGGCGCCCCTGCTCCATCGCGCTGCTGGCCAGCATGTCGTAATAGGCGTCCGGCACATTGGCGGCATCGACCCATTTTTGCCCGTCTTCCAGAACCGAGAATGCTTTTGGTTTGTCTTTTTTGCGTATGTAATAACGTGCAAGCTCAATGCGCGCCGGGTAATGACGCGGGTCCAGCGCCAGCGCTTCGCGGAAAAAACTCTCCTGGTTTCCATCGCCTTCAAGCCCCAGCAACGCCCTGCTGCGCGCCAGCAACCCGCGCGTGTGCGCAATCGCCGCATATCTCGGATTTAATTTTTGCGCCTCATCCAGCAACGCCAGCGTCTCATCATACAATTGCTGCGCGCCCGCCCGCGGAATGCCGCCCTGCGCCTGCAGTTTTGCCGTATTTATCTGCGCTGCCATCAGTACGGCCTCAGCGTTTTTGCGTTCTGCCATACGGCTGGCTTTATTGATATCGCTTACAAATCTTTCGAGGTCGCCTGCTTGCCCGCGCATATCGCCGCGCATGAAAACGATATGACTGCCCTGCAAAATCATGAAGCCGTATAAAACCGCCAGCAGCGGCACGATCAATATAATCTTCAACGCCTGCCGGTATTGCGGTGGAAAGACAACGCCGGTATCCGGCAAAACGCTGCGCACCTGCGCAAACCAGTATCCCGCGAAAATGCCTGCCAGCATCAATGTGGCAGGAATGTAAAAGGGAAAATTGACATGGGCGTGCAAAACCAGCGCCCCCAGCGCGCAGAACGGCGCAATGATATGAATACGGACCGGATCATCCGCCGCAACATTTTTCAGGGCGCGCCGCGTTGCTGCACAGGCCGCGATGATAAACCCGTAAAACAACAACGGCGCCAGCACGCCCATCTCCGCCCAGAATTGCAGCGGATCGCTGTGCGCCATGCGCCCCGTCGAAAAATAATCGCCCGTATTGACTGCCGGGTAATACAGATAGAACGTGCCGATTCCCGTACCGGTCCAGGCATGCTCCCGTATGATCTGCCATGTCGCGGCCCAGATCGCGGGACGGGTCCACAGAATCGGCTCCTCGCCGGTGAATGTGCGCACAATGCGCTCCCCGGCATTATGTTCGGGCATGATGCCCGGCAAAATCGCCAGGGCCACAGCAGCAATCAGAAACGCGAAAATACAGCGCCTGTGATACCGTATCTGCGGCCATGAGAGAAAGGCGAAAATGATAAACGCGATCACCGCCGCCACGAATCCGCCGCGGCTGCCGCTCGCCATCAGTCCTGCCGCCGACAGCATCGCAAGAATAAGGCCTGCGTTGGAATGCACGCGGTTTTTGCCCCCCAGCATCAAACCCAGCGCCGCAAAAAGCCCCGGCAACAAAAATCCGGCCAGCGCGTTCGCATCCGCAAACGGCCACCCGGCGCGGAACGTATCATCACCTTGGGCGAAAAACTGCACAAATTCATGCAGCAGGATTCCCGCCGCGAACAACGCGTATCCTGCGGCGGCGATCGCGAAAAACCGTATCTTTTCGCGCGCCAGCAAGGCGCAGCAAAATGACAGCGGGAACAGGCTGAACACGCCGAAATAAATCAGGCTGATGGTCGGAATTTCAGAAAGCGCCACGCTCGCCAGCGCAAGCGCCCAGAACGCAAAAACCGGGATGAGTACGGCAGCATCCATGCGCGTCACACGCGCCATGAAATCATATTTTAAAACTGCAAAAGAAACCGCCGCCGCAAGCAACGACACGGCAACAAAAATGAACTGCGCCTCAAGCGCCGCCAGTGGCATCAGCGCTGCAGCAAAACATGAAAGCCAGATGAAAGGGAAAAGCCGGTTGGTCATGCGAAACAGTTTCGCGACTGGTTCATATGCTGTCAATCCAGGCCTTTCATATTTAGTTCTGCACAAGGCAGCCGAGGCGAGCCGCGCGCAACATACATTTGGTATGTGAGCACGGCGAGACCGAAGGATAACGATGTGCAGGATTAAATATGGAAGGTGAAAAAAATGGTGGGTTTCTGTTGCGAGGTACCCACCGGACCCCACCTCCCTAGGTTAGTAGGAAGGGATTAAGGTGTAGCGCGTAGAGTGCCGTTAGGCAGCTTTACGACCTTCACCAGCGACAACAACGTTGTCATTGGCTGCTACGAACTGAGAGTTGTCATTTGCAACTATCAAATGGCCCAGTAACGTTAGGCCGATTCCGGACGCCGCAAAATACCTTTAATACGCATGTCGATCCTGTTTCGGCCCCGCCGGAATTCGCCAATCCTTTTTCAAATCCTGCGAATTCTGGTGGAGCCGCCGGGCACTGCCCCCGGGTCCATAACGTCTATTACGTATCCGCGTTTAGCGTCATAACCGGCAAGCCGGCATTTATCATTATAGAGAAAAATCCTTAAAAATCAAGAATTCCCGCCCCAAAATATGAAATTTTTTCAGTAATTTAACATTTTTTTCAACGGATAAATATTTTACCTGCGTATAACGGACAACTTGAGAAAACCAAACCCTCATCCATATAATTCAAAGGGGAACCCCATGAACAAAACACTCATGCTGACCATCGCCGCTTTATCGCTCTTCCAGGTGCCTGCCTATGCCGCAGACCCGGCGGAAGAGCCACCCCCGGAGGCTGAGTCAAATGCCGCAGAATCAACTACAGGAGAATTGCCCGTGACCAAAGCACCCTATGCAAAAACCCAGGAAGCCGTTGATGGCCTGACCGAGATACAGAAATACGTCACGCAGCATGACGGCACCGAACGCCCCTTCCACAATGAATATTGGGACAACAAGGAAGTGGGCCTCTATGTCGACGTCGTCAGCGGCGAGCCGCTTTTTTCATCGAAAGATAAATACGATTCAGGAACGGGGTGGCCCAGCTTCACAAAACCGCTCGACCCGAAATTCGTGAAGGAACACCAGGATTTCAAACTCGGCGGCGCACGCACCGAGATTCGCTCCGCTAACGGCGATTCGCATCTCGGCCACGTTTTTGAAGATGGGCCGAAGGACAAAGGCGGCCTGCGCTATTGCATGAATTCCGCCTCGCTGAAATTTATCCCCGTGGCAGAGCTGGACGCCAAAGGCTATGGCGAATACAAGGCATTGTTCGAGGATAAGAAATAGCCTTTCATTGCCGGGCAACCGGAATCGCCTATATACTCGCCCCATGAAGCAATATCTCGATTTGATGCGCGACGTGCTCGAGAACGGCACGAAAAAAGAGGACCGCACCGGCACCGGCACCTTGAGCGTTTTCGGCCGCCAGATGCGTTTCGATCTCGCCAACGGCTTCCCGATGATCACGACGAAAAAACTTCACCTGAAATCCATCGTCCATGAACTGATCTGGTTTCTCTCGGGCGACACGAACATCAAATACCTGAAAGAAAATGGCGTGCGCATCTGGGACGAATGGGCCGACGAAGACGGCAATCTCGGCCCCGTCTACGGCCACCAGTGGCGCGCATGGCCCACGGCAGATGGAAGACAAATCGATCAGATTTCAAATGTGATCGAGCGCATCAAGGCGAACCCCGATGACCGCCGCCTGATCGTCTCCGCATGGAATGTCGGCGAGATCGGCAAAATGGCGCTGCCACCCTGCCACGCATTTTTCCAGTTCTATGTCGCGGACGGAAAATTATCGTGCCAGCTCTACCAGCGTAGCGCCGACATCTTCCTCGGCGTACCGTTCAACATAGCGTCTTATGCGCTGCTTACTTTGATGGTTGCGCAGGTGACGGGCCTCAAGCCCGGCGAATTCGTGCACACCTTCGGCGATGCGCATCTTTATTCAAACCACATCGAACAGGCGCAGCTCCAGTTAACGCGGGAGCCAAAACCGCTGCCGGAAATGCATATGAATCCGCACGTCAAAAATATTTTCGATTTCAAATTCGAGGATTTCGAACTGGTGGGCTACGACGCCCACCCGCATATCAAGGGCGTGGTTGCGGTTTAGCGTTCAGCCGTAGGAGCCAAGCTTTCAGCACGTTGCTGAGCAGCAGATCGTATGCCGGGATAAACATAAAGTGACGCCATTCGAATTTGCTCGGCAAGATCTGAAGGGACAATTTTCTTATCCGTTCTGAAATTTTGAATTTCGCCTTTGCTAAGAAAGGGAGATTCCGCAAGCTCAGCTATGCCAGTCATATAATTATTAGATGCCCTCTGGACCAATTGCAGCATTTTGAACTGATCGGATTCATCATTGCTTTTGATGGTAAACATAAGGAAACGCTGGTTCACTAAAACGGCTTTAAGAACCTCGGCACTTAGATCGGCTCTAGCGGAAACATGTTTAAATTTTTGACCCAAGCCGGCTGCGACACGCGGCATATCGATCAAAGCAAAATTATCCTTAACATGTCCAATGTATGAGCGCATTTGAGCCCCCTTTGTTAATGAAAACGGACTTTAAAACATATTTATTATTATGTCAACTAAAACTATCAATAATGATAAGAAACACCCATATACAGCATTAAAACGTACCTATAAAGTCTAAGTCCATGAATGCCGCGAAGATCAGGATTTCATCGATTGCCGCCATGGCCCGGAACCGGGTGATCGGCGTGGCGAACGGCCTTGCCTGGCACATCCCCGAGGACTTCAAATATTTCAAGAAAACGACGCTCGGCCACCCGGTCGTCATGGGCCGCAAGTCCTATGAATCGCTCGGCAAGCCGCTCCCGGGCCGCCCCAACATTGTCATCAGCAGTTCCTTCATGGAACCCGTAAATGGCGACGGCCCGTTTTTCGTCAAAACCATCGACGAGGCGATGACGCTCGCACAGGCCAAAGCCGGCGATATGGCGGTCGAGGAATTATTCATCATCGGCGGCGGCGAGATTTATAGACAAACTCTGCCCATCACCGAGCGCCTTTATCTCACCATCATCGACCGTGAATATGAAGGCGATACATATTTTCCCGATTTCGACTGGAATGACTGGAACGTCGTTTCGGAAGACAAGCGCGACGGCGACCCGGCTTTTACGTTCTATGTTTTAGAAAGAAAATAAAAGCGAAACCCCGGCGCAAGCCGGGGCCCATGGAATGCCAGCTTTATCAATCAATGGATCCCGGCTTACGCCGGGATTACGGCTTGAGAAATTTTTGAAAAAATATCCTGCGCGGCGGATTTTCCCTCATCGGAATTTTTCCGAATTGCTGCATCCAGCGGAATTTCACCGAGGAACGGCACACCGAGGCTTGAAGCTTCGCGTTTGGCGCCGCCATGGCCGAAGATATGCTCTTCATGGCCGCAATTGCTGCAGACATGCGTGCTCATATTTTCAATGATGCCGAGAATTTTGACATTCACTTTCTGGAACATAGCCACGGCCTTGCGCGCATCGATCAGCGCAATATCCTGCGGCGTCGAAACAATCACCGCCCCTGTCACCGGCACTTTCTGCGCCAGCGTCAATTGCGCGTCGCCCGTGCCCGGCGGCATATCGACGATCAAGACATCGAGCTTGTTTTCTTCCGTACCCCATTCGACATCGCGCAGCATTTGATAGACCGCCGTCTGCACCATCGGGCCGCGCCACACGAGAGGCGCTTCCTTGTCCAGCATGAAACCGATCGACATAATTTTCAAACCATGCGCCTCAAGCGGAATCAATTTCCCATCATCATTCTGTTTCGGGCGCTGGCCCTCCAGCCCCGACATTTTCGGCACGCTCGGCCCGTAAATATCCGCGTCCAGCAACCCGACCGATTTCCCGGATTTCCCGAGCGCAATCGCCAGATTCATCGCCACCGTCGATTTGCCGACGCCGCCCTTGCCGCTCGCCACCGCGATAATATTTTTGATCGGCAACTCCAGCTTCGGATTTTTTTCCATGCCGTGCGGGTCATTGGAAGCTTTCTGAGCGGTCAGCACCGCCGTCACCTTGCGCACGCCGGGCACCGCAGCGGCGGCATGTTCCGCTTCCTGCCGCAACGGCTCCAGTTTCGCGCCCCGCGCGGGATCGACCTCGATCATGAAAATAACATTGCCGTCCGCCGTCACCTGCAGCCCGGAAATCATCCCGAGCGAAACGATGTCGCGCCCGCGCCCGGGATCGTTCACACGCCCCAGTGCTTCCATAATTTCCCGTTGCAATTCTTTTGGTTGCAAAACAGCCGGTTTCATGGCCCGTTATCCTTGCTTTCCTGAGCGAAAGAGATATTCTTATAACCGCTAAAAAGCAAACACGCAAAATAGAGATTCGAGCGCGAAAATCATGGGCTGGGACGATAAACCCGACAATAAAAGAAAAAACCCCTGGGGCAAGCCCGGAAACGATGATCGCGGCGCATGGGGCGGTGGCGGCGGCCAGAGACCTCCCGGCGGTGGCGGTAACGAACCCCCGGATATTGATGAAATGCTGCGCCGCGCGCAGGCCAATTTCCGCAGCGTCATGCCCGGTGAATTCAACTCCTTGAGCATTATCGGAATTATCATACTTGCGGTGGGCGCCCTATGGCTGGCCAGCGGCTTCTTCATCGTTAATCCCGGCGACAACGTCGTGATCCAGCGCTTCGGCGCCTGGTCGCGCACCGCCGACAAGGAAGGTCTCGGCTATCACTTCCCCGCGCCGATCGAAACGGCGGAAACCGTCAAGGTCAACGAACTGCGCTCGATGAATATCGGCTTCACCGAAGCCTATGACCGCACCGGCGAGCGCGGCCAGCGCGACCTTCCCGAGGAAAGCCTGATGCTGACCGCCGACCGCAACATCGTCGACCTGAACATCGTGCTGCAGTGGAGCATCAAATCCGCCGAGGATTTCGTCTTCAACATCGAGGACCAGGAAAACACCATCAAGCAGGTCGCGCAGTCCGCGATCCGCGATATCGTCGGCCAGACCGAAATGTTCCCGATCATCACCAACAAGCGCGAGGAAGTCGCAGCAAAAACCAAGGCGATCATCCAGCAAAATCTTGATGAGTATAGGTCAGGCGTCACGATCTCGCAGGTCCTGATCAAGAAGGCCGAAGTGCACCCGGATGTTCAGGACGCGTTCCAGGATGTCCAGTCCGCCAAGCAGGACGCCGAAGACGTGCAGAACCGCGCCGAAGCCTACCGTGAAGATATTCTTCCCAAGGCACGCGGTCTCGCCACGCAGATGAACCGTGAGGCCGAAGGTTACAAGCAATCCGTGATCGCCAAGGCGAACGGCGACGCCGACCGTTTCAATTCCGTCTACGCGGCCTATCTCGGCGGCAAGGACGTGACGAAAGAGCGTATTTATATCGAGACCATGGAAGAAGTGCTGAAAAACGCGCAGAAAATCATTCTCGACAAAGACGGCGGCTCCGGCGTTGTGCCTTATTTGCCGCTGAACGAACTTAATAAATCATCCGTGCGCGCCGCGCCGAAGCCCGAAAACCCGGCCTCACCCGAAGGACTCGCGCAATGAGCAAGACATCCATAGCATTGTTATTAGTTCTCGCCGCTGTCCTGATCGGCGCTTCGCAATCGCTGTTCATCGTCGACCAGCGTGAACAGGCCGTCGTCCTCCAGCTCGGCCAGCCCATCGGCAACCCGAACGATTTATCCACTTTTACAAAAGGCCCGGGCCTCCATTTCAAAATTCCGCTGGTGCAGGAAGTACGCTATTTCGACCGCCGCATTCTCTCCGTCGATCCGCCCCCCGAGCAGGTCGTCATCGCCAGCTCGAGCCTGCAGCATTACAAGCTGACGCCTGCACAAAAAGCCGAAGGCATCGAGCCCGAACCCACGCCGCTTGAGGCAATTCCCGGCGAAACGATTGATCCCGGCGCGCCTGTCGAGGCCCCGGAAATCCAGAATGTCAGCGGCGAGCCGATTATCGCCGATACATTCGCGCGTTATAAAATCAACGACCCCCTGCAATTTCTGAAAACCCTGCGCACCACGGCTAACGCCGACCAACGCCTGGAGAGCATCCTCAACGACGCAACGCGCGGCGTGCTCGGCAGCGTGACGTTGCAGGCGCTTCTCTCTTCCGAACGTGAGGCGATCATGGAAGAAATCAAAAGGCGCGTGAATCTGAAAATCACGCAGGACAGCCTCGGCATCGAAATCGTTGACGTCCGCATCGTTCGCGCCGATCTCACCGCCGACCTCCGCACCTCCACCGTGCGCCGGATGATTTCCGACCTCAAGGAACGCGCGACCGAAACCCGCGCCAAAGGCGAACAGCGCGCGCTCGAAATCCGCTCCACCGCCGAAAAAGACCGCACCGTTCTCCTCGCCGAAGCCAGCCGCGACGCGCAGATGGTCAAAGGCCAGGGCGACAAGGACGCGATCAAGATTTACGCCGACGCCTTTAACAAGGACAAGGATTTCTACGGCTTCATGCGCTCGATGGAAGCCTACAGGACCACGTTGGCCGATCCTGAAACCCGGCTCATCCTCTCGCCGGGGAGCGATTTCTTCCGCTACTTCCAGGATCACACCAGCGGCCCGGCCAGCAGCCCGTGACGGGCTGACGCGCCATGCCGCCCTTCACGCTCACGCTTCTCACAGCTTTCTCCCTGGTCTTCGTCATCGAGGGCCTGATCTACGCCCTTTTCCCCGACCATATTAAAAAACTTATGGCAATGGCCCTGTCCATGCCGACCCAGCCGCTCCGCATATTCGGCCTGCTTATGGCGTCCCTGGGCATCCTGGCCATCTATATATTAAAGACATTCCACACGATTTAACCGCTGTTGACCGCGTCCATGGGCAGGCCTATTTTACTGCTGCAACTGGTAACAGAGGACCCTCCCTTATGCGCAATAAACTTGTCACCGCACTCGCTGCGTTCGTTATGGCCGTTACAGGTATCGGATACGCCGCCGCCGCCGTACAAGAACAACCCAAAAGCCCGCTCGCGGCCGACGCACCCGGCAGCTTTGCCGATCTCGTGGCGCCGCTTCTCCCGGCGGTGGTCAATATTTCCTCGACCCAGAAAATGGAAGCGCCCGAAGATTATCCCGAGATGCCGCAATTCCCGCCCGGCTCGCCGTTCGAAGATTTCTTTGAAGAGTTCATGCAGAAACGCGGTAACGGCGCGCCGCTGACGCCGCAGGCCTCGCTCGGCTCCGGCTTCGTTGTTGACGCCGAAAAAGGTCTGATCGTCACCAACAACCACGTCGTCCGCGACGCCGAAGAAGTCCGCGTTACTTTCAACGATGATGAAACCGTCACCGCCGAAGTCATTGGCCGCGACGAAAAAACCGATCTCGCCGTCATCAAGGTCGACACCAAGAAAAAACTCACCGCGCTTAAATTCGGCGACAGCGATGTACTGCGCGTCGGCGACTGGGTTGTCGCGATCGGAAATCCGTTCGGACTCGGCGGCACCGTCACCGCAGGCATCATCTCCGCCCGCGCGCGTGATATCAATTCCGGACCCTACGATGATTTCCTCCAGACCGACGCATCGATCAACCGCGGCAATTCCGGCGGCCCGATGTTCAACCTGAAGGGCGAAGTTATCGGCATCAACACCGCGATCTTCAGCCCCTCCGGAGGCTCGGTCGGAATCGGCTTTGCAATCCCTTCCGCGCTTGCCGCGCCGGTGGTTAAGCAAATCGTCGAATTTGGCCGCACACGTCGCGGCTGGCTCGGCGTTCGTATCCAGAGCGTCACGCCTGAAATCGCCGAAAGCCTCGGCCTCCCGCACGCCGAAGGCGCGCTGGTCGCCAGCATCACACCCAAGGGCCCCGCGGAAGCCGCAGGCCTGCAACCGGGTGACATCATCCTGAGCTTCAACGGCGAAAAACTCTCCGCCATGCGCCAGCTTCCGCGCCTCGTCGCGGAAACGACGATCGGCGCCGACAGCACGCTAACCTATTGGCGTGACGGCAAGAAAGCCACGACGAAAGTCAAAGTTGGCGAACTTGAAAAAGCCGAGGAAGACGGCCTGCTCGAAAGCGGCGCGCCGCGTTCCGAAGCCAAGGGCGAAAAGATTGACTCTGTCGGCCTGACGCTCTCCGCGATGTCCGACACGCTGAGACAAGACTATCTGATCCCCGGCAACGTGGATGGCGTGGTCGTAACCGGGGTCGCCGACATGTCCGAAGCAGCAGAAAAAGGTTTGCTGCCCGGCGATGTCGTCGTCGAAATCAACCAGCAGGCCGTGAAAGACCCGCAGAAAGTGTCCGAGATCGTCAGCAAGGCGATTCAGAACAAGCGCACGTCGGTTCTCCTGCTTCTGAACCGCGAAGGCGACGTACGCTTTGTCGCACTGAAGCTCGAGGAAAAGAAATCCAAGGTCGCGCCGGAAAAAGAAAAGCCGCAGATTGAGCAGTAATCGCGGCGCTCCGGTCACTATTCACATCGTTGCCGGCCCGACGGCCGGCGGCAAATCGGCCTTCGCGCTCGGTCTCGCAAAGAAACTGAACGGCGTCGTCATCAATTGCGATTCCATGCAGATTTATGACGGCCTGCATGTTCTCACCGCACAGCCCACAGAGCAGGACAAGCGCGAGGTGCCGCACGTTCTTTACGGCATCCTGCAACCCGCCGAACCCTGCTCCGCCGGAATCTGGCAGGCGCTGGCAACGCACGAAATCAAAACGGCAATTGAAAACGGACAGACACCGATCATCTGCGGCGGCAACGGCATGTATATCAAAACATTGATGGAAGGCCTTTCGCCCATTCCTGAAACGCCGCCGGAAATCCGCGAGCGCGCGAACGCGCGGCAGGAAGAAATCGGCACGGCGGCCATGCATGAGGAACTAAAAAAACGCGACCCCGAATCCGCTGCGCGCTTTCACCCCGAACACACCGCCCGCATCGTCCGCGCCTGGGAAGTGTTCGAGGCAACCGGAAAAAAACTCTCCGACTGGCAGAAAGAATCCAAAAACGCGCCGCCGGAAAACTGGAATTTTGAAATTCACAAAATCATCCCGGAGCGCGAAGAGCTTTACCGCCGCTGCGATATGCGCTTCAACCGGATGCTAGACAATGGCGCGCTGGAGGAAGTCGAAGATTTCTCGGCCCGGCTCGACAGCGGCGAAATCCCGGCAAACCCCCTGCTGGCCAAAGCGCTCGGTTTTGCCCATCTGCGTGCTTTCCTGGCCGGGAAAATCAGCAGGGAACAGGCCACAACCCTTGCCCAGACCGAAACCCGCCAATACGCAAAAAGACAGGTCACCTGGTTTAAGAACCAGCTTTAACTTGACAGGCTTTTTATATTTATGTAAATATATCGCTCATATAAATCAGAACAATTTAATAGGCACCCCAATGGATACCAGCGAGACAATCATCGACGCCTTTTACGATAGGGCCGGCACAGCCACGTGCTTTCACGCGGAAGTGCGCCCCATCCGGGAACGTTATAACAAGATGAAAGAAGCCGGCTTTAATGCGGAAGCCATCATAATTGCAGACAATCTCCTCTCGTGTGCCCGCGAGGAGCGCATCCTCCCCGGCGGCAAATATCCGAATGGCGAGCCGAAAACCCCCACGAATGTTTACGATGATTTTTGCAAAAGCATCAGAACAAGAGTAAAAGGCAATGAGCATATTTTTAAAACTCAGCCTCTCGAACACGCTATGAAATAGCCATGACCCAATACTTCTCATTGACCGCAAAAGCTATCACCGACGCAGTTTTCCCGCAAAATGCGAGAAATTCTTTATTCTGGCCGCGCATGAAAAGAAATCTGGGGCGAATGCATTTTAATGAAAGCGCCATCCAGGAAGTAGAGCAAGTCGTTGAGGGATGCGCATTCGAAGTTATGGCGGAACAATACGGCGATATAAGCTATGAAGATGGGGAAAAAGTTTATAATTGCAAAGATGTAAAATATGAGCGGGATGATCAATCGCCCAGCGGCTTCACCGCAAACAACCAAGATTACAAGATCCGGGTTAGACAACAGGATTTTATAGACGTGCTTGATTTCAAACCGCGCGTTCGTGAAAAATTCATCCAGGCGCTCAACGGCAATAGCGAAGCGGCTAAAAACAACATAAACGAAACCATGGTGGAATCTGCGCCCGCAGATCCATCTCAAGTGACGGAAACCGGCCGCCCTAAGAGACTGATAATGATAAATAGCTTGCCAATTCCGGCCTGACCCGGTAAAAACAACCCCATGACCAAGACATTGAACATCGGCCTGAACAACCTTGTACTTGTGGTACTTCTTACGGAGGCGCTGCGGTAACGGGCTTTTATGCCAGTAACCCACCAGCGCCCCGGACCAAAATCCGGGGTTTTTTATTGCCGGAAATACATGTAAAAGATTGAACCATGAAGAAGAGAAAGACCTTGAACATGAGCACCACCGAAGCCAAAAGGGCGGCGAGCAAAACCACGCCCGCCCCTGCGAAAAAAATGACCGGCGCGGAAATGGTGATCGAAGCCCTCATCGAACAGGGCGTCGAGGTTATTTTCGGCTATCCCGGCGGCGCAGTTCTGCCGATTTACGACGAGCTCTTTAAAAACAAGGACCGCATCAAGCACGTCCTTGTCCGCCACGAACAGGGCGCAAGCCATGCTGCGGAAGGATACGCGCGCTCGACAGGAAAAGTCGGCTGCTTCCTCGTCACCTCCGGCCCCGGCGCGACCAACGCAGTCACCGGCCTCACCGACGCGTTGATGGATTCCATTCCTGTCGTCTGCATCACGGGACAGGTTCCCACGCATTTGATCGGCACCGATGCCTTTCAAGAGGCCGACACCACCGGCATCACGCGCCCCTGCACAAAACACAACGTGCTGGTCAAGGACGTCAACGAACTCGCTGGCGCAATCCATGAAGGATTCCATGTTGCGCGTTCCGGCCGCCCCGGCCCGGTCGTCATCGACATTCCAAAGGATATTCAGTTCGCAGATGGCAATTACAAAGCCGCGAAAGATTCCATGAAGCACGCTTACAAGCCGCGCACCATGCCTGACATGGACGGCATCGAGGCCGCGATTGAATTGATGGCTTCTGCGAAAAAACCGGTCTTCTATACCGGCGGCGGCATCATCAACGCAGGGCCGCAGGCGTCGAAATTGCTGCGCGAGCTTGTGCGCGAAACCGGCTTCCCCGTCACCTCGACATTGATGGGCCTCGGTGCCTACCCGGCCTCCGGCAAGGAATGGCTTGGCATGCTCGGCATGCACGGCACGTTTGAAGCCAACTGGGCGATGCATGATTGCGATGTCATGATCTGTATTGGCGCTCGCTTCGATGACCGCGTCACGGGCCGCGTCGACGCCTTCTCGCCGAACTCGGTGAAAATCCACATCGACATCGACCCGAGCTCGATCAATAAAAATGTCCCTGTCGATATCGGCCTGATTGCCGATGCAGGCGAAGCCATGAAAGCCATGCTGCAGATCTGGCGCGCAAAGGGCTGCAAATCCGATTCAGCCGCGCTGAAAAAGTGGTGGAAGCAGATCGATCAATGGCGCGGGCAGAACTGCCTCGCCTATAAAAACAGCGACAAGATCATCAAGCCGCAATACGCGCTGCAGCGCCTCGCGCATTTTATTTCCAAAGACCCGCGCGATGCGTATGTCTCGACCGAAGTCGGCCAGCACCAGATGTGGGCTGCGCAGTTCTTGCCCTTCGACCAGCCGAACCGCTGGATGACCTCGGGCGGCCTCGGCACCATGGGCTACGGCCTGCCCGCCGCGATCGGCGCGCAGATGGCGCACAAGGATGCGCTTGTTATTGACGTCGCGGGCGAAGCCTCGATCCTGATGAACATCCAGGAAATGAGCACCGCCGTGCAATACCGCCTGCCCGTCAAGGTCTTCATCATGAACAACCAGTGGATGGGCATGGTGCGCCAGTGGCAGGAACTCCTGCACGGCGAGCGCTATTCCGAAAGCTACACCGACTCGCTGCCCGACTTCGTGAAGCTGGCCGAAGCCTACGGCGGCATTGGCCTCCGCGCCGAAACGCCGCAGGAACTGGACGATGTCATCAAGGAAATGATGAAAACCGACAAGGTGACATTGGTGGACGTGCGCATCGACCAGCGCGAAAACTGCTTCCCCATGATCCCCTCGGGCAAAGCCCATAACGAGATGATCCTGTCGGCGGATGCAGACAAATTCGACAAAAAGCTGGTTTAAGGGCCCTTCATATCCGGTCCAAACTCTGCTAAAACAAAGACATGGCCAAGCCAAAAGAAAAAGTCAGCAAAAGCGTCTACGGGGCCACACCGGTCACGCAGCAGGTTGAATCCCACACGATTTCAATTCTCGTCATCAATGAGCCCGGTGTTCTCGCGCGCGTGATCGGCCTCTTCGCTGGACGCGGCTACAACATCGAGAGCCTCACCGTCGCTGAAACCGATCACGACAAGCATCTCTCGCGCATCACCATCGTCGTCACAGGCACGCCGCGCGTGATTGAACAGATCAAAACGCAATTGGATCGCATGGTGCCCGTACAGAAGGTCCGCGACCTCACCACCACCGGCCCCTTCGTCGACCGTGAACTCGCGCTCGTTCAGGTCAAAAGCGAAGGCGACCAGCGCATCGAAGCACTCCGCATCGCCGATATTTTCCGCGCCCGCGTCGTCGATTCAACACTCGATTCATTTATCTTCGAAGTCACCGGCACCGCTGGAAAAATCGATGCCTTCGTCAACCTCATGCGTCCGCTCGGCCTCGCCGATGTCAGCCGCACAGGCGTGGCCGCCCTTTCACGCGGTAAGATGAAAAAAGAAATTAAAAAAGGAGAATGACCATGCAAATGAAAAACCGTCATTGCGAGGAAGCCGTAAGGCTGACGAAGCAATCCAGTTTTACTTCCGGGAACTCTGGATTGCTTCGCTTCCGTTGGTCGCTCGCAATGACGATGATAATCAGTTTATTGAGCCTCACCGGCTGTATGTCGCGCGAACAGGCCGACATGCGCCTGCAGAACGGCTGTGCCGCCGGCGCCGAAGCGTTCATGGAGGAAGGCCACAAGATCAAGGAAGTGAAGGATCACATCTTCCGCGATTCGCCTGACCTCGGTTCCGGTTACCGCGAAGTGCGACTGACGGTCGTGGATTCAGACGGCTGGTATGACGCCGACAAGGAAATCCGCTGCATCTTCGCCGAAAATTTCAATTTCATGGGTCACACCGCGACGATCTACCAGCTCAAGATGGATGAAAAAACCTGGGGCATGGAAAACAAGGAAATCCTCGGCTCTATGGAAGAGCACCTTAAGCTGACTGAGATCGTCGAACAGGGCATGAACCGGCCTTAAGGGAAAAGTCAGCTTACGGCGCCACTGCCGGGGCATTATAATCTTCTTCTAAAGTTTTTTTATGCAGGTCGGTTATGATTCCCTTCATCACTATTTTGTATGAAATAACAGCGCCCCAGTTGGGCTCACCCGGGCGATCAGGACTCATCCAGTTCAAAGCCCGAAAAGTATAGGGTTGCAATAAAAAAGCTTGGCCAACAAAATCAGCGTGTTGTTTACCTACCGCTTTATGACCTTCCCTGGTCATGTTAGAAATTTCCTCCAGCATGAATGTGGCTGCTTCCTTGTTCCGGTCTTGAACGGCCTGGTCAAATACCTCCATCAGGCAGACAAGCCGCTCTACCACTCTCCCCACGAATGGGCGTTCGACAGCGATTCCATCAGACTTCATAATAATCCCGTCCCCCTTTAGCTAAGGCGCATTCTCCCAAGCAATTAACGTTATGTCAATGAGTTTTTTGTTGATTTTACGGCTGTTTCCTGTTGTTCTGTGCCCGCTTAAACCGCATGAAACAAGGAATAAACGATGTCCCCGGCCAACGCAGCAAAAGCCTCAGCCCCAGCTAACAACGCGCCGCTGAAAGTCTACTACGATAAAGACGCAGACGAGAACCTGATCAAGAACAAAAAGGTCGCCGTCATTGGCTACGGCTCGCAAGGCCATGCTCATGCCCAAAACATGAAAGACAGCGGCGTGAAAAACGTTGTCATCGGTCTCCGTGACGGCTCCGCAACTGCAGAGAAAGCAAAAGCCGCAGGCTTCCAGGTTCTCGACCCTGCCAAGGCGGTCGCCGACGCCGACGTCGTCATGATCCTCGTTCCCGACGAACACCAGGCGGATCTGTACCGCGACGTGCTCGAGGCGAATTTGAAAAAAGGCGCGGCGCTTGCTTTCGCCCACGGCCTTAACGTTCACTTTGGCTTGATCAAACCTAGAGCTGATCTCGACGTCTTCATGGTCGCGCCCAAGGGCCCCGGCCACACGGTGCGCGGCGAATATCAAAAAGGCGGCGGCGTGCCGTGCCTGATTGCCATCGCACAGGACGCGAGCGGCAAGGCAAAAGACATCGCGCTGTCTTACGCATCGGCTGTGGGCGGTGGACGCTCCGGCATCATCGAAACAACCTTCAAGGACGAATGCGAAACCGACTTGTTCGGCGAGCAGGCTGTTCTTTGCGGCGGCATATCGGCATTGATCAAGGCCGGTTACGAAACGCTGGTCGAGGCAGGCTACCCGCCTGAAATGGCGTATTTCGAATGCCTGCATGAAACGAAGCTCATCGTCGACCTGATCTACGAAGCAGGCATTTCCAACATGCGCTATTCCATTTCCAACACGGCCGAGTACGGCGATTACACGCGCGGCCCCCGCATCATCACCGCCGAGACGAAAAAGGAAATGAAAAAAATCCTCGCTGAAATCCAGTCCGGCGCCTTCGCTCAGGAATTCATGGGCGGCAACAAGGAAGGGCTCTCGCGTCTGAAAGAATTGCGCGAAAAAGAATCCCAGCACCCGATTGAAAAAGTCGGCGCCCAGCTTCGCGCCATGATGCCCTGGATCGGCAAGAACAAGCTGGTCGATAAAAGCCGGAATTAATTCGGATCGAACGCTGGTTCGTCAGCAGGGACAGGGGATACATCTTGCGGCGACGTGAATGCGTTCCATTTTTTAACGATTCTGTTGCCCAGCCAGCCTGCAGCAAAACCAAATGCTCCCGCCCCGTAGGAATTGACTGGATGCGAAAGACATTCCCGCGCGAATTCCATTCTGAATGAATCTTCGTACTCCTGTTGTTTCGACTTTAACACATCTATAAGAGCGTTCCCGCTTAAACCGGGATAATGCTTCTCATAAATTTCCGGATACATGCTGGTGATCGCTTCCAGAATTTCCTGGCGGCTCATTTTCGGATTTGAAGTAAGATTGGTGCCATCACCACGAATTCTATAATTGATATACGCCTCCGGGAACATATGCACGTCGGTAGGTTTTCCTTTTTTTACGCGGGCGTTGAGCAAGCCGAGTATAAACGCCCAGTCTTCGGCGTGCAGCATTTTAGGTTCATAACCGCCGATTTCCATGGCATCTTGCTTTCGGTAAATTATAAAGGGCCCGACATTGTGCCGTGCGAGCAGGCGCTTTTCATCGTATGAGGTTGTGTACACGTAAGGACTGTGTACAGCTCCAAAATATTCCTTTTTAGAATAAGCGAAAACGACATCCTTATTCCCCTCCAACAACTCGACGGCACGCTGCATATACCCGCCGCCCGCCAAGTGTTCGGGCTTTACAGATAATTTATCATCAGAATCAAGCGGAAAGATATAATCGCAACGCGCATGCTCGATGGCCAGGTTCCGGGCGACTGAAGGGCCCCCGTTTAACGCGCCGTAAATAATGCGTAAGTCGTTTCGTTCTTTTTGTAGCTGTGTAGTAATACTATGCGTGGATGCATCGGTTGACCCGTCATCGACAACAATTATTTCATACGGAAAACTGATATTTTGTGCGCGAATAGAAGCGACAGCTTCACGGATGTAACGCCCGGTATTATAACAAGGAATTATTACGCTTATGCTCGGCCTTGTACGCATATACCCCTGAACCCAATTTAGTTACTTTCTTTCATTATATATACGGAATTAGCAATAATCTATATTATATTATGTAAATATATTAACGATTTGCCCTAAATGTCTGAAAAATCAGGAATTCCCCAACCCATTCCGCAGGCTTACCCGCCCCCGGTTCCGCCCCCTCCCATGGTTGAGCGGGACAATATCATGCGCGGAATCGCCTATGGCCTTGCGGCCTATTTGCTGTTCGGCATCATGCAGGCCTGCGCAAAGCTGCTGATGGAAAATCACAATCCTGCAGAAATCGCTTTTTACAGGAACATCGTCGCGATTGTGCCGCTGATCATCTACATCGCCGCGTTCAAAAAATGGCACGTCCTGAAAACCCGCAAACCCGTCGCGTTACTCTTGCGCGCGGTGGTCGGCACAATCGGGCTGATCATTACTTTCGCCGCGTTCCAGTACCTGCCGATGGCCGAAACCACGGTCATCCTGTTCGCCGGGATTATCCTGACGCCCGCAGTCGCTTACTTCGCACTGAACGAGCATATGGGCTGGCGGCGCTGGTCGGCGATTGGCATCGGTATGGTTGGCGTCATCCTGATGGTGCGTCCCTCGGGCGATGTCGCGCTCATCGGCGTACTCATCGCTTTCGCCGCCGCATGCACCCATGCTTTTACCAACACGATGCTGCGCTATCTCAGGAGTGAAAATTCCCTCGGCGTGACATTTTATTTCATCCTCAGCGGCATCTTCATCGGCGGCCTGTTCATGCCCTTTGTTGGTAAAATACCGGGGCCGGATGAATTCCTGCTGTTTCTCGGCGTCGGGGTTTCAGCCATGCTGGCGCAATATCTGCTGACGTCCGCATTCCGCCTGGCGCCGACTTCGCTCGTGGCAATGCTCAATTATACGGGCCTCATCTGGGCGACGATTTTTGATGTCGTGATCTGGAATTATGTGCCGGGACTATCGGTTTTTGTCGGCGGATTCATAATCCTCGCCGCAAATCTCTACATCATCCACCGCGAAAGACTGGCAGAATTGCGCAGCAAACGTAAGCAATAATTACTGGAGCTGTAAACCTTCGGCATTATAGACGCCGATTGAATCGCCGCTGGCCGCATGGCGCAGCAGATATGTGCCGCCGTAGCCTTCGGTGTTCTGAAACATGTAATCCATGAATTTCGCGACGCGGCGCTTGTCCTGTCCCGATAGGCGCATGAATCCCTGCCCAACTTCGAGGATGGGAACACCGGTGCGCCAGTGACGCGACTGGTCGGTTACTATTCCCGCCTTGTAAAAACCGTCGACCACCGCCGAAACGCTGCCGCGTGAATCGATCCATTCCTGCGGCGTCCACGGATCATCGGCGAACTGGATATTGTGCGGCGTTTTACCGTCCTCAAGTTCGGGCCGGGTAAAAACCTCGTCGCCGCTGCCGGTGCAGATGATGAACCAGCACTTTAAATCCTTCCAGAAACCCGCATGGGCGGGAGCCGGAAAAGCCGCAAAAACAACAAATAATAGGGTCAAAAGCGTGAAAAAACGCATGATATCAAGGCCTTATTAGAAGTGGAAACAGGGCATTTCTCAATGCGCCGTTAATATTTTCATGGTATTATAAAAGGATGATAAATGCCATTGGAATAGCGCTACAGGGTCTTGGTTTCGCCACTAAACAGGTGGCCGAAAGCGCGAATAAAATCGCCAACCCGCAGGAAGGCGCAGACCTGGCCGAAGAAATCGTAAAGATGAAAATCGCCGAAACGTCCTACAAAGCCAACCTGATGACCATCAGGGTTGCGGAAGACATGGAAAAAGACCTGCTCCGCACCTTCGACGAAAAAGTTTAAATCCTTAAAGCTTGCCGCGCCCATCCAAATAGCCAATGATATTGGCTATGAAGTTTGTTTATTGCGGATATGATTTCATGCTGGGTATCGTGCACCGTCTGGTACAGGACGGGCATGAGCCGGTCGGCCTGTTCACTTTTCCGTGCGACAATATTTTCAATTTCAACCGCGACACGGCCTCGTTCGGTAAAGAATTCAACCTGCCTGTGCTTTTGGAAAAACCGCACCGCACCGAAATCAATGCGATGACCGACAAGGGCGCGGAAGTTTTTATCTCCGCTGGATATCTCTACAAAATTCCGGATGTCTCGCCCGCTTACGGCCTCAACATTCATCCCGCTTACCTGCCGAAAGGCCGCGGGCTGATGCCAATCCCCTTCATTCTCCTTGATTACCCGGAAGCCTCCGGCTTCACAATTCACAAACTCGCCGATGAAATGGACGCCGGCGACATCATCGCGCAGGAAAAATTGCCTCTCGCGGATAATGAAACGGTTGAAAGCCTCTCAGCCCGTATGGCCGCGCGCGCGCCGGAACTGCTGTCAGAAATCATGAAAGATCTTCCGAAATATTGGAACGAAGCAAAAAAACAGGATGAAAGCGAAGCACTGAATTTCCCGCCGCCCAGCGACCAGATGCGCGTGCTGAACTGGAATCTCCCGCTCGAGCGCCTCGATAAAATCGCCCGCGCCTTCGGCCATTACGGAAGTCTTGCGTCAATCGAGGGACATATACGGGCGGTCTATAAGCACGAGATTAAAAAAGAAAAACACACCCTTCCGCCCGGAAAAATCGTCGCACAGAACAGCGGTGAAACGTCCATAGCCGCCGATGGCGGTTTCTTCATCATCAAAAAATCGGAAGAAATTACCGGCTAATCATCAGGCTTCCGCCGTCAGATGAGGCAAATACACATGGTCCGCAGACCTTGAAGGTTCACGACCGGGCACGACTTCTTTAATACCCCAGTTTTCCCTCTGGTAGCCTGCGATCGTGCGATCCGATGAAAACTTGCTGCCTGCAATGATATTGATCAGGGATTTCTTCAGCCATATTTTCGGATCGCGGTGATAAAGCCCCTGCGCTTTCTGATGTGCATCGCAATAGTCTTCGAAATCAGCGGCGGCCATGAAATGGTCGTTGGTCCATACATAATCCGCGACGCGGCGGCCAACTTCACCCTGCTCCGCAATGAACATCAGCGCCTCATGCAGACGCGGACTGATATGATTGACAGAGCGATAGCCCTCTTTTTTCAGGGACTTCACTTCGTCCTTGTTCATGCCGAAGAAGAAAATATTGTTCTCACCTGTCTGCTCGCCGATTTCGACATTCGCGCCGTCGCGCGTGCCGATAGTCAATGCGCCGTTCAGCGCAAATTTCATGTTGCTGGTTCCGGAGGCTTCCGTTCCCGCCGTTGATATCTGCTCGGACAGGTCCGCGCCCGGGATAAGCACTTCCGCTTTTGACACATTATAGTTTTCGACAAACACCAGCTTGATCTTGCCCTTCGTGCGCGGGTCGTTGTTGATGATGCCGGCAATGTCGTTGGTCAGCTTGATGATGTCTTTCGCTTCATCAAAACCTTTTGCCGCCTTGCCTGCCATGATCTTGACGACAGCAGGGCGATCAGCATCGGGATCTTTAAGAATAGCCCGATACAACGCGACAACATGAATGAGATTCATGAGCTGGCGCTTGTAAGGATGGATTCTTTTGATCTGAACATCAAACATGGCGCGGGGGTCGATATCGACGCCGGTTTCGGATTTCACCATTTGCGCCATTCGTTGTTTATTACTGTGTTTGATTTTTCTCAACTCATCCATGAAGTCGGGATTATCCAGGTTACTGCGTAAACCCTCCAGCAATTCGAGCTTCGTAATCCATTTATCAGTACCCAGCGCCTCGGTCACAAGCTCGGCCAATTTGGGGTTCGCCTTAAAAAGCCAGCGCCGCGGGCTGATGCCATTAGTGTGATTGACCTTGATATCTTCGCCGCGCATGGCGATCAGGTCTGGGAAAAGCTCCTCAAACACCAATTCCGTATGCATTGCGGAAACACCGTTTACCCGCTGTGTATTATAAGCCGCCAGGTGCCCCATGCGTATATAAACGTGGTCTTCGTTGATTGAATCGACGATTGAAATACGGTTCTTGGCCGCGTTGCGCTCCTCTTCCGGCAGATGTGCAAGCTTTACATTAGCCTCCGCCATGAGATCGTCTTGCAACCTGTCAATGATCTGGCGCATACGCGGCAGAACATAATCCATTTTTTTGACATGCCATTTCTCAAGCGCTTCGCCCATCAACGTGTGATTGGTGTAATTCGCAACTTCGCGCGTAATCTGCTTGGCCTTTTCCCATTCCATCCCGTGAACGTCGGTCAGGAGGCGGATAAGCTCGGGCACCACCAACGCCGGATGCGTGTCGTTGATCTGGATTGAGCTGCTCGCGGCCAGATTGTCGAGTGTGGGATGTTTTTCCAGGTGGCGATCCAGGATATTCTGCAGTGACGCGCTGGTTAAAATATATTCCTGCACGATACGCAAATTTTTGCCTGTCTCATCCTTGTCTGCTGGATAGAGTTCGGCGTTAGTCCTGCGCACCAGTTCATTCACTTCTTCATTGGGGCTGTTGAAATTCTCCGGCACATCGAGCTTCCAGAGGCGCAGCGTGTTAACCGTTTTCTTGTCAAAGCTCGGCACCATCATGTCGATAGCGACAACTTTCAATGTCTCGGGATGATCGCGGAACAAGGACACAGGGTAAGCAATGTCGTCACGGCGGAAGGACCACGGCTTGCCGGTCTGTTCCCAATGATCCGGCAGCTCGACCTGGTGGCCGTCTTTCAACTCCTGCCGGAAAAATCCTTTATAGTACCAGAGGCCAAAGCCCTGCAGCGGCAGGTGCAGATTGGCGCCGCTATCGATAAAGCAGGCGGCGAGTCTGCCCAGGCCGCCATTACCGAGGGCCGGGTCCATTTCGTAATTCAGAACTTTATCGGGATTGTGGCCCATTTTTTCGACAGCCGCGCGGATCTGTTTTTCCGCGCCTACCGCATGCAGCGCCGTCGAAATATTAGGACCAAGCAGCCATTCAATCGAAACGTAATAGGCCTGCTTAACGTCGGGCGAGCGGTGGGCTTCTTTGGTCGCTTCCCATACCGGGAGGAGCTCATTACGAATAACCTGCGCGACAGCAGCGTACATATCGTCCGTATTTGCCGTATCCGCGGTCTTGCCCATGCCATGCAGGGCGTTGCGGATCTCCGCCTCATAATATTCTTGCTTCTCGACATGACGGGGGTGTGCAGAAACGACAGGGCCTGAAGCCCCAGCATACGCAGCGCGTAATGTATTCATTGGTACCCAACCCTGTTATTTTTTTGCTTATGCGATTATGATTAATGCCTGAAATAACAGAGTCAATGAAATTTTTATTCATAACAATACTTTGCACCGTAATTTTATTTCACAAGGCAGATCAAGCTTCTGTTTTATCAGTGTTTCATGATATGCCGCACCGCGACACATTTATTTGTGAGAAACAGTTTTCAGAATTTTAGGCAGCGGTCCAGCCGCCATCAATGGGCAGGGCCGCGCCCGTAATGTTCTCCGCCGCATCGCTGCATAAAAAAACCGCGAGCGCCGCGATCTGCTCGACTGTCACGAATTTCTTGGTCCATTGCGCCGCCAGCAGGACATTATTCACGACATCCTCTTCGGACATTCCGCGTGCCTTGGCAGTAGCCGCAATCTGGTTGTCGACTAGTTTCGTATGCACGTAACCCGGGCATATTGCATTGCAGGTAATACCGCTCTGCGCCAGCTCCACGCCCATCGTCTTCGTGAACCCGAGCAACCCATGCTTCGCCGAGACATAAGCCGCCTTGAACGGCGAAGCCACCAGCGCATGCGCAGAAGCAAGGTTGATAATCCGGCCCCATTTGTTTTTCTTCATCGTCGGAACCGCGGCCCGCGTCGTGTGAAAGGCGGAAGACAGGATAATCGCGATCATCGCATCCCATTTTTCCGGCGGGAATTCCTCGATCGGCGCAACATGCTGGAACCCGGCATTGTTGACCAGAATATCTATTTTTCCGAAATCCTTGATCGCCTTTTCCACCATCGCGGTAATCTGCGCAGGCTTGGTCATGTCAGCGCCGTCATAAACGCAGCGCACGCCCAGCCCCTCAACGTCCTTCCGCGCCTTTTCTATTTCACCTGCATCACCAAGACCGTTGATGACAATATTCGCGCCCTGCGCCGCCAGCCCTTTCGCCATGCCGAGACCTATGCCGCTGGTCGAGCCGGTGATCAGGGCGGTCCTGCCTTTGAGTGATAATTGGGGGGATGTTTGCATGGGAATCCTTTCCCCGTTTTTCTAGCAGATTTGCCTTCCACCGTCACCCCCGCACACCTTATAGTGCTCCCCATGTTGCAAAAAACGCTTCAGAACTGCAGAAAACTGGCCCTCGCCGTCGCCCGTGCCGACGCGCCATTTTACCTGCTGCCACCCCTGATGCTGCTCCTCGTCGCGGGTACGTTGGCGCAAGGGCCGATGGGGCTTTATGCTGCGCAAAAGAAATTTTTCTCATCGTTCATTTTCTGGACCGGACCGGTGCCTTTGCCCGGCGGTTATACCTTGATCGGCCTGATTGCGCTCAGCCTTCTCGTCAAATTTTTGGCCTTCAGCGAATGGTCGCGCCGCCGCGCCGGAATCAACCTCAGCCATTTCGGCGTTCTGATCCTGCTCTTCGGCGGGCTGCTGACGGCCACAGGCGCGAAGGAAAGCTTCATGGTTATCCCCGAAGATACTGAGAGCCGTTATCTCTACGATTATCACCAGCGTACGCTGTATATTTTCGAAAACGATGTCCTGAAATTATCGAAGCCGTTCAACGAACTGAAGCTCCGCATCACCGGCGTGCCCTTCGATTTAATCGTCCAGAACATCTGCAGCAATTGTGCAATCGTCAAACGCGCGAACGAAGGCAACTATCACGGCATGGCAAAATTCATGGCGCTGGAATCGACGCCGCCAAGCAAAGAGCCCGAAGCGGATCTCCCCGGCCTGACCTTTAGCATTGCAGGCCTCAAGGATCAGGACGGCACCTATATCGCCTTCGAGGGCATGCCTGAGCCCATTACGCTTTATGCGAACGAAAAGGAATACAAGATCATCTTCGGCAAGCGCCAGAGCATGCTGCCCTTCACGATCCGCCTGAGCGATTTCGAAAAGGAAATCTACCCCGGCACCGACAAGGCGCGCGGCTACAGCTCCGACATCGTCATTGTCGATAACGGCCTCGAATGGCCGGCACGCATCGAGATGAACAAGCCGCTGCGCTACAAGGGCTACACCTTCTATCAATCCTCCTTCGAACAAACCGACAAAATGCAGGCGACTATTTTAAGCGTCGTCGAGAACAAGGGACGGCTGTTCCCCTATATCGGCACGCTGATTATAACGGCGGGGCTTTTACTGCACCTTGCCTTCGTGATGCGGGGAAGAACCGCATGAAGAAAATCCTGGCCGTATTGTTTCTGATTTTATGCTGCACGAAAATCGCGGCGGCGGCTGAACCCGAACTGAATTACACCTCGTTCGGCCTGCTGCCCGTGCTGCATGAAGGCCGCGTTAAACCGCTCGACAGTTTCGCGCGCATCATGCTGCGTGAATTCTCCGGACGCGATGCCGTTCGCGGCCACGGCGCGGCGGAATGGCTGGCCGAAGTTTTGTTCGATCCCGTGAGCGCCGCCGAAACGCCGGTTTTCGAAATCACCAACCCCGCCGTACGCGAACATTTCGACCTGAAGCTAAAAAAGACACTGTTTTCTTTTTCCGAACTCGCACCCGGCCTCGCGGCGCATGCGGCGGAAACGCAAGGACTACGCGACGCTAACCCGGATAATCTGACCGCCCAGCAGCAGACAACACTCAGGCTTTACGACGATGTCGCGATCTACAGTGAATTGCTGCGCAGTTTTTCCGCCGTCCTGCCGCTCGGCATTGACGCGCCCCCCGCCTACGGCACAGGCAAGACCGAAAATGCCTATGTAGATTTCCGCGCCTCTGAGAGCAAAATTCAAAACGACGCCGCAAAACTCGTCAGGAAAAAAGGTGCCGACACCGCCAAATACACCGACGATGAAAAAAAACTGGCGTCCCTTGCCTTCGCGTTGCAGGAAATAAGAACCGCCGGGGTTAACAACGGCACCTTAAAAATCATCAATAAGAACGGCCAATGGATTTCGCCATGGCAGTCATTGCTGCAGAACGGCGACCTTAAAAACTGGCAGGACATGGCGATTGCCTATCGTTCAGGAAACGCCGAAGGCTGGCGCGCCGCCGCCAACGCCGTACGCGGCAAAACGCCCTTCAAAATATACCTTGAGAAAGCCTACAACATTACAGCGCCATTCCCGCTCGCGATGGGCTTTTACCTGCTCGGCATCATCATTCTCGCCGCCGAGCTTTACCGCAAAAGCAACCGCATGCTGTTCCCGCTGCTCTGCCTCGGCTTCGGCCTTGCGCTGCATGTGACCGGCCTCGCATCGCGCATTATTATTTTAAGCCGCCCGCCGGTCGGCACGCTCTATGAATCGCTCCTCTTTGTCAGCCTTATCTGCGCCGCCACCGCACTCGCGCTTTATCTCCGCCGCAAAAACCTGGTCGCTCTTTTCGCTGGGCAAGGCGCAGCCGCTTTCCTGCTTTTCCTCGCGCCGTTTTTGCTGCAGCGGGGCGAGAGCATGGAAATGCTGGTCGCAGTTCTGAACACCAGCTTCTGGCTCGGCACACATGTGCTCTGCATCACCGCCGGCTATGCCGTTTGCATTCTGGCGGCGATGTTCGCGCATGCATGGTTTATCCTGCGCCTGAAAAATGCGCCAGCACGGCAACTCCATCTACTGTATGACAGCATTTATAAAACCACCCTCGCCGCCCTGCTGCTCACCGGCATCGGCACCATTTTAGGGGGCATCTGGGCCGATCAGTCATGGGGCCGCTTCTGGGGCTGGGACCCGAAAGAGAATGGCGCGCTTCTGATCGTTCTGTGGCTGATCTGGATACAGCATGGCCGCATCGCGGCTCGTCTGAACCGCATGGCATTTCTCGCCGCGGTCGCATTTTTGAACGTCATCGTCGCACTCGCCTGGTTCGGTGTTAACCTGCTCGGCATTGGCCTCCACTCTTACGGCTTCATCACCGGTATCGCGCTCGCGCTCGGATTTTTCTGCGCAGGCGAAACCATTCTTATTGCAACGCTCTGGAAACTGAATGCAGAAAAAACGCGCCACGCTCTGGCTTAACGCCGCGCTGTTCCTCGCCGTCGCCGCGCTCGGCTACGGCCTGACAATTTATTTCGACGGCGCATCGATGCCCGCCCGCGCGGAGACGGAAACCAAACCGCTGCCGGATTTCAGCTTCACTGATCTGTCCGGCAAAACCCGCAGCGTCCACGACTTCAAAAATAAAATCGTCATCATCAATTTCTGGGCGACATGGTGCGCGCCCTGTGTGGTGGAATTCCCCGCGCTGTTAAAAATTGCTGCAGACAATAAGGACAACGTTGTGCTCATCGCTCTCTCCTCGGACGCGAAAGAAGACGACATCAAAAAATTCCTGCAGCAACAAAAAGCGCCGACAGAAAATGTCCTTATCGCCCATGACCGCGAAGACGTGACGCTGAAAATCTTCGGCGTTACGCAACTGCCGGAAACGATAATCACCGACCCTGAACTGAACATCCGCGAAAAGCTCATCGGCGCGGAATGGGAACCGACCATGCTGCAGAAAATCATCGATTCACTGTAACTGTTTTTTTTGCTAGGCTGATCCCATGTGGGACGATCCCGAAGAACGCTTGAACAAAAAAGTTCGCAAGGCCGCCCGCAACGGTGCGCTTTCGTTAGGTGGCGGCGTCGGCCTGTTTTTTATGGGCATGCTCTACCCGCATGAGGAAGGCGCCGATCATATCGCCAAACTGTTTACCAATCTTGCCCTGATCATGATTTTTTATGGCGTTGTCATGCTGGCTACCATCATGTTCAGACGTAAACTCGTCCCGCCGATGAATTTGCTGATGACCTGGGTGGTCCTGCCCACTCTCATACTTTTACTATTCTCAAAAGCCTGGCCTGGCTAAACCATATTTATTTGCATTATGAAAAAATAAAACCCGCCCTGAGGGCTTGACGGGACAACATCCAGGCCTCATTTTAGCGCACAAGAAGTTTCTCAATAAAAACAACACGGCGATGCTGAAATCATACATACAAAAAGCACTCTCCACCCTCCCGGCCAACGCCCCGGAAGCCCAGAAAAATTTATTGAAGGCCCTCGCCGCCCGCGTTCCCCGCGAAGACCTCGAACAATACGATCCCGAACTCTTCGCCGAAATGACGGTGCGTCACTGGAATCTCGCCCGCGCGCGCAAACCCGGCGATCGTAAATTCGAAGTCGGCAGCGCGGTGCTGAAAGGCGAATCCTACCGCAAAACGGTCATCGATTTCGTCAATGACGACATGGCGTTCCTCGTCGATTCCATCGCCGCCGAGATCAACAAAAAGAATCTCCTGATCGATCTTTTGCTGCACCCGGTCGTTTACGTCCTCTACGACAAAAGCGGCAAGATGGTCGATGCCTCCGACACGCCGAAAAAAGATTATGTCCGTCAGTCGCACATTCACGTTCACATCCGCGAAACGCTCTCCGAGGAGCGGCTGGAGAATCTGAAAACCGGCCTCGCCACCGCGCTTGAGGACGTTTATATCGCCAACCGCGACTGGAAACTGATGCTGGAGCGGCTGAAAGAAGCCCGCAACGAACTCGCCCGCGCCAAAACCAAATACGCCGCGAAGGATATCGAGCGTTACTGCGCGTTCCTCGATTATCTTCACGACAACAATTTCACGCTGCTCGGCTACCGCGAATACCAGTTCGCCGGTCAGGATAAAAACATCCAGAGCAAAACGCTCAAAGGCGCGAGCCTCGGCTTGCTGAATGACGACATCATCCCGGCTTTCATCAATGAGAATGAGGAAGGCCTGCCACGCAACCTGCAGCAACTCCGCCGCGACCTGCCGCCGGTTTCCGTCTCTAAAACCAATCGCCTCTCCACCGTGCACCGCCGCGTGCCGATGGACGCCATCGCCGTCAAAACTTACGATGCGAACGGCAACCCGAAGGGCGAAAAGCTATTCCTCGGCCTATTCACCTCCGTCACCTATTCCCGCAGCGTCAGCGACGTGCCTTATCTGCGCGAAAAAGTCGACGAGATCATGGAAATGTCGGACTTCCTGCCCGGCTCACACAACCGCAAAACACTGCGCCACATCCTTGAGAAATATCCGCGCGACGAACTCTTCCAGATTCCGAACGAGGAACTTTATGAGATCGCACTCGAAATTCTGCGCCTTCAGGAACGCCAGCGCATCGCGCTGTTCATGCGCCTCGACGCATTCAAACGTTACGTTTCCTGCCTTGTCTATGTTCCGCGTGACCGTTTCGGCACGGGCCTCCGCAAGGCGATCGGCCGCATCCTTGAATCCGAACTGAACGGCCAGCTTTCGAATTTCTATACGACGCTCGACGATTCCGTTTTCGCCCGGGTGATGTTCATCATCAACATCAACCAGAAAGACCCGCCAAAATACGATCCTAAAAAGCTCGAGATGAAACTCCAGGAGGCCGGGCAGACTCTCGCCGAACGCCTCCGCGGCGCGCTGGCGGAAACGCTGAAAGACGAAGACCGCGTCACCGAACTGACATTGAAATACGGCGAAGCCTTCCCGGTCGGCTACACATCACGTTACAGCGCCAAACAGGCCGTCTTCGATCTCGGAAAAATCGAGGAATGCCTCGCGACTAATAAAATGACGTTAGACCTCTACCGTCCCGAGGGCGGAGGAAATTCCCAGCTGCGGTTGAAAACCTACAATCCCGGCGCGCCGATGCCGCTCTCGAACGTGCTGCCGATCCTCGAAAATATGGGCCTCCGCGCCATCTCCGAACTTCCCTTTGAAGTAAAACCGCAGAACGCGCCGCATTCTGTCTGGATCCACGACTTCCTCGTCGAGATCCCGGCTGAAAGCGCCGCGATCAAGCTCGATGAAGTGAAGAAAAATTTCGAATTCGCCTTCGGCAAAATCTGGTACGGCGAAATGGAGAGCGACACGCTCAATAAACTCGTTCTCAATTCCGGCATGGACGCGCATGAAATCAACATTCTCCGCGCCTATGTGCGTTACATGCGCCAGATCCGCTCGCCCTTCGGCCAGCCTTACATTCAGAATGCCCTGACCCAACACTCCGACATCGCCGCGCTATTAGTTGGACGTTTCAAGGCACTGTTCAATCCATCCGGCAAAAGCAAAATCGCCGACAGCGAAAAATTCTCCGTCGAGATCAACAGCCATCTGGAAAAAGTTGAATCGCTCGACCAGGACCGCATCCTGCGCACCATCGCCGGGCTGATCGAGGCGACGCTCCGCACGAATTACTATCAGAAGCAGGAAAACGGCGACGCGAAATCTTATCTCTCGCTCAAATTCGACTGCACAAAAATTCCGGAACTCCCCGAGCCGCGCCCCTACCGCGAGATTTTCGTCTACTCCCCGCGCGTCGAGGGTATTCATTTGCGCGCCGACAAGGTCGCGCGCGGCGGCATCCGCTGGTCCGACCGCCACGAGGATTTCCGCACAGAAGTACTGGGCCTGCTGAAAGCACAAAACGTCAAGAACGCCGTCATCGTGCCTATGGGTGCCAAAGGCGGCTTCGTCGTCAAAACGCCGCAGCCCGACCGCAAATCGTTCCAGGCCGAAGGCATCGAGTGCTACAAAACACTCGTCCGCGGCATGTTAGACATCACCGACAATCTGAAAGGCGAAAAAGTCATTCCGCCGAAAGACGTCATGCGCCGCGACGGCGATGACCCGTATCTCGTCGTCGCCGCCGACAAGGGCACCGCGAGCTTCTCCGATATCGCGAACGGTCTGTCCAAAGATTACAGCTTCTGGCTCAGCGATGCGTTCGCGAGCGGAGGATCAGCCGGTTACGACCACAAGAAAATGGGCATCACCGCGCGCGGCGGCTGGGAATGCGTCAAGCTGCATTTCCGCCAGCTCAACCACAACATCCAGGAAAAACCGTTCGACGTCATCGGCGTCGGCGACATGGGCGGCGACGTATTCGGCAACGGCATGCTGCTCTCGGAACATACCCGCCTTGTCGGCGCGTTCAACCATATCCATATTTTCTGCGATCCTGATCCGGACACCGCCTCCAGCTTCAAGGAACGACAGCGCCTGTTCGACGGCGTGCTCGGCTGGGACCAGTACGACACGAAAAAACTCTCGAAAGGCGGGCGCATTTATAACCGCAATGAAAAATCGCTGCAGCTCACGCCGGAAATCCAGAAACGCTTCGGCATTTCGCGTGAGAAAGTCTCGCCTTACGAACTGATGAACGCGATGCTCAAATCACGCTGCGACCTGATGTGGTTTGGCGGCATCGGCACCTATATCAAGGGCACGCATGAAACCCACGCCGATGTCGGCGACAAGGCGAACGACGCCATCCGCATCAATGGCAATGAACTGCACGCCGCTGTCGTCGGAGAAGGCGCGAACCTCGCACTGACCCAGCATGGCCGTATCGAATACGCCGAAAGAGGCGGGCGCCTGAACACGGATTTCGTCGATAATTCCGCCGGCGTCAATTCTTCCGACGTCGAGGTGAACATCAAAATCCTCATGAACGACGTCATGAGCGGCAAGACGCACAAGATGGATATCCCCGCGCGTAACAAGCTGCTCGAGAAAATGACGCCCGAAGTCGCCGAGCACGTCCTCCGGAACAATTACCAGCAGGGCCAGGCCATCAGCCTTGCCGAATTGCAGGCGCGCGAGACGCTCAGCCTGCAGGAAGAATTCATCAAGGACCTCGAGCGCAACCACGGCCTCAACCGCGTGCTCGAAGGCCTGCCCGATGCCGAAACGGTGGCGCAGCGCCTGCATCTCGGCAAGGGCATGACGCGGCCCGAACTGTGCGTCCTGCTCTCCTATTCAAAAATCAATTTCACGCGCGAGTTGCTGGAAACCGACATCCCCGACAGCCCCGACATGCGCGAGCGTCTGATGGCGTATTTCCCTGTTGCGCTCCAGGAAAAATACGAGAAAGAAATCACGCGCCATAAACTGCACCGCGAAATCATCGCGACAGGCCTTGCGAACTCGCTGATCAATCGCCTGGGCCCGACCTTTATTAAATCGCGCATGAAAAAAACCGGCGCAGGCGCCGCCGATGTCGCCCGCGCCTATGTCGTCACGCGCGAAGCGTTCGAACTGCGTAAGCTCTGGAACGCAATCGAAAATCTGGATAACAAGGTTCCGGCCATGGTCCAGCTCAAGGCGATGCGCGAAATCGCCCACACGGCGGAACATGTCATTACATGGTTCCTGACGCGCGGCGCACGCAACTTTAACCTGAGCGCACACATTAAAGATTACGGCGAAGGTATTGCAGATCTGCGCAAACACTTAGTCGATCTCGTGACCGACGACGTGCGCGATGGCATCAAACAGCGCGAACAAACCGCGATTGCAGACGGCCTGCCGAAAGACCTCGCGCATCAGATCGCATTGATGCCCGTTCTATCTTCGGCCTGCGACATCATCAGCATTACACTGAAACAAAAAGCCGATCTCCGCGCTGTCACCCGCACCTATTTCGAAGTCGGCCGCCATTTCCATCTCGACTGGATGCGCCAGCAGGCACGCTACATGGCCTCCGAAAACGCATGGCACGCCGAGGCGACGGCCGCGCTCGTCAACCAGCTCTACGGCTCGCAGGCAGGCCTCACCACGCGCATGCTGAAAGACGCGAAAAACGGCAAAAAAGACGGCATCGCCAACGACTGGTTCAAGAAAAATGCCGACCTCGTCTCGCAGGCCGAGCCTGTCATCTCCGCGCTGCAAAGCGCCGGAACGGTCGACCTCCCGATGCTCGTCATCGCCGAGCAACGTCTCCGCACGCTATATGGCGGCTAGGCCGAGCAGCACCAGAATTCCAAAATCACGATTTGATTTGAAGATGCGCAGCGAACTTTCTGCGTCATCCGGCTTCCAAGCGTAAAGCTGCCACGCGAGATGCAACGCCGCCGGAATAAGAAACAAACTCTGGCACGCGGCAAACAGCAAAATACAAGCAATGCAGAAAAACGCCGCGACGTAACCCCTGCTTTTTTCACCGAACAAAAGTGCCGTCGATTTAATCCCCGCCAGCGCGTCATCCTCTTTATCCTGATGCGCGTAAATCGTGTCATACCCCAGCGTCCAGAAAATTCCGCCCGAGTAGAGAAGTAGCGCCGGTAAATCCACCGAACCCGTCACCGCGCTCCACCCCATCAGTGCACCGAAATTAAATGTGAACCCAAGAAACAATTGCGGCCACCATGTAAAACGTTTCATCAACGGATAGATGGCGATTAACGGCAAACTGAGCACACCCAGAAAAATCGTCAGCGCATTGAACTGCAGCAAAATCACGAGGCCGATGCATAAAAGAAGCGCGAGAAATACAGCCGCCTGCCGCACCGTTACTTCGCCCGACGCCAGCGGCCTTAAACTCGTGCGCGCCACTTTCCTGTCCAGATCCCGGTCCCACAAATCATTGACCACGCATCCCGCCGCGCGCATCACCACGGCGCCGATGCCAAACAGAACGAGAAATTCCCATACCTCGCCATCCATACGTGTGGGCTTGTTCGACGCCAGCAAAATCGCCCACCACCCCGGCAGCAGCAAAAGCCATATACCAATCGGCCTGTCCAGCCGCGCCAGCGCCGCATAAGGGCGCAAAACCGGGGGCAGGATCTTCTCTATCCATCCTTCCCGCTTGATATCGGTATGCATTTTCGTGTTCACTGTGCGATATGGCTTCTGATTTTACAAAACTTCCGCGCCTCTACATTGATCGCAATTTCACGGCCAATGCAACGGTCAACCTCGAAAGCGCACAGACGCACTATCTCAAGAACGTGCTCCGCCGCAAGCCCGGCGATTTCGTCCGCCTGTTCAATGGCCGCGACGGCGAATGGCTGAACGCCATCACGGCTTATACCAATGACGCCTGCACCGTCACCACCAAGGGCAGAATCCGCGAACAGCCCGGTAAAGCCGTCGAAACACACCTCCTCTTCGCTCCGATCAAAAAAGACCGCATGGATTTCATCATCGAAAAGGCGGTCGAGCTCGGCGTCACCGACATTCACCCGATCCTGACCGCCCGCACCGAGATCCGAAAAATCAACGAGGAACGCATCCGCGCCCAGATCACCGAGGCCGCCGAGCAGTGCGAACGCTTCGAAATCCCTAACCTGCATCCTTTAACCGAACTGAAGTCCAAAATCGGGGGCTGGACCAACCCGGCACCCATCCTCTGGTGCTGCGAACGGGGCGATTCGCCCCATATTTCGACCTTTAAACAAACGGCCTGGGCCTTCCTGATCGGGCCGGAAGGCGGTTTTGACGATATTGAGTTTGCTTTTCTGGGCGGTTTACCGAATGTCCGGCCACTGTCCCTTGGCGAAACCGTTCTGCGCTGCGAAACCGCCGTCATTCTCGCCCTTGGTTATGCAAAAATGCAGGGTGAAGGGTAAGCTGCAGCCCAAAAGCCAAGATTGTGGGGCTTGCTTTTTATTTCGACTGATTTTAAGTGTATCCCCAATGAAAAATCAGGCATATTAGGCCCCGGGAATAATTGTAAGTTCATAAATTAAAACAGCACGATATAAAAAAATGATCCGAATCTTTTTCGCGGCCGTGTCCGCCCTTCTCCTGACCGCTTCGCCCGCTTTGGCAACCCACTCGCATCCCTGGCAACTCTGGTTCCAGGAAGCCGCATCGCCCTCCGCGGAGCACATCCAGTTCCTGTACACATTCGTGCTCTGGATTGTCGTGGCGATCACTGTTTTCGTCATGTTCCTGCTGCTTTACGTGATCGTCCGCTTCAACAAGCGCGCCAATCCCGTACCGTCGCAAACCTCGCACAACGTTTTAATCGAGATTATCTGGACCGTGGTACCGGTGCTTATCCTGCTGGTCATCGCGGTGCCCTCGTTCCGCTTGCTGTATTTCACCGACCGCACGCCGAATCCAGAAATGACGCTGAAAGTCACCGGCTATCAATGGTACTGGGGCTATGAATATCCTGATAATGGCGGCGTCAATTTCCTGTCCTACATGGTGCCGGAAAAAGATATCGACAAATCCAAAGATCAGGTCCGCCTGCTTTCGACTGACAATGTCGTCGTGCTCCCGCTCGACACCAACATCCAGATCCTGACGACCGCAGCCGATGTCATCCACGCTTTTGCCGTGCCATCGCTCGGCATCAAGATCGACGCGATGCCCGGCCACACCAACGAAACATGGGTTCGCATCACGAAACCCGGCACCTATTACGGCCAGTGCTCGGAACTGTGCGGCAAGGATCACGCTTACATGCCGATTGAAGTCCGCGCCGTGCCCAAGGACGAATTCAACGCATGGATTGAAGCCAAAAAAGGCGAATAATTTAAGAGGACTGTAAATAAAATGACCGCACATCACGAACATCACAACGACGACCACGCACACGACCACAAGCCCGGATTTTTTGTCCGCTGGTTCATGTCCACGAACCACAAGGATATCGGCACGCTTTACATCATCTTCTCGATTATGGCAGGCCTGATCGGCGGCGTGTTCTCGGTCATAATGCGCCTCGAACTGCAGGAGCCCGGCGTCCAGTTCATCACCGATGCCGCCGGCAACCCTGACGGCCACCTCTGGAACGTCTTTATCACCGCGCACGGCCTGATCATGGTTTTCTTCGTTGTCATGCCCGGCCTGATCGGCGGTTTTGGCAACTGGTTCCTGCCGCTCATGATCGGCGCGCCCGACATGGCGTTTCCGCGCCTGAACAATATTTCCTTCTGGCTGCTCGTCCCCGCATTCCTGCTCCTGGTATTGTCCGCAGTTGTCGGCGGCGGCGCGGGTACGGGCTGGACGGTCTACCCGCCGCTCTCCGCCGCGATCGGCCACCCGGACATGGCCGTCGACATGGCGATTTTCTCGCTCCACCTCGCGGGCGCGTCCTCTATTCTCGGCGCAGCGAACTTCATCACCACCATCTTCAACATGCGCGCACCGGGCATGACGCTGCACAAGATGCCGCTGTTCGTCTGGTCGATGCTGGTGACGGCGTTCCTGCTGGTTCTCTCGCTTCCCGTCCTCGGCGGCGCGATCACCATGCTGCT
>DLHX01000013.1 GCA_002483465.1 Micavibrio sp. UBA7657 | reverse complement strand
CTCCTGAATGGGGGTTGACCACCCCACCCGCATCCAAAACACCTAATTTTGATTTAGACGAAGAGCATCCCGATCAAGAACTCTAAAAAAATTCTCAAATTAATTGTAGATTTTTTTATCAGTGCTATATATATACCCCATGCGCCTAATTATTTTCTTCCTGATGTTTTCAATAATTCTTAGCGGTTTCACCTCCGCTGTGCATGCATTTGAACAACCGTCCAGTGGCAATGCCGCTTATTGTGATGATTGCCAAGGCAATGACATTGATCAGGCACAAAATCAAAGCCACATCCCCGCAAGCAGCTGCGACATGAGCTGCCATAGCTGTTGTGCCGGACATGTAGGATTTCTATCCTCTACTCCTATGAATCTTTCATACACTTCTGCAAAACTTTCGCCGCTTTATGAACAAAAGTTGGCCGATGCCTTCCTTTTCTCGTTATTACGCCCCCCTCGAATCCTTGTTTGACCTGAACGGGAGTTAAAGCCGAAAGGTTTTATCCCGTAACGCTGCCTTTATCAGGTGGCGCGTATTACAGCGTTTCAGTTATCACAAGGAAAATATAAAATGACTCGATTAATTATGCTGGCTGCGGGTTTTATTGCCTTGTCGCTCCCGGCTTTTGCTCAGGAAAAACCAATGCCAGCGACGCTTGCTTTGGGCCAAGCGATAGCATGGGCTTTAGAAAAATCGCCTGTCCTTGCCGCAACGGGAAGCCGTGCCGATGCCGCCTCTGCTAATAGATCGCAGGCAGGCGCGTTGTCCAATCCAGAATTGTCGATTGAGGCTGAAAATATCTTTGGTGATGATGAATTTGAAGGCTTGGATTCTGCCGAAATCACATACGGCGTTGAACAGCTTGTTGAGTTGCCAGGAAAACGCGGAAGCAGAGTTAACATTGCCGAGAGTGAAATAGCGCGTTCTTATTTGGAACGAGATGCCGCGCAGCTTGATTTAATTCGTGATGTAACGATAGCTTATGCGGAGCTTGTAGCTGCACAGCAGGAATTATCCATTCTTGAAGAAGAGCGTGGCCTTGCTGCTGAAGTGCGTGACAGCGTTGCCGCCAAGGTAGAAGCAGGTAAAGAACCGCCCATCCAAAAGAATAAAGCGCAAATTGAATTATCATCCAGTGAAATTGCGCTTGATCGTGCCCGAAGAATGGCAATCGCAAAGAAGCAAACTTTAGCTGCTTTAATGGGAAGCGATACAGCATATTTCGCTGTGCAGCCGGGGAGCCTTCCTGCGGTAACAGAACCGGAACCCTTGGAAACTTATCAAGCGCATGTTGCGCAGACCCCAGATGTTCAAACTCTGGAAGCTGGTGTCACACAAGCGCAGGCGGCTTTGTCTTTGGAAAAAGCAAATGTTTTGCCTGATCCAACCGTGAGCCTGGGAGTGAAGCAATTCCGTGAAGATGATTCTCAAGCCTTTGTAGCTGGAGTTTCTCTTCCAATTCCTGTTTTCAATATCAACCGCGCAGGCATCGAACGCGCAGGACATGAATTGAATGCCGCCAAACTTGATCAACGTAGCGGCCAGTTATCACTTCAAACGACATTAATTGAAACCTACGGGAATTTCACAAGTGCGTACCGGGAAGCAAGTGCTCTGCAAACTGCCGTTTTACCGGGCGCAGAAGAGGCATTTCAATTCGCACGCGGCGGCTATGACGCAGGTAAGTTCGGCTATCTGGAAGTTCTGGATGCACAAAGAACCCTGTTCGATGCCCGCAGGCAATTCAATGAAGCCGTTCTCGATTACCACCAGCAACGTGCTGCTCTTGAGCGCCTAAGCGCCCTTCATGCAAACACTCAAATTTCTAATAAGGAAATAAGCCAATGAGAAAGACAAAACTAAAAATCTTTTTAATTACTTCTGTCGCTATAGGAGCCTTGATTGGAGCCTTTGCATACAAGGAATTTGTGCCTTCAAGCCATGCTGCTGAAGAACATGGTGATGAACACGGCCATGAAGAAGGCGAAGCAAAACATGACGAAGGCAAAGCAGAGCAGCATGGTCACGGCCATGAAGAAGGTGGTGAAGAAAAGCATGAAGAAGCCGGCCACGAAGAAGGCGGCGAACATGGTGAAGAAGGGCATGGCGAGGAAGGCATTGTAAAATTAGACGAGGCCCAACTAACTGCTGCTGGAATTAAAATCTCGGAAGTCAGCCCCGGCGAACTGGCGCGTGAAGTCAATGTTCCAGGCAAAATTGTCGCGGCGGCTGACCGTATGGCGCAGATTGTTCCAAAGGTCGAAGGTGTTGTAACCGAAGCGCTTAAAAACTTAGGTGATACAGTAGAAAAAGGCGAAGTACTTGCTTTGATTGAAAGCCGTGAGATGGCTGAGGCAGTCGCAGATTTCTTAGCTGCAAAGCGCGCTGAAGAGCTGGCAAGCACCACATTCAATCGTGAAAAGTCTTTATGGGATAAGAAAATCACCGCTGAGCAAGATTACCTGAATGCCAAGAATGCACATCAGGAAACGAACATTCGCCTCGATCTTGCAAAGCAGAAACTACAGGCTTTAGGCCATGAGGGTGATGTAAATGGAAATGCCAATGCCCGCTTCCACAAACTGAAATCTCCTTTGGCAGGCCGCATTATAGCTCGTGAACTGACGTTAGGTGAATATGTCGATACGACGCACACAGCTTTCACGGTCGCAGATTTAAGCGTGGTCTGGGTTGAAACGGCGATTGCCCCCGGTGACTTGCCTTTCGTCAAGGAAGGCCAGATGGCCAACATCGTAGGCAGTGGCGGCAAAGCAGAAGGCAAATTGATTTTTATCAGCCCTGCGATTGATCCTGAAACCCGCTCGGCTAAGGCCATTATTCAGCTCGACAATGCAGATGGCACATGGAGACCAGGTGAGTTCGCTAATGCTGCAATTGCTACCGCAGCGCAGGATGCAAATATTTTGCTCCCCAAAGAAGCTATCCAAAGTGTTGAAGGGCAGAATGTAGCTTTTGTCCTTGGCGATAAAGGCTTTGAAAAAAGAACCGTGAGTTTAGGACGTGAAGATAGCCGCCATGTTGAAATTATATCGGGCCTGACTGCTGGTGAATCGGTCGCTGTGAGCGGCACTTTCACTCTGAAAGCCGAATTTGGAAAAGCCGAAGCCGAACACAGCCATTAGAAATTGGAATATTAAATCATGATCGAGAAAATCTTACGTTTTTCCATTGCCCATCGTCTTCTAATTCTCATGCTGACGATAACCGTGTCGGCTTATGGTGTGTATGCTTTAGGCCAATTGCCTATTGATGCCGTACCGGACATTACAAACAATCAAGTGCAGATTAACGTTGAAGTTCCTGCCCTCTCCCCGTTTGAAGTCGAAAAACAGGTAACATACTCGATTGAAACAGCGATGGCTGGCATTCCTGGCTTAATCGAGACTCGTTCTATGTCGCGTAACGGTTTTGCCCAGGTCACGGTTATTTTTGAAGACAGCGTGGATATTTATTTTGCCCGCGCGCAGGTTAATGAACGCCTCGCCACTGCAAAAGAAAGTTTACCTGAAGGCGCAGAAGTCGTCATGGGCGCGATTTCAACTGGCCTTGGCGAAATCTATATGTGGACGGTCGAATACGAAAAGCCAGAACAGCCCTACACAACACCGGAAGGCTTAACCCTAACCAGTGAATTTGAAAAAGCCATGTATCTGCGCACAGTGCAGGACTGGATTATCGGCCCTCAGATCAAGACTGTTAAAGGCGTAGCCGCTGTAGACTCCATCGGAGGCTATGCGCAGCAATATCACGTTCAGCCTGATCCTCAAAAATTGGCCTCTCTCGGATTAACTTTCAATGACGTGATTGAGGCTCTTGAGCATAATAACACCAGTACAGGCGCAGGCTATCTTGAGCAAAAAGGCGAGGCTTACGTTGTTCGCGCCGATGGTCGCCTGACCACCAGTGAAGAAATCGGCAATGTTGTTCTATCAACACGTAGCGGCGTTCCAATTTACATGAAGGACGTTGCGACGGTTGGCTTAGGTAAAGAACTTCGCACAGGCAGCGCGAGTGAGAACGGACATGAAGTAGTGGTTGCTACGGCCATGATGCTGAGAGGCGAAAATAGCCGAGTTGTTGCCAAAGCTGTTGATGAAAAATTAACTGATATACAGAAATCATTACCACAAGGCGTAAGAGCCAAAACCGTTCTGGATCGTACCAATCTGGTTGAAGCGACAATCAAAACTGTCAGTAAAAATCTTGGTGAAGGCGCGTTGCTTGTTATTGCCGTTTTGTTTCTCCTGCTTGGCAATTTCAGAGCTGCAATCATTACCGCTCTCATCATCCCTTTCACAATGCTCATGACGGGAATTGGCATGGTGAAGATGGGCATTAGTGCCAATCTTATGAGTCTTGGTGCGCTCGACTTCGGCCTTCTTGTTGATGGCGGCGTTATCATCATCGAAAACTGTCTGCGGCGTTTGTCTGAGAAGCAGCATAAGGAAGGCCGCTTGCTCACTCATGAAGAGCGGCTTGATGAAGTGATGGAAGCCAGTGCACAGATGGTCAAGCCTATGGTTTTTGGCCGTATCATCATTATTATCGTTTTCATGGCGCTTCTGTCCTTCACGGGAGTTGAAGGCAAGATGTTCACGCCTATGGCAATGACCGTTATTATTGCTCTGACGTTTGCCTTTATTCTCTCCATTACCTTTGTCCCCGCCATGATTGCTATGTGGTTAAGCGGCAAGATCGAGGAAAAAGACAATTGGATCATCAGAAAATCCAAGGCGGGCTATGAGCCTCTTTTAAATTTCTCACTCGATCATCCAAAGAAAATGATCTTGGGCGCAGTTCTGTTTTTTGCTTTTTCACTTTTCATTTTCTTGCGTCTTGGACAGGAGTTCATTCCGACATTGGATGAAAAAAACATTGCCATGCACGCCATGAGAATCCCTTCAACTTCCTTGTCGGAATCAACTGCCATGCAGTTACAGGTCGAAAAGGCTATCAGCTCCTTACCGGAAGTGGCTTTTGTTTTTGCTAAAACTGGTACGGCTGAAATGGCAGGCGATCCCATGCCTCCAAATGTTTCCGATACTTTCATTATTTTGAAAGACCCTAGCGAGTGGCCGGATCAAGGATTAGAAAAATCCGAGTTAATTGAAAAGATCGCTGAGGCTGTAGGGCGGGTTCCAGGCAATAACTATGAATATACCCAACCTATTCAGATGCGTTTCAATGAACTTATTGCAGGCGTTCGTAGCGATGTTGCTGTGAAAGTTTATGGTGATGATTTCGAGACTATCGGAAAAACTGCCAACAGCATTGCAGGGGCATTAAGAAGCGTCCCCGGCGCGGCCGATGTGAAGGTTGAGCAATCCACAGGCCTGCCGATGCTGGAAATCGATATTAACAAAAATACGATTGCTCGCTATGGCCTCAATATCGGTGATGTTCTGGATTTGATTTCCGCTGCTATCGGTGGTCGCGAAGCTGGACTTATCTTTGAAGGTGATAGACGTTTTCCTATTGTTGTTCGTCTCCCAGAAACAGTGCGGCAGGATATATCGGCTCTAGAGAATTTGCCTGTAGCGGTTCCACATGAGGACGGCGAAGAAGGTGGAGCTTTTGTGCCTTTGAAACAGATCGCCACTTTCCGGTTGTCGGAAGGTCCGAACCAGATCAGCCGCGAGAATGGCAAACGCCGCGTTGTCGTACAGGCGAACGTCAGAGGACGGGATATTGGCTCATTCGTTGCTGAAGCACAGCAAGCTATCGACAAGAACGTACAAGTTCCTGCCGGATACTGGCTTGATTGGGGCGGGCAATTTGAAAACCTGATGGCAGCACGTGACAGGCTGATGATTGTTGTGCCCGCCTGCTTCTTTGTCATCTTCATGATGCTGTTTACAGCCCTCGGTTCAGCGAAGCAGGCATTGCTTGTCTTTAGCGGTGTTCCGCTGGCGATTTCTGGCGGCATCCTCACATTGTTTCTTGCAGGAATGCCCTTCTCAATTCCGGCGGCTGTTGGCTTTATCGCTTTGTCCGGTATTGCCGTGCTGAACGGGCTCGTGATGGTGACATACATCAACCAACTTGTTGAAGAAGGTATGGAACGCCGGAGGGCAATTGTTGAAGGAGCCTTAACCCGTTTGCGTCCAGTTCTGATGACGGCCTTAGTTGCTTCTCTCGGGTTCGTGCCTATGGCGTTGGCTCACGGCACAGGTGCAGAAGTACAAAAACCTTTGGCGATGGTTGTTATCGGCGGCCTTATTTCAGCCACAGCCCTCACACTGCTTGTTCTGCCTGCACTTTATAAAGTGTTCTCAGGCAAAGACAGAGCCGTGGTCGAAGATGAAATGCTTGCAGAGCATCTATATCAGCACAAGAAAAGAAGAAAATCAGATATCGACCCTATGGAACAATTTTAACTGCAAAGGAGAAAGAAATGAGAAATGCTTTATTTGTGACGGTTGCGTTAATTGCTCTGTCGGTTCCCGTTCAAGCAGAAGATAAAAAGGATGACGTTCCGAGCAACATTCAGCAAAAATATGATCGCAGAGCCGAGGAAATGAAAACTTTTGATAAAAACAAGGATGGTATTTTACAGGCTAATGAATTGGGGCAAAGCGTTGATAAAAAATTTGACGCCGCCGACACCAACAAAGATGGTATTTTGTCCCCCAAGGAGACCGCTGCGTCTCTAGAAAAATTTAAAGCCCAAGGACAGCAGACCTATGGCAATACAACTGATAAAAAAGCCAAACGTCTAGAAAACCGCTATCAGAATGCAGATACGAATGAGGATGGAAAAATCTCAGAACAGGAATACAATACTTACTTCGGAAGCCGCTATCAGAAGTTTGACCGTGATGGTGACGGTGTGATTTCTGAAAAAGAATATCGCAGTGACTCTGAAAAGATGCCCAGATCATACAACAAAGAATCTGAATAATATTGATGCAAATTTGAAGACGCGCACATGAAAGAAAACAATCTGAGTTCGATAAACTGGCTCCCCTTATTTGCAGCCTGGCTTATTGCTTTAATCTCAACATTAAGTGTTCTGTTTATCGGAGAGATAATGGGGCAAGCCCCTTGTTTGTTGTGCTGGTATCAACGTATTTTTATGTTCCCGCTGGCTATAATCCTTGGCTTAGCGTTATTTCGTGAGGATACACAAATATGGCTTTATGCATTGCCCTTGGCAGCATTAGGCTGGCTCATATCTGCCTACCATACGTTGCTATTTTTAGGCATCATTCCTGAGCCTATTAAGCCATGCAGCATTGATGGACCATCATGTACAAGCGCAGAGATGATGATTTTTAACTTTGCGCCCCTTCCCTTACTATCCTTTATTTCATTCACTTTAATATCTGGGCTGCTTATAGCCGCAGGCAGGAGAGAAAAATCATGAACAAACGTTCCCTTATCATCTTTATTACGATGATTGCTTTTGCCGTTTTTGTTACAGCAACCATTGCTTATAAGCAAAAACAAGAAACCAAAGAACCCGTCGTCAGCGTTGCCGCAAAAGAAGAGAGCGTTGCTCATAGTGACGAAAAAAGTACGATAACTGCTGAAGATAATAGTCTTGTTCGCGCACACTCGCCCGTTCTCGGCGCGGTTAATGGATCTGTGACTATTGTTGAATTTCTCGATCCTTCCTGTGAAGCCTGTCGCGCTTTTTTTCCGTTTGTAGAGCAGATTCTTAAAGAATATCCTGAAGATGTTCGACTTGTTATTCGTTATGCTGCCTTCCATGAAGGATCAGATGAAGCCGTAAGAATTTTAGAGGCCTCTCGCAAACAGGATTTATACCTGCCTGTTCTAGATGCTTTGTTTGCTCTTCAACCTCAATGGGCGGTGCACGGCTCGCCTCAGATGGAAAAGGCTTGGGAAATTGCTGCTTCTAAAGGAGTGGATGTAGAACGCGGAAAAGTTGATGCAGCTAGCCCAGAAATTGCAGAAATTTTGTCAAAGGATACATCTGACCTTCAGGTGAATAATATAAGACAAACTCCAACATTTTTTGTGAATGGACAACAATTGCAATTAACATCTATTGGTCCTCAGCAATTGCGCAATCTTGTAGAAGCGGAAATTAAAAAAGCAAAAGCTATCGAACCTGCAAATCATAAAACTAATGACGAATGATCATACTCACACGCACTCTGAAAAAGAGCACGATCACGATCATGCCCCAACAGTTTCGTTAAGTAACGAACGCCGCGTTTTCTGGGTAATGGTTCTGACTGGCGGCTTCATGGTCGTGGAGGCTGTCGGTGGGATTTTGTCGGGCTCCTTGGCTCTTCTGGCAGATGCCGGACACATGCTTACCGATACTGCTGCCTTGGCCCTCGCTTGGTTTGCTTTTCGTATAGGCAACAGGCCAGCCGATCCTAAGCGTTCATTCGGCTATCATCGCTTCCAAATCTTAGCAGCCTTTGCGAATGGTCTTACTCTCTTCGCTATTGCAGGCTGGATTATCATCGAGGCGGTCAGGCGTCTTTTAGACCCTAGCGAAATCCACGGCGTTTCCATGATTGCCGTTGCTGCCATCGGTCTCTTGGTCAATATCATTGGTTTCTGGATTATGAGCAGGGGCGAGAAAGAAAACTTGAATATTCGTAGTGCAGCCTTGCATGTCATGGGTGATCTTTTAGGCTCTATCGCCGCCATCATTGCGGCAGGAATTATTCTTCTAACGGGCTGGCTTCCTATCGACCCCATTCTATCCGTGCTGGTCGCCTTGCTGATATTAAGAAGTGCATGGGCCATCATTAAGCAATCGTCTCATATCCTTCTCCAAGGCACACCTGAAGGATTGGATCCTGCCCGTATTGGCGCTGCTTTGGGTGACATTGACGGGGTATCCGATGTGCATGATGTCCATGCCTGGTCTTTGACCAACGAGCGGCCAATTGTCACGTTGCATACGGTTCTGGATGAAACGGCTGATTACAATTCGACTTTGCAGAAAATTAACAGCGTTCTCAAAGAAAAATTCGGCATTGAACATGCAACGATTCAAATGGAGCGCAAACAGCGCACACATTAATTAGCTTTTTTAAAGGCCCAGGCATAATACCCTAGGCCTAGGGCAATAAGGGCATTAGCAACCGCGCTGATAGCCCCGATTTCCGGAGTGACCGTCCACCCAAAATGATAATTGTCGTTTCTGAAGCCCAAAAATAGACGTGGGCGACGGCATGAAATGCCTCTGCTCCGGATAAGAATTTAGCTATTTCTCTAGTACTTGTCATAGCTTACTAAACGCTCACAGGCCTAGACAGTTCCTGTTAATGGCTATGAGTAATTAGATGTTTGAAAATAGATCCATAATCCAGTTCTCTATAGAAGACTCGCCCAAAAAATGTAAATATCCCTCTGACCGTAAGGTCATTGCGAAATTTTGAAAGAAGCAGTTTTAGGCGTGTCAGACTTTTCGTGGATTTTTACTTACACAGGTCTTACACACTTACACATTTCCTTACACAGTTTTGCATAAAAATATTTTTTATTGAATTATAACAAGAGGTTACCATGCTTGCACCGGACTTAAAATCCGTTGCCCGCAAGGGTGTGCCGGTTCAAGTCCGGCCGAGGGCACCATGCTACGCAGTAAACAGGATAGTTGGATGACATACGATAACACCAAAATATACTTCCTGACCCAGATCCTGGCGTTGCTTGCGCTGGTCGCGATCCTCAATCTTCATCTGCTGCCCGCCCTGCTCGGTGGCCTGCTGGTTTATCACCTTGTCGAATTCGGCGCGCGCGGCCTCAGCCGCCTTGGCGTCATCCTCTTCGACGGTAAGATCATCCTGCTCGCTATCCTCTCGGTGCTCGTCATCGCAGCCTTTGCCATGGCTTCGGCTGAGTTCGTGTCCTACATCACCAGCGGACCGGAAAGCCTCACCGTCCTCTTCCAGCGTATGGCCGATGTCGTAGACACGGGCCGCGCCTATCTCCCGGTCTGGACACACCAGTACCTCCCCGCCAACATCGAGGAATGGCAGCAACGCGGCGCCGAATGGCTCCGCGAAAACGCCTCCCATTTCGGCATCGTCGGTAAAGAGGCCGGCCTCGTCATCCTGCATGTCGTCATCGGCATGATCATCGGCGGCATGATCGCGCTTCGCCCCGCCTTCCAGGAAATCCACGGCCCCCTCGCCAAAGGCATCAGCGACCGCGTCGATCACCTCTGCAGCGCTTTCCGCCGTATTGTATTTTCCCAGCTCCGCATTTCAGCGCTGAACACATTTTTAACCGCGATCTACCTCGTGGTTATCCTGCCGCTCACCGGCACCGACCTGCCATTAACCAAAACCATGATCGCCGTGACGTTCTTCGCAGGCCTCCTGCCCATCATCGGCAACCTGATCTCCAACACCGTCATCGTCCTCATCAGCCTCAGCATCTCGCCGCTGGTCGCCCTCGGCTCGCTGACCTTCCTGGTCGTCATTCATAAACTCGAATATTTCGCCAACGCCCACATTATCGGCACCCAGATCCGCGCCCGCGCGTGGGAGCTTTTGATCGCCATGCTGGTCATGGAATCCGCGTTCGGTATTGCAGGCCTGATCGCCGCGCCCATTTATTACGCCTATCTCAAGGATGAACTGACTTCGCAGAAACTCATTTGACGAAGGACGTTCAACCGTGTTCGACCCGCACGAAACCATGACAGCGACGACAAACGATCCCAAAGACCCGCACAGCGCCGACAAGGCGCTGACCGCCGGTTTCAACGATATCGAAACCGTCATCGCCAAAACGATGGAATATCTCGCCGTGCCTTCTGTGGTAGGTCACGAGCAATTCTTCATCGACTATCTTAAAAAAGATTTCGAAGCCATCGGCATGCAGGGCGTCAAGCATCACGGCCTGCTTGAAATTCACGGCGATAAACCAAATTCCGCAATCGTCTGCGCCCATATCGACCGCCACGGCCTCATCAGCCTCGGCAAGGGCGAATATGCCTACGCCGCACAGTTCATCCGCGAGATCAAATACGGCGAAGCCAACCGCGCCTCCCGCCGCGAGCTCGAGGGCCTCGGCAAACGCTTTGCCGGTGAAACCGTTTTCGCCTACGACCCCAAAACCAACGACCATCTCGGCGAAGGCGTCATCGAAGTTTGTCACCCGCTCATGATGATGGGCGAGGCGCTCTTCTTCATTCAGGGTATGAAGGCCCAGCGTCAGGGCATTCCCGTCGCCTATGCCCGCACCGCGCGCGAGCAGGACGGCTATATTAAAGGCCAGATCGACAACGCCCTCTCGCTCGGCATCCTCTACGCGCTCTATAAAAACGGCTATCAAGGCACCACGCTTTTTTCCTGCGAGGAGGAAATCGGCAAAAGCTGGATTCACATCGCCGCATGGCTGAAGAAAACAAAAATCGAGAACAAAACCCTTCTCGTCATCGACACCTCGCCCTTCGTCGACGCCGCGCCCATCGATCAGGGCATGATTATCCTGCGTAACCGCGACATGAGCGCGAAATTCAACCCCGCTTTAGTGGGCGCACTTAAAACCCGCTGCGGCGTCATGGAAATTCCGTTTCAGGTAAAGGACGAAGTCCTGCTTTCGAAAGGCAAAAGCGTTTCGCAACTCGGCTCCACCGAACTCGGCCGCCTCGTCCAGCACACGAAAAAGAAATGGAGCGGCGCGACGGTGCAGATCCCGACCATGATGTATCACACCTCGAACGAAACCACTTCGCGCCTCGCCATCCGCAATTATTTCCGCTTCCTGAAAAACATCCTGATCGACGACCCCCTGCCGCTCGGCTCCAAAGTGAAAAAGAAAACGAGACGCCCATGGTAAAAAAAGAAAAAACCATCATCGGTTGGGAAGAATGGTGCGCCCTCCCCGGCCTCGGCCTTCCCGCCGTGAAAGCAAAAATCGACACCGGGGCCAAGACCTCGGCCCTGCATGCCTACGACATTCAGGTTTATGATAATCACCGCGTCCCCTTCGTCCGGTTCAAGGTCCAGCCCCTGCAGACCCGCAAAAAACTGGTCCGCGTCTGCGAAGCCCCTCTGGTGGAAAGGCGAGTAATTACAAGCTCTAACGGCGAGCGCGAGGAACGCCCCGTCATTTTAACGACCATTAGTTTTGACTCTATGTTGTTTGGCGCGGAACTAACCTTGACCTCCAGGCATAAGATGAACTTCAGGATGCTGCTCGGCCGTGAGGCTTTGCGGAAAGCGCGGTTTGTGGTAGAGCCGTCCAAATCATTCCTGCTTGGAAAGATAAAAAAACCGGAGAGCCTCTATTGAAAAACAAACCTAAAGCCAAAACCAAGGCTAAAACGCCGCCTAAAGAAAAACCGATGAAGATCGCCGTGCTGGCGTCCGACCCGGATCTTTATTCAAACCGGCGTTTGATGGAGGCCGGCCGCGACCGTGGCCATGAGATGCATTTCATCTCGATCCGCAACTGCTACATGGACATCACCGCGCGCAAACCTGAAATCCATTACCGCGGCGGCGAAATCCTCCAGCGCTTCGATGCTGTCATCCCGCGTGTCCGCCCTGCGCTTACATTTTACGCTATGGCCGTCCTGCGCCAGTTCGAAATGCAGGGCTCCTACTGCCTGAACGGCCCCATCTCCATCGGCCGCGCACAGGATAAACTCCGGACGCTCCAGATGCTCTGCTCGGAAAACATCAACATCCCGCGCACCGGCTTCGCGAACTCTCAGCTCGACACCAAGGACCTCATTAAAATGGTCGGTGGCGCACCGCTGGTGATTAAATTGCTGGAAGGCACACAAGGCGTCGGCGTTGTTCTCGCCGAAAGCGACAAGGCCGCTGAAAACTTCATCAACGCCTTCAAAAGCCTCAAGGCCAACATCCTCGTCCAGGAATTCATCCGCGAGGCCAAGGGCCGCGACCTGCGCTGCTTCGTCATCGGCGATAAAGTTGTGGCAACAATGGAACGCCACGCGGCGAAAGGCGAATTCCGCGCCAACATCCATCTCGGCGGCAAGGGCTACCCGGTAAAAATCAACACGACCGAACGCAACATGGCGGTAAACGCCGCCCGCGCCATCGGCCTGAAAGTGGCTGGCGTCGATCTCATCCGCTCCAAGGGCGGCGCAAAAGTTCTCGAAGTCAATTCCTCGCCGGGCTTAGAGGGCGTCGAAGGCGCAACCAGCATCGACATCGCATCGCTCATGATCGAGCACGTGGAAAAACAGGTCCGCTACCGCCGCACGCACAAGAAAAAAGGCGTGCAGAAGCTCAGCAGGAATTGACAGCTTTGCTGTCATCCTGAGCGTCAGCGAAGGATCTCACGGGATTCTTCGCTTCGCTCAGAATGACAATGTAGGCTCATCGCCCAGCGCCTTGATAATCTCCATCAGTTCGCCCGTCGCGACCCGGAGCCTCTCCGGCTGCGTCGACTTCAAAACCAGACTTAAACTGCCCGGCCCCGCGCGGTATTGCGGGTAACTGCCGATATCGATGTCGGAATATTTATCCTGCAGCGCCGATAATTTTTCCGCGATCACGCTCTCGCGCAACGAACACGTCACGGTGCTCGACAAAATCGGCGGTCCCTCTTTCAGCAGCGGCAGGATATTCTCCATCATCGCCTGCATGATCTTCGGCACGCCCGCCATCACATGCACATTCTCCATGATAAATCCCGGCGCGCCGGAAACCGGGTTCGGAATTAAACTCGCCCCGTCCGGAATGAGCGCCATCTTCAGCCGCGACGCCGATAAATCTTTCGTGCCGTAATGTTCTTCCATCACTTTCCGCGCCTGCGGGTCGGCTTGCAAAGTCACGCCGAACGCTTTCGCGATGCTGGCCGCTGTAATATCATCATGCGTCGGCCCGATGCCGCCGGTGGTGAACACGTAATCCACCTCGGCGCGCAACTCGTTCACCGCCTTGATAATCTTCGCCTCGATATCCGGTACGACGCGTACTTCCGCCAGCGCAATCCCCCGCCCCGAGAGCTTCTGCGCGACAAACTGGGTATTCGCATCCAGCGTCCGGCCCGACAATATTTCATTGCCGATAACGATCAGGGCCGCTTTTAATGTGTCCGTTTTTAAGCTCATAATTCTTTAGGTCCTTCACCTAAACGTCACTCCCCGCATCCACCATCGTCATTCCCCGCGAAGGCGGGGAATCCATTGTTCCAAAAGAACAGAATTGAACTTATGTCACAATGGATCCCCCGGACAAGCCGGGGGATGACGAAAGTGGAAATTATAATTATATTGAATAATATCAATATAAAGAGCAACTTGCATATATGAAACAGGCTAACCGCTACACCGCCGAGGGCATTGAACTGCACGACCCCGCCGATTTCGCCGCCATGCGCGTGGCGGGCAAGCTGTGCGCGGAAACCCTGGACATGATCACCGAACACGTCGTCCCGGGCGTCACCACCGGCGAACTCGACCGCCTCTGCCACGATTTCATTACAAAACGCGGCGCCATCCCCGCCCCGCTCATGTACAAGGGCTTCCCGAAATCCATCTGCACCTCCGTCAACCACGTCGTCTGCCACGGCATCCCCGGCGATAAAAAACTCATCGACGGCGACATCGTGAACATCGACGTCACCACAATCGTCGACGGCTGGCACGGCGATTCATCCCGCATGTATCTCGTCGGCGACAAAGTCTCCGTCAAAGCCAAAAAACTCTGCGACGTTACGTATGAATGTTTGATGGAAGCAATCAAAGTCGTAAAACCCGGCGCACGCCTCGGTGACATCGGCGCGGTCATCCAGCAGATTGCCGAAAGCCACCGCTTTTCCGTCGTGCGCGATTTCTGCGGTCACGGTTTGGGCCGCGTTTTCCACGCACCGCCCTCCGTCAATCATTTCGGCGATGCGGGCACCGGCCCCATCCTCCGCCCCGGCATGTTCTTCACCATCGAGCCCATGATCAACGCAGGATCGTGGGAGACCAAAATCCTCTCCGACGGCTGGACCGCCGTCACGCGCGACCGCTCTTTATCGGCGCAATTCGAACACACACTGGGCGTAACTGAGTCAGGCGTGGAAATCTTCACGCTTTCCCCTAAAAGATTCACGAAGCCGCCCTATGACAGCCGAAGCTAAACCTCATTATCATGGTCATAGAGACCGCCTGCGACAGCGTTTCCGCGAGAGCCCCTCCTCGCTCGCCGATTACGAACTCTTAGAGCTCGTCCTTTTCCTCGCCATCCCGCAGCGTGACGTCAAACCGCTCGCCAAAAATTTGATCACCCGCTTCGGTGGCCTCTCCGGCGTGCTGAACGCCTCCACCGAGGAACTCACCAAAATCGACGGCATCAAGGAAAACACCGCTCTTGCGCTGAAATCCATCGCCGCGCTCTCGCACCGCGCCGAAAAAAACGAACTCATGAAAAAACCCGTCCTCAATTCCTGGGACCGCCTGATGGATTACTGCGTCTCGACCATGGCGCACGAAACCCGCGAACATTTCCGCATCCTCTTCCTCAACAAAAAAAACGAGATGATCGCCGACGAAATCCAGGGCAGCGGCACCGTCGACCACACGCCCGCCTACCCGCGCGAAATCATGAAACGTGCTTTAGAGCTCAGCGCCACCGCCCTCATCCTTGTCCACAATCACCCCTCCGGCGACCCCAAACCGTCCCAAGCCGACATCGAAATGACGCGGGCCATCCTCCGCGCCGCCGAGCCGTTCAACATAATTATCCACGACCATGTCATTGTTTCGAAAAATGGTTATTCCAGTTTCAAAAGCCTCGGTTTAATCTAGAGGAATGAAGAATCTTTTAGCCCTCCTCCTCTGCGTCCCGCTACTCGCCTCCTGCGCCTCGATGCCCGATTACCTCGCCCGGCTGAATCTCATCCGCTCGCAAAAACTCCCGCAGCTCGAGACCCAGCTCGCCGCAGCCAATCTCGAATCCGCCGCGCCCATGTATATCCGCGTCTTCAAGGAGGAAGGCCTGCTCGAAGTCTGGGTCCGCAACAACACCGAGGAACTCTACGTTCCCTTCCGCACCTATAAAATCTGCGCGCAGAACGCCACGCTCGGCCCCAAGCAGGAACGCGGCGACCTCCAATCGCCTGAAGGTTTCTATGACGTAACCGAAGACCGCCTCTGGCCCGGCAGCCAGTACCACCTCGCCATGAATATCGGCTACCCGAACGCCTACGATCTCCAGCATAACCGCACGGGCGACAAGCTCATGATCCACGGCGGCTGCAAATCCGAAGGCTGTTTCGCCATGACCGACCCCGGCATCGAGGAAATCTATCTCCTCGCCGAGCAGAGCCTGAAATCAAACGACTCTGTCCCCGTCCACATTTTCCCGTTCAAAATGACGGCGGCGAACATGAAGCGCTACGAAAAATCACAGTGGCTTCCCTTCTGGGCCGAACTGAAACAGGGCTATGATTTATTCGAGGAAAACCGCTTCCCCCCGAACGTCGTCGCACAGGGCGGCCATTACCTCTTTGCGCCGCAGGTGTTTATCTACGCTGGCGCAATCTAAACCCCTTTAAACACAGCGTTTTCCGCAATAGTTAACATAACTTTAAGGTTTCATCTGTATCCTTTTATAAATCAAAGGGTGCAGGGGGCGCATGCCGTTAAAACCGCTATCTCAGGAAAATGACGTCGAATTCATCGTCACATCCATCGGCAACGCCGTGCTTTTGCATCGCGGGCCCCTTCAGCGTGATTATTCCTGGGTCCAGCTTGACCGCGACAATCACAGCCTCCAGTTCATCACCGAAGAAGGCGACATCCAGGATCTCGGCATGCGCATGCACCCGCCGTTCGAAAAAAATCTGCGCGCGACAAAAGAACTCATCCTGGTCATGGTCGATGAAAATAATGTCTGCAGCGATCCGCGCTTCCTGAAATTCACCGGCATGGTTCAGTAGCGGGGCATCATGAGCATCATCGATAAACTCGTGGACCAAGCTGGAAATCTCACCGGAGGCCTCATCGGTCAGGCCGTCGACGCCGCCCCCGATCTGCTGGGCGCAGGCAGCAGCACCCCCGCAAAGCCGCGCCAGGTGAACAACGCAGACATGGGAGATGAGCCGCTCAAAGTAAAAAGACGCCGCTGGGAAAACGGCATCGAGGTTGTAGACGTAATCGGCGCCGTCGTCGTCAACTCCCCCGGGGTCGGCCCCGAAAATAAAATCGCCGCGCTTTTTAATGGCAAGGACATCCAGCTTAACCCCGCAAGCGTGAACAAGCTGACGAACGACATTAAGGATCTCCAGAAGAGCGGCTATACGCCCACATCCGGCGATCGGGAAACGATGGAAACTTTATTGGGGATGATACGGGAGAATGGGAACACCTCGACCGTAAGCGCGTCTGACGAACTCGCTCGCACGATGAACATGGAACTCGGCGTCAAATCACATGATCAGCAAGCGAAACACGGCGATCCTTTCAAGGACGGCACCGAACCCGGCAATATCAAACCCAGCAGTCATCAACTCGCCGATGGAACAATTGTATTAGAGCCCGGCAACACCCCCGACGCGCTGACCGCCGAAGCCGCACTGAATAGCGGCCAGTCAATGCCCGGCGAAAAACCGCTCTCGGACAAATGGTGGAAAAAGGTGCAGCCGGAAGGAAGCCCGTCCAATCTCATGAGCCAATCTGACAGCATGGACCAGTCAGGCCGCTTTTCTTTCACAAATTTCGGCGAGTTCCTGCAAGCACTCTTCAAAAAATTCTTCCCGACCAATGAAGAAGGCGCACGCATGGCCAGCAACGCCCCCTTCAAAAATCTGAAATTGGAGAACGGTGAGCCCGTCGTCGTTCCGAAAGACATCGAGTCCATCGATCCCAAAACCGGCAAGACGCCCGAGCTAGAGCCGGCCGTCAATCCGCTCGCGCCCAATCCCATGCAGCCCATGGCGATGGACATGAACAACCCCACCCCGGGCATGAAATTCGCCTGATATTTTTGGCTTATGATTTAACGAGTGACCCGCCCCCTATAAAGGAGTCCAGATCTGGAGTGAATCCGGATAGATTTTGGACAATTTACAGGAGGTTTATAAATGGCACGGA
>DLHX01000006.1 GCA_002483465.1 Micavibrio sp. UBA7657 | reverse complement strand
GAATTTCTCTTTAGACATTTTTAGTGCTCCTTCTTTAAATCGTTTTCAAAAATTCTTAACCAGCGAGTTTCGCTTTAACTTCTTCGGCCACGTTCGCCGGAACAGCGGCGTAGTGGTCGAATTGCATCGTGTATTGCGCGCGGCCTTGCGACATCGAGCGCAGCGTATTGATGTAACCGAACATCGAAGCCAGCGGAACGAGAGCCGTTACCACTTTCGCGTTACCGCGATCTTCCATGTTGTTGATCTGGCCGCGGCGCGAGTTCAAGTCGCCGATGACGTCGCCCATATATTCTTCAGGCGTTACGACTTCGACTTTCATCATCGGCTCGAGCAATTGCGGACCGGCCTTGGCAACGCATTCCTTGAATGCGGCTTTGGCGGCGATTTCGAATGCCAGCGCCGAGGAGTCGACGTCGTGGTACGAACCGTCAATCAGGCTTACTTTGAAATCGACAACCGGGAAGCCGGCGATGATGCCTGTTTCCTTGGCGATGTTCAGGCCTTTTTCAACGCCTGGGATGTATTCTTTCGGAATGGCACCGCCAACGATGTCGTTGATGAATTCATAGCCTTTGCCGGGCTCATTCGGTTCGAACACCACCGTCATTTTCGCGAACTGACCGGAACCGCCGGTCTGTTTTTTGTGCGTGTAGGTGAGTTCGGCTTTTTTCGTGATCGTTTCACGGTAAGCAACCTGCGGCGCGCCGATATTCGCTTCGACCTTGAATTCGCGCTTCATGCGGTCGACGAGAATGTCGAGGTGCAGTTCGCCCATGCCTTTCATGATCGTCTGGCCGGATTCATGATCGACCGAAACGCGGAAGGATGGATCTTCAGAGGCAAGACGCTGCAGGGCGATACCCATTTTCTCCTGGTCGGCCTTTGTTTTCGGCTCGACGGCGATCTCGATAACGGGATCAGGGAATTCCATGCGCTCGAGAACGATCGGCTTGTCCGGGTCGCACAGCGTGTCGCCGGTGGTCGTGTCTTTAAGACCGACCAGCGCAACGATGTCACCGGCTTCCGCCTGTTTGATCTCTTCGCGGTTGTTGGCGTGCATCAGGAGCATACGACCAATACGCTCTTTTTTCTCTTTTACAGAGTTGATGACGTAAGAACCAGCTTCTAACTTACCCGAGTAGATGCGAACGAAGGTCAGCGAGCCGACGAACGGGTCGTTCATGATCTTGAATGCGAGACCGGAGAACGGCGCTTCTTCAGAGCACGGACGGCTGTCATCTTCATCGCTGTCGACTTTTTTGCCGTGAACGGCGCCGACATCCAATGGTGAGGGCAGGAAGTCAACGACGGCGTCAAGCATCGGCTGAACGCCTTTGTTCTTGAACGCCGAGCCGCACATCATCGGAACGAGTTTGAAAGCGATCGTGCCTTTGCGGATACATTTTTTCAGCATCGCGATGTCCGGCTCCTTGCCGTTCAGGTACGCTTCCATCGCGGCATCGTCCATTTCGACGGCCTTCTCGATCAGCTTCTCACGGTATTCCTTGGCTTTATCAACCAGGTCAGCGGGAATGTCTTTAATCTGGAACGTTGCGCCGAGCGTGTCCGAATCCCAGATCGTGGCTTTCATCGTGATCAGGTCGACGATGCCGACGAAATCAGATTCAATGCCGATGGGAAGTGTCAGAACAGCCGGGTCGATGCCGAGGCGCTTTTTGACGGAGTCGATGCAGTCATAAAAGTCTGCGCCGATTTTATCCATTTTGTTCGCGAAGATGATACGCGGAACTTTGTATTTGTCGCCCTGGCGCCAGACGGTTTCGGTCTGCGGCTCAACGCCCTGGTTGCCATCGAGAAGGCAGACAGCGCCGTCGAGAACGCGAAGCGAACGCTCGACTTCAATCGTGAAGTCAACGTGGCCGGGTGTGTCGATGATGTTCATACGGAACATTTCGCCGGGGTGCGTGCCGTGCTCGGGGCCCTTCCAGAAGGTTGTTGTCGCAGCGGAGGTAATCGTGATGCCGCGCTCCTGTTCCTGCTCCATCCAGTCCATGGTCGCCGCGCCGTCATGCACTTCGCCGATCTTGTGCGACTTGCCTGTGTAATACAGAACACGCTCGGTCGTTGTCGTTTTACCGGCGTCGATGTGCGCCATGATGCCGAAGTTACGGTACTGATCGATTGGATGGGCGCGTGACATTATAATGTGTTCCTTGTTCTCTCTTGATTACCAGCGGTAGTGCGCGAAAGCTTTGTTGGCTTCGGCCATTTTGTGGGTGTCGTCGCGCTTCTTGATCGCGTTGCCGCGGTCGTTGGCAGCATCCAGAATTTCCGAAGCAAGACGCTCGGTCATTGTTTTTTCCGAACGGCTGTTGGCGCCTTCGATGATCCAGCGGATTGCAAGCGCAACGCCGCGGTCATGACGGACTTCAACTGGAACCTGGTAGGTCGCACCGCCGACGCGGCGTGAACGTACTTCCAGTTTCGGCTTGATACGTTTAAGGGCACGGTGAAAAACCATCATGCCCTTGCTTGCACCTTCCGCTTCGATTTCGCCTTCGAAATTCTGGTTTGCGGCTTTCTTCTCGATGATTTCGAGCGCGCCGTAAACAATGCGTTCCGCCACGGATTTTTTACCGCGCGTCATGACGCAATTGATGAATTTGGAAAGTACGAGATCTCCGAATTTCGGATCGGGAAGAATTTCGCGTTTATCTGCCTTGTGACGACGTGACATGTTTTCTCCTGATTATTTGGGGCGTTTCGCGCCGTAGCGGGAACGGGATTGTTTACGGTCTTTGACACCCTGGGTGTCGAGCGTGCCGCGGATGATGGTGTAACGAACGCCGGGAAGGTCTTTAATACGACCGCCGCGCACCATGACGACGGAGTGTTCCTGCAGGTTGTGGCCTTCGCCGGGAATGTAGCAGATCACTTCCATGCCGGTGGTCAGGCGAACCTTCGCGACCTTACGAAGCGCCGAGTTCGGCTTTTTCGGTGTCGTTGTATAAACGCGTGTGCAAACGCCGCGGCGTTGCGGGTTGCTTTTCAGCGCGCGGTTCTTTTTCCTGTTTTCCGCTTTCAGGCGCGGCTTACGGATGAGCTGTTGAATTGTCGGCATTAAAAATTCCCTTTAAAAAATAAAAAAAGTCTCAAACAACCGGGCCCCGGCTACATTGGTCCAGGGCAAATTCTGTTTTGGATGGGGGCATTTAGCGCGGATTACAGGGATGAGTCAATAAAATCCATGTCTTCCACAGAGCATCCGGCAGGTTTCGATTCGCGCTAACGAGAGATCAAAACCGCTTGTTCGGATGTTGCATTTCCCTTACTGGCACAAGGTTTTTCAGGGAAACCCAACGAGCTGCGTTTAAGCCTAAACTAACGGCCTACGGCCAGCCCATCCATTCAATTGCGGCGGAATATAGGGAAAAGGCGGGGCCGGGTCAAGGAATTATTAATTAATCGTTATGAGAGGGAAAAATGGCGGAAATCCTGGGTTAAAAGTCCCTGCTCCGCCGCCCAAAAACCCGCCGGTCGCACCCGAATTTATTAATTATGTAAAATTAATCATATTTGACTTCAAATCCTTCGCAAACCGTAGGCAAGGCTCCACGCTCTTCCTCTGTAAGGGCCCTTTCCAAACCGACAAGAAAATGTGGATTTTCACCAGGGTGAAGAGCCAATATCATTAACGCGTCACGCAAAGGTCCGCCATTAACTTGGTTGAATTCACCGATGATTACATTGAGACTTTGTTTAGCGTTATCCCGTCTGGATGACATGTTTTTTCCTTTTTAAGTGACTCTACAAATTTACTCTATGACAATTGATAGCATGTGTGTTTTTTTGATTGCAACCAGAGTCTTTAAAAAATCTGGACGGTTTTTTTATGCGGCTTCCTCGACCCGGAGGGAGGTATTTTCAACCGCCGTGACCTTCACCTTGCGCCCCGCCGGAATATCCTGGGCCGAGACCACTTTCCAGCGCGTGTCATCGACATAAAGCTCGCCGTTGCCGTTGACGATATCCGAGGCCAGCGTGAAATGACGACCGACATATTGTTCGCCGCGGCGGTTGATTGTCGACTTTGGCGTATCGTCTTTTTTATTTTTCTTATAGGCCTGCCAGCCCGCCGCCATCACAAGCGAGAGCCCCGCCCATGTCAGCATAAGCACCGGACCTGAAATTCCCGGTACCACATAATCGAGAATGCCGACGACAATTGCCGCAAGGCCGGGCCAGAGAAAAATCGCGCTCGGCACGAAAATTTCGAGAACGATCAGCGCCGCGCCGAGAACAAGCCAGTGCCAGTAATCAATAGTATTCAGAAATTGAATCATTTCACGGCGCCTTTCCGTGCTTCATTCACAAGGTCGGTGATGCCGGCAATTGAACCCATGATGCCGCTCGATTCCAGCGGCATGAAGATGGTTTTCTGGTTCGATGAATTAGCGAAGGCCGTCAGTGCCTCGACATATTTTTGCGCGACGAAATAATTGATGGCATTCACATCGCCTTTGGAGATGGCTTCAGAGACCATCGTGGTCGCGCGGGCTTCGGCTTCGGCAGCACGTTCGCGCGCTTCGGCATCACGGAACGCAGCTTCCTTGCGGCCTTCGGCTTCGAGAACGGCGGCCTGCTTTTCACCTTCCGCACGGAGAATGGCGGATTCGCGCGCGCCTGATGCTTCGAGAACCGTCGCGCGTTTATCGCGCTCGGCTTTCATCTGGCGGGCCATGGAATCAACGAGATCGCGCGGCGGCGAGATGTCTTTAATTTCAATACGAACAACCTTGATGCCCCACGGCGCGGTTGCGTCATCGACGATTTTCAAAAGGCGCGCGTTGATCTGGTCGCGCTCGGAGAGGAGATCGTCGAGCGACATAGAGCCCATCACGGTCCGGAGGTTCGTCATCGTCAAATTCAAAATCGCGTTTTCGAGATCGCGGACTTCGTACGCGGCTTTGGCGGCATCGATCACCTGGAAGAACACAACGCCGTCGACTTTCACAAGCGCGTTGTCCTTGGTGATGACTTCCTGCGATGGCACGTCGAGAACCGTTTCCATCATGCTCATGCGCGCGCCTACGGCATCGACGATTGGAAAAATGAAATTGAGGCCGGGAGATAATGTCTTGATGTAACGGCCAAAGCGCTCGACCGTGAATTGCATGCCCTGCGGCACCTGTTTGACGCCCTTGAAAACAAGAACAAGGCCCAGAACGGCAACGATAATGAAAAACGCTTCCATGCTTATATCCCCTTTTTTATGCTTGCACGCGAAAGTTTAAAGCAGACAGGCTGCTAAATAAAGACACAAAAAAGGGCCCGCCTTTCAAATGAATGGGGGCCCTTTTTCAATTTGTTTTGCCTGATTAAGCGGCGGCTTCCTTGCGGCGACGCGGCTTGTCGTTGGCTTCTTCCTCTGCGGCAGGCGGCGCGACGACGGCCACTTCGCCATTGGCGACAGCAGCAGCCTGTGCGGCTTTCTGTGCATCGAGAGCAACGCGATCGCGCTCGGCGGCAACGCGCTTGAGCGTGTTGACGTAAGCGCCCGTACCGGCCGGAATAAGACGACCGACGATAACGTTTTCCTTGAGACCCGACAGACGGTCCATCTTGCCCTGAACCGCGGCTTCGGTAAGAACGCGCGTGGTTTCCTGGAAGGATGCGGCAGAGATGAACGAGCGCGTCTGCAGAGACGCTTTCGTAATACCCTGCAGCACGGGCTTGCCGGCGGGCGGACGTTTACCGTCTGCCTTGAACTGGCGAACCGCCTGGTCGAATTCCTCGCGGTCAATGTGCTCGCCCACGAGATATGTGGAGTCGCCGACTGTCTGGACTTCGATCTTCTGCATCATCTGGCGAACGATCACCTCGATGTGCTTGTCGTTGATCTTAACGCCCTGGAGACGATAAACGTCCTGGATCTCGTTGATGAGATAATCCGCGAGCGCCTCGACGCCGAGAACATCCAGAATGTCGTGCGGAACCATCGCGCCGTCGAGGATGGCGTCGCCCTTGCGGACGAAGTCGCCCTCGTGGACCGCCAGGTGGCGGCCTTTCGGGATCAGGTATTCGCGCGGCTCTTCACCGGCAGCCGACGGCTTGACGATGATGCGGCGCTTGGACTTGTAGTCCTTGCCGAATTCAACGTAACCGTCGATGTCGGAGATAACAGCGAAGTCTTTCGGACGGCGCGCTTCGAACAGCTCGGCCACGCGCGGCAGACCGCCCGTGATGTCGCGTGTTTTCGAAGATTCACGCGGGATACGGCCGATGATGTCGCCAGCCTTGACGTCCTGTCCGTTCTCGACCGAGAGAATGGTGTCGACGGGCAGGTAGTAGTTCGCAGGCAGGCCGTTTGGCAGCGTGATGATCTTGCCCTTTTTGTCGAGCAGGGAAATTCTCGGCTTGAGGTCGCTGCCCTTGGGCTGCGAACGCCAGTCGATGACTTTCTTGTTCGAAATACCGGTGGCTTCGTCCATCTGTTCGGTGACCGAAACGCCTTCGACGAGGTCGAAGAAATGCGCAACGCCGTCTTTTTCCGTCAGGACCGGAAGGGTGTAAGGATCCCACTCGGCCATTTTCTGACCGGGTTTTACCTTCGCGCCATCTTCGATGGTCAGCTTCGCGCCGTACGGAATACGGTGCGCGGCTTTTTCTGCGCCTTTTTTGTCCTTCAGGATGATCTCGGTGTTGCGGCCCATGACGATAGGCACGCCTTCCGAGTTCTTGACGATGTTTTTGTTACGGATTTCAGCAGTCGATTCGATGTTGGCTTCCACGCTGGAGCGTTCGGCGCCTCTTTGCGCGGCGCCGCCGATGTGGAATGTACGCATCGTGAGCTGCGTGCCGGGTTCACCGATGGACTGAGCGGCCATAACGCCGATCGCTTCACCGATATTGACCGACGTACCGCGTGCGAGGTCGCGGCCATAGCATTTGCCGCAAATCCCGTGGTTGTCGCCTTCGCAGGTGAGAACCGAACGGACTTTGACTTCATCGACACCAGCAGTTTCGATCTGCTCTGCGCCAACTTCATCGATCAGCTGGCCTGCCTTGACGATGGCTTTGCCCGTCAGCGGGTTCGGCACGTCGATAGCGGCAGTCCTGCCGAGAATACGCTCGGACAAGGTGACGATGATATCTGCACCGCTCATGACGGGGCCGATGGTGACGCCGTTTTTCGTCTTGCAGTCTTCCTGCGTGATGATCGCGTCTTGTGCAACATCAACCAGACGACGCGTCAGGTAACCCGAGTTCGCGGTCTTCAGCGCCGTGTCGGCAAGACCCTTACGAGCGCCGTGCGTCGAGTTGAAGTATTCGAGAACCGAGAGACCTTCTTTAAAGTTCGAGATGATCGGCGTTTCGATGATCTCGCCGGACGGCTTGGCCATCAGGCCGCGCATACCCGCGAGCTGGCGGATCTGGGCTGCGGAACCCCGCGCGCCCGAGTGCGCCATCATGTAAACCGAATTCAGGTTGCCGCTCGAGATATCCGAGATGCCCTTCATCATGGCGTCAGCCACGTCGTCGGTGCATTTCGACCAGATGTCGACAACCTTGTTGTATTTTTCACCTTTGGTGATGAGTCCGTCCTGGTACTGCTGTTCGAACTCTTTCACTTTCTGGTAAGCGGATTCCACGAGCTTTTCTTTCGCTTCGGGGATGATCAGGTCATCTTTACCGAATGAAATGCCGGCGATGCAGGCATAACGGAAGCCGAGCTTCATCATGCGGTCGCAGAAAATGACCGTTTCTTTCTGACCGCAATGGCGATAGATCGTGTCGATGAGGTTCGTGATTTCTTTTTTGGTCAAAACCGTGTTCAGCGCGCTGAACGGTACGTTTTTGTTACGCGGCAGGAGGTCGGACATGATGATCCGGCCCGGTGTCGATTCAACGATCAGTGTGATCGGCTCGCCTTTATCATCAACCGTGTGGTAACGGCATTTGATCTTGGCGTGCAGCGAAAGAACACCTTCCGTGAGCGCGTGATGGATTTCACCAGACCCACGGAAAATCATGCCCTCGCCCTTTTGCTTGTCGAGTGCAATCGACAGGTAGTAAAGGCCGAGAATGATGTCCTGCGTCGGAACGATAATCGGTTTTCCGTTCGCGGGTGAAAGGATGTTGTTCGTCGCCATCATCAGAACGCGGCTTTCCAGCTGCGCTTCGATGCTGAGCGGAACGTGGACGGCCATCTGGTCGCCGTCGAAGTCGGCNNGTGCAGACCAGCGGGTGAAGCTGGATCGCCTTGCCTTCAATCAGGACAGGTTCGAACGCCTGGATGCCGAGGCGGTGCAGTGTCGGTGCGCGGTTCAGCATGACCGGGTGTTCGCGGATGACTTCTTCAAGAATATCCCAGACTTCAGGACGTTCTTTTTCCACCATGCGCTTGGACGCCTTGACCGTTGAGGCCAGGCCGTACATTTCCAGCTTGTGGTAGATGAAGGGCTTGAACAGCTCGAGCGCCATTTTCTTCGGGATACCGCACTGGTGCAGCTTCAGTTCAGGACCGACGACGATAACCGAACGACCGGAATAGTCGACGCGTTTACCGAGGAGGTTCTGACGGAAACGGCCCTGCTTGCCTTTCAGCATATCAGAGAGCGATTTCAACGGGCGCTTGTTGGCGCCGGTGATGACGCGGCCGCGGCGGCCGTTGTCGAACAAGGCGTCAACGGATTCCTGCAGCATGCGTTTTTCGTTACGCACGATAATGTCAGGAGCGCGGAGTTCAATCAGACGCTTCAGACGGTTGTTACGGTTGATAACGCGGCGGTACAGATCGTTCAGATCCGACGTTGCGAAACGTCCGCCATCCAGCGGAACCAGTGGGCGCAATTCGGGCGGAAGAACCGGAACGATGTCCAGGATCATCCATTCGGGACGTGCACCGGATGTAATAAAGGATTCGATCAATTTCAGGCGCTTGACGAGTTTCTTGCGCTTGGCTTCACTGTTCGTATCGCGCAGATCTTCCTGCGCCTTGACTTTTTCAGCTTCGAGATCGATCGCCATCAGGATTTTCTTGAGGGCTTCGGCGCCGATGCCGGCTTCGAACGTGCCTTCGCCGAACTCATCCTGCGCGGCATAATATTCTTCTTCGTTCAGGAGCTGGAACGTCTTGAGCGAGGTCATGCCCGGCTCGATGACGACGAAATTTTCGAAGTACAAAACGCGCTCGAGCTCTTTCAGCGTCATATCGATGATGAGGCCGATACGCGAGGGTAGCGATTTCAGGAACCAGATGTGGGCAACAGGCGATGCCAGGTCGATATGGCCCATGCGCTCGCGGCGCACCTTGGTCAGCGTGACTTCAACGCCGCACTTTTCGCAGATGATGCCTTTGTACTTCATACGCTTGTACTTGCCGCACAGACATTCATAGTCCTTGATCGGTCCGAAGATACGCGCGCAGAACAGGCCGTCTTTTTCCGGCTTGAACGTGCGGTAGTTGATCGTTTCCGGCTTTTTCACTTCGCCGAAAGACCAGCTGCGGATCTGCTCCGGGCTCGCGATCGAGATGCGGATGCTGTCGAATGATTGCGGACCCGTTGGGGTGCCGAAGAGGTTCATCAGTTCATTCATGGTCGTCTTCCTTTTATCTCAATCTTCTTATTATGAGCTGCTGCTCTGTTTCATATCGACGTTCAGTCCGAGCGCCTTCAGTTCTTTGACGAGAACGTTGAAGGATTCCGGGATACCGATTTCGAAATTGTCTTCGCCGCGAACGATCGCTTCGTAGACTTTCGAGCGGCCCGCCACGTCGTCGGACTTGACGGTCAGCAGTTCCTGCAGCGTGTAAGCCGCGCCGTAAGCCTGCAGCGCCCAGACTTCCATCTCTCCGAAACGCTGGCCGCCGAACTGGGCTTTACCGCCGAGAGGCTGCTGCGTAACGAGTGAGTAAGGTCCGATGGAGCGTGCGTGGATCTTGTCGTCGACAAGGTGGTGCAGCTTCAGCATGTACATGTAACCGACGGTGACCTGGCGGAAGAATTTCTCTCCCGTACGGCCGTCGATCAGCGTCACCTGGCCCGACGTGGCGAGACCCGCCTTGCCGAGCAGTTCAGTGATGTCGCTTTCCTGTGCGCCGTCGAATACCGGTGTTGCCATCGGGATACCGCCGCGCAGGTTGTTCGCCATCTCAAGAACCTGGTTTTCATCCAGCTTCGTGACTTTTTCCTTGTACTCGCGCTCGCCGTAAACTTCTTTCAGTTTACCGTGGAGCTTTTTGGATTCGCCTTCGGCGGGCTTTTTCTTGTTCGCGAAGCTGTCGATCATTTCACCGATCTGGCGACCGAGGTTGGCCGAAGCCCATCCAAGGTGCGTCTCGAGAATCTGACCGACGTTCATACGCGAAGGAACGCCGAGCGGGTTGAGCACGAGGTCGACGGGCGTGCCGTCTTCCAGGTAAGGCATGTCCTCGGAAGGCATGATTTTAGAAACCACGCCCTTGTTGCCGTGACGTCCGGCCATTTTGTCGCCGGGCTGGGTCTTGCGCTTAACGGCCACGAAGACTTTGACCATCTTCATCACGCCGGGCGGCAATTCGTCGCCGCGCTGGAGTTTTTCGACCTTGTTCTCGAAACGCTCTTTCAGGTTGTCGACAGCTTCGTCGAATGTCTTCGACATGGCTTCGATTTCCGTCATGCGCTTCTCGTGATCGATGACGATTTCGCGCCACAGGCCACGCTTGGTCTCTTCGAGGTCCGAAACTTTCAGCTTCGTGCCCTTCTTGATTTTCGCGTCTTTCGAGGCAGCGGAAACCGTCTGGCCGACGAGGATATCGCTGAGGCGGCCATAGAAGCCGTCTTCCAGGATTTTACGCTCGTCGTCGCGGTCTTTTGCGAGGCGTTCGATCTCCTGTTGCTCAATGGACAGAGCACGGGCGTCTTTATCGATACCACGGCGGTTGAAGACGCGGACTTCGACGATCGTTCCCTGCGCGCCCGGAGGCAAGCGGAGCGAGGTGTCTTTTACGTCTGCGGCTTTTTCGCCGAAGATCGCGCGGAGGAGTTTTTCCTCAGGCGTCATCGGGCTTTCGCCTTTTGGTGTCACTTTACCGACGAGAATGTCGCCGGGGCCGACTTCGGCGCCGATGTGAACGATACCGGCTTCGTCGAGGTGTTTCAGCGCTTCTTCACCGACGTTCGGGATGTCGCGCGTGATCTCTTCGGTGCCGAGTTTCGTGTCGCGCGCCATGACTTCGAATTCCTCGATGTGGATCGAGGTGAAGATGTCGTCCGAAACGATGCGCTCGGAAACGAGGATCGAGTCTTCGAAGTTGTAACCGTTCCAGGGCATGAACGCGACGAGCACGTTACGACCGAGGGCGAGTTCGCCAAGCTGCGTCGAGGGGCCGTCGGCGATGATGTCGCCGGCGCGGACCTTGTCGTTCACTTTGACGAGCGGTTTTTGCAGGATGCAGGTGTTCTGGTTCGAGCGCTGGAATTTCGACAGTTTGTAAATGTCGACAACCGGCTCACCTTCAGAGAAAGATTCCGAAGCCTGAACAACGATACGCGTGGCGTCCACTTTCGTTACAACACCGGAGCGCTTGGCCGAAACGGCAGCGCCGGAGTCGCGGGCGACGGTGGCTTCCATGCCTGTACCCACCAGCGGCGCATCGGAGCGCAGCAACGGCACGGCCTGGCGTTGCATGTTCGAGCCCATCAGCGCGCGGTTCGCGTCGTCGTTCTCGAGGAACGGGATCAGCGATGCGGCGACGGAGACGATCTGCTTCGGCGAGACGTCGGCATATTCGATCTGGTCGACCGGCGCGATCAGGTTTTCACCGCCCTTGCGGCACTGAACGAGGTCGGAGACGAACTTGCCTGACTTGTCGAGTTCGGCGTTGGCCTGGGCGATCGTGTATTTCGCTTCTTCCATGGCCGACATGTAAATGACTTCAGCCGAGACTTTGCCGCCAACAACTTTGCGGTAAGGAGATTCAATGAAGCCGTACTGGTTAACCCGGGCGAATGTAGCCAGCGAGTTGATCAGACCGATGTTCGGACCTTCCGGTGTTTCGATCGGGCAGATACGGCCATAATGTGTCGGGTGAACGTCGCGGACTTCGAAGCCTGCGCGCTCGCGGGTCAGACCGCCCGGTCCAAGAGCCGAAAGCCGGCGCTTGTGAGTGATTTCAGAGAGCGGGTTCGTCTGGTCCATGAACTGCGAAAGCTGCGAGGAGCCGAAGAACTCGCGAACAGCCGCCTGCGCGGGTTTCGAATTGATCAGGTCGTGCGGCATGAATGTGTCGATATCAACAGAGCTCATACGCTCGCGGATCGCGCGCTCCATGCGGAGCAGACCGATACGGATCTGGTTTTCCATCAGCTCGCCGACGGAACGAACGCGGCGGTTACCGAGGTTGTCGATGTCGTCGATTTCGCCGCGGCCATCCTTCAGGTCATGAAGGTAGCGCAGGATCGCGAGGATGTCGTCTTTCGACAGGACACGGAACTGGTCGCTGGCTTTCAGGTCCAGGCGGCCGTTCATTTTCACGCGGCCGACAGGCGAAAGGTCATAACGCTCGGCGTCGAAGAACAGTGAGTTGAACAGGGTCTCAGCGGATTCAACCGTCGGCGGTTCGCCGGGGCGCATCACGCGGTAGATGTCGATCAAGGCCTCTTCACGCGTATCGCACTTGTCGATCAGCATCGTGTTACGGACATAGGGGCCGATATTGAGGTGGTCGATCGCGAGGACCGGCACTTCGTCAACCTTGAGGCTTTCAAGTTTCGCGAGGTCGTCCTTCGAGATTTCGTGGCCGGCTTCATAAATAACCTGGCCGGTTTTCGGCTCGATGATGTCGACCGCGAGGTACTGGGCAATCAGTTGTTCGTCCTGAACGAGAATTTCCTTCAGGCCGCTTTCGCCGAGTTCACGCGCCTTGCGCGGGGTGATCTTGGCGCCCTCTTCGGCCACGACCTTGCCGGTCTTGGCATCGATCAGGTCATACGTCATTTTAACGCCGCGGAAGCGCTGCGCGTCGAAGTCCGTCTTCCAGCCTTTTTTGTCTTTCTTATAGGGGATGGTCTTGTAGAACGTGCTGAGGATTTCCTCATTCGTCATACCCTGAACCATCAGCGTATCGATATCCTTGCCCTTGTCTTCCTGCTTGATGCGGTAGGCGGCGGTCTGGGAAGAATCCAGCGCGCGCAGCATCGTGGTTACGGGCAGTTTACGGCGGCGGTCGATACGGACATACATATGGTCTTTCGCATCGAATTCGAAATCAAGCCAGGAACCGCGGTAAGGAATGACGCGGGCAGCGAAAAGATATTTACCCGAAGCGTGCGTCTTGCCACCGTCATGGTCAAAGAAAACGCCGGGGCTGCGGTGCATCTGCGATACAATGACACGCTCCGTACCGTTTACAATGAACGTTCCGTTGTTGGTCATCAGCGGCATATCGACCATGTAGACATCCTGTTCTTTGATGTCGCGGATCGAGCGCAGGCCTGAATCTTCATCAATATCGAAAACCGAGAGGCGGAGCGTGACGCGGAGCGGCGCCGCATAGGTCATGCCGCGCTGCTGGCATTCCTCGACGTCATATTTAGGCTCTTCGAGTTCATAACGAACGAAATCGATTTCGGCCTTGTCGGCGAAGTCCTTGATCGGGAATACAGAAGAGAACACTTCCTCAAGGCCCCGGCTGGCGCGCTCGGTAGCCGGGATGTTCATCTGCAGGAATTGTTCGTAGGAGTTGCGCTGAACCTCGATCAGGTTCGGCATCTGGGCGACTTCTTCGATGCGGCCGAAGGAGCGGCGGATGCGCTTGCGGCCTGTAAAGCTCTCAACGCTGTTAGCGGGTGTTGCGTGACGCTGGATCGGCACATGCTTGGCGATCTTGATAGGCTTCAGGTTTTTGGGGGCTTTGTTGGAGGGTTTTTTTGTTTTTGCGGCGCTCATGGTATTTTAAGTCCTTCGTTTTCCTCTACGGGTCTGTCCGATCGCGGGCTCGAATCGGCGACACCCCATTGTTGCAAAGCATAAAAGGCCGCCTCTTTGTCTTCGTTTCCGAAAAAAAGATGCAGCTTTTACAATAATTTATCTACGGAGCGGAACCCCGGTCAGTCTTAAAAATGCTCACGTCATGCCCGAATTTTGTCAGTTATATGGACTAGCCCTAAAATAATGTCAACTGGATTCACTAATGAATCTCTTCAAGGACATCGTCTATATATTATGAAAATTAAAAGCCGTCAATGCGGCGCGGGTTCTTGATTAAAAAACCTGTCATGAACCTCTTTACATACCTGCTCCCGTGATGGAATCAACAGGGCACAGCTTTTTTTACTCCCGCGGCTAAGCTGGGTCATCATTTTAATTTCCCTGGGATCGGTAGCGCCAGCAGCCATGAAAATGTTGCGGATTTCTCTGTCTCGCGCTGCTTCATCGATTGCAGTGTTAATCATTACTGCCAGCACAAACGTCGAAAATGCCATCGCTCCCCAATACATCTTTGAAGTAAGAGGCATACGGTTACTCCTTTTAGGATATGGGCTCATGTGAGCGGCCGGACCAAAATCATCATCAAGGCTAACGGGTTGTTCGTTCTCTGTTGTCATGGATGTCCTTAATGGTGCACGGGTTCAGGGGAAAGTTTGTCAACGTCCATACAAGCTTTTTGTTGTATCGGGTCTGACAAACCACAACTCATTGCACCTCTTTTGCCGTCTATTTTGACGTCTGGATTTGAAGCTACAATTGTAACGGTGGAGCTTTCTTCCAAAGCAAATTTGTTTTCATCATGCTTGGGCGCGGGCACAGCGGTGTAAATGCTGAGCGCGATTATGAATGCCGTTCCGAGATTCTCAACCACGGGATGAAGACGCTCGGTCTGGATTAAAGAACCGCTCCGGTTGTACCACATTTTCCCAACTCCTGTTTAACGTCGTTTATAGCAAATACTTTCCGCCTGGCAAATAAAAAGAGGGGCCAAACCGGGCCCCTCTTTCATATTCTTAGGCTAAGCCGAAATTACTTAAGTTCGACCTTCGCGCCTGCGGCTTCGAGCTGCTTCTTGAGTTTCTCAGCTTCGTCCTTCTTGGCGCCTTCCTTAACGACTTTGCCGCCGGCCTCAACGAGGTCTTTGGCTTCCTTAAGGCCGAGGCCCGTGATCGCACGGACTTCTTTAATGACGTTGATTTTGTTCGCTCCGCCTTCAACGAGAACGACGTCAAACGCGTCTTTCTCTTCAGCAGCAGCGGCACCGCCGCCAGCAGCGGCCATCATCACCGGAGCAGCAGCAGCGGCAGTTACGCCCCACTTCTCTTCCAGCAGTTTCGAGAGTTCAGCAGCTTCAAGAACGCTGAGCTTCGACAGTTCATCAACCAGTTTATCAAGATTTGCAGACATTTACTTTCTCCTTCATTGAACAGTTAAAATTAAAAACCAAAACTTACTTCTTCTCGCCGTATGCCTTCGTGACGCCGACCAGGTCTCTTGCGGGAGCCTGGAGAACGCCCGCGATTTTCTGCGCAGGAGCCTGGAACAGACCCAGCAGTTTCGCGCGGAGTTCGTCGAGCGAGGGCAGTTGCGCAAGCGCCTTGACGGCGTTTGCATCGAGAATTTTATCGCCGAGCGCGCCGCCGATGATGATCAGCTTGTCGTTCGTTTTTGCGAATGTGTGCGCGATTTTCGCGGCAGCAACAGGATCTTTCGATGTCGCAACGCCGGTCGGACCAACGAACTTGTCGGTGATCTGTTCGAACTTCGTGCCCTTCAGCGCGATTTTCGCGAGGCTGTTTTTCGTGACCTTGTAGCTCGCACCGTTCTTCACCAGCTCGCGGCGGAACTGGGTCATCTGCGCAACCGTCAGGCCGCTGTAATGCGTGAGAACGACGAGCTCATCGCTTGAGAAACGCTCGTTCAGTTCCTTAATTTCCGCTTCTTTTTCTGCGCGGTTCATTGCCATGGCAATATCTCCTCAAAAAATTAAACCAATAAAAAAGCAGCCCCGAAGGCTGCCTGACCGAAAAACCGGAAGAAAATACGACCCTCTCGCGAGAGGTCTTCAATCTTCCCATCTATTGCAGGTTTTTAAGCCCTAAAGCCCCTGCAGTCTCGGACAGGTAATAATTATGTGGCAGTTTGTAGAGGATGAACCAGATAGCGTCAAGCTTTTATATTGACCGTATATACGCCTTGTCTTATAAATGAAGTGTTGCTCACGCAACCGCGGCATTTGATGGATTCAGCTTGCACCGCGACACCAAAGCTAAAGCGGCTGCAGCTCCCCCTCACCTTTGATGAGTCGCTGTGGTTTCCAACTGGAACCCCGGCGGCGAAGCTATTGGAGCATATCCAATCGTTTCTCCAACGGATTTTTTAACCTGCAAGCGGGGCTGAGCCCCCGTGCGCATAAACGATGGAGACTAAGAATGTGCGAGAGCGAATATCCAATATTGAACGATCTTTTCGATAGATACAGCGCAGGCGTCAGACCGCTTCCAAGCGCCAAAAGCTCATTTACCGACGTCATTGTTATAGGTCATCAGCTGGCGGTCATGGGCAAGAACACTGCGCCCGACTTGCGACGTGGATTGGAATTTGCGCATGCGAGGGCCCTCGAAAATGCGCATCCATATTTACGCGAACCGAACTGATCATAAAAAAACCCGCCATCACCTGGCGGGTTTTTCGTGATCTTAATTTCTAAGCTGCTCTGGTTTAAGCCGCTTTTTTCAGGCTCTCGAGGTCGAGCTTGAGGCCCGGGCCCATCGTCGAAGAGACTGACACTTTCTTGATGTAAGTGCCGCCTTTCGCGCCTGTGGGTTTCGCGCGCTGGATTGTCTCGACGAAGAAGCGGATGTTTTCAACGATCTTCGCTTCATCGAACGATGCCTTGCCGACGCCGGCCTGAACGATGCCGGTTTTTTCGGCGCGGAATTCAATCGATCCGCCCTTGGCATCCTTGACGGCCTTTTTAACATCAGGCGTCACGGTGCCGAGTTTCGGGTTCGGCATCAGGCCTTTCGGACCCAGCACTTTACCCAGACGGCCGACGAGGCCCATCATGTCCGGCGTTGCGACGAGACGGTCGAAATTAATCTCGCCCTTCAGGATCGTTTCCGCGAGGTCATCCGCACCAACGAGGTCGGCACCGGCTTCTTTCGCTTCTTTCGCTTTCGCGTCTTTTGCGAAAACCGCAACGCGTACCGATTTACCCGTGCCGTTCGGCAGGGATACCATGCCGCGAACGGCCTGGTCGGCGTGCGCCGGGTCAACCGCGAGGTTCATCGAGATTTCAATGCTCTCGTCGAACTTGCGGTTTTTCGCGGCCGCTTTCAAAATCTTCACGGCGTCTTCTACCGTGTAGAATTTGTTGCGGTCGACCAGCTCACGCGCGGCGCGCATTTTCTTGCCGCCCGGTACAGCTTTGTCTTTTTTTGCTTTGCCTGCGTCTTTTTTCGCAGCCGTTGCTTTGGTTGTTTTCTTCTCAGCCATGACTTAGCCCTCCACCACTTCGACGCCCATGGAACGTGCGCTGCCTTCAATGATCTTCATTGCTGCATCGATGTCGTTCGCATTCAGGTCAGGCATTTTCTTTTCAGCGATCTCACGAACCTGTTTCTTCGTGATGCGGCCAACAGTTTCCTTGCCCGTCAGGCCGGAACCCTTCGCGATCTTCGCGGCCTGGCCGATGAAGTAGCTCGCAGGAGGGGTCTTCTTGATAAAGGTGAAGGAGCGGTCTTCGAACACGGTGATGACGACCGGGATTGGAATCCCTTTCTCTTTCTCCGTGCTGGCGTTAAACGCCTTGCAGAATTCCATGATGTTGACGCCCTGCGCACCAAGCGCGGGACCGACAGGCGGGGCCGGGTTAGCCGATCCGCCCGGGATCGTAAGGTTGATATAACCTTTTACTTTCTTTGCCATGTTTTCCTCCGGTTAAGGGGTTTGTGGTGCGGCTCCGGCTGGCGTGTTTTGCCGGAAGACCTTCCACGGTTCAGTTTTAATGCGCCGGACCTTACTGCCCGCCGCATTTTTACGCAAGTAATTAAATCTTCTCGACCTGGCTGTATTCCAGCTCGACGGGGGTCGCACGGCCAAAGATCGAGACCGAAACCTTGAGTTTGGCCTTCTCTTCGTCGATTTCCTCGACCACGCCGTTGAACGACGCGAACGGGCCGTCCGTAACCTTGACCTCTTCGCCGATGTCGTAAACCACGCTGGGTCTCGGGCGATCAACGCCCTCCTGGACCTGGCGCAGGATGTGCTGGGCTTCGGCCTCGCTGATCGCGACCGGCTTGTTGCCGCCCGCGCCGAGGAAGCCCGACACTTTCGGCGTGTTCTTGATCAGGTGCCAGATGTCATCATCCATCACCAGTTTCGCGAGCACGTAACCCGGGAAAAATTTACGCTCGGCGTTCACGCGCTGGCCGCGGCGAACCTCGACGATTTCCTCCATGGGAACCAGAATTTCCTGGATATGATCCTCAAGGCCCTGCTTGCGTGCCTTCTCGCGGATAGCTTCGGCTACCTTGTTCTCGAAACCTGAATAAACGTGAACGACGTACCAACGGGGTGTCATGATTTTCTTCTCCTATTAAAACCCGGTTACATTCCCAAACTCAGGATCTGCTTGATAATGAAAGCAATCACCTGGTCGGCAAAAAACAAAAACAGCGAGGCGACAAACACCATCACGAAAACGGCCATGACGCTGACGGTCGTTTCCTGGCGGGTCGGCCATGTGACCTTCTTCATCTCGGCCCGCACCTGGCGGATATATTCAATGGGTCCGGTTCCGGCCATCCTCAAAATCCTTTTAATATCAATTTCTTATGTACTTCTCTCTCCCGGGCAGGGCTCGGGCCCCGAGGCGCTCTCGGGAAATCATCGAACCGTTATGTCAGGGAATGGCACAGTTATTACATCAAAATTTCCAGCGAATCCAGAAGAATTTAAGCCCTTCGGGGCCGCTGTTTTTATTAACCTTTTTATGGGATACTCAAAAGACGGGGAATATCGATCAGGGCATTAAACTATCGGATGAAAAAACTAGACGAACTCAACCCCCGGAACAGCCCGGAGAGCAGGCAGAAAATCCTGCACCGCGAGGTGTTCTTCAAGGGCAAAGTCATCATCGATCAGGGCGATACGGGCGTGCGCGCCTATTATATCGAGCGCGGACGCGTTGAAATTCTCGTCAAGGACAAGGACGGCAAGCACCAGCTTAAAGTCGCGGAAATGGGCCCCGGCGATATTTTCGGCGAGATGGCCCTGATTACGCATGCGAAGCGTTCCGCGACCGTGCGCGCCATCGAGGATTGCACTCTCACTGTTATTTCCCGTGACGAAATCGAAGGCAAGATCAAGCGCATCGAGGATACTGCCGTGCGCGCGCTTATTAATGTTCTGGCCGAGCGTTTAAGAACAGCGACCAAAAACCAGCTCACGCATTATTCAACTCTTACCGACTTTCAGAACCGCGTGACCGGCGTCGTCGATAGCGTAAAATCAGGAATCGATCCCAAGGCGCGCGATGCCTTTAGCAACGAAGTCGGGCCGCTGCTGGACGAGCTGCAAAAAGTCCTCGACCGTTACCAGCGATAACCGCTTTTCACGATTTTCTGGACATTTATTTATTGAAAATGGTACATTAAGCCATGCTACTTAGTACATTCAGAAAAGCCCTCGACGATGCGACCGGCGCACCTAGCGGCCCTCCCAAGCCCTTTGATCTTAATGGATTCGGCAAGAGATACATTATAGACCCCCTTTTCGGCGGCGGCCCCAAATCCCCTTGATATCAGGCCTTCCAGCGCAGTTTTGGTTCGCGCGCGGCCTTCACTTCATCCAGCCTGCGGCGCGGCGTCGATAGCGGATAATCATGAAATTTCTGCGTATCTCCCGCCGCGACATCTTTCGCGAAATCCTTCATCACGCCGATAAAGTAATCTATTGAATCCTGGCTCTCAGTTTCCGTCGGCTCAATCAGCATCGCACCGGGAACCACCAGCGGGAAATAAACCGTCATCGGATGGATGCCGCGCTCGCACAATGCCTTCGCCATATCCAGCGTCGTAACGCCCGCTTCTTTTTGTTTCTTATCCGTCAGCAGCGCTTCATGCATGCAGGGCCCCTGCTCGGCGAATGGCGCGTGAAAATCATTTTTCAATTGCGCGAGAATGTAATTCGCATTCAGCACCGCGTCTTCCGAAACCTGTTTCAATCCATCGGCACCATGCGACATCATATAAGCCAGCGCGCGCACGAACATGCCGAACTGGCCGTTGAAACCTTTCAACCTGCCAAGCGTTTCCGGGCGGTCTTTTTCTGTTTCAAGTTTATATTGATCGCCTTTTTTAATCACCGTCGGCACCGGCATATATTTAGCCAGCTCCGCCGTGCAGCAGATCGGGCCCGATCCCGGACCGCCTCCGCCATGCGGCGTTGAAAATGTTTTGTGCAGATTGATATGCATGACATCGACGCCGAAATCGCCGGGGCGGATTTTTCCGACCAGCGCATTAAAGTTCGCACCATCGCAGTAAAAATATCCGCCGTGCTTGTGCAGCAGATCGGCAATCTCGACAATTTCCGTTTCAAACAGCCCGCACGTGTTCGGGTTCGTCACCATCATTCCGGCAACATCCTTACCGTCGCCCAGCGCTTCTTTAAATGCTTCCAGAGTCACGCGCCCGGTGTTTTTTGTCGGGATATTGCGCACCGTGAACCCGCACATCGTCGCCGTTGCCGGGTTCGTGCCGTGCGCCGAATCCGGAATCAGCAAAACTTTTTTCTCTGTGTTGCCTTTCAGCTCATGCGCGCGGCGGATTGTCATCAATCCTGCAAGCTCACCATGCGCTCCGGCGGCGGGCGATAAACACACGCCCGGCAAATTCGTGAGTTCCGCAAGCCAGTTCTGCAATTCATGCATGAGGCGTAGCGCGCCCTGCACGGTTTCATCGGGCTGTTTCGGATGGATGTGCGCAAAACCGGCAAGCCGCGCCATTTTCTCATTGAGGCGCGGGTTGTGCTTCATCGTGCAGGAGCCGAGCGGAAAAAATCCGTGATCGATAGAATAATTCCACGTGCTCATGCGCACGAAATGACGGAGCGCCTGCGGCTCGCTCACCTGCGGCAATCCAATATCGCCGCGCTCCTTCTGGCCGGTGCGGAGTTTCAGATTTTGCGGCGCGGGTAGATCGACGCCCGGGTGATCGCTGCGCTGTTTTTCCCAGAGCAGATTCTCCTCGTACATCAATCCGCCTTTATCCTGTTTGACGTATTTCATCGATAGGCTTCCTGTCCTGTGAATATGTTCCTCCGGAACATAGGTGGCGCGAAGCCGTTGGTTAACGCACAAACCCACCCCCTAAAATGGAGACTGAAATGCCAAACAATCAACCAAACAAGCCACAGAATAACCCTGCTGAAAAGCGTCAGAATCAGGACCCAAACCGTCCAGGTCAAAACCCGCAAAGCGACCGCGACCGTTCTTCGGAGCAGCGCGACCGATAGGTTAACCTTGCGCGGCCTTTGGGCTTGCGCTTGGTAGCAGCGCGAAGGTCTTGTCCTTGTGACAAGGCCTTCGTCGCGATTTTCAAAGGAAAGGAACGACATCATGACAACACATCTTTCAGCGCATCACACAGTTGTTTTACATCGCTCGGTTGCGTCATCTCGGTGGCTGCCAGTAAAAGCCGACCATGATCCAGTGCGTACCCTGCTGTCACCCCGCGCGCCGCGAGAGCAGTCACCACTTCTTTAGAAGATTTCGGCAGCTCAATCGAAAATTCGTTGAAGAATTTTTCGTTGACGATTTTCACGCCTTTTACTTTTTTCAATTCATCCGCCAGTCCGCACGCGGCTTCGTGATTCAGTTTCGCGAGCCGTTTGAATCCATCTTCTCCCAGCAAACTCATATGCACCGTAAAGGCCAGCGCACACAGGCCCTGGTTGGTGCAGATATTCGACGTCGCCTTGTCGCGGCGGATATGTTGTTCGCGCGTCGATAACGTCAGGACAAAGCCGCGGCGCCCGTCAGCATCCTCGGTCATGCCGCACAAACGCCCCGGCATCTGGCGCAGATATTGTTCCTTGCAGGCGAAGAAGCCCAGGTGTGGGCCGCCGTAACTCATCGGCAGGCCGATGCTCTGCGCCTCGCCGCAAACGATGTCTGCACTTGGCGGCGGCGGCAGCAGGCCGAGCGAAACGATCTCATTAATCACAACCACCAACAGTGCGCCGCTCGCGTCGCATTTCTTCCGCCAGCCGTCATAGTCGTGCGGTGTGCCGAAAAAATCGGGCGACTGGATGATCACGCAGGCGCTTTGATCGTCCGGCTCGCCATCCGTGATTTCAACATCGTCAAAGCTCTCCATATATGTCCCGAGAACTTCACGGTAATCGGGGTGGAGGTCGTTGCCGATCGTGATCTTGCGGCGCTTGGTCACGCGCTGCGCCATCAATGCCGCTTCTGCGCACGCCGTCGCACCGTCATACATCGAGGCATTCGCGATATCCTGCCCGGTCAGCAGTGCGATGAAGCTCTGGAATTCATAAATCATCTGCAGCGTGCCTTGTGCGATTTCCGGCTGGTACGGCGTATAGGCCGTCAGAAATTCGCTGCGCTGGATGATGTGGTCGACGCTCGCGGGGATGTGGTGATAATAAGAACCCGCGCCGAGGAAAAACGGTCCCTGCGTGGCATTCGCGTTCTGCGCTGCATAACCGCCGAGAATACGCTCGACCTCAAGTTCGCCCATATGGTCCGGCAGTTTCGCCTTGCCCTTAATGAAAGCTTTCGCGGGTACATCTTTAAATAAATCGTCAACGTTTTTTGCGCCGACGGCGCGGAGCATTTCATCGCGGGATTGTTTGGTCTGCGGCAGGTAACGCATTAATCAGAGGCTTTCCAGGTATTTTTTATAGGCCGCTTCGTCCATCAGGTTCGCGAGTTGCGCGGGGTCCGAGATTTTGATCTTCGCGATCCATCCCTGCTCGCCGACGGGGCTTTTGATCATCTCGAGATCGGTCGGCATATTGTCATTCGCCTCGATTACCTCGCCATCGACAGGAGAATAAACCTCGGCGGCGGTTTTGACTGATTCCACGACCGCAAAATATTCGCCCTTCTTCACCTTTTTGCCGACCGAAGGCAATTCCACGTAAACAAGGTCGCCCAACGCTTCCTGCGCGTATTTCGTGATGCCGACCCAGGCGATATCGCCCTCGATCTTCACGCATTCATGGTCATTGGTGTATTTCAAAACGGCCATAGGCGACGCCCTTCCTGTGATTCTGGTTTATCAATTAGACGAATTTTTCGGTCGCCAAGTCAATGCGCCGCCTTTTTCATCTTCGTGCGCGCGGGAACGAAGGGCATGGCGACGACGACCGCCGGGATATCGCGTCCGCGCACATGAACGAATATGTTCGTTCCAACCGCCGACATAGCCGCCTCGATATAGCCCATGCCGATGGATTCTTTGAGGCTCGGCGAGAAACCGCCTGAGGTCAGAGCGCCGATTTTCTTGCCGACTTCGTTGCGGATTTCCGCGCCTTCACGCGCAATGCCCTTATCCAGCAGTTTCACGCCCACGCGCAGCCGCGCAGGTTTCGGTCCTGATTTATCGCGCAGGATCCAGGACAAATTCGCCTCGGCGGGCGACGTGGTTTCATCAATGTCATGACCGTAAAGCGGGTAGCCCATCTCTAAACGCAGCGAATCCCGCGCCGCCAGTCCAACCGGCATGATATCCGGGTGCTCTATCAACTGGCGCCAGATACGCGGCGCTTCGTTCGGGCTGACGCTGATTTCAAATCCATCTTCGCCGGTATAACCAAGACGGCTTACGAGCGAGGCAGCGTGACCCAGATCGAAATACTTTCCGCTCATGTAATTCATATCGCTTACGTCAAGCCCGAACGTTTCACGCATGACTTTTTCGGAGTCCGGCCCCTGCACCGCGAGCAGAGATTCCATGTCTGAATATTCCAGCGTCACTGATTCCGGCAGGTGCTTTCGTAGCCATTCAATGTCGACACTCTTACGACCCGCGTTCAGCACAGCAAAAAATTTGTTGTGCCAGATGCGCGTGACGATCAGATCGTCGATCATGCCGCCCTTCGGGCTGGTCAGCACGGTGTATTTCGCAGCGCCGTCGCCAAGTTTCGCGAAAGAAGACGGTGTCACCTGCTCCCAGAATTTTATGATGTCTTCTTCCGGCCCGTGCAGAATGATCTGGCCCATATGCGAGACATCGAACAACCCCGCCCGGCTCCGCACCCATTCATGCTCGCTGAGCACGCCTTCCTTATAATAAAGCGGCATGTCGTAGCCTGCGAATTCGCCCATTTTCGCGCCGAGGGCAGTATGGCTGGCATGGAGTGCGGTTCTACGGGTCATCTCAGGAGCTTTTCTCTTAACGAATCTCAACCAAAAGCCTAGCAAAGACAGTCACGAAGGTCCATTTTACGAAACAGTTGACAAGCCCCCACCTGTTTCATTAGCTTTTAATCATAAGAAAAAACAGGGGCCGGGAAAATGCTGTCTTACAAGCAAAAAAGAATCATTATTGAATATCTAGCCGATCCTGCGCATTGGCAGGGTTGCACGCTGGATCCGGGCTGGGTGGATTTGCCCGACCGCCATTTCAGAAACACCACGGATAATCGCATTGTCAAAACACATATATCGGATCGTCATATAAAATTGCGCGATAATGAAACCAATGCGCTGCTTGAACTGGTCGTCGATGGCGACAAAATTCACGCTCGCGATGAAACGGCTCAAGAAGTTGTTTTTCACCGCTCGGGAAAATATGCCGGCGATCCCGAAAGACCGGGCGTAAGCCTTCATCCTTACAACAAGGATATCTTCCAGATTCTTCCCGGACGGCACATGGATTGGGATGAGGGCAATCTCACCGCGCTGTTTCTGGAGGAAGGCGCTAAAAAAATCCGCTTTGATGCCTCGGGCAATGTTGCATATTTTTCTGCGACGCCCGATCCATTACGCATTCGCCAGGAATATATGCAGGCGGTGTATAAACAGCACAGCGCGTCGTTCCCTTCCAATCTTTCGGACGGCCCGGATCTTCATCAAGTCAAACTGGTCATCGCGTTTGATTTGGCGCTGGAGCCGGGGCTGATGGCAATTAATTCTCCTGCGCTTTTTGATGATGATCGGATCAGGCCGAAAAAATGGAGCGACACCAGCGAATTCACAGGACACGATATCGGCACCCCCTCCAATTACCGCATCGAAACAACATGGAGCGAATTCAACGTCTCTATGGATAGTGACCGCAGGGACTGGATTATTACGAACGCTCAGCTTGCCAAACGCGCGTTCGATCTGGCGCCATCATCGTGGAAAGAAAGCCCGGATCTAAATTCCGAAAATATTCTGACTGAAATAGAAAATGGCGCTCGCGTGACCGCCTTTGACGGATCGGCCTGGCGCATGCGCGTTTACGAAGCGGAGCATGCGCATTTGGTAGCGAATAATGCGCGTAATTTCTTCGGCGGAATATTGAATATGTCAGGTCAGGATTATCTGGCTGTCAATCATGACGAGAGCATGTTCGTTCTGGCCGTTAACGAGCAAAAGCTTCATGCCGCACGCCTTGCATTTTCGGCTAGGCAGAAAGTCGATGAGGAAATTATTGCTAAGTTGCCAGGAAGCGCCAAAAGTCTGGAACTCCTGCGCACGCCTCCAGATAAACGCGGCGGCGCGTCACCGCAGCTAAATTTTTAAGACTTAAAAAGAAACTGGCAGTGAGGGCAGTCGTGCCCTAACTATTCTCAGTATAATTCCCTGTTTTACAGGGAATTAACAGGGAAAAATCATCGAAAAACGCCCTTTTAGGGCCCTCTACTATGACCAAACCGGAGGTGCTGCCAAAAAGTCTATGGCCCATCAATGGCATGACGTATTACCGTTTTAGAACGGCAATAAACGGGAACAGGGAATTTTCTTGTGAGCCGCCCCCTATAAAGGAG